>JALOAC010000013.1 GCA_023228985.1 Thiopseudomonas sp. | reverse complement strand
CAAGAAAGCTCAAGAGGAAGTGGCGAAGGATAAAGAAGCCTTGGTTGAGCGCTTGCAAGGCGTACTCAAAGACCAAGTTGCCAGCGTACGTGTCTCGCACCGTTTGACGGACTCGCCCGCTATTTTAGCCATTGGCGAGCAGGACCTAGGCTTGCAAATGCGCCAGATTTTGGAAGCTACAGGGCAGAAAGTGCCGGATTCTAAGCCAGTATTTGAGTTTAACCCCCTGCACCCGTTGCTAGAAAAACTCGACGCAGAACCCGATGAGGATCGTTTTGCTGATTTAGCACATATCCTGTTTGATCAAGCAGCATTGGCAGCGGGTGGTAGCATCAAAGATCCAGCCGCCTATGTGCAGCGCTTGAATAAGCTGCTGGTAGAGCTGGCAGGTTAAACAAACATCTGAGCCTAACAAAAAAGCCCTTGTCAATACGTTTGGCAAGGGCTTTTTTTATAAGGGTGGCAAGGGATTAAGCCAGTGAAGATACCAGCTTAGTTTCGTTAGCTAGGTTATCGTAAATCGGGCAGCGGGCTTCAATACGCTCTAATAAATCTTGCTTAGCGGCATCATCGAGATCAGCGTCAATGCCTACTTTCAGACGTATTTCTTGAAAGCCTGTGCGTGCGGTCGTTTCACGCCCCAAGATACGGTCACTATCGTAATCCGCTTCTACTTCAAAGGTCATGCCGCGCAGGGTGAATTTTTCTTGGAAGGCAATAATACGACCAATGCTGCCAACACAGCCAGCATAGGCAGCCAAAATCAACTCAGGTGGAGCCGGACCTAAATCAGCACCGCCAGAGTTTTTGGGTTGATCCATGTAGATTTTGTGCTCGCCACACATGATTTCAATGGTCATACCTGCGCCCATCTTGCCGGTAGCGCGGATAGTTTTCATCGCCATAAATAGCTCCTTAGTTAAGTAAAAACGCTCGGGTGAGGGTTTATAAATTGTCGCTATTGTATGCTGTTGCTCAATATTATGCAAAAAAGTAAATAATACTAAGGCTTGATAAGTCGCTGATTTAATCAGGCATTGCAGTCACTTGCTTGCCGTTAACAGAGCCTTGTTCAAGTTTTATGGTGTAATCTTTGCCATCTTTTTCAACTTGATTAAGCTGCACTAACAAGAAATTCCAATCAGTAGCAAACCAAAGTGCAGTTTTACGCTGGCTTTGACTCGGATCGCGTACCCGCTCAACTTTAATGGTGCGCAGTTTACCTACGCTGGTTGTGACGATTTCCTCGCCTAAAACGCGGAAATCATAGGTATCTAACTCATCGCCATCGACCACCGAATAACTCATGGCTTGCTGGCCTGCCGCAACATCGAGTTGCAGTGCGAGTTGATAAGAAGATTTGTCGAGTACGCCAGCTAACAGAGGCATTTCAAAAGGTTGTTTTTTTTCTACGCCCGTTATCAGGTAGGTTTGCCAATTAAAGTCTTGGCTGGTTTTTTTTGCCTTACCCAAGCCTGTACGCTGATAGCGGTATTTGAGGGGCTGGATTTGCTCACCGGCTAAACGCAGTGTGCTGGTTTCTTTTAACCCAGCCACAATCATGGAGGCTTCAAAGCTTAAGCGCCACGTGTCATCACCGTTGTTTTTTAATGAGCGCTCGGCTTTGCCAGTAAAAGGAAGCTGCGACCAGTCCGCAGTGTAACTGGCCTGAAAAGGCTGTAGTTCGGCAGCAGCGAGGTTAGCACTACACAGACTAAGCAATAGAGTCGTTAATAAAATACGTAGCATGCTTGAGTACCTCGATTTTAGCTGGATGGATTAAATGGGTAGCCGGTGTTGGATAAAACGTGCCCATCTAAGACAACGGCATTGTTGGCAAGTTGCAGGCGTCCTTCAGCAAACCACTGCACGGCAAGCGGGTAGATTTGGTGTTCAAGCTGATGGATCTTTTGCGCTAGGCTGTCAACGTTGTCATCAGCCTCAATGGCGGTGCTGGCTTGAATGACCACAGGGCCACCGTCTAGATGTTCGGTAACAAAGTGGACGCTGCAACCGTGTTCTGTATCACCTGCTTCCAGTGCGCGTTGATGGGTATCCAGTCCTTTATATTTAGGTAATAACGAGGGGTGGATATTCATTAAACGTTGTTGGTAGTGCTGGGTAAACTCTGGCGTGAGAATACGCATAAACCCAGCCAGCACCACCAAATCAGGCTGGTACTGGTCGATAACTTGGATTAATGCTTGGTCAAACGCTAGGCGGTCTGAATAATCACGGTGCGACAACACCTGCGTGGGCACCCCAGCGCGTGCGGCGCGTTGTAAACCAAAGGCATCCGCTTTATTGCTGATTACTGCGCTGATGGTGACTGATTCATTGTCTTGAAAATGATTCAGTAAGGCTTGTAAGTTACTGCCCGATCCGGAAATTAATACAACGACCGAGCAGGTTTTCTTTGCACTCATAGATGCTGTTTTAGGTTATTCAATACAATGGCTGTGGCGTCTGCTTTGGCGGTTTGAATATGGCCGATGCGCCAAGGTTGCTCACCCGAATCGCGTAGGTGCTCTAGCACGCTTTGCTCATCTTCAGCACCAACGCAAATAATCATGCCCACGCCGCAGTTAAGTACGCGATGCATTTCTACTTCATCAACATTGCCCTGTTGCTGTAACCAGTCAAAAACGGCAGGGCGTTTCCAGCTAGCCACATCCACCACTGCTTGTGCGTTTTCTGGCAATACGCGTGGAATGTTTTCCAGCAAGCCACCACCCGTAATGTGGGAAATAGCTTTAACCTTGCCAGTTTCTTTAATTAATTTGAGCACAGGTTTGACATAAATACGGGTGGGTGCCAGCAGGTGTTCAGCCAGTGGTTGGCCTTCAATCAATGTGCTGTTGATGTCTGCACCGGCTACTTCAATGATCTTGCGAATCAATGAATAACCATTGGAGTGTGGACCAGAAGATGGTAGGGCGATAAGGACATCACCTGCCGCTACTTTGGAGCCATCAATGATTTCAGATTTCTCAACGACACCGACACAAAAGCCAGCCAAATCATAATCTTCGCCCGTGTACATGCCAGGCATTTCAGCGGTTTCACCGCCAACGAGCGCACAACCTGCCATTTCACAGCCTGCACCAATGCCGGTAACAACATCAGCGGCCACATCGATATTGAGCTTGCCGGTCGCGTAATAGTCTAGGAAAAACAATGGCTCAGCACCGCACACAACCAGATCATTGACGCACATAGCGACCAAGTCGATACCGATTTTATCGTGGCGGTTAAGGTCAATCGCTAAGCGTAACTTGGTGCCCACACCGTCTGTGCCTGACACTAATACAGGCTGGCGGTAACCTTCAGGGATTTCACAGAGCGCGCCAAAACCACCCAAACCACCCAAAACTTCAGGGCGTGCGGTGCGCTTGGCAACATGTTTGATGCGTTGAACAAGGGCTTCACCGGCGTCAATATCAACACCAGCATCCTTGTAGCTAATAGAGGGTTTTTGCGTGCTCATGAATAAACCTTTGCAGAACAGGTGGTAGGAAGGAGTGATTTTATCAGGCTTATGCTGTTGCGGCTATGTTAAAGGCTATCCTGACTAGGCAGCGCAATAAAAAGCCAATTGGCAATGTTGGCGGGATGCAGGATTAATAGGTTAGCTTTTAGCGAGGCGGGTGGTTTTTATCGCTAATCTGCTGTTCTTCAAGCGCCCTGCGCAATTCTTGCTGCAGTCTGCGGCTCAATTCTTGCGCAATGAGCGGGGTGAAATCTTGGATGATTTCAGGGAGGATTTTTTCAGCACTGTGTATCAATAACTGCTGTTCGAAACTGAGTGAGTCTGGTTGTGGCGCGCTGATAATGTCTTCCAGAAGAGGCACGGAGTCAAACATTTTCTCCCCCGTTAACTGCTGGTGTAGTCGTGTCAGATCATCCAGTAAATCCTGGGCTTGTGTACTGCTTGCTGGTTTACGCATAGAAAAAACCTCAAAGCTCGACCCGTTGTGGTTGGTAGCCTAGCTGACGATACTGCATAAAGTTTTCTCGGCTTTTTTGCAGTATTTCCGGTGCTTGGCAAACAATTTCGATAATACGGTTAAAGTGATGTATGGGCGATGGGATTTGCATAGCTAGGTTGATAAAAACCACATCATTATCTACAGGCTGCTCATCGACAGCTAATACAATAGGTGATTGCGGGTTGTCTTGGTAAAGATTGTGCGGCAGAAAAGATGCCGAACGAAATGACCATAACAGCTCATCCAGTTGCTGCGCCTGGGCTAGATCACAGCAGCGGATAAAGGTGCTTAATTGCGCCTGCCATGCTTTAGCTGCCAGCTGGCAGGCGAGCACAAGGCGCTCCTGCAGCTGGTCGCTGGGGCTGACGTAAAAATCTATTCTCACGCGCGCTGATCCAAGAGGTACTGCAGCAGTAACGGAACTGGACGGCCTGTTGCGCCTTTATCTTTACCGCCACTAATCCAAGCTGTACCGGCGATGTCGAGGTGTGCCCAAGGGTAATCCTTGGTAAAACGCGACAAGAAACAGCCCGCGGTAATAGTACCCGCCTTTGGGCCGCCGATATTCGCCATATCGGCAAAGGGGCTGTCGAGCTGTTCTTGGTAGTCATCAAATAAAGGCAGCTGCCAAGCCACATCACTGGCAGTTTGGCCAGCTTGGAGTAACGCATCTACTAAGTCTTGGTTATTACCCATCAGACCGCTGGTTTGACTGCCCAAGGCAACAATACAAGCGCCCGTTAAAGTAGCAATGTTAATCACGCTTTTGGGATTGAAACGCTTAACGTAAGTGAGCGCATCGCACAGCACTAAGCGGCCTTCGGCATCGGTGTTGAGGATTTCAACGGTTTGACCGCTCATGGTGGTGATGATGTCGCCCGGACGTGTAGCGCCGCCGCTGGGCATGTTTTCTGCGCACGTCAGCACGCCAATCACATTGATAGGCAACTTGAGTTCGAGCAGGCTGGCAAACACACCAAGCACAGTGGCCGCACCGCACATGTCGTATTTCATTTCATCCATGCCAGCACCGGGTTTTAAGCTAATACCGCCGGAATCAAATGTAATTCCCTTACCGACCAATACATAGGGTTGGTCATCGGCATTAGCGCCTTGGTAATTCAGTACAATAAGTCGTGGTGGCTGCTCGCTACCCTTGGCCACCGCCAGCAGCGCGTTAGCGCCAAGTTCTTTAAGTTGCTCTTCTTCTAGTACTTCAACGACCAGCTGGTTATGTTGCTGCGCCATGGTGCGGGCTTGTTCGGCCAGATAACTAGGCTGGCAAATATTAGGGGGTAAATTGCCTAAGTCGCGGGTGAGGTTCATGCCGCTGGCAAAGGCTTCTGCGTGCTGGCAAGCCTCATGAACGGCTTCAACTTCATCAGCGGTGGTTAAAAACTCAATATTTTTCAGTTCAATGGGTGTGGATTTCTCACTTTTAAACTGATCGAAAACATAGAGGTTATCAGCAAAGCACTGCGCAATTAGGCGGGCCGTATTGGCATTGCTGTGTTCCTTTGCTTGAATGCTGTCGAGCGCCAGTGTGGCTTGCTCGGCATTTAAGGGCTTGAGTTGGTTGGTGATTGCAGCGACGGTTTTGCGTAAAGCTTTGTCGGATAATTGTTTTTCTTTGCCAATACCAATCAGTAAAATACGTTGCGCCGCAATGCCTGCTGGCTGACGGATCAGTAAGCTTTGTCCTGCTTTACCTTGAATATCGCCGTTTTTTAAAGCGGCTTGTAGGGCGCCATTACTAGCCTTGTCGAGCTGTAATGCGCTATCGCTAAGCTGTAAGCTTTCATCAAGGGCGAAAATCAGCGTGCCTGTGTTGAGAGTAGCAACGGCTTCGTGGGTAACAGAGAAATGCATGCTTAATGTTCCTCAAGACAAAGAGAATAATATAAAGGATAATGCGCGCCATAGATGGTGCTTCTGCGCGCATTAATAGAAAGTAGGTGCTGTGCTTACAGCTTAGATTAATCCTACTGTTATAGGCAAGTTTTGTTAAGGGCTGCATTTTAAAGCAGGTTTACTGGAGTTTCGTTTGATAATTTTTCGTTATTTAACGCGTGAAGTACTACTGACCTTGAGTGCGGTTAGCGCTGTGTTGTTAGTTATTATCATGAGTGGTCGCTTTATCAAATATATGGCGCAGGCTGCTCAGGGCTTGCTCGATCCCAGTGCCTTGCTATTAATTATGGCCTATAGAATACCGGGTTTTTTACAGCTTATTTTACCCTTGGGTTTGTTCTTGGGCGTTTTGCTGGCCTACGGGCGCTTGTATTTGGAAAGTGAAATCACTGTTTTAAATGCCTCAGGCGTAAGCCAGCAACGTATCTTTGCCTACACCAGCGCACCCGCTTTACTGGTAGCCGTCGTGCTGGCTTTTTTAAGTTTTTACCTAACGCCCTATGGTATGAGACAGGTAGAAACTATTTTGCATGAGCAAGATGCGCTAACCGAATTCGATACGCTAGTGCCGGGACGCTTTCAGTCTATGAAAGAAGGCGGGCGGGTGACCTATGTTGAAGATGTCAGCAGTGATCGTGAACAGCTGCAGGGTGTGTTTGTCACTGAAACACAGGTTGGCGCAAAAGCGAAAGCCGTGGATAGCAAACAAATTAGCGTACTGATTGCCAAGTCGGGTCAACAGGTTTTACACAGCGATGGCAGTCGTTATTTAGTGCTTGAAGATGGCTATCGTTATGACGGTCAGCCGGGTCAGGCTGATTATCGCGTGGCTAAGTACGATACCTACGCTGTTTTACTGCCCAAGCCTTCAGTCGGTTTAACTGTTAGTGATCGCGAAGCGATGTCGACAACAGAACTAATAGCCGGTACGCACCAGAGATTTAAAACAGAAATGCACTGGCGCATAGCCATACCCTTGCTCGCTTTTGTGGTGACTTTGATAGCAGTGCCCCTAGCCAAGGTGAACCCTCGGCAAGGACGTTTTTTAAAGCTGTTACCTGCTATTTTTCTGTACATGGCGTACTTGGCTTTATTAATTGCCATGCGCGATGCGCTCGATAAAGGGCGCGTATCCAATGCTGTGGGTATGTGGCCTGTACATGCATTGTTTTTATGCGTGGGTGTTGTTCTGCTGTATTGGGAGAGGTTGCGTTACAGGCTATCTAAATGGCGTAGCGTAACCGCTAAGGATGTCGCCCATGCATAAGTTAGATCGCTATGTGGGTAACGCTGTGTTAGTGGCTATTCTTGCCGTGTTGGGCGTGATTAGTGGGCTGGCGCTCTTGTTTGCCTTTATTGATCAGCTAAGTGATTTACAGGACGGTTACACGCTAAAAGATGCGCTCATCTATGTCGGCTTGACGGCACCTAGACGTATTTACGATGTGTTGCCCATGTCGGCACTTATTGGCTGCTTGGTGGGGCTGGGTTCCTTGGCGTCCAACAGTGAGCTGACAGTGATGCGCGCAGCGGGGGTGTCATTGATGCGTATTGTCTGGTCGGTGATGCAGCCGTTGCTGTTACTCATGGTGATCGGGCTGGCGATAGCTGAGTATGTCGCGCCATGGACCGAAAGCATGGCGCAAGCACATCGCTCCATGGCTCAGTCTGCTGGAAAAGCGCAAAGCTCTAAACATGGTTTGTGGCATCGACAAGGGCAAGAATATATCCACATCAACACCGTTCAGCCAAACGGTCTGTTATTGGGAGTTACGCGCTATAAGTTCAATGAGCAGCGACAGCTGCAGGTAGTCAGTTTTGCGCGCCAAGCCTCGTTTCAAGAAGGAACTTGGCTGTTAGAGGATATTGTTTATACCCATCTAGAGGCGCGTAGCTCAAGCGTTAATCAGGCTGAAAAAGAACAGTGGGATGTGGCGTTAAAGCCAGAATTGTTGAACACGGTGGTGATGGATCCGGATGCATTGCCTATTACAGGGCTATGGAGTTATACCCGTTACTTATCAGAACAAGGGCTTAACGCTAAGAATTACTTGCTGGCATTCTGGAGTAAAGTTTTGCAACCCGTGGTTACAGCTATGCTGGTGTTGATGGCGATTTCTTTTGTTTTTGGCCCCTTGCGCTCAGTGACTTTGGGGCAGCGTGTGTTTACCGGCGTGGTGGTGGGTTTTGTCTTTAAAATAGTACAAGACCTGTTGGGACCCGCCAGCATGGTATTTAACTTTCCTCCAGTCTTGGCCGTACTGTTACCAGCAGTGATTTGCGCTGTTATTGGCCTGTGGCTGCTGCGTCGAGCGGGTTAGAGTTTGTAAACCAACCTATCTAAACATCAGCTGGGTTTAATGGCTACAGGCATTCTGCGCTCGCGCCCAAAACCGCGTTTGGTTATTTTGGGGCCCATGGCAGCCTGACGTCTCTTGTATTCGCTTAAATTAATTAAGCGCACAATGCGATTCACAGTAGCAGCGTCCAAACCTTGGGCAATAATCTGCGCGCTTGATTGGTTTTCTTCCACGTACAAGCGAATGATCTCATCCAGTACGGGATAAGGCGGCAAGTTGTCGGTGTCGCTCTGATCTGGCGCAAGCTCGGCTGTTGGCGGGCGAGTGATGACGCGCTCAGGTATCACCGCTGATAGGCTGTTGCGGTAGTGTGCCAAGCGATACACCAGCGTTTTGGGTACATCTTTGAGTGGCGCAAAACCACCCGCCATATCACCATAAAGCGTGCAATAACCAACTGCCATTTCGCTTTTATTGCTGGTGGTTAACAGCAGAGCCCCGCTGCGGTTGGACAAAGCCATCAGCAAACTGCCGCGGCTGCGGGCTTGCAGGTTTTGCTCGGTCGTATCCTGTGCGCTGGCTGGCCACTGGTTTAATACAGGCTCTAATTGTTGGCTGAACTGCTGCACAATATCGATAATCGGCAGTACGTGGTAAGCAACACCCATGCAGTTGGCTTGCTCAGCGGCGTCATCTTGGCTGATTTGTGCGGTGTAATGGTAGGGCATCATTACCGCCGTAACCTTATCTGCACCCAGAGCATCAACGGTAATGGCGAGTACCAGCGCTGAATCAATCCCACCGGACAAGCCAAGCAACACCCCTTTAAAACCGCAACTGGCTACATACTCACGCAGACTGGTTACCAGCGCCTGATAAACCAAAGCTTCCTCGCTGAGTAGGTGGTTGTTTAGCGGCTGCTGTTGCTCAGCTAAATTAAACTCTAGCGTGTCGCAAACAAAAGCTGCTGCGCGTTGCAGTAATTGTCCTTGGGCGTTTAAAACCGAGCTTTGACCGGCGTAGATCCACTCATCCTGCGCGCCGACTGTATTAATAAAAACAAGCGGACAACCCAGTTGCTGTGCTGCTTTGGCGAGGGTTTGCTCACGCTCTTGGGTGCGATTAAGGTAAAAAAGGTCGGCACTTAAGTTCAGCAAAACATCTGGTTGTTGGGTGAGCTGTGCAATAAAGTCAGGCTGATTCAGCTCATCACCGAGGGCAAGTGCGATCCTGATGCCGCGAAACGTTAACGTGGGCTGATTGTTGCCCGGAGTGAAATAACGCGCTTCATCAAAGGTTTGATTCTGTGCCAAAAATTGCTTGGCATACTGCCACTGCAGCTGACCTTGATTGAAAAAAGCACAGCCGTTGAAAATATCGCCTTGGCTAAACAAAGGCATGCCCACAATAAATGGACAGATTGTGCTTAGCTCGCACAGCTGCTCAATGGCTGGTTGTAGCTGTTGCTCGAGAGTGGGATAAAACAGCTGATCTTGCAGGGCGTAGCCAGTTAAGGCCATTTCCGAAAACACCACCAAATCAGCCTGCTGCTGTTTGCCTAGCTGCAATTGTTGTTTGATGTGGTTTAAGTTGGATTGGATATCACCTAGCTGGCTAGGTATCTGTGCGATCAAAAAACGGAAATTGGCTGGCATGAGCGGGCTCGTTGTAGTTACACCTGCAGTTATTCTAGCAAAAGACGTTGTGCAGGTAGCAACCTTTGACGGCAGCAATCAAAACGTGCGCTACCAGGTTACGCCAACGCCCATCAGGTAACGGCGGTTATTGACGTCACCGTACTTGCTGCGTATTTTTTCCCACTCGGCTTTTAAACTTAAGGACGCCCAGCTATTTAATTTATAACGCAAGCCTGTTTCAGCATCCAGCACGTAATCAACCTCGTTGGTAAAGGGTACAGCCAACTCGCCTTTGTTAAAAAATTCTAGGGTTCTGGTTAAGAAAAAGCGTTGGTAATCCCAAGATAGAGTCGATGAGTTAAAGCGTTCTTTATGGCCATCTTTGTATTGGAAAATACTGTGGTTAATTAGTCCAGCCAACGAAAGTGAGCCAAGCTCGTTATCCCAAAACTGAAAACCCGGGCCTGTGCCATAGGTGTGTTGTTTGGTTAGGTCTTCTAGCTGATCGTGATTGAATTTATACTTGCCTTGCCAAAACCAACGCTCGGAAAAGAATCGATCCAGCGCATAGCTGGCCATCAGTTGGTCAGTTTTTTTGCTGTCGTCCTTGGTCTCGTAATCGTACTCAAGCTCGGCGTTATGACGCCAGTGTCCGTGGCGTAGCTTGGTTTTGGCATCAATGTCGTAGCTGTCTGAGCTGCTTTCTTTACGCTTAAAATCAGCCGACAGGTGCATGCTACCCGTCCATAGCAGATCTTGGGTGAGCTTGCTTTCAGTCACGGGCAGAGCTTGGTAAATATCAGCAATCGCAACGCTGTGATCATGAGAATGGCTAATGATTGCCTTGCCTTGCTCAGCGGGCTGCAGGCGAGCGTTTACTGGTTCACTGAAACGCTGTTCTTTAATGTGCAGCTGCTTGGTTGTTTCAATGCTGGCGATTTTGCGTGTGTCTATACTAATAGTGCCGGCATAAGTGGTTTTTAGCAGCAATTTACCGGCATCTATCAGTATGACCTTGCCGGTTAGGCGGTCACCGTTTTTAAGCAGCAGGCTGTCTGCCCACGTATGACCGGCGAAAATAAGGGTTGTAGAAACAATTAAACGAATGAGTGCTTGCATTGATTTGACCGGTTAGCAAAATAAATACTGTAAAATGATTTAGAGGTTGCCCAAGGCAGCGTATTTTGCAGAACTCACTTAGAAAAGCAATTTATATGTTTGATACCGCAGAGCAAAGACGCCAAGCTTTATATATCGCATTATCGCAGGTGCCAGAAGGAAAAGTGGTAACCTATGGACAGCTAGCAGGTTTGGCTGGGCTAGGGCGAGCAGCGCGTTGGGTTGGCAGTCAGCTTAAAAAGCTACCAGAGGGTACAAACCTACCTTGGCACAGGGTGCTTAATCATGCAGGGCGATTAAGTGTGTCTGAAGGCGGTGAGGTGTGGATTGAACAAATTCAACGTTTACGTGCCGAAGGTGTAAATGTTGTTGATGGGCGCGTATCCTTACGTTTATATAAATGGTCCGCTTTTGATGAAATGAGCATCGAGCAATTATGAGAAACAAAATTGTCAAGTTCTGCTAATGGCTGGCGCGAGGCGCTAAAAGCTTACGCAACACCCGCATCTTTAGCCTTGTTATTGCTGGGTTTTGCTGCAGGACTGCCGTACATGCTGGTGTTCTCTACACTGTCTGTATGGTTGCGTGAAGCGGGTGTTGCGCGCGAAACCATCGGCTTTGCCAGCCTGATTGGTTTGGCGTATGCATTTAAATGGGTTTGGTCGCCCTTGCTGGATCAGTGGCGGTTGCCGCTGTTGGGCTTTCTAGGACGCCGCCGTTCTTGGCTGGTGTTGTCGCAATTGTTGGTTGCTCTGGGTTTGGCAGGGATGGCGTTTAGTAACCCGCAAACGCATTTAGCAACCCTTATCGCGTTGGCCGTGTTAGTGGCTTTTGCTTCTGCCACGCAAGATATCTCTATCGACGCCTATCGTCTTGAAATTGCGGAAGATAAACAGCAAGCCGCTTTGGCTGCAAGCTACATGACGGGTTATCGAGTAGCGGCATTGCTGGCGACGGCAGGGGCGTTGTATTTTGCTGAATGGTTTGGCTCCAGCGGTTTGCAATACAGGCATTCAGCCTGGGCTAGCACCTATTTGTTATTTGCTTTGTTAATGTTGCCAGGCTTGCTGACCACGCTGTGGATGCGCGAACCTAAGGTTGAAATCGGCACAGATGACACTAGAACACAATATGCTTTGATGCACCAGCTCAGCTCGGTCATTGTTTTAATTGTGTTACTGATTTCCGTACCCGCTATGGCGACTCAGTATTACAGCACCAATTTTCAGCTACTTCTCTCTGGTCAACAAAGTTTGACGGATTTGTTTTTTACCGATCGGGCTTTTTTGCGCGCACTGCTTTACAGCGTTATTACCGTACTTTGTTTGTCACCTATAGGTCGGCGTGGACTAACTCCGGTATTGACTCCGGTAAATGATTTTATCGCCCGTTATCGCTGGCAAGCGCTGCTGTTGCTTGGTTTGGTGGCGACGTACCGCATGTCTGATACGGTGATGGGCGTGATGGCTAATGTTTTTTACATTGACCAAGGTTTTAGCAAAGAGCAAATCGCTAGCGTGAGTAAGGTTTTTGGTTTGATTATGACCTTATTTGGGGCGGGTGCTGGCGGCGTATTGATTATGCGTTTTGGCATTATGCCGATACTTTTGCTCGGTGGAATTGCGTCTGCGGCAACCAATATAATGTTCGCCATGTTGACCGATATGGGCGCGCACATGCCGATGCTGATGGTGACGATTTCGTGCGATAATTTTAGTGCCGGTCTTGCCACTGCCGCTTTTGTTGCGTATCTATCCAGTCTGACGAATTTAAAGTTTTCTGCCAGTCAGTACGCTTTACTGAGTTCCATTATGCTGTTGCTACCGCGTTTGATAGGCGGGTATTCTGGGGTGATGGTTGATAAGCTAGGTTACGAAAATTTCTTTTATTTAACCGCTTTGCTGGGTGTGCCAACGGTAATTTTGATTGTTTGGCAGTGGCGCTTAGACCGGCGTAAATAAGTATTCTTTGACTAAATAACGAGTTGCCAAAACTGTATGCGTATATTTGCTTGGATGTTTTTATTATTGCCGCTAGTGGAAATTTACCTACTGATCCAGGTTGGTTCAGAGGTGGGTGCGCTCACTCTGGTGCTGTGGATAGTGGCCACTGGAATACTGGGCGGTATGTGCATTCGATATGCTGGAGTGGCTACAGCTTGGGCCGTGCGTGAACGTATGGCGCGCGGCGAGGTTCCAGATACTGAAATGCTGACGGGTGTGCTTTGGGTGATTGCCGGTGTGTTGTTGATTATTCCTGGATTGGTGACGGATGCTGTTGGCTTTATTTTTCTGCTGCCGTTCACCAAACAGGGGTTAATTAAAGCGATGCACAAAAACTATCGCCCCCGCGAGTTTACTCATCCTCCTCACACCCCACACAGCGAGCGCCCTGACCGTCCAACAGTCATCGAGGGTGAGTATCAGCGCCGCGATGATGAAACAAAATAAGTGTTCCCTCCCTTGAAAGCTTTTCAACAGCCCCCATATAGCAGAAACAGTAACCTAGCTGTGCATTTCAAAAAACGTAATGTTTAATTTTTTATGTTCTAGCTGCTTAAATCCAAGTAGCTAGGGCTTTCTAAAACTGCCAATGCTGAGCATTGGTTATTTTAATAATCCATTAGGAGAGATCGACAATGAAGCTTCGTCCTCTACATGATCGCGTGGTAATCCGCCGTAGTGAAGAAGAAACTAAAACCGCTGGCGGCATTGTACTGCCTGGTTCTGCTGCTGAAAAACCTAACCAAGGTGAAATCGTTGCTGTAGGCACGGGTCGCGTTTTGGATAACGGTGAAGTACGTGCTTTGGCTGTTAAAGTGGGTGATAAGGTAGTTTTTGGACCCTATTCCGGCAGCAACACCGTAAAAGTTGGCGGTGAAGATCTGCTCGTGATGAGTGAGAGTGAAATCCTCGCCGTGGTCGAAGGTTAATTTATCTTTTCAATGCATTAACGAAATAAATTTGAGGTAATTATTCATGGCTGCAAAAGAAGTAAAATTCGGCGATTCTGGCCGTAAAAAAATGCTAGCTGGTGTAAATGTACTGGCTGATGCGGTAAAAGCAACCCTAGGTCCAAAGGGCCGTCATGTTGTATTGGAGCGCAGCTATGGCGCACCAATGATCACTAAAGACGGTGTATCTGTTGCTAAAGAAATCGAACTTAAAGATCGTTTTGAAAACATGGGTGCACAGCTGGTTAAAGACGTCGCTTCTAAAGCGAACGATGAAGCCGGTGACGGTACCACTACCGCTACAGTATTAGCGCAAGCCATTGTTAACGAAGGCTTGAAAGCAGTAGCTGCGGGCATGAACCCTATGGATCTTAAGCGCGGTATCGACAAGGCTACCACTGCTATTGTTGCACAGCTTAAGGAGCTGGCTAAGCCATGTGCTGATTCTAAAGCTATTGCTCAGGTGGGTACTATTTCAGCTAACTCCGACAGCTCTATCGGCGACATCATTGCTGAAGCAATGGAAAAAGTCGGTAAAGAAGGCGTGATCACTGTTGAAGAAGGTTCCGGTTTAGAAAACGAACTGACCGTAGTGGAAGGTATGCAGTTTGACCGCGGTTATCTGTCGCCATATTTCATTAACAAGCCTGACACCATGGTAGCTGAGCTAGAAGAGCCACTGTTGTTGCTGGTTGATAAGAAAATCACCAACATCCGTGAACTACTGCCTGTGCTGGAAGCGGTTGCTAAAGCAGGCCGTCCGCTGTTGATTGTTGCTGAAGACGTTGAAGGCGAAGCCTTAGCGACCTTGGTTGTAAACAACATGCGCGGCATTGTTAAAGTAGCTGCGGTTAAAGCACCTGGTTTCGGCGATCGCCGCAAGTCCATGTTGCAAGATCTGGCTATTTTGACTGGCGGTACAGTCATTTCAGAAGAAGTAGGCCTGAGCTTAGACACCACTACTTTGGAGCACTTAGGTAACGCTAAGCGCGTGCTGATCAATAAAGACGAAACCACCATTATTGATGGTGCGGGTCAGGCAGAAGACATTAATGCGCGTGTTGCACAAATCCGTAAGCAAATTGATGACACGACTTCTGACTACGACAAAGAAAAACTGCAAGAGCGTCTGGCCAAGTTGGCTGGCGGTGTTGCAGTAATCAAAGTCGGTGCTGCAACTGAAGTTGAAATGAAAGAGAAGAAAGCGCGCGTTGAAGATGCCCTGCACGCAACCCGTGCTGCGGTTGAAGAAGGCGTGGTGCCTGGCGGTGGTGTTGCACTGATTCGTGCGCTGTTGGCTATCTCTGAGCTGAAAGGCGACAACGAAGACCAGAACGTAGGTATTGCATTGTTACGCCGTGCGGTTGAATCGCCACTGCGTCAAATCGTTACTAACTCTGGTGACGAAGCAAGCGTTGTGGTTGATAAAGTTAAGCAAGGCGAAGGCAACTACGGCTATAACGCTGCAACGGGTGAATATGGCGACATGATCGCTATGGGTATTCTTGACCCAGCTAAAGTAACTCGCTCTGCGTTACAGGCGGCTGCTTCTATTGCTGGCTTGATGATCACCACAGAAGCAATGATTGCAGAAATCAAAGATGACTCAGCACCTGCAATGCCTGATATGGGCGGCATGGGTGGAATGGGTGGCATGGGCATGATGTAATCATCCCCGCTGCTTGAGTATTAAAAACCGCGTCAGGCAACTGGCGCGGTTTTTTTATATGCTGAAAAAGACGGTTAAGACAGGGGTGTCATCGTTGAAAAAACCAACCAAACTTAAAGAACCAGCCTCAACACTCATGCGCATCGTGGGTCTGTTACTGGGAGCGCTGCTCACTGTGATCGGTTTTGTAGCGCTGTCCTATTATCCCGAAGATGGCTGGTTACAGCTGCTGGGCGGGTTGGGGTTTTTGTTGTTTGGATTGGAATCCTTGCACGCCAGCTGGCACAGGCGAACGCCGTTGTTAGTACGTATGGGGCCTTTTCCTTAGCGTGATATCGTCTTGAGCGAATCTTCAACGCTGCACATCCGCACAGCATTCTTCTTTTAAAAAACTGATTAAGCCATCTAGGTGTGCGTAGTCAGGCTTGCAAATAATGGTTCTGCTCTGTTTTTCTTGACGAATTAGCCCGACTTTAGCCATGCGTGACAGGTGATGGGAAAGCGTTGAACCCGGTATATCCAGTGCTTTTTGTATCTCGCCAACAGAAGCGCCATCAGGTCCTGCTTTAACTAAAAACCGAAAGGCGGCTAAACGGTGGCTATTACCTAGCTCGGCCAAGCTGGCCGCGACGCTGTCATGTTGCATGGACTTTCTCCTTGAGTGTATTTCTATAATACTAGAATTATAGTTGACAGTACAAAGAGCTAAAACCTACCATTAGCTACATTTCGATAAAACTAGAATCATCGGGGTTGGTAATGTCATCACAACTGCTAGATACCCTCTACATGTTCGCTTTTCTTGCGGTCGAGTTGTCGGTTTTATTTCTTGGGATTAGCTTGTTAGTGGCCGCGCTGCAGCGTCATATTCCTCCCGCTAAAGTTGAAGCCATGCTGAGTTCGGCACGCAAAAGTAGTTATTTCCTAGCGGCAGCACTGGGTGCAATTACGCCATTTTGCAGTTGCTCGACCATTCCTATGCTGAAAGGCTTGATTCGTGCGCGTGCCGGATTTGGTCCGATGATGGTGTTTTTATTTTCTTCGCCGCTGCTGAATCCCATTATTGTTGTTTTGCTCATAGCCACCTTTGGTTTGACCCTTTCCACGATTTACGTGTTTGCCGCTCTTATAGTGTCACTGGGCGCAGGCTGGTTGCTGCAAGCATTGGGTTTTCAGCGCTATGTGTATAGTTCAGCGGAACAACTACCCTCAGGTTGTGGAACAGGCAATGACTGCAGCACCAAGGCGGTGGTTGTTCCAACAAACAGTAAGACGACAAACTGCTGCGGTGCAGATCAGCAGGGCGATGAACAGCCAAGCCAATGCAGTGCTGGGCAAACTGCCGGTAAATACAGCGGTGTGTGGCAGGAAGCATGGTTGGACTTTGTTGAGGTGCTTCCATACTTGCTCGTGGGTATTGCCATTGGCAGTGTGATTTACGGCTTTATGCCCACTGAGCTACTCGAACACTACGCCGGTGCGGACAATCCTTTGGCCATACCGGTTGCCGCAGTCATTGGTGTGCCGTTGTATATGCGCGCAGAAGCAGTCATACCGTTAGCGGCAGCACTGATGAGCAAGGGCGTCGGAGCCGGAACCGTGCTCGCCTTAATCATCGGCAGCGCCGGGGCAAGCCTGACCGAGCTGGTGCTCTTGCGTTCACTGTTTAGATTGCAGCTATTAATAGCCTTTGTGTTGGTCATCTTCGCTATGGCGATGCTTGCAGGCTACGCCACTTACCTGTTTTTCTGAATGTGGGTTTCTGAACGGCGTGCACTTTAAGCCAACTCCAGCGCCACCGGGAAGCCCGTTACGCGTGTACGAGGATGCCATGCATCCGACTGCAGATTACGCCTGCAAACACAGCACCACCTGACGCACCGCTGTCGCAGGCATGGCCTGCTCCCAAACTGCTGCTTCTACAGAGTGTTGGGTGAGCTAGAACCACTCGCGCCATGGCTGCAAAGAAGCACGCTGCCGTGTGGGGCCTGACCTGTCAGGGAACCAATATCTGCCCGTAGCACCAAGCCAAATACTCTACTCAGACTCAAATGTAGGTAATGATCCCGCCAACCTACAGGCTCAGGAATTTGTTGGAGCCATGTTTCTGGGCGATGCGGATTATCAAGCCAACTCCAGCGCCACCGGGATGCCCGTTACGCGTGTACGAGGATGCCATGCATCCGACTGCAGATTACACCTGCAAACACAGCACCGCCAGACGCACCGCTGTCGCAGGCATGGCCTGCTCCTACCAAAAACCGCCATTTCTGCAGGGTGTTGAGCAAGCTAGAACCACTCGCGCCATGACTGCAAAGAAGCACGCTGCCGTGTGGGACCTGACTTGTCAGGGAGCCAATATCTGCCCGTAGCACCAAGCCAAACAATCTACTCAGACTTAAAAGCAAAAAACTTCCCCGACGAGTCGGGCCCCACAAAAGCGAGGCGGTGCTGCTTTATAGATCGTATCGCGCAAAAGTTGCGCTCCAACAGAGTATCTTCTACAAGAGGTGATAACGGGATAAGGTTCTCTTCAATAACGTCAACGGCAGCGAACCTGTATAATACATTGAAGCAGTTCGCGCCTGTGGTGCCGATGCTCGTGCACAGCGTTAGCATTGGTCGTAATGCCCACCAATGACGAAGATATAAATGGAGTTATCGTATAGCTGTACAATAAAGCCCCTAACAAGACTAAGCGCAACTGCTAAATGCTAAAGGTATGCTTGGCTGGACGGCCTGCACTGTTGGCGTTATACCTAAAGGAAATATCGTGTCTAATATCGAAGCAGAAAATTTACCAGAGCGAATGAGGGCGGCTATTTCCCTAGGTTGGGTTATGTTTTCCAGAAAAGTGGGGAACGGGTTGATTCCAATAAACAAAGAAGCCTCGATGCAGCTTCAATATGCGTACGTCCTTCAGCAGATGCTCCCTTTGATAACTTTCCGTGATGACGAAAAGTTTGAAATAGAACTGGAAACAGGGGTGCGGCTAGACGGTCGTAATCGTGAAATTGATCTTCTTTTTCGTGGTGAGTTTGGAAATCAGCAACACAGCATAGCGATTGAAATGAAATGTTATCGTACGTTTGCGGCATCTGGCGGTAAGCGCGGTGCGTCGGATATTTTCATGAAGGATGTATATGAAGATCTGCAGCTTCTAGAACAGTACGTATCAGAAGGTTTTGCGCAAGAGGGTGTGGCGCTGGTAATGAACGATATGGAAAGACTGGTTAACCCGTCTCGCAAAGAGGCGAAATGCTGGGATTATGATATTTCACACGGCTCATCATTCGGTCCTATTCAGCTTACGACGCCAGTTGGTGGCAAAGACATAAACATTCATCTTGCCAAAAAGTATTCTTTAACTTGGATAAATTGTGGTGGTTTTTGGTTCCTCGAAGCGCAAGGAGAAAACGTATAACAGTCGTAGGTAAAATGTAAGCATGCGGGTTGTGGCTGCTCTGGTCGTTCCGTCTTTCATTTAAGCTACTCAAAATTCAGAGGGTGAGCTTATTTATAGCGCTCGCCCCCCACAACAATAAGCCGGGTTTAGCGGCCTGTCAGTAGCTCATCAATGACGGGGCTTATTTTACTTTCTGTGCTGGTCCACTTATTGAGTGCTAAGCCACCTTTGTTGCGTAGGTGATAATGCGCCCAAGCTACTTCCTGTCCTGAGCTGGAGAGCCTTAACTCGGCTTGCGATAGATAGGGAGCCATATCCCAAGAGCGTCGCGCACTGTAAGTGAGCACGTATTCACAATGCTGAGGTATTGCGCTGGAAACGCGCTCGGTTGAAATACCGTGGCGCTCAAAACCAGCTTCCAGAACTGGCACGAAATCTGTGACCATAACTTTTGGGTTATCTTGGATGCAGACGTGCAAGATTTCTGCCAGATTGTTTACTGGGCGAACCTTTACAGCAGTACAGCCAGTAATAATGGTAAATGCGGCTGCAGCAAAAAATAAGGGGGTAGTACAATATACATCCGGAAGACAAGCTAAAAATTACCTCTAGGCCGAGATAACGGTTCCTCGTGCAGAATGGCAAATTGTTCCCTTAGCGCCAGAATATGCTCTGCCCAATAGCGCTCGGTATTGAACCATGAAAAGGCAGAGGGGAAAGCTGGATCTGACCATCGCCGCGCAATCCATGCTGCGTAGTGCATCATGCGCAGCGTGCGTAACGATTCGATGAGGCTTAGCTCACGGTCATCGAACGCGTGGAACATCTCGTAGCCCTCCAAAAGCACGTCAAGTTGCTCAGTTTGCTCCTGACGGTCGCCGCTAAGCAGCATCCATAAGTCCTGTACCGCAGGCCCCATTCGGCAGTCATCAAAATCAACAAACACGGCTCGATTATCCCGCCAGAGGATATTGCCGATGTGGCAGTCGGCATGGATGCGGATAGCCTTGTACTTGCAGTCCCTGAAACGAGCATCAATGATTGTTAAAATGTCGCGTGTAAGCGTGTCATACGCCTCTCTAAGGCTTGGGGGAAGGCAGTCGTTGCTCAGCAAAAACTTACGGCTAGCCACCCCATAATCCTCGATATTGATGGCCGGACGATGCTGGAACGGAGACAGTGCGCCAATCGCATGGAGGCGACCTAATGAACGACCAAGCACCTCAATCGTGTTGAGGTTGTCAGGCTCTGGAGCATGACCGCCAAAACGGGTGAATAGAGCAAAGACAAACTCTCCATCGCGGTGCGCAGACTGCCCATTGGGACCGATTAATGGCGCAACCACGGGCCATTCAGCAGCGGTAAGTTCAGCACAAAATGCATGCTCCTCAAGAATCTGATCGTAGGACCAGCGCGCAGGGCGATAGAACTTCGCAATCAGTGGCAACTCATCTTCAATGCCCAATTGGAACACGCGGTTTTCAAAGGAATTTAATGCAGTGATGCGCCCATCGCAACGGTATCCTTGCGCTTCAACTGCATCCAGTATCCGCTCGGGCGTGAGCACGCTATAAGGGTGGGATGACATACGAAAAGCCTATTCTGAGAGCGGGCGGTCATTGTAGGGTAAAACAGCTATCAGAGGTGATTCAGGCTGGTGGCGCTGTCCTTGTTTTGCAGCACAACGCTTCTGGGTATAAATCGGTTCCGCTTAGAAAGCTCTCAATAGCTTTCTCGTTGATGCCCAAAAGCAGAGAAAAACCAGCCTACCACTGACCTAGCGAACCAGCTAGAACGCGTTTTGCTATTTCTAAACGAACCGTTCCAGCGTTATTAAAACAATTAAAGGATGCGCAGGTTTTGCATGAGCTAACACCGAGTAGTGGTCGAAAAGCCGCAGTGCTTAGCGGAAGGGCGAAAGGTGGTGTAAGACCTCAGTTGCGGGAGGTGTCGAAGGTGCTCAGCAAGCAAGAACAGTTCCTTAATGATTTGCTTTAGCTGCTGATCAGCAGTCCTCTATGCCAGCTGTTAGTAATCTTTTGTTATAGTTATGCAATTTCAGCGCTAGCTACACTCCTTGTATTACAGCATGCCGTATTAACTGTTACTGCCACGGGCACGATTAGATGCTTGGCTTAGCGCAAGGGATTAAGCGTTTACAGAGAGCAAAGCCTATATCTTCGGCTGAGCTAAAAATACAAGCTGCGCTGGCGCTTATGCAGCTCACAACAACACTTCAGGGATTACCGCACCAGTATGTTTGAACAAACGTTTAAAAATATCGATGATATCTTTCACAAAGATGCTGGCTGTTCCAGTGAGCTGGATTACGCCGAGCAAAGCTCTTGGCTGTTGTTTCTTAAATACCTCGATGACTTGGAATACGAAAAATCCCTTGAAGCCGAGCTAATGGATGAGCCGTACCAACACATTATTGATAAAGAGTTCCGTTGGAGTGCGTGGGCTGCGCCTAAAGATGCTAATGGCAACCCAGACCACAATAATGCGCTCACCGGTGACGACTTAATTGAGTTTGTCGATCGTGAGCTTTTCCCCTATTTAAAATCCTTTAAGCAAAAAGCTGATCGCCCAGACACCATTGAATACAAAATCGGGCAGATATTTGGCGAACTAAGAAATAAAATTCAAAGCGGTTATTCCCTGCGTGATGCGCTGGATAGAATTGATGAGCTGCGCTTTCGCTCGCAAGAAGAAAAGCACGAGCTATCGCACCTATACGAAACACGCATTAGAAACATGGGTAACGCTGGGCGTAATGGTGGCGAGTACTACACACCACGGCCACTGATTCGCGCCATGATAGATGTAATACAGCCAAAAATCGGTGAAACCATTTATGACGGCGCAGCAGGGTCGGCAGGTTTTTTATGTGAAGCCTATG
Source organism: Thiopseudomonas sp. (assembly GCA_023228985.1). GTDB lineage: Bacteria > Pseudomonadota > Gammaproteobacteria > Pseudomonadales > Pseudomonadaceae > Thiopseudomonas. The sequence goes on along the minus strand of JALOAC010000013.1, from coordinate 47,470 downwards.
ATTACTTGCGCCAGGGTGGACGTGAGCAAAAGCAGCTTTCATCCAGTGATTTAAAAACCCTACAAGAAAAAACCTTCTACGCTAAAGAGAAAAAATCACTCGCCTATGTTATTGCCATAATGAATATGATTCTGCATGGCATAGAAGCGCCCAATGTGATGCACACCAACACCCTAGCGGAAAGCCTGCAAGACATTACCCCCAAAAATCAGCACGATATTATTCTTGCCAACCCACCCTTTGGCGGTAAAGAACGTAAAGAAGTCCAGCAGAATTTCCCGATTAAAACCGGCGAAACTGCTTTCCTGTTTTTGCAGCACTTTATGAAAATACTCAAACCCGGTGGTCGTGCTGCCATAGTGATTAAAAACACCTTCTTAAGTAATACCGACAATGCATCGGTAGCACTGCGTAAAGAACTGCTAGAAAACTTTAACCTACATACTGTTTTAGACTGCCCAGCCAAAACCTTTTTAGGCGCAGGCGTTAAAACTGTGGTGCTGTTTTTCACCAAAGGCGAACCCACGCAAAAAGTGTGGTACTACCAGCTAGACCCAGGCCGCAGCCTTGGCAAAACCAATCCGTTGAATGACAAAGACCTAGCAGAGTTTGTAGAACTGCAAAAAACCTTTGAGGAATCAGAAAAATCTTGGTCGATTGATGTAGCAGGTATTGATCAAAAAACGTGGGATTTATCGGTTAAAAATGCCAATGCGCAGGAAGCTGCAGCTTTGCGAGAGCCTGAAGCAATAATTGCTGAGATGATTGCATTGGATACAGAAAGTGCCGCGATTTTGGAAAGTATTCAGGAGTTGTTGTGATGGAAAACCTAGACACTACTCTTGGTGATAATCAATGGGTATATGGCACCTTAGGAGATGCTGTTACATCTGCCACATCAAACATCTCCCTTAATAAAATCAAAGAGGATGATGGGCCGTATGCAGTATTCGGTGCTAGGGGGTATATGCAAAACGTATCTTTTTTTCATCAAGAAAATGACTATCTTGCAATAATTAAGGATGGTGCTGGAATTGGTCGAGTATCAGAACTTCCTGCAAAATCATCTGTGCTTGCCACAATGCAATATTTATTACCAAAAACGGGGTATGAATTACGCTTTATAAAATACTTTCTAGAATCTATCGACTTCGATCAGTATAGAACTGGCAGCACAATACCTCATATTTATTTTAAAGATTACAAATCTGAGCCATTTCCAATATTATCAATAACTGAGCAACAACGAATTATTGCCATTCTTGATGAAGCCTTTGCCGATATCGAACAAGTCCGCACCAAAACCGAACAAAACCTAAAAAACGCCCGCGAGCTTTATTTAAGTAAGAAAGCTGAACTTTTTGAGTCTTTAGAAGAGATTGCTGATTTAAAGTTTTTACCTTCTATATGTGAAGAAATATTTGCTGGTGGAGATGCACCAAAAAAAGGTTTGTTTTCTAAAACGAAGACAGAAAAGTATCAGATTCCAGTTTATGCGAATGCTGTTAAAAACAGCGGTTTATATGGCTTCACAGACTACTCCAGAGCTAATAAGCCTAGCATCACAATCGCTGCTAGGGGGAGTGGCACAGGGCATATCGAATTAAGAAGAGAACCATTTCTACCTATAGTAAGGCTTATAGTTTTATCGCCGAATGAGGATGTTGTTTATTTGGATTATTTTAAACACGCACTTCAGAATCTTGATATTTTGCGCTCCGGCTCTGCAATACCTCAGCTAACCGTACCAATGATAAAAGAGTATTTGATACCTGTACCCGATTTAAAGATTCAACAAAAAACTATTGAAGAGCTTGAGGCGTTAGAGGAATTAATTGAGCTAATGACCGAAAGATATAATAAGAAAGTTGTGTTACTGGACGAACTAAAAAAATCCATCCTGCAAAAAGCCTTCTCCGGTGAGCTCACACAAAAGAACAACCAAGGAGCGGTTGCCTAATGACACGTCAAGAGCCGATAAAATTTGAAGAGTTCAGTGCTGGCCAATGGGTTCAGCAGTATCAATACAAAAGCTTTGCACCAACACTGATCAATCGTGAATGGCTCTGGCAAGATCCAGTGATTAATACGTTGCTAGAAAAAGCCTCACGCGCGTTAGCTGAGCTGGATGCCTTTACTTTGATTGTGCCGGATGTGGATTTGTTTATTCAGATGCACATTACTAAAGAGGCCAACACCTCTTCGCGCATTGAAGGCACGCAAACGCAGATGGATGAAGCTGTCATGGAAGCCGCCCAGCTTGCGCCAGAAAAGCGCGATGACTGGACTGAAGTGCGTAATTACGTGCAAGCCATCAATGACGCCATTGCCGAGTTGGAAACACTGCCGCTGTCCAATCGTCTGCTCAAACACGCTCATGCAATTTTAATGCAGGGTGTGCGTGGTGAAAACAAAACCCCCGGTGAATTTCGTATCAGTCAAAATTGGATTGGCGGCAGTGGTTTAAATGATGCGGCTTTTGTGCCACCGCATCAGGATTTAGTGCTCGACTTGATGAGCGATTTAGAGCAGTTTTGGCATAACGAAAACATCAATGTGCCGCAGTTGATTCGTATCGCCCTCAGCCATTACCAGTTTGAAACCATCCATCCGTTTTTAGATGGCAATGGCCGCATTGGTCGCCTGCTGATTACGCTGTATCTGGTTGATAAAGGCTTGCTGAGAAAACCATCGCTCTATTTGTCTGACTTTTTTGAACGAAATCGCAGCAGCTATTATGACGCCTTGACCCGTGTGCGCGAATCAAATGACCTGATTCACTGGGTTAAGTTTTTCTTGTCTGCAGTGATTGAAACGGCTAGCAAAGGTAAAGAAACTTTCCAAAGTATTTTGCAGCTACGCCAAGAAATGGATACTTTAGTGCTTGGCATGGGGCGGCGCGCTGAAAATGCACAACAGTTGCTGAGTCAGTTGTATAAGCGTCCCTCTACCACGGTGCACGATGTTTCTGAGTTGCTGGGCATAAGCTCTACAGCGGCAACAAACTTAATCAAGCAGCTGCAGAGTGATGGCGTACTGCGTGAGATAACAGGCTATCAGCGTAATCGAGTGTTTTTATTCGAGCGTTATATCACGCTATTCGGTACATAAGCTTGGGTATGGTTTTTCTTATCCCACTTTAGCCACCCTAAAGTTGGATATGGTTTTTCTTATGCCACTTTAGCCTTCTCAAAGTTGGATATGATTGTTTATATGTAGGGCGCAGCAGGTTTTTCTTACATAAGGATTTTTAAAGGACTCATTAAATGGCTATGAACGAAGCCGATACACGCGCGAACTTAATTGACCCCAAGCTGGTTGCCGCAGGCTGGGGGCAAATTGAGCACAGCTTTATTCGCCGCGAGGTGAATATCACTCAAGGACGCATTATCGGTGGTGGGAAGCGTAGCAGTCCGGTTATTAGCGATTATGTGCTGGAATACAAAGGCCATAAGCTGGCAGCCGTTGAAGCCAAGAAAGAAAGCCTCAGCTACACCGAAGGCGTGCGCCAAGCGAAGGATTACGCCAAACGTTTACAGTGCCGTATCGGTTATGCAACCAACGGCCATCTGGTTTATCAAGTAGATATGGTCAGCGGCAAAGAAGAACTGGTTGAACAGTTTCTGAGCCCAGAAGCCTTGTGGCAGCTCACCTTTGCTGAGCTAGATGCCCAAGTGCCGGATTACGCTGCCGTGTGGCGTGAGCGTTTTGCTAAGATCCCGTTTGAAGTCAAAGGTGATTGGCAGCCGCGTTACTATCAAGAAAACGCTATTCGCAACACCCTTGAGGCCATTGCGCAGGGCAAACAACGTATTTTGCTCACCTTGGCGACGGGCACCGGTAAAACCTGCATTGCTTTTCAAACCGCTTGGAAATTGTTCACCAGCCGCTGGAGTTTGAACGCCCAGCAAAACCCGAGTGCAGCACAAAAGCGCCCACGTATTTTATTTCTAGCGGATCGTAATATTTTAGCCAACCAAGCCTTTAATGACTTCAGCGCCTTTGGTGAAGATGCGCTGGTGCGTATTGATCCCAGCGAAATTAAAAAGAAAGGCACTGTGCCAAAAAATGCCAGTGTGTTTTTTACCATCTTCCAAACCTTTATGAGTGGCGGGCAGGACGAAGAGGGCGAAGATACGCCGTACTTTGGCGATTACCCGCAAGACTTTTTCGACCTGATTATTATTGATGAGTGTCACCGTGGCGGTGCTAATGATGAAAGCAGCTGGCGCAATATTTTGGATTATTTCTCACCTGCGGTGCAACTGGGTTTAACGGCCACACCTAAACGTACTGGCAATACCGATACTTATAATTATTTTGGTGAACCGGTTTACAGCTACACCTTAAAAGACGGTATTAACGATGGTTTTTTAACGCCTTTTAAGCTGATTCCCATTGTGGGTACTATGGATGAGTACGTTTATACGCCAGGCGATGGCGAGGTGATTCAGGGCGAACCAGAGCCGGGCCGTGTGTATAAAGAAGGTGATTTTAACCGAGTGATTACCATCCCCGCGCGTGAAGAGAAGCGTGTGCGTTACTGGATGGATAGGTTTAATCCTAAAGAAAAAACTCTGGTCTTCTGCGCCACACAAGAGCATGCCGGCATGGTGCGTGATTATGTTAATCAGTATGCAGTGGAAAAGGGTTGGACAACGAACAGCAACTACTGTGTGCGTGTCACCGCCAACGATGGCGCAGCCGGTGATAATGATCTGAAGACCTTTCAGGACAACGAGAAAACCATTCCGACGGTTTTGACCACATCACGCAAGCTTTCTACCGGTGTAGATGCGCGCAACGTGCGCAATATCGTTTTGATGCGTCCGTGTAACAATATGATTGAGTTCAAGCAGATTATTGGCCGTGGCACGCGCATGTATGACGGTAAGGATTACTTTACGGTTTATGATTTTGTCAAAGCCCATTACAACTTTGCTGACCCAGAATGGGATGGTGAACCCTTAGAGCCAGGAACCTGTAAGGCGTGTAACAGCAAGCCCTGTAACTGCCCGAAAGAGCCTTGTGAGCAATGCGGTTTTCACCCATGCAATTGCCCTAAGCTTTGTGCGGTGTGTAATGTGGAACCCTGTGAGTGTGCGTCGGAGGTTTGCCAGAAGTGTGCTGAGTCACCCTGTGTGTGCCTGCAGGAACCTTGTCCTATATGTGGTGCGCAGCCTTGCGAGTGCGCGCCTGTAGAGAAAATTCTGATTCAACTAAGCGACGGAAAGGCGAGGCAGATCAAGCATATTTCTTCAGCGATGTATTGGAGCCCTGAGGGTAAGCCGATCACTGCCAAAGAGTTTATTGAGCGGATGTTTGATGATTTGCCGCAGTTTTTCCAAGACGAAGATCAACTGCGTGCGATCTGGAGCGACCCAACCACCCGCGAAAAGCTACTGGATGACTTAGCAGAAGCTGGTTATGACGACGAAAAACTCGACAGCATGAAAGAGCTGATTGACGCAAAGGACAGTGATGTGTACGACGTTCTCGCCTATGTGGCCTATACCGCAGAAACGCGCACCCGCAGTGAGCGCGCTCAGCGTGCCAAGCCTTTAATTAAAGAAGCTTTTGCCAGCTATAAACAACATGAGTTTGTGGACTTTATTCTGGATAAATATGTTGCCGATGGCGTGAAAGAACTCGCCGCGAAAAAAATGCGCAGCCTGATCGAGCTGAAGTACAACACCATCAGTGATGCGGCTAGCGAGCTGGGTTCAACGGCAGTCATACGCGAGACGTTTATTGGCTTTCAGCAGTATTTGTATAGCGAGTAGGCCGCAAGCTTTTTAACACCGCCCTGACAGCGTAGGTAATTATCCCGCCAACCTACTAGGCTGAGGGATTTGCTGGAGCCATGTTTCTGGGTGATGTGGATTATCAAACGCACTCAAGCGCTACCGGCAAAGTCCAATCGCGCAAAAGTTGCGCTCCTACCAATGATTGCGCTTCAACGGGGTATTTGAGTACCTAATTAGTACCCCTGTGGTGCAAAAAAGCCAGAAATGAAAAAGCCCACTCTTGTGAAGTGGGCTAAGTCATTGTTCTATATGGTCGGGACGGAGTGATTCGAACACTCGACCCCTTGCACCCCATGCAAGTGCGCTACCGGGCTGCGCTACGCCCCGACGTGTTTTGAGCCTTGGCCCGAAACGCTGCAGACTATACCTTAAGTCTATGAAAAGTGGAAGGTTGTTTGAGATAAAACTTATTTTTTAACCCACTTGCCATTTATAAGAATAAAACTACCCGGCTCTGCTTTTTCGTAAAGCCGCTGTCCAGCGCGCATTTCGACTTCGCTCAGAGGCAAGCTGCTTTCTTTGGACACTTCTTGATAGCGTTTTTTGCGGAAGTTGTTAATGCGTTCCACGATGATTGCAGCGTCGCCTTGGTTTTTGATGATGCCAAGGTAGCCATCCTGGCGCTCACCGATAAGGCCACTTTGTTTGGCTTCGGCGTATTTTTGGCGCAGGGTGTCTCTATCCATAGCGAAAACACTGCTATTGAAAAGAACGCTTGCTAGTAATGCAGAAAAAAGTATGCGGCGAATAGACATGCAAGGCTCCTTAGAATAGATCGTCGTTTTCGTCGAACAGATCATCTAGTGCTTTGTCGACTTTAATGTAAATTTGATGCTCAATCTTGGCGTTTAGATTGATATTGATGGGTTCGTTTGGCATAGCCACTTTTACTGTGGGTGTGCAGGCCATCATTAGGCTGGCTAGCATTGCTATGAGAAGTATGCGTATTTTCATTATTAATACCTAAGTTACTGTTTTTCTGCACGCTGGCGAATACGTTTAATGATTAAATCGCTGACATGGTTGTTTAGCTGGATGCTGGCTAAAAGTGCGTACAGATTTTGCTCCAAATTGAAGTTAAAGTGGATGGGACGACCGTTTTCAAACTGTGGATTACTGCCTTCAAGGCGTATATGCAAAATTAGCTTACCATCTTTATCAAAGTTTAGATCGCTTTTTAAAACCTGAAAATGGAAGTCATCCAGCGCCTGATTCAGCAGCCCTAAGGCGGGATTGTTCTTTGTCATCGACTGTAATTCTGCTGAGCGAAACCTGAGTGTGCCTGGGTTGCGCGCTTCTAGCTTGCCTTTATCAATACGCACGCCATCAAGGTTTACAATAAGTGGGATTTGCCCATCGATGGTACCGTTACCCGCCAATCCGTCAGTGGGATAGACCTTCATAAGCTGCTGGAGTTCTAAGCCTTGGATGTCGATCAGTACCGGGCTGTCTTGGTTGAGCTGAATGCTGTGTTGGCCAACGTATAAATTGCCATTGAGCAGTTGCGCGAAAATACTCTGCCAAGCAAGTGTGCCGCTGGCTAGGTCGTTGATGTTGGCATTAAAACTGGCGCTATTAATGTTGATATTGCTTAGCGGGACACCGGGGTTGATTTGCTTGACCGAAAACACGGGTAGCTGCGCTGTTAACTTATCGCCGTTTAGCTTGGCGGTGAGTTCAATGTTTACATCAGTTAACTCGCTGCTGTTATAGATGCCATTTAGTTTGCTGGCAGTGCTGGTAAAGGTGGCGGTTAAGGGTGCGTTGTTGCGGTAGTTAAGTTTTAGCTGGTAGCTGGCGGTTCCACGATGCAGGTCGAGTAGCTCTGGCCAGTCGCGCAAGGTTTTTTGGATGGGATTGTGCTGGGTAAAGTTAATTTCTTGTAGCTGGCTGTGCAGGTTAAATTTGTCGAGGTTGCCTTGCAGCTGATTATCCAGCTTAAAACCATGCTCAGAGTGCAGCTGTGCGTTCGCTTTAAACTGCTCTAAGGTGCCGGTTAGGTTGGCGTCGAGCATCCAGTTCTGCGGTTTTAATGCATTGCTTTTTAGGCTGTTTAGTTCTGCATCCAAACGGGCGTTTAGCGTTAATTGCGACAGCGTGCTATGCGCGCCCTGTATGTCGAAGCGTTGCAGTTTGGTGCTAAAGCTTTTGCTGCTTAAATCATTGATGAGTCGGTTTTTTTGGCTGGTGATGGTCGCTGGCTGCCGTAGCCACAGGTGCATATCTTTCTCATTTACCTCTGCTTGCAGAATCAGTCCGCCAGCAAGCTGTTCCAGCAGCGTGCTGTCATGTTGGTAGCTGTCCATGACAAAACTGAGCCCAGTATTGTTGAGCGTGGCGTTCCAGCTAGCCCAATCTGCTGCGTGCTCAAGTGAGCTTTCAGCGCTGAGTTTTAGGGTCAGTCCTTTGATTTTATGACCCGCATAAGCGGCAGAGATATTGTCGGCGCTGGCTAAAAGCTGGCCTGTTGCGCGTTGATTGGCGTAGTGAAAATCCAGTTTAGTGTGGTAGCGACCTTGACTGATTTGGTAGTTTTTGGGCCATGCGGTCAGAGTTTTCGCCAGTGGATTGTTGCGCTGCAAATTAAGACTGGCTAGCTCAAGACTGGCGTTTAGTTGTTGCTGGTGCCAGGTGGTTTGGCTGGTGAACTTAATCCCATGACTGCCGTTTAATTGCATGTGCGCGCTTAGTTCGTCCAGGGTGCCGCTGATGAGCCCTTCTAGTTGCCAGTCCTGTGGGTGTAACTCAGGGTGTTGTAGCTGTTTGATGCTGGCTTGGATGGGGACATGCAGTTGCAGTTGGGCAAGAGTATCTTGCTGCGCGACTAGGCTGGCTTGTTCGATACGCGCTGTGATGTGTTGCGCTTGGAATTCATTGAAGTGCCAATTAGGTAGGCTGAGCTGCAGCTCCCCCTGTTCCAGTTGCCCACGCCATTGCTCGCCACTGGTGTCGAGTGTCAGTGTGCCATTCAAACGCGCCTGTGCTGTGCCTTCACTGTGCAGCTCAACCGCGAGTACTTGGATAGCGCTGTTTTCGTTGCTGTTTGCCAAGCTTTGGGTGCGCAACGTGATGCGTTCAGGCTGATAGAGAGGGTCGATACTCTCAAGCCAGTCACCTTGCAGCTGCTCGATACTGAGATTGGCGTCGAGTTGGTCAGGTTGCCACAGTTTTTGGCTGTGGTTGGCGGTTAGGTTGAGTTGACCGGTTAGCACGCCAAAATTGCTGATGCTGAGGTCGATGTGTTCAATATGTAGATTTTTAGGCAGCAGGCTTAGGTAAGGGGTTAGCTCGGGGGTGTTGTCGGGTTGCGGACTGTCCTGTTCGCTAAAGCTGTCTGGGTTAATTAAGCCGCTGAGCTTGTCTGCGCTAACCAGCTCAAGGCTGGGTGTGAGCCAATTCCAGCTAAGTTGCAGTTGCTCGATTTCAATATGCTGCTCTTGGTAGTACGCAACGGTACGTGCGGCACTAAAGCCATTAAGCTGCCAGCGAGGTTGCTCAAAGTGCAGCTGGATATCTTGTTTGGCCAGCAGATATGGCAGGCTGTAGGGCAGGGTGAAGATGGCAAGACAAATAATTAAAACAAACGCCAGCACGCCGCCAAGCAACCATTTTGCCCAGCGGACGTGGTGGGTGTATTTTTTAAGTGCAGAAAAAAATAACATACTCAAATGCCTGAGTGAGTGTGCCTAGAGTATAAGGGATTTAGTCGAGGAACCCCGGGATAACTTCTGTGGCAGCGTAATTTTTGGGCTATACCGCTTCAATCGACAGCTTTGTGATGTCGCTAGCGCCTAAAAGTTTAGCGCCAATACGAGGTTGCTTCAGCTTGGCTTAAGCCTAAACTGTTAAATTCCCCAGCACATAGTGGTGTGCAAAAGATTGGATGAGAACGAGAGCCTGATGATTAAATACAGTATAAATCTGCTAACCCTGCTTTTAAGTATGTGGCTGGTTACGGCGAGTGCATCTTCCAAGCTGGATCATGATGAGGCGTTAAGGCTGAGTCAGTCAGGGCAAATTTTAAGCTTTCAAACGCTGCTTAATGATGCTGATAAACGCTATCCGCAGTCGCATTTACTCGAAGTTAAACTCAAACAAAAGCACGGTCGTTTTGTTTATAAAGTAGAGTTGTTAACTCCAGCTAAAGAGGTGCGCAAGCTTAGATATGATGCGCAGAGTGGCGAGTTGTTGAAAGATGAAGAGGATGATTAATGCGCTTGCTCTTGGTGGAAGATAATGTGGCTCTGGCGGATGATTTGTGTGCCGGGCTTAAGCAGCTGGGCTACGCAGTAGACTGGTTGGTTGATGGGCGTGATGCAGCGGTGCAAGGAGCGGTTGAGCCTTATGATTTGATTATCTTGGATTTGGGCTTGCCGGGTAAATCAGGCATGGAAGTGTTGCAAGAATGGCGGGCTAATCAGATTACTACGCCGGTATTAATTCTAACGGCGCGTAGCTCATGGAGTGAGCGCGTGGATGGCTTAAAGGCGGGAGCCGATGATTATTTAACCAAGCCTTTCCATCAGGAAGAACTGTTTTTACGTGTTCAAGCCTTGTTGCGACGCAGCCATGGTTTTTCCAACCAGACTAAAATCCAAGTGGCAGATTTGCAGCTTGATGAGGAGCGTCAAGTAGCAGTGCAGCAAGGAAAGGAAATAATCCTTACGGCAGCTGAGTTTAGTTTGCTGCGTTATTTTATGTTGCATGCCGGCAAGTTGCTGTCGAAAGGGCATTTAGAAGAGCATCTTTATGCCGGTGAATTGGAGCCGGATTCCAATGTGTTGGAGGTGCATGTCAGTCATCTACGGCGCAAACTGGGAAAAAGCTGTATTGAAACGCGCCGTGGGCAGGGCTATCTCTTTACGGGAGCCCCTGAATGAGGCGTTCAATCAGCCGCCAGTTGACGCTAGGTTTGACCGCTATTTTGTTGCTAGCGGGGTTGCTGGTGGTGCAGACAAGCTTTTGGTTGCTTGAGCATGGCGTGCGTAATTACAGCCAGCAACGGCTACAGGTGCAGTCGCGAAACCTGCTGGCCTCACTTATCAGAGATGAGGACGATCAATTAATAGTCAATGAACGGCATCATGATGCGGTTTTTTTACAGCCTTTTTCGGGACATTATTTTGTTATCGAACTCGAAGGCACACGCTGGCGCTCGCGCTCGTTATGGGATTTTCAGTTATTACCTTTGCCGCAGGAGTCATTTGCCCAAGGGCTTATACCCGGCCCATTGGGGCAGCAGCTTTTACTGTATACAGGTGAGTATCGCTACGCCGATAGCAAAATTAGAGTCACGGTTGCGCAGGATTACAGCCCGATTTTAGCCAGCTTTCGTCGGGCGCAATTGATGGGGGTCGCATTGGGTTTTGTGGTGCTGCTGATGGTGTTGTTGGGGCAGCGTTGGCTAGTTAGAAAAGCGCTTAAGCCGCTGGAAAATGCGCGTCAACAATTGCTGCAGTTGCAATCAGGTCAGCGCGCGCGACTTGAACAGCAGGTACCAGAAGAAATGCAGCCATTGGTTGAGCAAGTTAATCGTCTATTAGTGCATACCGAAGAAAGGCTGAAGCGCTCACGCAATGCAGTGGGCAATTTGGGGCATGCATTGAAAACGCCTTTGGCAGTGCTGACCAGCCTGTTAGCTCGACCTGAGTTACAGGCATATCCGGAGTTATTAGCTAGCTTGACCGAGCATTTGCAACAAATTGAGCAGCGTATTAGCCGTGAAATGGCGCGCGCACGCTTGTCAGGTGAGGCTTTGCCCGGTGCTTATTTCGACTGTGGGCAGGAGTTGCCCAGTCTTATCCAACTAATGAATATGATTCATGGCGAACGACTGCAGTTTTCTTGGCAAGCTCCGGCTCAGCTCAGGCTGCCCTGGGAGCGGGATGATATGCTGGAAATGCTAGGTAATGTGCTGGATAACGCCGGCAAATGGGCGCGCAGTAAAGTGCAGTTGCAGATTACCCAACAAGGACCGCACATTATTATTCACGTGGATGATGATGGCCCCGGCATCGAGCCGCAACGGCGAGAACAGGTGCAGCAACGCGGGACGCGTTTAGATGAGCAGGTACAGGGGCATGGGCTTGGCTTGGGAATTGTGCGTGATATTGTTGATGCGCTAGCCGGCACGCTAACGTTGGATGAAAGCCCTTTTGGTGGGTTGCGCGTCACTCTGTGTTTGCGTTTGCCCTGAGCTTTGCGCGCTAAACAAGCACGATTAACGCTTTATCAGACCAACCTGATTATAGACAAAAGCACTTTGATGGCTCTGTATGTTAGAATTAGCCACTTTATCTGCCTAAGTTCAAATATTTTCTTCGGGGGAGGTTGTTCTAAAAGTCTGTAAATAGGAGAATTAGCCGCTTTACTGACTTTTAGCGACGGTGCATGGCTTTTATTGCTTTAGGAATCAACCATAAAACGGCCTCAGTAGCAGTGCGTGAGCGTGTTGCTTTTAGTCCAGATCGTTTAACTGATGCTTTACGCGAATTGTGCCGTGAGGCAGGCGCACGCGAGGCTGCCATTCTATCAACCTGTAACCGCAGTGAGCTCTATCTTGAAATGGAGCCCAGCCAAGAACGCGCGGTGATTGAGTGGCTGGCTAACTACCATGGTTTGCAGGCAGAAGATTTACACAGTTGTGCGTATACCCATACGCATGATCAGGCCGTGCGGCATATGATGCGCGTTGCCTGTGGTCTGGATTCGCTGGTGTTGGGTGAACCGCAAATTCTGGGGCAAATAAAGTCCTCCTATGCGGTGGCGCGTGAAGCCGGCACCTTAGGCCCTTTGTTGGGACGTTTATTCCAAGCTACTTTCAGTACCGCTAAAACGGTGCGCACAGACACAGCAATTGGTGAAAACCCCGTCTCTGTAGCCTTTGCTGCGGTGAGTTTAGCTAAACAGATATTTAGTGATTTAAGCCAAAGCCAAGCGCTGCTTATTGGTGCGGGCGAGACCATTACGCTGGTGGCGCGACACCTGCATGAGCAGGGTTTGAAAAATATAGTGGTGGCTAACCGTACGCTGGAGCGTGCCGCGCTGTTGACCGAAGAGTTCGGTGCCAAGGCGGTGTTGCTGTCAGAAATCCCTGATGCCTTGATTCATAGCGATATTGTGATTAGCTCTACGGCGAGTCAATTGCCCATTTTAGGCAAGGGCGCGGTTGAGCGTGCGTTAAAGCTGCGCAAACACAAACCTATATTTATGGTGGATATCGCCGTACCGCGCGATATTGAATCGCAAGTAGGCGAGTTGGATGATGTCTATCTGTACACGGTAGATGACTTGCATGAAGTGGTCTCTGAAAACCTGAAAAGCCGTCAAGGTGCAGCCAAAGCAGCCGAAGATTTGGTGGTGCAGGGTACTTCAGACTTTATGCAGCGTTTGCGTGAGCTGGAAGCCGTTGATGTGTTGCGTTCATACCGTCAGCAGGGCGAGCAATTACGCGATGAAGAATTACAAAAAGCCCTGCGCTCACTTGCCAATGGCACGAATGCCGAAGATGCGTTGACCCAGTTGGCGCGGGGATTAACTAACAAATTACTGCATACGCCAAGTGTGCAGTTAAAGCGTTTATCTGCGGATGGCCGTCATGAAGCCCTCGCTGTGGCGCAAGAATTATTTGGCTTAAATTCAGGTGAAACTAATTAATGAAAGCCTCCTTATTAAATCGTTTAGATGCCTTAGTTGACCGTTACGAAGAACTCACCGCATTGCTAGGCGATGCGCAGGTGATTAGCGACCAAAATCAGTTCCGCGCGTATTCCAAAGAATATGCCGAAGTGGAACCTGTGGTGCAGGCCTATCAAAGCTGGAATAAACTAAAAAGCGATCTGGCTGAAGCACAAACGCTGCTTAAAGACAGCGATCCTGATGTGCGGGAAATGGCTGTTGAAGAAGTTGCTGAGTGCAAAACTGCCATCGAAAAGCTGGAAGATGACCTGCAAGTATTGCTGTTACCTAAAGACCCTAACGACAGTCGTAACGTATTTCTAGAGGTACGTGCCGGAACGGGCGGTGATGAGGCGGCTATTTTTTCGGGCGACTTGTTTCGTATGTACTGCCGTTATGCGGAGCGCCAAGGCTGGCGCGTGGAAGTGTTATCCGAGCATGAGGGCGAGCACGGCGGTTTTAAGGAAGTTATTGCTCGGGTTGAGGGTGACAATGTTTACGGTCGTTTAAAATTTGAGTCCGGCGCACACCGTGTACAGCGTGTGCCAGAAACAGAATCCCAGGGACGCGTACATACATCAGCCTGTACCGTGGCTGTGTTAGCCGAGCCGGATGAACAAGCAGCGATTGAAATTAACCCTGCAGATTTACGCGTGGATACCTATCGTGCCTCGGGCGCGGGTGGGCAGCACGTGAACAAAACGGATTCTGCCGTGCGTATTACGCATATTCCAACGGGATTTGTAGTGGAATGCCAAGAAGAGCGTTCGCAGCACAAAAACCGTGCCCGCGCTATGGGTTGGTTAGCAGCGCGCTTACAAGATCAGCAAACCTCAGCTGCGCAAAAAGAAATGACCGATGCCCGACGTTCGTTAGTGGGTAGTGGTGATCGTTCTGAACGTATCCGCACCTACAACTATCCGCAGGGGCGCGTGACCGATCACCGTATTAATCTGACGCTCTATTCGCTGGAAAGTGTTATTCAGGGTGAGCTGGAACACATTATTGATCCCTTGTTGATGGAGTATCAGGCCGATCAGCTGGCTGCTCTGGATGAGTAAAAACTATGGTCACTATTGCGTGCCTACTGCAACGCGCTCAGCAATTAAGTTCTCCCAGCGCCAAACTGGATGTGGAGTTGCTACTGGCGCATGTACTCAAAAAGCCGCGCAGTTATCTCTACACTTGGCCCGGTAAAGAGCTGGCTAGCGATCAGCAAGCCGAATTTGAACAGCTGTTAGCGCGTCGCCATGCCGGTGAGCCTGTTGCCTATTTGCTTGGGCAGCAGGGTTTCTGGACGCTCGATTTACAGGTCAGTCTGCATACATTAATTCCTCGCCCAGAAACCGAATTGTTGGTGGAAACCGCGCTGTCTTTAGCGCAAGAAAAACTGCCGGTGCGTGTCTTGGATTTAGGTACAGGCACTGGTGCTATTGCTTTAGCGTTGGCTAGTGAGCGCCCGCAGTGGCAGATAACCGGAGTGGATTGCGTTGAGCAAGCAGTGCAGTTGGCGCAACACAATGGTTTAAGCTGCCAGCAGCCACAGGTGCGATTCCTACAGAGCGATTGGTTTTCTGCGCTGAGCGATGAGTATTTTGAGCTCATTATCAGCAACCCACCGTACATTTCCCTAGATGACCCGCATTTGCAGCAAGGCGATGTGCGCTTTGAACCCTCCAGTGCTTTGGTTTCGGGCACGGATGGTTTAGATGCTATTCGCCATATAGTGCGCCATGCTGGACGTCATCTAGCTGAACAAGGCTGGTTGCTGTTTGAACATGGCTATCAGCAAAGCACTGCGGTACGTGAATTGCTGGCGCAAGCGGGTTTTATCAACGTGCGCAGTGAGTGTGATTTGTCAGGGCATGAACGCGTGACCTTAGGGCAGTGGAATAAACGTGAGGCGATTGCATGCTAACCGATGCTGAACTGCTGCGTTACAGTCGACAAATTTTGCTGGCAGATGTCGATATTGCCGGACAACTTAAGCTTAAACACAGCAAGGTGCTGATTGTTGGTCTGGGTGGGCTTGGCTCGCCTGTGGCTATGTATCTGGCAGCGGCGGGTATTGGTGAGTTGCATTTGGCTGATTTTGATGTGGTCGACAGCACGAATTTACAGCGCCAAGTAGTGCATACCACAGCCAGCGAAGGACAATTAAAAGTTGCTTCTGCCCAAGCGCGCCTACAAGCGCTTAATCCTTTTATTCAAGTACATACACACAGTGAGCGTTTAACAGCAGCGAATCTTGAGCAGTTGGTGCAGGGCATGCATGTGGTCTTGGACTGCACAGATAATTTCCGTATTCGCGATGATCTCAATGCTGCCTGTTTTGCCCAACAAGTACCTTGGGTGAGTGGCGCCGCGATTCGTTTATCCGGACAGTTGACGGTTTTTGATCCGCGCTCGGCAGACAGCCCTTGTTACCGCTGCTTGTTTGCTGAGACTGAAGATGAAGCTCTAGGCTGTAACGAGGCAGGCGTGCTCGGGCCATTGGTGGGTGTTATTGGCAGCCTGCAGGCTGCGGAAGCAATTAAAGTATTGGTTGGTTTTGGTCGCTCTTTGGTGGGGCGGTTGTTGCTGGTAGATATTGCCAGCAG
Source organism: Thiopseudomonas sp. (assembly GCA_023228985.1). Taxonomy (GTDB): domain Bacteria; phylum Pseudomonadota; class Gammaproteobacteria; order Pseudomonadales; family Pseudomonadaceae; genus Thiopseudomonas. The sequence goes on along the minus strand of JALOAC010000013.1, from coordinate 31,386 downwards.
TCAGTTTCGGGAGCTTAAGTTAAGCCGCGATCCTGGCTGTTCTGTGTGCGGTGAGCCGCAATGAATCCACAAGCACCCATTGGTGTATTTGATTCAGGTCTAGGCGGTCTGTCGGTGCTGGCGGAAATTCGCCAAGTTCTGCCGCTGGAACAACTTATTTATGTTGCAGACAGTGCTTATGTTCCCTATGGCGATAAAAGCACTGAAGAAATAATCGAGCGCAGCATAGTTATTAGTGAGTTTTTGTTGGATCAAGGCGTAAAAGCGCTGGTGGTGGCTTGTAATACTGCAACAGCGGCGGCTATTCATGTGTTGCGTGAACGTTGGCCAAATTTGGTTTGTGTTGGTATGGAGCCAGCGGTGAAGCCAGCCGCACGCGTGTCAAAAACCGGAAAAGTGGGGGTGTTAGCCACCACGGGCACGCTTCGTAGCGCAAAATTTGCAGCTTTGTTAGATCAGTTTTCAGCGCAGGTAGAGGTACATACCCAGCCGTGCCCGGGGTTGGTTGAATTGATTGAGGCTGGCGAATTAAACGGCTCGCTAACGCGCGAATTGCTGGCCAATTACGTTGAGCCACTGCTGCAAGCGCAGTGCGATACGTTAATTTTGGGCTGTACGCATTATCCGTTTATCAAGCCCTTATTGCGTACTCTGTTGCCTGCAGAGATTATGATTATTGATACAGGTGCTGCTGTCGCGCGGCGTCTACAGCAGCAGTTAACAGCGCACGAGCTTTTAGCAAAAAGCAATATACAGGCTGACCAGTTTTATACCAGCGGCAGTATCGAAGCCATGCAGCAAGCCATGCCCGCGCTATGGCCGCACAAGGTACTGGTGACGCAGCTGTTACGCTAAACGCCGCTCAGAATAAGGTTTGCATATGTCTATTACCGTACTCGCAAAACAGCTGGGACAGTGCTTGCAGCAACAAAACAAACAAGTCACAACGGCAGAGTCCTGCACTGGCGGCGGCATTGCTGAAGCAATTACACGTATTGCGGGCAGTTCGGCTTGGTTTGAAGCCGGTTATATTACTTACTCAAACCAGCAAAAAACTAAAATGTTGCATGTGGCGCAAGAGCTGCTTGTGGCACATGGTGCAGTGAGCCTGCCGGTAGTAGAGGCCATGGCGCAAGGTGCTCAGCGCGAAAGTGGGGCTTATTACGCAGTGGCAGTTAGCGGTATTGCTGGGCCGGGTGGAGGTAGTGCCGATAAGCCCGTGGGTACGGTGTGTTTTGCTTGGGTAGTTGGCACACAAACCTACTCTGAAATGCAAGTGTTTGCCGGCGATAGAGCAGCCGTTCGTCAGCAGGCAGTGCAAAAGGCATTGCTTGGTCTAATCTCGTTAATAGCAAATAAATAAAAGCACGCTGCAGTTATTCCGATAACGGTTGTTGCTATTCAGAAAAAAACATGGATAATACTGGTTAACTATACAGTGTTTTGTAATTCATAACGTACCGAGGTCTAAAGATGGATGAGAATAAAAAGCGCGCCTTAGCAGCGGCACTGGGTCAGATTGAACGTCAATTTGGTAAGGGTGCAGTCATGCGGATGGGCGATCATGAGCGCCAAGCTATTCCAGCGATTTCAACCGGCTCTTTAGGTCTTGATATTGCGTTGGGCATAGGTGGGTTGCCAAAGGGTCGTATTGTTGAGATTTATGGCCCTGAGTCCTCGGGTAAAACCACCTTAACATTGTCAGTTATTGCTGAAGCACAAAAGCAAGGTGCAACCTGTGCCTTTGTTGATGCTGAGCACGCGCTGGATCCGGAGTATGCTAGCAAGTTAGGTGTTAACGTTGATGATTTACTCGTGTCTCAGCCGGATACCGGTGAGCAAGCGTTGGAAATTTGCGATATGTTAGTGCGCTCTAATGCGGTGGATGTGATCGTGGTTGACTCCGTGGCGGCACTAGTACCCAAGGCAGAAATTGAAGGCGAAATGGGCGATGTACACGTGGGTTTACAGGCACGCTTAATGAGTCAAGCGCTGCGTAAAATCACCGGTAATATCAAAAATGCTAACTGCTTGGTGATTTTTATTAACCAGATTCGCATGAAAATTGGCGTAATGTTCGGTAGCCCAGAAACCACTACAGGTGGTAATGCGCTTAAATTTTACTCTTCAGTACGTCTGGATATTCGTCGTACGGGTGCAGTAAAAGAAGGTGATGAAATTACCGGTAGCGAGACGCGCGTTAAGGTGGTGAAAAACAAAGTAGCGCCACCGTTTCGTCAGGCTGAATTCCAGATTCTCTATGGCCGTGGAATTTACAAAACGGGTGAAATTATTGATCTGGGCGTGCAGTTAGGTTTGTTAGAAAAAGCGGGCGCTTGGTACAGTCATCAGGGCACTAAAATTGGTCAGGGTAAAGCTAACTCTGCTCGCTACTTGGACGAAAATCCAGAGCTGCTTAACAGTTTAGATAAGCAAATTCGTGAGCAACTATTGGCAGTCAGCAAGCCAGCAGACAAAGAAACTAAAAAGGATGTGGTTGAGGAATAATTGCCCCTCAATTAATTCATTAAAAATTAAGGTGGTGTTGCTCGTCAGCACCACCTTTTTTATGGGTGAAAAATGCTTGATACTCCAACAGAGATTCGACGAAAAGCCATGGATCTACTTGCTAGGCGCGAGCATGGCGTGCAAGAGCTGTCACGTAAATTATTGCAGCGCGGCGCTGAACAAGAATTGATCGATATTGAGCTGCAAAAACTTGTCGAAGAAGGGTTATTGTCTGAGCAGCGGTATTTAGAAAGCTATATTCGCAGTCGCGCTAACTCGGGTCGTGGTCCGGTGCGTATTCGCGAAGAGCTATCACAGCGCGGGTTGGCGCGTGACGACATTGAGCAAGCCTTGGCGCAAGCTGATATCGACTGGCAAGAACAGCTGTATGAGTTGTGGCAAAGACGCTTTGGTGAACAACCAACCGATCAAAAAGCTTATGCCAAACAAGTGCGCTTTTTGTTGTATCGCGGCTATGCAATGGATTGGGTGCAGAAGCTATTTAAATAACCAAAACACCGCAACACACAGACCATCGCCCAGAAGCTGGCCTCCAACAGGGTGCTTGTTGGGGGCGCAACTTTTGCGCGAATAAGGTATTGGATAATTTGCCCGTGCAACTGTACTCTGCTACCACTTCAAATTGACTTTCGACTGTTGTTAAATTTCCTGTGGTGAAAGATGAAAGTGTTGCAACCCCGCTGGCGTTTATTATTCGTATTTTTATTGATTTTTGTGGCTTTGCTCTGGCCTTTTCATTCGTTGGTGCAGGGCTACTATTTAGCTGAACTCAAACGTAAAAATAACCAGACGCTCGACTTAATCAGTGCCAACCTGGTAAGCACCTTACAACGTTACGAGGTGTTGCCACAGGTTTTAGGGCGCTTACCCGATGTGCAGCAAGCTTTGTTAAACTCAGAACCAGAACAACTGCATACAGCCAATGAGTTGCTATCGACCATTCGTGATCAAACGGGTGCTGATGTTATTTATCTGCTCAACACTGAAGGGCTAACCTTGGCGGCATCCAACTGGCTGGATCCTCGAAGTTTTGTCGGTAACAACTTTGCTTTTCGTCCTTATTTTTACGATGCGTTAGCCCGTGGAACAGGTGAGTTTTTTGGGTTAGGGAACATTTCTATTAAACGTGGTTACTATTACGGCAGTGCTGTTTACCACGACAATAGGGCAATAGGCGTCATAGTGGTAAAGGTGGATTTAGACTTTACCGAGACACTGTGGGGTGAAGTGCCAGAACGCTTGCTGGTAACCGATCAAAACGGAGTGGTAATCCTGACGTCAGAGCCGCAATGGCGTTTTAAAGCCTCACGCGAGTTAAGTGCCAGTGAGCAGCAGTCCATTGCTAACCATCAGCCTTACACCACTATTGAGCCAGAACCACTGAGCTTAAAGTCCGAACAGTGGGTAGCCTTGCATAATGATTTACCCGTTATTGATTGGCGGGTCAGTATTTTCGCACCGAGAATGCTAATAAATGAACCAGTAAGTACAGCCATGGCCGTATTTGCTGTAACCGTATTAGCAGTGTTGCTCATTTTTGGTTTATTGCTGCAGCGCAGGCATTATTATTTGGAGCGCATTGCCATGGACGCGCAAGCCAAGCAAGAGCTTGAAGAAAGTGTGCGTAATAGAACGCAAGATCTGCAAACACTTAATAGCCGCTTAAAAGAAGAGGTGTTAGAGCGTGAAGCGACTGAGCAAGAGCTGGTGCGCACGCAAGATGAGTTGGTGCAAGCCGGTAAGTTGTCAGCATTGGGCGTAATGTCGGCCAGCATTAGCCATGAACTCAATCAGCCCTTGGCTGCAATCCGCAGCTATACAGATAACAGCAAGATTCTACTGACCAAAGAACGCTATGCAGAGGTGGCCAGCAATTTGGATTTGGTTGCTGTGTTAACCGAGCGCATGGCATCCATTATTGAACATTTACGCGCTTTTGCCCGACGTAATCCGCAGGCGTCAGAACATGTGGCGTTGCAGCCAGCGTTGGAAGATGCTTTAGCCTTGGTGGCGAGTCGCCGAAATGCGTTGCAGGTAGAAATTTTTCGTGATGTACCCGAAGCCACGCTTTGGGTTGAAGCCGGTGAGACGCGCTTGCGGCAGGTGCTGAGTAACTTGCTGGCCAATGCCTTAGATGCACTGGCTGAAAAGCGTTCCCAGCGCTGTATTTGGCTGCAAACGAGCTTAAGTCAGGGATGGCTTTGTTTAACCATTAAAGACAACGGCACGGGATTTACTGATGAGGCATTAGCGCAAGCCCGTGAACCTTTTTTCACCACTAAAACCAGCGCTCGGGGATTGGGATTGGGCTTGGCCATTTGCGATGCCATTGTTAAAGCATTGGGTGGTCGATTAGAGTTTGCCAATAATCTTGAGGGTGGAGCATGTGTGCGCCTTTACCTTAAACAGATTCCATCAGCGATGAATCTAGATGCGCAAGAGGATCGTTTTGCATGATTGAAATTGCAGCAGATACTGACGTTGTTTTGCTCGATGATGATGAGCATTTACGCACTGCGCTTGAACAAACCTTCGACTTAGCAGGCTTGAAGGTGCAAACCTCGGCGAGTGCTGAGGGTTTGCTTGATGCTTTACCCAAAGAATGGGCGGGGGTGGTGGTCAGCGATATCCGTATGCCTGGCATTGATGGCGTGCAGTTGTTAGAGCAACTGGTTGCATACGATGCCCGGTTGCCCGTATTGCTGATTACTGGGCATGGTGATGTGCCATTGGCTGTGCAGGCGATGCGCGCCGGAGCCTATGACTTTTTGCAAAAACCCTTTGCCAGTGACTTGTTGCTCGATAGCGTGCGTAGGGCTTTGGCGGTGCGGCAATTAGTGCTAGAAAACCGCAGTTTACGCCTTGCCTTGGCGGATCAGAAGCTGCTGGGTGAGCGCCTTTTAGGGCCGTCAACTCAGGCACAGCAGTTGCGCGAACAAGTCAGCGCTTTGGCCGACTTGCAAGCCGATGTGCTGATCCTCGGTGAAACAGGTAGCGGCAAAGAAGTGGTGGCACGTGCGCTGCATGATTTATCCAGTCGTGCGGCAGCACCTTTCGTGGCTATTAATGCGGGTGCTCTAGCAGAGTCAGTGATTGAAAGTGAATTGTTTGGGCATGAGGCAGGAGCTTTTACAGGCGCACAAAAAAAACGCATTGGTAAGTTTGAATTTGCTAACGGCGGCACGATCTTTCTCGATGAAATCGAGAGTATGAGCCTGGATGTGCAGGTCAAGTTGTTGCGTTTGTTGCAGGAAAGAGTGGTAGAGCGCGTCGGTTCTAATCAGCTTATTCCACTGGATATCAGGGTGATAGCTGCAACTAAAGAGGACTTATTGGTTGCGGCAGACGCAGGGCGCTTTCGTGCGGATCTGTACTACCGTTTAAATGTGGCGCAAATTCAGATTCCACCCTTGCGTCAACGCGCTGAAGATATTTTGCCGCTATTCCAGCATTTTGTCATACAGGCCTGTGGCAAACACCAAGTCACGCAGGAACCCATGCTAACCGCAGAGCAGCGCGCTGAACTGTTAAGCCATGACTGGCCCGGTAATGTTAGGGAGTTGCAAAATGCGGCAGAACGTTTTGCTTTGGGGTTAGGCTTAGCTGTTACGGAGTCCACCAAAAACGAGTTGCAAGCACTAGCGGGTTTGCCGTTGAGCCAGCAAGTGGAAGCGTTTGAGCGTGCCTTGATAGCTGCAGAGTTAGCTAAGTCGCACTCTTCGTTGCGCGAAGTAGCAGAAGCCTTGCAAGTGCCACGTAAAACGCTGCACGATAAAATTCGTAAATATGACCTGCAGCACAACTAGGTGTAAATATGGCGAGAATCCGCCAAGGAGTCGGGTTCAGTGGCGATAAACCGCCAGTGTTTCTGTGGGGTTAAATGCTATAAAGGTTCTTTTACCTCTTCGTATGCAGCTGTTTCTATTTAAAACAGAAATTTTTGATACTTTGGTATAAGACTTGCTGTTGCGGAGCGATTTTTGCAATCTATGTAGCAGGTGAGCACTGGTCTCGCTGATGGTGATAATAAAAGTTTCATTCTGGAAACGACCAAAACTATCTGTAAGAGGAATTCTAGATGTTAAAAACAACCGCTAAAGCACTGGTTTGTGCCGTGTCTATCGGCTTGGCTGGCATTGCCCATGCAGCTGATCCAATAGTTATTAAGTTCTCACACGTAGTAGCAGAACACACCCCAAAAGGTCAGGGCGCGCTGCTGTTTAAAAAGCTGGCTGAAGAACGTCTGCCCGGCGAAGTAAGAGTTGAGGTGTATCCAAACTCATCCTTGTTTGGTGATGGTAAAGAAATGGAAGCCCTATTAATGGGTGATGTGCAAATTATTGCGCCTTCATTGGCAAAATTTGAGCACTACTCCAAAGGCATTCAGATTTTTGACCTGCCATTCTTGTTTGACGACATGGCGGCCGTAGACCGTTTCCAAAAAGGCCCAGCAGGCCAAGAATTGCTGAGCACCATGGAAGACAAGGGTATTACGGGTCTAGGTTACTGGCACAACGGTTTGAAGCAGCTTTCAGCGAACAAGAAGCTGTTAGAGCCAAAAGATGCCCGTGGTCTGAAATTCCGTGTACAGGCGTCAGCCGTATTGGAAGAGCAGTTTAAAGCCGTACGTGCTAACCCACGCAAAATGTCTTTTGCTGAGGTGTATCAGGGTCTGCAAACTGGTGTAGTTAACGGTGCAGAAAACCCCTACTCCAACATCTACTCGCAGAAAATGCACGAAGTGCAAAAGTACATTACTGAGTCTAACCACGGTTTGCTCGACTACATGGTTATCACCAACACCAAGTTCTGGAACGAGCTGCCTGAGCATGTGAGTAAAGAACTGCGTGCCATTATGGACGAGGTCACTGTTGAGGTGAACCAACACGCGCATGAGCTGAATATGCGTGATAAGCAGTCCATTATTGATGCGGGTAAAACTGAAATTCTTTATCTGACCAAAGAACAGCGCGAAATGTGGCGTGAAGCGATGCGTCCGGTATGGAAGAAGTTTGAAGCCCAAATTGGTGCTGAGCGTATCAAAGCCGCTGAAGCTGCCAACCAAGAGTAAGATGTAACAAATAGCACTAAGGCGGTGGAAGCACTGCCTTAGTGTTTTTTAATAATAGCAGAGGAGTCTGCGAATAATTGGCAGAATAATTATTCAGAGACTCTTAATTAATGGGGATATTCAATGGGCACAGTAGGCCGCATCTGGGCACGCTTTGAGGATGGATTTATCGTCTTCTTGCTTGCCGCAATGACATTGGTAACTTTTTTCTATGTGGTTTTCAATAACCTCTATGGAGTGTTTTTCTCCATTGCAGAATGGTTTGAAGAAGACTCGTCCGCCTCAGATTTTTTTTATGCGGTGGGTGATTTTTTCCTGGATGTGGTGCAAACCATGACGTGGAGTAATGCGCTCACTAAAGCATTGTTTGCTTGGTTAATATTTTTTGGTATTGCCTACGGTGTTCGGGTGGGAGGTCATATAGGTGTTGACGCGCTGGTTAAGCTGGGCTCGCATAGAACGCAGAAAATCATCGGCATCGTGGCCTGCTTGGTCTGTATAGGCTATGCCGTGCTTTTGTCTGTCGCCAGTTACGGCTGGGCTACGACCTTGCTAAAGGCCAATATTGGCGCGGATGATTTAGGTCATTACGGCATCAAGCAGTGGCATATCACGCTTATCGTACCTCTTGGTTTTGCCATGGTGTTTGCTCGATTTTTGGAAATTCTTGTGCGTATTTTAACCAATCAACAAACGGGCTTGGGTTTGGCTGATGAAGCCGCCGATGCAATGAAGTTAAGCAGCAAAGAGGAGAACCAGTAATGACTATTGGGTTTCTCTTTATTGCGCTGTTTGCGCTGATGCTGATTGGCGTGCCGGTTGCTATCTCTTTAGGTTTGGCCGGCTCGTTAACCATTATTTTCTTTAGTCCTGACTCTGTCAGTTCGCTGGCGATTAAACTGTTTGAAACCAGTGAGCACTACACCCTGTTAGCGATTCCATTCTTCTTGTTGGCTGGCTCTTTTATGACCACTGGTGGGGTGGCGCGCCGACTGATTGATTTTGCCAACGCCTGTGTTGGACATATTCGTGGTGGTTTGGCGATTGGTTCGGTCTTGGCTTGTATGCTGTTTGCCGCGCTATCAGGTTCGAGTCCTGCAACGGTTGCTGCAGTAGGTTCGATTGCCATTGCCGGTATGGTGCGCTCAGGTTATCCCCAAGCCTTTGCGGCTGGTATTGTCACCAACGCAGGAACACTTGGTATTTTGATTCCACCGTCGGTGGTGATGGTTGTTTATGCGGCTGCTACTGAAACTTCGGTGGGTACGCTGTTTATGGCGGGTGTTGTGCCCGGCCTGTTACTTGGCGTGCTGCTCATGGTGGCTATTTATATCATTGCGGTGAAAAAGAACTTGCCGGCTATGCCACGCGCCACTGTCCGCCAATGGCTAAGTGCTGCACATAAAGCGGTTTGGGGCTTGCTGCTGATGGTAATTATCCTTGGCGGGATTTATAGCGGACTGTTTACCCCGACCGAAGCCGCTGCAGTAGCGGCAGTCTATTCAGCCTTTGTTGCGCTGTTTATCTACAAAGACATGACCATTCGTGAAGCGCCAAAAGTGGTGCTAGAGTCAGCTAAGCTCAGCATTATGCTGATGTTTATCATTGCCAATGCGATGCTGTTTGCTCACGTCTTAACCACTGAACAAATCCCACAGCAAATTACTGCAATGGTATTGGAAGCCGGTTTGCAACCGTGGATGTTCCTGCTGGTGGTGAATATTGTGCTACTTGTGGCAGGTGCATTTATGGAGCCGTCGGCCATTATTTTAATTTTGGCGCCGATTTTGTTCCCGATCGCTATGGAGCTGGGTATCGACCCCATCCACCTAGGTATTATCATGGTGGTCAATATGGAGATTGGCTTAATTACTCCGCCGGTAGGGCTCAACCTGTTTGTGACTTCAGCAGTGACAGGTATGCCCGTTACTCAGGTAATTCGCGCCGCCATGCCTTGGTTGATGATTTTGCTGAGCTTCTTGGTGATTGTGACTTACGTACCTTCGGTGTCCATGGGCTTGCCGCGCTTGTTGGGAATGTAAGACCAACCGTCTTCTACGGCACAAGAGCAAGGCGCACTACGTTTAACATAAGCGGGTGCGCCTTCTTTTATTCCTCCGTATCAGCGTAGCGTTTGCGCACAAAAAAACGGATGTTTTCAGTGACCAAGGGTTCTGTTACGTTAATCCAGCACTTATCAATACTAGGTTTGCCGCGTAGCAATGAAGGGTTATTGGAAAAACCAACCGGCTCTTTAGGAATACCGCTGCGAGAGTTATCTAAGTGGCCATTGGCATTAGTATCCTGAAACAGCTGCACCGCATACTGCCCTAGGGGCAAGTCCGTAAAAACAATAGTCTCTTTTGTTGTCTGCAGCGTTTGCAGCGGCTGAGTCTCCCAGTTCGTGCTTGATTGGTCATAGAGTGCCGCATGGATCACGCCATTGGGTTGCTGTTCAGATAACTCAATGACGAGCGTGGCCGCAAAACTAGGAAAACTTATCCACATCAGACAAGCTTGGCTTATAATCAGCAAGGTTTTTTTTGCTTTGCCGCGTTGCGGGCAAGTTTTTATCATCGCTTGGTACCTTGAAAATGCGTCATGTTTTAGTGATTCACTATTCACAAAGTGGGCAGTTAAATAAAGTGGTAGATGCTGTTACTGCGCCATTACTGGGGCAGGAGCAAATTCAGGTTGATTATTTAACGCTACAAATGCAAGAGGAGTTTCCTTTTCCTTGGCCATTTTGGTATTTCTTTCATGTTTTTCCTGAAACAGTTTTACAACGTGCGCAGCCTTTGCAGCCCTTTACACTGGATACAGATAAACAATACGATCTAATTATTCTTGCATATCAGGTATGGTTTTTATCTCCATCATTACCTATGACGAGTTTTTTGGCGACTAAACAAGCACAGCTACTGCTAAATGACAAACCCGTTATGACACTAATTGGGTGTCGTAATATGTGGCTGATGGCGCAAGAAAAAGTAAAATCACGTTTACAGCAACTGGGTGCTCGTTTAGTGGATAATGCTGTTTTGACCGATGCCTGTGGCAGTGCGGCTAGTTTTTTAGCCACACCTATGTGGATGTTTACTGGCAAGCGACAAGCCTATGCTTGGTTGCCCAAAGCCGGTATTGCCGAGCAAGATATCAATGCGGCGCAACGTTTTGGGCAGGCTATAAAAACTCGCTTATTGGCTGATACCAAGCCGATTACCGAGCCTATGTTGCGTGGTTTAGCAGCAGTACAGATTAACGAGAAGCTGATAGCCAGTGAGCGCATTGGTAATCGCAGCTTTCAGGTTTGGAGCCGCTTGCTCAGCAAGTTGGGACCGCAACGCAGTGTGGCGCGCAGTTTGGGTTTAATGTTTTATATACTATTTTTGTTGGTTATGATAATTACGGTCGTGCCCATCAGTGCGCTAATTAAAAAAATACTATCCCCGCTATTGCGCAGAAAAACAGCTGAGCAAAAAGCCTATTTTGCACAACCCTCCGGGGAATAAGGACAAGGAATATCCGTGACACAAGCAGTCTATATCAATCGAGTGAGTGCCTTCCTGCCCCATGAGCCGGTGTGTAACGACCAAATGGAGCAGCGTTTGGGGATGGTTGGTGATAAGCCATCGCGGGCACGTAAAATCATTCTACGCAGCAATGGTATCCGTTCGCGCCATTATGCTATTGACCCTGTGACCCTAGCGCCCAGTTACAGCAATGCGCAGCTAAGCGCTGAAGCCATTCGCGGTTTATGTGATGAAGCTATGCCACTGGAGCAGATTGATTGCTTGGTAGCCAGTAGCTCACAGCCGGATCAGATGATGCCCAATCATGCCGTGATGGTGCACGGTGAGTTGGGTAATCCCGCGTGTGAGGTGGTGGCTACCTCAGGTATTTGTTTATGCGGCATGACCGCTTTGAAATACGCATGGATGAGCGTGGCGTTGGGGCAAAGTGAAGATGCCGTTGCGTGCGGTTCGGAAGTGGCTTCCAATCTCATGCGAGCCAGCAATTTTAGTGCTGAGTACGAGCAGCGAGCTGAGCAGTTGGCTAAACAGCCAGAACTGGCCTTTGAAAAAGATTTTTTGCGCTGGATGCTCTCCGATGGAGCAGGTGCGGTGCGTTTGTCTCAACAGCCTAATCAAATAGGTTTGAGTTTGCGTATCGACTGGCTGGATATTTTGTCGTTTGCCAATGAGTTGCCCGCTTGTATGTATGCGGGTGCGGACTATAAAAATGGCAAGTTAAAAAGCTGGAGTCGTTATAGCGCACAAGAGCGCAATGCGCGTTCGGTGTTGGCAGTGAAGCAGGATGTAAAACTGCTCAATGAAAATATTGTTAAATATACCGTGGTCAAAGCCTTGCGCAAAATTATGCACAAGCGTGATTTGCAGGCGGATAAAATTGATTATTTTTTACCCCATTACTCTTCCGAGTTTTTCCGTGAACGCTTGGCTGATGGCATGCGTGAGGTGGGTTTGGAAATTCCTTACGAGCGCTGGTTTACCAATTTAACCAGTAAAGGCAATACGGGCTCAGCGTCTATTTTTATTATTTTAGAAGAGTTGTTTAATTCAGACCGTTTACGTGCTGGCGAAACCTTGCTGTGTTATGTGCCAGAAAGTGGGCGTTTTTCCAGTGCTTTTATGCAGCTGACGGTGGTTGGTAATGAAGCTTGATGAAGTGCCGCAGGATGCGGAATGCTCTGCTTATGCAGGTCATCAAAAACTGCTGTATGCGGTGGATGAGGAAGGCTGTTACCAGGGCGCACAAAGTGCTGGCTGGGATGCAGAGAACTATGCAACGCAACAGGCCTTAGCTGAGCTGGAAGTGCTTGAGCAGCAGGCAAAGCTGCGTTGGCAGGCGGGCGAGACCTCGGTGCTGCCTTATTTGATGTATCGTTACCGGATGGATGAGTTAGCTCTGGCGCAGTGCACAGGCTTATGGCGCTGGCGTATTCGTCGCCACTTTAAAGTGCCGGTATTTCAGCAATTACCTGCACGAATTTTAATCCGCTACGCTCAAGCGTTTTCACTCCCCGTGGAGCAACTACTCGCGTATCAACAAGGTCAACTGGATGAACTTTAATCACCAACAAAGTGCCCACTGCGAAAGCGGGGTGATGTCGAGTCTGTTGACCCATGCGGGATTGCCGATGAGCGAGCCGATGGCGCTAGGCTTATCCTCGGGCATTGCCTTTGCCTATATTCCTTTAGTAAAACTCAGCGGTATGCCATTAATCGCTTACCGTATGCCGCCTAAGCATATTATTAAAACCCTAAGCAAACGCCTGGGCTGTCGTTTACACAGCGCAACTTTCAGTAACCCTGCAGCAGGTAAGCAAGCCTTAGATCAAGCACTGGAGCAAGGACGTTTGGTGGGCATGCAGAGCTCGGTGTTTTGGTTGCCCTATTTTCCACCGGAAATGCGTTTTCACTTCAACGCGCATAACTTGCTTGCCTATGGCCGCGAAGGTGAGGAGTACCTGCTTAGCGATCCCGTGTTTGAACAACCAGTGCGCTGCGCCAGTGACGATCTACAAAGAGCGCGTTTTGCCAAAGGTGCGCTGGCTGCCAAGGGTTTGCTGTATTGGTTAGAAGATGTGCCCAGTGAGGTTGACTGGGAGAAGTTGATCCGTAGCAGTATTGTATCCACCAGCCGGATTATTGATGGTTTACCGCTGCCTTGGATTGGTATTCGTGGCATTGAGTATTTAGCGCGTAAAATTGCACGCTTGGATGAGCAGGCGAAGAAATATAACCGTCTTTACCTAACCCACATAGTGCGTATGCAGGAGGAGATTGGCACCGGTGGAGCAGGTTTTCGCTTTATGTACGCCAGTTTCTTGCAGGAAGCCGGTAGTTTGTTAAATGAGCCGACTTTATGTGCCGCTTCGCAGCAATTAACTGCTATTGGCGATCAGTGGCGTCAGTTTGCGTTGCTCTGTGTGCAGCACAGCCGCGGAAAATCCGAAGTGCCAAGCTTAGCTGAGATAAGCAGTGCTTTGTTGGCAATAGCCCAAGCCGAGCGTGTGTTGTTTAAAGAGCTCGCGCGCTGGGCTAAGCGTAAATAATCGCTAGTCTAAAACCAATTGCGTAACAGCAAGCCCGCTACTCAGTTGTGCAAAACTGTCTGCAGCTAAGAGCTGGTTGTGTTGGTTCTGAACCAGCACTGCTTGTAGTTGTACTTGCTCGTTGCCGCGACAAACAATCAACAAAGCTTGCTGACAATTCTTGGCCTGCAAATCACAGTAGGCCAGCTGCAAGAGTTGCTGCCATACCTGTGGGCCGGCGCTAATAAACACGTTCGGTCCTTGTACGTCCAGCTGTTTGGCTAGGTAAAAACCTGCGGCGTTGCTGACGCTGTTAACAAACTCAAAGGGTTTGGGTTGTAACTTCTGAATGCACACGCTGTTGAGCAAGCCAGTCATGGTATCCCCAGAGGGGTAGTCAGTAGCTAGATAAATTCCGCAACTAGAAACCAAGTGCTGGGTTAGAGGTGCGGCGGCTAATAGTGTTTGCCAAGCGAGTCGGTCAATGCGGCGAGGCAAATTGCTGAAGTGCTCACGTAAAAGGATTTTGAGTTGTTTGTCGCTTGTCTGTGTTGAAACCGATAGCTGACTGGCGCTAATGACGTGCATGATTAGTTTTCCTGCCTAGTGGTTTGCAGAATCAAGCTTGCATTGTTGCCGCCAAAACCAAAAAAATTTGCCAAGATTAGACTGTCTGATTGAGTCCACTGCGGATTGTGCTGCAGCGCAAAGGTGTCAGTCACATAAGCATGGCGTGGCGTGGGCAACAAGCCTTGCTGTAAGCAGGCGCTAAGCAGCAGAGTTTCGCTGAGCCCGCATGCGCCTAAGCCGTGACCAAGCCATTGCTTAAGTGTGCACAAAGCAGGTGCATTAGCCTGTTGTAAAAAACTCAGTGTACCGTTACGTTCGGCACGATCATTGGCCGCTGTGGCGGTGCCGTGCAGTTTGATTAAATCAATGTCCTCAGCCTGGCAGCCGGCTTGGTTTAAAGCTTGTTGTATGACCGCATAAATATGGCTGCCATCTTCGCACGTGCCGGTAACGCTGGTGGTATCGCAAGCGCTGTAGCCGCCAAGCACACGACATAGGCTGTGCGATTTTTCTTCGTTGCTTAAAATAGCCGCCGCGTACACTTCGCCTAAAATCAAGCCGTCGCTATCAGGATAGAAAGGGCGGTATAGCCCGCTGTGGCTGGTTAATTCCAGAGCTGCGAATCCTTGCTGCACAATAGTACTGGGCGGCTCAAAACTGACAACGGTCACCCCTGCATAGAGGTTTTGCTTTAATAATAATGAGCCGTACAGCAGGGCGTTAGCAGCGCTGCTGCATGCTGTGTTGATGGCGAAGCTGGCCTTAAAGCCGTACTCCTGCTGCAGCAGACTAGCAATTCTATCCAGCGGGGTAAAATCGGTCGAGGTAAAACCGCCTTTGGCAAATGTGTTTTGTTCATGCAACAGGATATCAAGACCGGAGCTGGCAATAATAAGCAGTTGCTCACTAAAGTTTGCTTGGTATTGGTTGCTCAGCTGCTCGATGATTAATCGTAACCGATCGATAGGCTGGCGCTGCTGTTTGAGTGCAAAGTAAGGCATTTCCAGCAAACGTTCGTTTAGCGTGAACGGCTGTGTGTGCGGTGCTTGATTGCTGTGCACCGCGGCAACAGCCTCGGCGAGTGACTCGCCTAGACAGCTGTGCAGAACGGGGCTATGTAGATAACAACTCATGAGTTGTTGCGAATGTAGTCAGCGATAGTGGCGATACTGGCAAGCACGCGTCGACCGTCTTTGGCACCTTCGATGCGCACGCCATACTGCTGTTGCAGGGCTAGAGAAACCTGCAGGGCATCCAGGCTATCCATTTGAATGCGGCTGTCTTGGCCGAATAAAAGCTCTTGGGTATCGATTTCTTGCCAATCAAAATCATCTTCTTTGTCGCACTCACGCAAAATAAGTTGCTTAAGCTGTTGTTCTAGTTGTGGCTTGTCCATAGGGTGTTTTGTACTCTTCTGTGTAACAAAATAACGCCGGCAGCTCCTGTGCATAGGGCGAAAGCGAGCAAATAATAGCACCAGAGGGCGATATCTTTGAGCTCCCCCTGACCGACTAACAGGGTTAAAAAAGCATCCAGCGCCCAACTCATAGGTGATAGTTCAGCGATGTGCTGCATGCTGATGGGCATCATATTTTTGGGCACCATAATACCGCCAATGGCGGCTAAAATCAGGTTGCTACCAGCGCTGAGTAGCAGAGCTTGTTCAGTATTTCTGGCAACGGCGGCTATTAATAAGCCAAAACAGCAGCAAGCGCTAGTAATACAAATAGCTAAAGCAAGATAAGCAAGCTCGTTGCCATGGATACTAAGGGCAGGCAAACCCAGTAGGGGTAGCACAAAAAAGCCTAGGCTAAGCAGCAAAATAAACTGCAGCATATTGATCAGGCTATAGGGTATAAGTTTGCTGAGCAACAGGGTGCTTTGCGCCAAAGGTAGCGCGCGCAGACGTACTAATACGCCAGACTGAAATTCGAGCTGCAAGCTGTTGGACATGGGCAGCACAATAAAAAACATACCGAAAATAAGCCAAGCAGGTACGCTCATTTGACTGGCGCTAGCCCGGTTACCTACAGCGCCACTGCTGAGGATTTGATACTCCTCAAGCTCGCTTTGCGTTTGCAGCTGCACCTGTTGGAGTTGTTCTGCCAAGGGAGCATTGTCACTGAACAGTTCGCTGTCAATTAAGAAATCCCATAGACGGGTTTGCGCTAAAGCGATGGTGACTGCACTGCGTATACGCTGGCGGCTGAGCGTGTCGCTGTTGGCTGGAAACGACAGCTTTGGCCCTTGGTGGGGATTGTCGTGCAGTTGTTCGGCAAACGTGGGGCTCAGTGCTATTTGGATGGTGGGGGTGTCAGCTTGTACCTGGCTTTGTGGTAATTGCTTCTCTAATGCAGCGAGAAAAAATGCACTGGCAGGGCTCGGGTTAGGGATATCGACACTAAAATTAACCGCTGGGAGTTCATCTTGATTAATGGCCGACATAGCAAAGGCCATAATCACCAGAAATAGTCCTGGCATAATAAAGAGCGCGCCCAGCGCGTGCCAGTCACGACTGAGCAATAACAGCTCTTTAAAGCTTAATGCCCACAGCCTCATAGCTGACCCCCGCTTACTTGTAAATAAAGCTGTTCCAAGCTCGGTTTGCTGTAATTCATACGAGTGGGTGCGGGCGTGGTGTGACTGATATGTGTGAGCAAGGTTGCCCATTGCGGCTGAGTTAGGGCATGAATAATTAAGCTGTTGTGTTGTTGCTGAAAGTCGAGTTGCTGCTGCTGGCATAGCTTGACTAACTCGATAGGTATCCCAGAGACCCATTCAATCACTAGATTGTGTGCGCTGGGTTGTTCGGCAAGCGCTATATCGAGCAGCACTTTGCCTGCGTTAAGCAAAATAACGCGTTCGGCAATTTGCTCGATTTCGGGTAAATAATGGCTGGTGTAAATGATACTTTTTCCGCTCTGTTTAAGTTGCTTAATAGCGTTTAACAGATGTTGGCGGCTGACGCTGTCCACACCAACGGTTACCTCGTCGAATAGAAATAATTGCGCAGGGGCTAAAATACCTAAAGCGAAATTAAGTCGCCGTTGTTGTCCGCCTGATAGTTGACCGGCTTTTTTATGCAGTAGTGATTCCAGCTGCGCTGCTTCGATAGCTAAACTGAGCTGCTGCTGGCGTTGTTGACCCTTAAGCAAGTAAAGATCGGCAAAAAGGTGTAAGTTTTCTTGGCTGCTGAGCTTGGCATAGAAGGCCAGAGTTTGCGGTACAAGCCCTAGGCTGGGTTGCTGTTGCCAGCGTAACTGCCCAGCGCTGGGTGTAATAAGCTGTGCGATGAGCGACAGTAGTGTGGTTTTGCCAGCACCGTTAGCTCCCAGTAAACCGATACACTGACCTTGTTGTATTTTAAAGTTGATATCGACCAGCGCATCCTGTTCGGCGTCAGGGTAGCGGTAATGAAGGTGGCTAAGCTCAAGCATGGTTTAACACCAGTAACAGAGTGCCATCGAGCAGTAACTGCTGCTGTTGGGTAACGGTGAATAGATAGACGGCGCTGAGTTCATTGGCAGATTGCTGCGTCGCTTTGACTTGCAGAGGACCGCCGGTAGACGTGGCCTGTTGATACACCTTGAGTTTACTCAGTTTGCCAATGTAGGCTTCAGTGGGCGAGTTGTGCTTGGCATACAATGCGCCATGTGCGGCACAGAGTTGTGCAGCAGCTTCGAAAAAATAAGCACTCTGCAGTTGGGTTAACTGCGCAAGGCAATCCCGGTGGCACTCGCCAAGGATGCTTTGTTGATCATGATTAATAATTGCAGTTAACCATAGCGCTGTACCGCGGTGTGGTAATAAAGCTGTCAGTTCTGGGAGAGCCATAGTTGCTTGAAAAACCTATTAAGTGCGTATGCTGGGCAAGTTGCCGCGGTGCAGGGCTGGCAATTATTGCAAATAATGCGTGATTATAGGGTAGTTTAGAAATAGGGAGCAGTTAAATGATGCAAAACGGGCAGAGGTCAATGGTTTTAGTAACGAACACTAGGCGACAACTTGTTCAGTCATGCCGGTTGGTGCTGGTGGCTGCGCTCACAGTGGGCTTGTTAGCCTGTGGCAGTAAAGATCCGCAAAATGCGCTAGAGCAAGCAGCGCGACAGTTAGAAGAAGGTATTAAAAACAAGCAAACCAGTGCGGTAATAAAACAGTTGCATACTGATTTTTTAGCGCAACAACAGTACGGCCCGCAGGAAATTCGCCAACAAATGCTGGGGCTGTTTATGCGTTATAAGAATATTAATATTCTAGTGCTTAATCGTGATTGCCAGTTAGATAAGGGCTTTTATGATCGCGGTCTGTGTACGGCGCAAGTTGGTATTACCGGCGCGCAAAGGCTTATTCCCGAGCGGGCTGAACATTATCGAGTCAGCAGTGTGTGGCAGTTAACCGATAAAAAATGGCAGCTGTTGCAGCTGGATTGGCAATAAGCAGCCTAACCTATGCGCGTTTAAAAACCTTATTAGGCTGCAATAAGGATAACTACAACGCGTATTTAATGCGCTTTGCTCGCGTCCTTAACGCATAATTACTCGCGCTAAAAGCCTGAACTTGCTATACTTGCGCACCCTTTTTCGCGTCCTAAGCGGGTGCGTAACGTTTTGTGTACAGCTATGAAAATCTTCGTTAAGCCCTTTGCTGAGATCACCATTAAAAGCCGTCCGGTGAGACGCCAGTTTGTTCGCCAGTTGGTGAAAAATATGCGTACGGTGTTGAGTCCGCTTGACCCCGAAGTGGCGGTGAGTGGTGAGTGGGACAACATTGTGGTGCAAAGCAGTCTCGTCGAGCCTGTGGCGCAGCAAGAGTTATTTGAGCGGCTCAGTAATACGCCCGGTATTGCACACTCATACCAAGTGCAAGAGTATCCACTGCCAGACTCTATGGAAACCATCGCGCAGTTGTGTGCAGAGCATTACGCGCCTTTGTTGCAAGGGAAAACCTTTGCAGTGCGCTGTAAGCGTGTAGGCAAGCATGAGTTTACCTCCATGGATGTTGAACGCACTTTGGGTAGCCTGTTGCGCCGCCAATGCGCGGCAGCTGGAATAGAGCTAAATCGACCCGAAGTGGAAGTGCGATTAGAAATCCGTCATCAGCGCTTAATGGTTGAGCATGCACGCCATGCAGGTATGGGTGGCTTCCCGTTAGGCTCTATTGAGCAAGCCTTGGTGCTAATGTCCGGCGGCTTTGACTCTACCGTGGCTGCCTATCAGCTCATGCGTCGCGGATTGTTGACCCATTTTTGTTTTTTTAATTTGGGTGGTCGTGCCCATGAATTGGGTGTGATGGAAGTAACCCAGTATTTGTGGGAAAAATACGGTCGCTCGCATCGGGTGCTGTTTATTAGTGTACCCTTTGAAGAAGTGCTGGCTGATATTCTCAATACTGTGGATAACAGCCACATGGGCGTAGTGCTTAAACGCATGATGCTCCGTGCGGCTGAACGTATCGCCGATGGGTTGCATATTGAAACCTTGGCAACAGGTGAGGCCGTTTCTCAGGTATCTAGCCAAACGCTCACTAATCTGTCGGTGATTGATAAAGCCATCGAAAAGTTGGTGCTTCGCCCTCTGGTTGCCACGCATAAACAAGAGATTATCGATACGGCTGAAGCCATCGGCACAGCGGATTTTGCTAAAAATATGCCGGAATACTGTGGCGTGATTTCGGTGAATCCGACTACCAAGGCACGATTGGGTCGAGTGATGCGCGAAGAAGAGCGTTTGGATATGAGTATTTTGGACCGTGCGATCAGTCGAGCGCGCTTCATTACCGTGGACAAACTGCTTGAAGAGTTAAGCCAGGATGTGCAGGTAGAAACCGTCAGCCAAGCGTTGCCAGGGCAGATAGTGATTGATATCCGTCATCCGCATGAGTGCGAGGATAAGCCCTTACAGTTGGCTGATATCGAGCTGCTACACATGCCGTTTTATGCGGTAAATAACCGTTTCAAAGAGCTGGACGCTAACCGCCAGTACCTGCTCTATTGTGACAAAGGGGTGATGAGTCGCCTGCATGTGCATCATCTGCTGCATGAGGGTCACACCAATGTGCGGGTGTATCGGCCTTAGCAATCTTTCTGCAATAGAAGCTAAAGCGTATGGACTGGCGCGGCCAAAAAGTCCCAAATTCGATTTAAATGTTAACTACTAGAGACAACTACAGTGATAGATAATTTACGTAATATTGCCATTATTGCCCACGTTGACCACGGCAAGACCACTCTGGTCGATGCTTTGCTGCGAGCCTCAGGGACTTTGGACCGCAAAGAGCTTGAGTCAGACCGTGTGATGGACTCTGATGACCAAGAAAAAGAACGTGGCATTACCATTCTGGCGAAAAACACCGCCATCAAATGGCAAGATTACGCCATTAACATCGTTGATACGCCCGGTCACGCCGATTTCGGTGGTGAAGTGGAGCGTGTAATGAGCATGGTTGACTGCGTGCTGCTAGTGGTTGACTCCATCGACGGCCCAATGCCACAAACCCGCTTTGTAACCCAAAAAGCGTTTCAAGCCGGTTTGAACCCTATTGTGGTGGTTAACAAAATTGATCGCCCGGGCGCGCGTCCAGATTGGGTGATTGATCAGATTTTTGATCTGTTCGACAACCTCGGTGCGACCGATGAGCAGCTTGATTTCCCTATTGTGTACACCAGTGCGCTGAACGGCATCGCCGGTATGGACCCGAGCGAAATGGCTGAGAATATGGACCCGTTATTCCAAGCAATTATCGATTTTGTTCAGCCGCCTAAAGTGGATGTGGACGGTCCGTTTCAGATGCAAATCTCGGCGCTGGACTACAACAACTTCCTCGGCGTTATCGGCATTGGCCGCATTAGCCGTGGTCGCATTAAAGCCAACTCGCCTGTAACAGCGGTTGACTCCACGGGCAAAAAGCGCAACGGACGTATTCTGAAAATCATGGGTCATCGTGGCTTGCAGCGTGTTGAAGTTGAAACAGCACAAGCCGGTGATATCGTCTGTATCAGTGGTTTTGAGCCGCTGTTTATTTCCGATACTCTCTGTGATCAGCAGCATGTAGAAGCATTGCCTCCGTTGACCGTTGATGAACCTACCGTCAGCATGACCTTTCAGGTGAATGACTCACCTTTTGCCGGTCGAGAAGGCAAGTACGTTACCAGCCGTAACCTCAAAGAGCGTCTGGAAAAAGAGCTACTGCACAACGTTGCGTTGCGTGTGGAAGAAACCGGTGATCCGGACAAATTCAAAGTATCTGGCCGTGGTGAACTGCACCTGTCAGTACTGATTGAAAACATGCGCCGCGAAGGTTTTGAGTTGGCGATTTCCCGCCCAGAAGTGATTATCAAAGACGTGGATGGCGTGAAACAAGAGCCGTATGAGTTTGTAATCTTTGATATCGAAGAGCAGCACCAGGGTCCGATTATGGAGCAGCTGGGCTTGCGTAAGGGCGACTTGAAAGACATGGTGCCAGACGGTAAAGGCCGTGTGCGTTTGGAGTATGTTATTCCAGCGCGTGGCTTAATTGGTTTTCGTAACCAGTTTATGACCATCACTTCAGGCACGGGTATCCTGACCAGTACCTTTAGCCACTATGGCGAAGTGAAGGGCGGTGAAATGGCCGGTCGACTCAACGGTGTGCTGGTTTCGATGGCTACCGGTAAGGCGCTAAGCTACTCGCTAGAAACCCTGCAAGACCGTGGTAAGTTGTTCCTGTCGCCCGGTGAAGAAATTTACGAAGGTCAGCTTGCGGGTATTAACAGCCGTGATAACGACCTGGCGATTAACCCCACCAAGGCGAAAAAGCTCGATAACATGCGTGTATCGGGTAAGGAAGATACCGTTCAACTGGTCACTCCGATTCGCTTTACGCTTGAGCAGGCCCTAGAGTTTATTGAGGATGATGAGCTGGTAGAGGTCACGCCGCAATCCATTCGTTTGCGTAAGAAACTACTGACTGAAAACGAGCGCAAGCGCGCCGGTCGCGGTTAGTAAGCAACCCATACTCCAGGCTTGGAGTATCCAATGCATAAGCCGTATGTGTTGGACTATAGGCAGCAACGGTGGCAAGGATGCGACCGTTACGCTTATAAAAATGAAACCACAGCGCAGGTCGCTATGTGCTTTGCGGGCAGGACGCTAAGAATCGGCAAAATTCAATTGTCGCCACGCCTCATAGGCGGCTACCGCTACAGTATTAGATAAATTTAAGCTGCGTGAGTTTTCGCGCATCGGTAGACGCAC
Organism: Thiopseudomonas sp.; assembly: GCA_023228985.1. Classification (GTDB taxonomy): domain Bacteria; phylum Pseudomonadota; class Gammaproteobacteria; order Pseudomonadales; family Pseudomonadaceae; genus Thiopseudomonas. The sequence goes on along the minus strand of JALOAC010000013.1, from coordinate 8,927 downwards.
CAGCTGCTCTGCCGGAATACTGTTACGCACCCAGTCTGGCAAGCCGCGGGTTTCAGGGCCAAAAATAAAAGCATCACCAGCTTGATACTGAACATCTGCATAGCTGTGCTGCCCTTTAGTGCTAAAGGCAAACAGACGTGGTTGGTTAAGTGCAGTTAAGCAGCTGGCTAGATCCTCATGGAGATTTACTTCAGCAAACTCTTGGTAATCCAATCCAGCACGTCGTAAGCGTTTGTCATCAAAAACAAAGCCCAAAGGCTTGATAAGATGTAAGCTGCAGCCAATGTTGGCACACAGACGAATGATGTTGCCGGTGTTTGGTGGGATTTCCGGTTCAAAAAGAATGATGTGAAACATGAGACAGCCTAGACAAAAAATAATTGCTGATTCTACCCTGCCTGAACTGCCGCGACGCAAGTTACGGTTAAAGTTTTTTGCTAGCCTCTGCTTGGTGGCATTTTTGTTGGGGCTGATGCTGGGTGATGTATTTAAAACCCAGCCCGTTCGAATTCACAATCAACTTATCCAGATTACCGTGCAGGAACAGGGATTAAAGCTTTGCTTTGGTGCTGTGCCGCAGGTGCGCAGTGGACAAACACAGGGAATGTACTGGTTAAGTTTTGAGCAGGTGCTTGGCACGCCTGCTAGTGGGCAACTGCTGTTGTCCGACAATGAAGAAAGAGTGAGCTGGCGAGTTACGCCGCAACAAGAGGGGTTGCAGTTAGGGCTGGTTGCGTTACAGCCTTTGCAGGGAGCTTGGCAGCAACTCGAAGAACAACCTTGTATAGCGGTACAAGTAACAACAGCGACACAGCAATAATGCAGGTTTAATCACGGCTCTTTAAGCGGCGTAAATCACCGATAACTGATTCTAGGGCGCGGTCAAAGAGCTGTGCATCATCCAGCAACGTCAGAGTTCCGTCTGCAAAAGCTAAAGCAAGCTCGGCGCGGCTTTTCTCCAGTACTTTAAGCCCTCTGCGGTTAACGAAAATATAGCGTCCTGTAGATTTGATAATGGCAGCCAGCTTACAGCGAGTATTTTGCTCATCGGCCTGTGTTAGCTCAAACCAGCTACCGGCATTTAACTTATCTACCAGTGCTAAGGCGGGATGATTTTCATCGACCTCTACTTCAGGCACGGTGTCAGCGGCAGGCTCAGTAAGGGCGATTTTTGCCTTTACCTCAACCATGGCAGGTTCTTCTTGAGCGGGCTCTGTAGACTCAGCTGTTGGTGGTGGCTCTGTAGGAGTATCGCTAGGGGTCGATTGTGCTGGCGTTGCTTTTACAGTCTCAGCAGCGGGTTGAGCGGGCTCTAAGAGTGCATTGGCACGCTGCATAGCCTGCACATGTAAAACTTCTAGCTTGGTAAACAGTAAAGAGGTAGCGAAAGGATCGAGAGCGGCTTGATTAAAACCTTCGTGCAGCTTTTCGAGCAGTTTTGGGATAAGTAAGCGTAACTTGCGTGCGGTATCCAGCTCTGTATGGGGCGAAACGCTCCATATCAGCTGGTCCATGACAGCTAAGCTACTTTTCCATTGATTGGATTGCTCACCATATTTGAGATGGTTAAGCAGCATCACCTTGCTCCATGAGTCTTGCAGTATCTGTACTACGGTTTCGGCAAGGGTTTTACCCATCAAGCGTTCATTGAGTGCTTCTTCCACCTGTGCACGCGCAGACTCAGAGCGTGCGCGTCCTTCTTCAGCATCACGAACACGTTGTTCTAGCAGCTCGCTGCGGCGACGCTCAGTACGCATGAAGCTGGCAAAATCCGTTAGCAGTTCATTAAAAATACTGGGGTCTTCAGAGAAGTCATGCTGTAGACGCTGCACAATGGATTCTATTTTTTGCGATAAACTGTCTTGGTGCTTGGTATCTTGGTCGCTCCAACCCAGTGCAGCAGAGCCGATTTCATTCAGCAGGCGGCGTGCAGGGTGATTGGTGTTATCAAAAAAGGACTTGTCTAAAACAGCCAGTTTTAATAGTGGAATTTGCATGCGCCCAATCATGGCTTTTAATGCGCTAGGAATAGAGCGGTCGTCTAAAATAAAATCAAACAGCATGGAGACGAGATTGATAATGTCGTTATCAATTTCACCTACGACGCGCGTGCGTTTGCTTTGCTGGCTGGCGCGTTGCAGTATGCTGTCGAGTTGTTTGCGGACGATTTGACTGTTTACATGTTGTTCGTTGTTATGTTGCTGTAAGTGAGACAGCAGACGCATTAAATCCTGTGTGCTTATGGGTACCGCGTCACTGGGTGCGGGGGTGCTTGCTTGGCTAAGCTTCAAATGCCCCAGTAATGCTTGCAGCTCATCGAAAGCAATGTGTGTGTGGCTTGCTTGCGTCACGCCAAAGGAGTGTTGGTCTGCATCAGCTGTATGACTTGTGGCGTGCCTTTGTGTAACGGAGGGGCGTCTTCGCTCGGTTGTTTGGCTGCTGAGTTCGGGCAGAACCCCTTCCTTTATCAACTGCTCATTGCTGGCGTGGTAAAGCGCATGAATATTGTCCAGCACGGCTTTTTCAAACAGCTTCAAGATAATCAGTTTAATCTGGATTTCAAAGCCCAGAATCGTGCTGGACTCGAGAAAAGCTGTGGCCAGAGATTTAGGGCCTAAAGGATTTTCATCGTTGCTAATTTTGCGCTGTAGTAAATGACCTAAGCGTGCACTTAGCTGCGTGAGCGGCTGTACTTCTGCGCCCATCACTTTAGCGATCATAGTCTCGAGCGCAACGGACTCTTCCAGCTCGTCGTTTTGCACCAAGCTGAGGTTATCGATGTTTGGAGTTTCTTCAACTCGGCGGCGACCAATAGAGCGTTGGTTGAGCTGATTAAATCTATCAAATAGTCCCTGAAAAAAACCAAGCTCTAAGCTTTTACGCTTGAGGCGTAAATCGCGCATCGCTTCAAATAGGCTATTTTGTTCGCTATTACTGGTGGCGCGGTCGGCCATTTCAAATAAAACATCGTCGGCGGAGGTGAATAAGTCCTGCAGATTTTTTTTGATTTGTATGGCAGCGTTTTCCCGCACCAAGGTGAGAGCGGGCGGAAGATTACCTGAATGTGTTGGGGCAGTATTGTGATTTATAGGCACAACCTTGGCTTCATTTTGCATAGGCTACCTCCCCAAAGAGCAAGCTTGTTGCTTGATTTTACAAATAAAGAATAGTAACACTTAGACAAGAAAATGTAAGCTGTAAAAAGTGAGTCAGAAATCTGGCGGCAAGTTTTTATTCATTATAGCCGGCTGATGTATAAGTCCAAGTGAAGACTGTTAAGGCTTTGAAACCAGTCACAGCGATTGCGTTGGTATAGGGGCGTAGGTGCTTCATAATTTAAGTCTGTAGTTCTATAATAGAAAATTGTTTTTTTGGAGTGTTCCATGGCGAATTTAACTATCGAGCAACTTGCGGCAGAGGTTCGCAATAATGTGCAGGTTGCTTTAGCTGAAGATGTGGGTACTGGGGATATAACAGCGCAACTCATTCCTGCTGAACAGCAAGCCCGTGCTCGAGTGATCACCCGTGAGGATGCAGTGATTAGTGGCGTGGCCTGGGTGAATGAGGTTTTTCGTCAGGTTGATCCAACTGTCGAAGTGATTTGGCATGTGGCCGATGGTGAGCGGGTGACTACCAATCAGGTTTTGTTTGAGCTGGTGGGTAGTGCGCGTTCGCTATTGACGGGCGAGCGTACCGCGTTGAATTTTATGCAAACGCTATCGGCAGTTGCTACGCGCTGCGGTTATTTTGCCGACAAGGTAAAAGACTTACCAATCAAGTTGTTAGATACGCGTAAGACCATTCCAGGTCTGCGTTTGGCGCAAAAATATGCAGTAACTTGCGGTGGTTGTCATAACCATCGTATTGGTTTGTATGATGTGTTTTTAATCAAAGAGAATCATATTACTGCCTGTGGTGGCATCAAAGAGGCGGTGGAAACCGCACGACGCATTGCTCCAGAAAAACCCATCGAAGTAGAAGTGGAAAACTTGGATGAGTTTGCTGAAGCGCTAAAAACCAGCGCTGATATTATTATGCTCGATGAATTGTCGTATGAGGATATGCGTACGGCGGTTAAGCTCAATGCGGGTCAGGTTAAGCTGGAAGCATCTGGTGGAATTAACGAGCAGACTTTGCGTGCAGTAGCTGAAACGGGAGTGGATTTTATCTCGCTGGGTACGCTGACTAAAAACGTTAAGGCAGTCGATTTATCGATGCGTTTAAGCCTGTAAATTTGCTCTACACATGCAGAGCTACGAGCGCAGCTCTGCATGTATTCAATTATCTTCTTCTAAGGTTTGCTTCTATTTCTGCATCTAAGTCTGGCGGCAGGAAATCCTTGTCTGGATCGTAGGCTGGATTCAAGTATGGACTGAGCGCCTGTAAGTTATTAGGGCTGAGACTGCCTGCCACTTGCTGTAAGCGCAAATTGTTCAAAATATAATCGTAACGGGCGTTGTTGTAATTGCGTACTGCAGCGAATAGTTGGCGTTGTGCGTCTAGCACATCCACTATGGTGCGCGTGCCCACTTCATAACCAATTTCGGTTGCTTCGACTGCGCTTTGGCTAGAAATAATTGTTTGTTTGCGTGCTTGTACCTGCTCGACGTCGGTATTCACTGCGCGGTGTAAGTTGCGTGCATCCTGTACTACCTGTCGACGCATACTTTCTTTCAGGTGTTCGGTCTGATTTCTTTGCTGCACGCCTTGGCGCACACTGGCTGAGGTTGCACCACCGCTGTATAGCGGAATATTTAACTGCAAACCAATCACAGCTTGTTCTGCGTGGCGGTTATAAGTAGGCGTGCCCATCCCTCTATTCATAAAGCCTAGCGCGTCATTGTCACCTTTTTGATACTGCGCAATGGCGTCGATGGTGGGTGCATGACCGGACTTACGTTTGCGTAAATCATTTTCTGCCGCGGTTACTGCAAAATCCATGGCTTGTAACTGTAGGTTTTCTGCAGTTGCTTTATTGACCCAAGCATTAGCATCGTTGGGCTGTGGTGGCAGTACGGGCAAACTGTGACGTACGCCTTCTAGGGCTGCATACTCGCGATTAGTCAACGTGCTCAAGGCTTGAAAGGCATCCTGTACTTGATTTTTAGCTACCAAACGATTGGCGCGAGCCGCATCGTAGGCTGCTTGGGCTTGCAGTACATCTGTCTTATCAGATAAACCCACATTAAAACGCTCTGATGCTAGATCATATTGGCGCTTGAAAGCATTTTCTTCGGCACGGCTTGCTGCCAGATTATCCTGTGTGCGTAAGACGGTAAAATACACTTCAGCGCTTTGTAAAATAACGCTTTGCTCAGTGGCGGATAACTCAAGTGCTGCCTGCTCATTGTCGGCCTGTGCGGCTTTTAGCTGATACCAGCTGTCGAGGCGAAACAGTGGCTGGCTTAGTGTTGCCTGATAGCTGTAGCTATTGCGTTTGCTGTTCTGGCTGCCAACTTCCTTAGTATCAACTGTAGTGCTGCTTTGATTGGTATTTGCACCAGCACCTAATTGCGGCAGTAATGCGGCGCGAGCTAGAGGGATGTTTTCTGCGCGTGCTTGGTAAGCAGCGTGCGCTGCAGCTAGATCGGAATTGTTCTCTACTGCTAATTGGTAAACATCCAAAAGATTGGCTTGCGGTATGGTTTGGGCTGCATAGCCGCTGGTTACGAAGAAGCTGGCAGCAGCAATAAGTAAAGGTAAGGCGCGCATGATGTGAACTCGTAAAAATAATACTTAAGACTAAAGTTTGCTGTGAGGCGGGTCAAGTGACCATTTAGCACGTGGCGCTGGCTTGTGCTTTTGCGTGCTATCTGTTTTGATGCAGTTTGATTCTTGTCGGGGTGCCTTAATTGGCTGAGATTGGCGTAAGTGCCGGATCCCGTTGAACCTGATCGGGTTAGTACCCGCGTAGGAAACAAGAGAAGAGGCGTTGTGAGTCTTGGCGTCTCTGTTTTTTGTGGACAGGTTCCCCTGACAGTTTTTTGTTCTGTTAACCGGAGAACCTGAACATGACGCAAAAGCTGTCGCAACACCTTAGTGATACCGCCCAAGTGGACGCCCAGTCCATTCAGCCCTTTCCTAATTCACGCAAAATCTATGTGCTAGGTTCGCGCCCAGATATACGCGTGCCGATGCGGGAAATCAGTTTAACCCCCACCATCACCGAGCAAGGCCAAGAAGCCAATGCGCCGGTATTGGTGTATGACACCTCAGGTCCCTATACGGACCCTAGCGTCAGCATTGATGTGCGTAAAGGCTTGCCCAATGTGCGCAGTGCGTGGATTGCCGAGCGCGGCGATACCGAAGAATTACCCGGGCTTAGCTCAGAGTTTGGTCAGCAGCGCCTCAATGACGCGCAATTAAACGCCATGCGTTTTGCCGCCACTACCAAGCCAAGACGCGCCAAAGCTGGGCGTAATGTTAGTCAAATGCATTATGCGCGGCAGGGCGTGATTACGCCGGAGATGGAGTTTGTTGCCATCCGTGAAAACCTCAAGCTGCAAGAAGCTCGCGAAGCCGGTTTGCTGGATAGCCAGCACCCGGGGCATAGTTTTGGTGCCAGTATTCCTAAAGAAATTACCGCCGAGTTTGTGCGCAGTGAAATTGCGCGCGGACGGGCGATTATTCCCGCCAACATTAACCACCCCGAATTAGAGCCGATGATTATTGGCCGTAATTTCTTGGTTAAAATTAACGGCAATATAGGTAACTCGGCGCTGGGCTCATCCATTGAAGAAGAAGTAGCCAAGCTCACCTGGGGTATTCGCTGGGGTGCGGATACCATTATGGACTTGTCCACGGGTAAAAATATTCACGAAACCCGTGAATGGATTATCCGTAACTCGCCGGTGCCGGTGGGGACAGTGCCGATTTATCAGGCGCTGGAAAAAGTCGATGGCATTGCCGAAGAACTGACGTGGGAGCTGTTCCGCGACACCCTGATTGAGCAGGCGGAGCAGGGCGTGGATTATTTCACCATACATGCCGGTGTGTTGCTGCGCTATGTGCCACTGACGGCCAAACGCGTCACTGGCATTGTCTCGCGCGGCGGCTCAATTATGGCGAAGTGGTGTTTGGCGCATCACCAAGAAAGCTTTATTTATACCCACTTTGAAGACATTTGCGAGATCATGAAAGCCTATGATGTGAGTTTCTCGCTGGGCGATGGTTTGCGTCCGGGCTCGATAGCTGATGCGAACGATGCTGCGCAGTTTGCTGAGCTGGAAACGCTCGGCGAGCTGACCAAAGTGGCGTGGGCGCATGATGTGCAAACCATCATCGAAGGGCCGGGGCATGTGCCTATGCATATGATTAAGGAAAATATGGAGAAACAACTGGAGTGCTGTGATGAAGCACCGTTTTATACCCTAGGGCCTTTAGTCACTGATATTGCGCCGGGCTATGACCACATCACCTCCGGCATGGGGGCGGCGATGATAGGTTGGTACGGCTGTGCGATGCTGTGCTATGTCACACCCAAAGAGCACTTGGGTTTGCCTAATAAAGACGATGTGAAAACCGGCATTATTACCTACAAGATTGCTGCCCATGCGGCTGACTTGGCGAAAGGTCATCCGGGGGCGCAGATTCGTGATGATGCTTTGAGTAAGGCGCGTTTTGAGTTCCGCTGGGAAGATCAGTTTAACTTGGCGCTCGATCCTGACACAGCACGGGAGTTTCATGATGAAACCATGCCCAAAGAGTCGGGCAAGGTGGCGCACTTTTGCTCTATGTGTGGACCGAAATTCTGCTCGATGAAAATCACTCAGGATGTGCGTGAGTACGCCAAAGAGCACGGGTTAACGGATGAGCAAAAAGCGATTGAGGTGGGCTTTAAAGAACAGTCGGAACGTTTTCGTCAGGAAGGCTCGATAATCTATAAGCAGGTTTAATTAAGGCCAGTTATGCGGGCTAAAAAGCCCGCATAACTGTTACGCAAACACCATAAAGCGCTCGCTGTCGGCGATATAGGTTTTCTCGGAAAACGCGCCTTCGTTGGAGCCAAAAGGCATCTGCGCTCGCAGCGTCCAGTTACTTGGAATATCCCAGCGCGCAGCAGCAGCGGCGTCAACTAATGGGTTGTAGTGCTGCAAGCTAGCGCCAATGTCGGCATTAGCCAGTGCGGTCCAGACTGCAAACTGAGCAATTGCACTGGCGTGCTCGGACCAAACCGGGAAGTTATCCGCATAGAGGGCAAACTGCTCTTGCAAACCCTTGACCACGTTCTGATCTTCGTAGAATAAAACCGTGCCTGCACCTGCAGCAAAGCTATCCACCTTGGTTTCGGTAGTGGCAAAGTTGTCTGCGGGAACTAGGGGGCGTAACGCTTCTTTAACCAATCCCCAAAATGCCTCACTGTGCTCGCCGTGCAAAATGACAACACGAGTGCTTTGTGAGTTAAAGGCCGAAGGGGACTCTTTAACAGCGGCTTGAATCAGTTCGGTGGTTTGGGCTTGCGATAAAGCAAGGTTTTTACCTAGCGCATACTGGCTACGACGTTTTTTTATGTTTTCGATAAATGACTTGTGCATGTACTTAGTACCCGTTGCTCTGGAATTAAGGCGCGATAATGATCAAACAAGCCTGAGTTTGGTTGCTCAGGCTTGCTGAAGGTTAGGCTAAAGTGTTAAAGGCTTGTTCAGCGGCATCTAACGTGATTTTTAGCTCGGTTTCACCCATGGCAGCAGACACAAAACCGGCTTCATAGGCACTTGGCGCCAAATAAACACCGCCTTCGAGCATCAGGTGGAAGAATTTCTTGAACCGTTCAACATCACAGGCAACCGCATCCTTAAAGTTACGGATGTCTTTATTGTCGGTAAAGAATAGGCCAAACATGCCGCCCACTTGCGTGGTTGTGAAGGCGATACCGGCGGCATCAGCACGCTCTTGCAAACCCTGCGTCAGACGCTTGGCATAGCTAC
>JALOAC010000080.1 GCA_023228985.1 Thiopseudomonas sp. | reverse complement strand
TAGCCGGTTAAACCGGCTATCAGAGCAAAAACGCGACCTCATCTGGTAAAAAACTAACCATTGATATGGTTAATGCACGTTTCTGAACGCGTTGACCGCACAAAGATGAATTGATCAGTGATTCCCTTGGCTGAGATGGTATTTAACGCTTGGCTTTGCGGCGTGCTGGAGCGCAGCGTAGGCGCGTCCGACAACAGCCACTTGTTATGGTCGTCCATCAGGAAAAACCGCATCACCAAAATTAGACTTAGTGTCTATTGGTGTATACGTCCTGGGAACACCTTTTGGGAAATTAAGCCGTGGCTTAATAGTCGTATGCAGCACTCTTTCCAATTGACGAATAACCTTTTTCCCAGTCTTATTTGCATCGATAATTAAAAGTGAGTAGTTCCCAACTGCCGGTAGAGCATCCACGTAACTTTGGTACTGTTTCGAATCAAGGCCAAGATCCTTCACTGCGCGCCGAAGAAACGTGTTCATTCCGTATTTTGGCGACATCCCAAAATGACCACCTATACGGTGTGCGAAGTGACTAGAGCTGCACATGCCAACATATAGACACTCGCCTTGCTCATTATAAAAAACATATACGCCATGCCTGAGAGCGCTCTCTCCGTCATTGCACAATAGCAAATCGAATAATCGTAGATCTTTTAGGAGTGTTCTTGGAGAAGATTTAACCGCATCTAGCGCCTCATTGACTGTTAAAGGCGCTAAATCTTGAATTTTTATTATGCCCATCATTATTCCTCGGCACTACTAGAAAGCTCCGTAGAACCATCAGGCAGCCAGTCTATATTCATTTTTCCATTACTAAATCGAACTACTCCCTCTTTCTTGGGAAGCTCAGCACACTTACCTCGATACTCGATAAAATTATCAAGCAATTCAATCAGGTGTATTTTGAACCCTAACTCTGTAGCTTGCTCAAAAATGTTGCTGTCAACTTTCCAACGTGTACCGCTCAAACGATCTTCATTATCTTCTGCACAGAAAATTACTTCACCGTTTGCTTTCACAATCTCAGGATATTGCTTGGCAAGCATAGCAAGCCGTGTAGCTTCAAAACTTTTATCAAAATTTGGCATTTACGTCCCTTTTTTCATCTTTCAACCAGCTTACACCACCTAAGCGACAGATTGCGTCGCAGAGGTGCATAACATCTAAGCATTTGAACGGTGTGCGCAGCATGCCGATCAAATGTCTGTTGGACTAAGCCGCCACACTGTTCGCGCAGCATCTATAGGGTTTTGTATTGAGCAGATGGGGTAGCGACAGCTGGACAGCTGCCACGCGGCGCTTGAAAAAGCCGGATTGACCGGTTGTTTATATCCATGTCGATGCTCTCTGCTTCCCTGATAACGCAAAACTAGCGCGATTTCCTTACGATTGCCACCTTATGGCCAGTACGGCCCGTGCCTTGATCTTTCAGGCAGTCTTCCCCCGGCCAGTCAGGCATTCAACCTCGTCGCAAACGGCCCGTACCTTGCACTCGATTCGGGGCGATTATTCCAATGCAGTACATGTGCGGTCGCTTGCATTGGCTACACACGAGGTTCGGCGAGCTGACTGCGGCGCCCACCCTGTTTTCCTTGTGCTCAGCGTCAGCGGCTCGCAGTGCCGACCTTAGTTGTTCCAGGCGAGCACGTCGGCAACGGTTGGCCAGGAAGCCGTAGTGCCGTACGCGCATCAATCCCTTGGGCAGGATGTGCAGCAGGAACCGTCGAACAAACTCCTCGCCGCTCAGGGTCATCTCTCTGGATCGCGCACCCTGGCGGTAGTCCTTGTAACTGAAGGTCACACCCTGCTCGTCTACCTGACGCAGGCGTGCGTTGCTGATGGCGATCCGGCGGGTGTAGCGCGCCAGATAATCGACCACGCTGCTGGTGTGCTGCAGGCAGTGTTTGCTGTATACGACCCATTCGGTAGCCATCAGGCTGTTCAATAACCTATCCACTTCGCCTGCCTGCGTTACACGCGGCAGCTGGTGCTGACTTGCTGCGTGGCGCAAGGCGCTGACCATCAGGCCACGGTAACGTCTGGACAGTGCCCGCACCGGAAACAGGTAGTTGCTGCGCGCAGCGTGCCAGTGCCCGTCATCACCGAGCGCACCCGCAGGTACCAGGCAGTGCAGATGCACATGCTGGCCGAGAGTCTGCCCCCAGGTGTGCAGCACAGCCGTCATGCCCAGTTGACCATTCAGGCGTTTGGGGTCGCGTCCAAACCGATCCAGCGTGCCCCATACGGCTTGGAACAGCAGCCGATAGATCAGCTCCGGATGCAATTGCACCCAACCATTGAGCTGATGCGGCAGGGTGAACACCACATGATGATAGGGCACCGGTAGAACGTCGGCGCGTTGCCGCTCGGCCCATTGCTGCATCACGCGCCACTGGCATTGCGGGCAGTGCCGATCACGACAACTGAAGTATTGCGTAAGCGTTCATTCCACGACATAGTTGACCTACTTCACGTCACGCAGAGGCCTCAATAACTCCGGCGAGACCTTGTACTGCTTCCTGCCATCCTCACCCAGCACGATCACACTCTTGCGGTTGATC
>JALOAC010000012.1 GCA_023228985.1 Thiopseudomonas sp. | reverse complement strand
CAGCGAGTATATGCATTACTATAACGAGAAGCGGATTCGCTTGGATTTAAAAATGAGCCCCGTACAATACAGACTCAAGTATGAAAACAATTGTGTAAACGCAGTCCAATAAATGGGGTGCATTCCAAATCGCGCAAGAGTTGCGCTCCCACGGATGCAGAACCCATACACAGCTAGGCTAGGCTAGACTAGGGAACCCTACACATGGCTAGGCTAGACCAAGAAACCCTGTGGGAGCGCATCTTATGCGCGATGCGAACTACTAAGCCACACAAGTAGCTCAGGTAGACTCTAAAACTACCGGCTAGGAATTGAGGAGTTAAGCGCAAGCTGTTCCACGGCGTGTAGATCGAGGAGGTTAATGGCGTCTTGGACTTGGTTAAGATAATCAGCGCACTCAGGATAGCGAGCTGACATGCTGTTGTGCCAATTCTCCATATCGCTCAGTGCGCCAGTGCGCGCCATCTGGGCCAACTCCTGACGCCTGTCTAAGGGCGGGATGATCAAATTATCAGCCAGTCTTGTGCTGCTAGCCGACCGCTCCTGCGTCTGGACAGGCATATCGATTCCTTGGGATAAAGGCAGATCAATAGCATCCAACAGCGGCAGTGTTTGCGGTGCTTTCCAGCTAACCACCTGCTCATCAGCCAGCACATTAAAGTCAAAGCTGAATGTAGCACCTTGATTAGGGCTGCTATCTAAACTGAGCTCGCTCCCCATACTTCGCAAAATACTTTGAGCGATATACAAGCCCAGCCCTAGGCCTGCGTTAACATTATTTTCCCCTGCTTCAAGCTGGCCGAACTCTTGGAAGATCTTCGCCTGTTGCGCCGAGTCTATGCCTATACCTGAATCACTGACGCTAAAATGCAATCGCCACTGCGAGTCCAGCTGTGTGGCGATAAGCTGCAAGCGAATTTCACCATTGCGAGTGAATTTCGCCGCATTGGATAACAGGTTAAGCAGCACCTGTCGCAAGCGACGACCATCGAAATAGACAGTCTTAGGGATCTGCTGGGTGACTTCGATGTGGAAGCTATTGTTTTGCTGCCGACTTAAGGCGGTGGCGTGCTGTGCAATTTCACCCAGATAATCGAGCAGCTCTGTTGCTTCTGGCGCTATAGACAAGGGTTTGAGCTCGGCTGAGGCATAACCCAGAATGTCCTCAATCAACGCTAGTTGGTAATCGACGCTGCGGGTAATAGCATTGAGTTTGAGCTGTTGCTGCTCACTGGCATTGCTTTCCAGTAGCTTGGTGTAACCAGCAATGGTGGCCAAAGGTGCGCGCAAGTCATGGCTGATATAACCCACAATCTGTGTTTGCTGGCGGTTTTTTTCATCAGCGTATTGCAGAGCTTCGTTTAATGCTTGGGTTTGCCGCGCGACTTCTTGTGTTAAGCGGATGTTTTCCTCGCGCTGCAATTCAGCAATTTTCTCCAGTGCTTTTCTACGCTGTAGCCCTACATGCGCTATCCAGCCGGCGAATAAAGCTAAATTAATTAGAAATCCGCTGAGCGCCAGAACAGGGTTCATGCGTAACGAACCCATAGATAGGCTGCCAATTGAATTCGGTAGCAGTCCGCTGCTTTCCAAAGCAGTTAAGCTAGCGCGGGCTAGGGAAAAAGCGGCAATAGCCAAAATTAGACCGCGGGTGGGTGCGTTTTGCCGGAGGAATAACACAGCAGTGGCCAGCAATGTCAGGCTAAATAAAGGTCGGTGCAGATTGGATAACCAATACACCTGATACACATCCCCAAAGGCTGATAACACGACCATTCCAGCATAATAAATAGCCCAGCCGATCCATAGTTTGTGCAGACTTATACGAATTTTTTCACTACGCGCAATTTCTAAAATAAAAACCACAAACAACAGCAAGATGAGATTGCTTAACACCAAAGGACTGCGGTAGCTGAGCTCGATGAGGCTGGCTATGAAATCCAGTTTTTCGTAGCCGCGTCTAACTCCCTCTACCAGCAAAGTAAGCCATGACAGCAGACCTAGAATCAAAAAAACTCGACTGCGAGCAAATACAGCTAAGAGTATTGAGGTCCAACCCAGTGCTAATAATCCGCCAAATAGTAAGCCATCCCAGATTGCGTTACGTGCCACGTACTCATTAAACAACTCTTCAGAATACAAATAAGGTGCTAGTTTGTTGGGCGCAACACCCGTGGTGCGGATCAGTACAGTTTTACTTTGACCTGGTGCTAAGTTCACGCCTGCCCAGTGCAAGCGCTCAGCGGTGGGCTCGTTAGTGGCTAAACCGTCTATGGTATGGGCTGCGGGTATCCATTGTTCATTGTCTTGAACGTAAAAGCTTGCCGAGTGAAAAAACGCTCCCGGGTTTAAAATCAAACGTAATGCATAGGTGGTATCGCTTGAATTGGTGAGAGTGGTTTTAGACCACCAAACTGTCGGGGATAACTGTGCTGGATTGTTGAGCTCATTGATAGAGACAAACCCGTCGTCGCCGTCTTGTATTGCAGCGATTTGTTGCGCATCAATGTGTTGCGATTCGTCCTGATAAAACAACGTCTGCTGGTAAAGCTGTTGTTTCCATTGACTGGCTTGACCCACATCGACACTGCTTGCATGCGCTGAAGTCAGAGCGAAGCACAGATATAGCAAAAAACCCCAGACTGGGTTGCGCACTACCATAAAACTTTGGTACCCACGAACACAGCACGTTCTAACCCGGGATTAAATGCAGCCTGTTCAGTGTTTGCTTGGGCGATAAACTCAGTAGAGGCTGCATAGTGTTTATCAGCCAAGTTGCGGGCATTTAAGAAAACAGTAAAGCGGCTGGAAGGGTGCGCGTAACCTAGAGTGAAGTTCACAATCCCATAACCCGACGCTTTTAGCGTATTGGCCTGATCCGCATAGGCAGATGAGGCGAATTCCACATCAGGGCCTAGGTACACACCGGATGGATGCTGATAGAGCGCGTGCACACTGCCAAAATGCTGAGGAATCACCGGCAGGCGATTGTTATTAAAGGTGTCGTCGTTTTTGTGCCGGAATTGATTCAAGGTGTAATTCAGTCCCCAATCTACTGCGCCGCTAAATTGCTCTGCGGACAGCTCACCAGACAGCTGCAACTCCAAACCTGCATGTACGGTTCTGGGGATATTACCGCCCATAGGGTCGCTAGGATTACCGGCTTTAGGAATCTTGAGCAGCTCATTTTTAACTTGACTATAAAACACCGCCGCCTCCCAGTGTATCTGCTCGCCGCCACGGGCACCGACTTCCCAAGTGGTGGCTTTTTGCGCTGCAGTGGTGCCGCGAGTGTTGTAAAACTCGATTAAAGAGGGCGGCTCATAGCTGCGACTAAGATTGGTATACAGCTGGTTGTGCTCATTCACTTGCCACAGCAAGCCCAGCTTTGGGTTCCAGCCGTTGTAGCGCTTGTGATGGTTTACGTCTTTGAAGTGCTGATGAAAAGGCCACGACGGATTTCGCAGGGCAGTAATTTCTCGCTCTCTTGTGGCTGTGACAGCCTGAGCAGCGGCAATTAGCGCAAAACTTGGCGTGAGTGCATAGCTATTTTCTAGGTACAGTTGGGTGGTTTCTGCGGAGGCTTTAATGTCTTCATATTGCTGGGGTGAAAAATCCCGAAACACTCCGCCGGGAAGTATGAAGGGCCCATAGGTCTGGCTATTACTGCTGCCCTGTGCATGGCTAAAACCCCAGGTGAAACTATTATCACGACCGCCCAGTGTGCGGTTTATCTCGCCGCGAACCGACACCCCATGATCCCGTGCGCGATACTCAATGGGTACAAGTGTACCCAGCAGCTCAAAGGTGGTGTCGATATGGTAAGCGCCCAAAGTAATACGATCATCATCGCCGTAGTTAATGCTGTGTTGATACGCCAAACGCAGATGCGGCTTGGTTTTGATGCGGTGTTCAGGCCATCTAGGCGCTGGGTTATTTAGGCTTGCATTACCGTGCAACTGGGAGCGAGTCAGTGGACTGCTGATTTCCTGCCGCATTTCTGCATAATCCATATGCAAGCGTCCGCCGGAGCGTTCACCGAGCATAAAACCAAGGTTTCCGTAAAAACGCGTTAATTTCTGCTCAGCCTGTGGCATTGAACCCTCGGTTTGGTAGCGACTCACAGAAGCAAACGCATCCATGCCATTGTCAAATACCTGCCCAACCCGTGTTTGCACCCGCAGATAATCATTAGAGCCGCCTTCAAGGTGCGTCTCTACCCCCAAATGTGAATAACCGGTGGGCGAGATGATATTTATCGCTCCACCCAAGGTGGCAGCGCCGTAACGTAAAGCATTGGCGCCGCGATAAATTTCCATATAGCGCGCATTAAAAGGATCGGCATAAGCGGGATCAAGGGTGCCATCGCTTTGATTAAGCGGCAAACCGTCACGTAGTAAAACAACGCCGCGCGTACCCAAGGGCGAGGCTAAGCCAGAGCCACGGATCGAAAGTTTCAATGATTGCTGACCTGCCGTTGAGCGGGCATAAACACCGGGCTGGCGCACCAGCACATCGCTTAACCCCAGCACCGCACGACGCTCGTAATCAGCCTCGCTCACCAAGCTGACATGGCCGGGCCAACGTTGCAGCTCTTTTTTTGCTGCATTAATAGATGGGAGCAAAGGTTCTGAGTTAGGGCTAGCAAAAACAGTGATGGTATCTAATCCAGCTACAGCGCCAGCGCTATCATTGGCAAAAACAGGCGTGCACACAGCAAAAGCAGACAGCGTTATAAGCTGTAGCAAAGGATGGCTGTGGTTTTTCAACCTAAGAATCGTTGAGCAAATAAATGTGCTCTTTATATAGGTAAAACTATTTAGGGTCGCTACAGTCATTTTCCGGCTACTAAGTAAGAATGCTAAGGAGCATCTGAATAACGTTACCGAGGACGCTAACACAAGGCGCAACGACCAACGGGAGTAACAGCCAAAGGCTGGCCCGAAGGGCGAGCGCTAGCGAGTCAAAACGTGCGAAAAAGCGCAGTTTACACAGGGTAAATGAGCATTTTATTCGCTTCGCTCCCCTTCGGGCCGTGCTAAAGCACGTTCAATCTAAAGATTGTGAGTACGTTTTTAACGCAGTGGTAGCTACGCAGGTAGTTATTCAGAGGCTTCCTAATGTTTCGGCTGCAATTATGTCTGCTTTAGCCGGCTATATTATTACGGTTTTCTATTAACCCAGCGTACAGTAAATGTGAATAATAAAAGCTTTTCAGATTAATAAAAAACTTATGGCAACGAATAATTACAGCATGCAGCAGGGTTAAGGTTAGCTGCGGCGAGGGATTGAAGGATTAAGCGCGAGCTGTTCCACTGCATGAAGGTCGAGGCGGCTGATGGCGTCTTGGATCTTGCTTAGATATTCAACACAATAGCCGTACTGTGCGAGCATACTGCTGTGCCAATCTTCCATCTCAGTCAGTAAACCATTGCGCGCCATGCTTGCCAGCTCTTGGCGACTAGCTAAAGACGGCATAGATTCTAGCCCCGCATAATTAGCTGGCTGTGCACCCGTCTGGGCAGGTGCATTAAGCTCGTGAGATAAAGGCAGCTCAGTTGTGTCCAGCGGCACAGTCTGAGGTGGCGTCCAGTCGACAACCTGCTCATCAGTCAGCACCTTCAGCCCAAAGCTGAATCTAGCACCCAAATCAGGATTGCTGTCTAAATTCAGTTCAATACCCATTTTCTGCAAAATGCTTTGCGCCATATACAAACCCAGCCCCAAACCTGCATTAACACCCTTGTTGCCTTCTTTGAGTTGGTCAAATCCTTGGGCAATTTTCGCTTGTTGCTCCGGGTTTATACCTATCCCAGAATCACTGACGCTAAAATGCAGTCGCCAATGCGACTCAAACTCAGTGGCGGTTAGCTCCAAATAAATATCACCATTGCGGATGGATTTTGCCGCATTTGATAACAGGTTAAGCAGCACCTGACGCACGCGCAAACAGTCTATATATACAGTTTTAGGGATTCGCTGCGTTACTTTGATATGGAAGTTATTGTTTTGCGACCTACCTAGCGTGGTTGCATATTGAGCAATTTCATCGAGAAAAACAGTTAACGAAATTGCTTCTGATGCCTCATCTATGGGGTTTAACTCTGCCGCTGCATAACCCTGAATATACTCAATCAAATCCAGCTGACATTCAACGCTGCGGGTAATGGCCTGAAGTTTTAATCGATTCTTATCATCGTTATTGATGCTGCGTTTCATCAGCTTGGCGTAGCCGGCGATGGTCGCCAAAGGCGCGCGCAAATCGTGGCTTATATAACTAACAATCTGTGTTTGCTGGCGGTGTTTTAGTTCGGCGTACTGCAACGCCTCGCTTAACGCCTTAGTTTGTCGTGCGACTTCTTCGGTTAGACGTAAATCCTGCTCGCGCACTTTCCTACGCTGCAAGCCCGCATAAATTACCCAGCCAGCGAATAAAGCCAAATTGATAAGAAACCCACCAAATACAAGTGCAGGACTTATCTGCTGCCACTGACTGACTTTACCTGCATCGACACTGGCTGCGCTCGCTGAGGTGAAAGCGAAGCTCAGATACAGTGAGACTACCCAGACAGTATTGCGTGTTAGAACAAAAGTCGCAGGTAAGATATTGTTGAAAAACATAGGTAGCGCTCTCATGATAATAATTAGCACGATAATCAATAAGTGCTTTAGTTACGCAAAACAAAATAGAACTCAGGGGGCTAAAGATGTTTTAGCGTTCTAGCAAAGGTAAATGTCTGTTCAGCAAAGGCTTGATTTCTTTACTTTGACATAATCACAAGCATAATAAAAACACATACAGCGCACTAGGTGTTTTGACTGGGAAGTTTGAGAGCATGTATTAATAAAATAAGGCATACCTTACGCCGTAAAAAATTTGTGGCAGCTCGTTTTGGTTTTTCCAGAGCGACGACAAGAGCAAGCGAACCAGCTAAAATTTTGCAAACTACGGATGGTTAAGCAAATAATCGAGGTTGTTCTGTTTAAAAACATAGCTATTTTCTGGTTAACTTTAAGCGCTAGTTTCTGGATGGTATTTAAGGAGCCTCTGAATAACGTTACCGAGGACGCTAACACAAGGCGCAACGACCAACGGGAGTAACAGCCAAAGGCTGGCCCGAAGGGCGAGCGCTAGCGAGTCAAAACGTACGAAAAAGCGCAGTTTACACATAGTAAATGAGCATTTTATTCGCTTCGCTCCCCCTTCGGGCCGTGCTAAAGCACGTTCAATCTAAAGATTGTGAGTACGTTTTTAACGCGGTGGTAGCTATGCAGGTAGTTATTCAGAGGCTTCTTAAACCAGTTGCGGTTGGCTATGGTGTCACCAGTGTCTAACTGTCTAACGCACAGCAAGTATTGATAACAAAAATAATGTGGGATAAATAACTTATGGGTACAGATAGTTCTAGCATGCAGCAGGAAGCACAGCGGCCTCGTTTATTGCTCATCGATGATAACCCAGAGCAGTTGCGCCTATTGGTAGAAGCATTGCGTAGAAAATCCTACCGAATTAGCGTTGCACTGGATGGATTACAAGGCTACGCCAGAGCGGTATCGATAATCCCGGATTTAATTATTTTAGATGTGCATATGCCACGCATGGACGGCTTTGCTCTATGTCGGCGTTTAAAAGCCAATGAAGCAACTGCTCACATCCCTATTCTCTATTTAAGCTCCGACACCCAAGTGGATAAGCGAATCGCTGGTTTAACCTGTGGCGGTGTTGACTATATTCTTAAACCCTATGAGCCAGAAGAAGTAGTGGCTCGGGTAGAAGTTCACCTCGCTATAGCGGGCAAAGCAGCTGCGCAACATGCTCAAACAGCAAGCGCGCCCACCGGTCCTATGGATGACGATAGCGTATTGGTTCGTGCAGCACAGGAAGAGCTCAAGTTTCACCTGTGTAATACCCCACAACTGGCTGAAATTGCCGCCAAGCTCAGTGTTAACGAGCGAAAACTGTCCCGTGCGTTTCGCAAAATACTGGATATGACCCCCTTTGAATACTTACGCCAGTTGCGTATGCAGGAGGCCTGTCGCCTGCTAACAGAAACCAGTTTTAGTATCGTTGATATTTCTCAGGAAGTAGGCTTTTCCAGCGCTGCCAACTTTTCTACTGCTTTTCGAGAATGTATGAATATGTCGCCGTCTGATTATCGACATGAGCAGCGGACTGGCATGGCAAAGGACACTGAATAGAGAAATAGCACTAACACCTCATAAAAACATGCTGCTCAAATAAGTTTAAAAAATGTGAACTGCTTCTCAGTGAAAGATGCTTGCGGACGCTTTGAAAAATGGAGTTGTCCGTTTGGCAAAAGCCCTTATTTTTTGTGTTGTTATAGTTAACGGTATGAAATAGCAAAAGTAGAGGGGAGTGCTGCAGGTTTTTTAACACAGCCCTGACAGCTCAGGTAATTATTCAGCGCCCCTTAACCCTGTTATAAAAACCCCAAGGTAATAAGAAACACCAAACAATCTAAGGGGATTTACGGGTTACTTTGCTAATAAGCCGCTCATTATGTTTTTGTTGCCGAGCCAGCAGTTCAAGCTACTTGTTTGTGATGCGCAGACTGCTCTCAACGAGCTCTCGTTGAATGCCAGCAAAACTGAATTTGTGCCCCTAAAGGTAAATTGTTATGCAAAATAAAAATATTTCTTCAATGTTTCGCTCCAGATCACGCGCCATAGCGCTCGAGCCGCGCTTACTTTTTGATGGTGCTGGTGGTGTTGCTGTCGCGGATGCATTTGATGACACCTATACCGAGCCCGAACAGAATCAAAATGAAGCGGGGCATGACGATACAGATACCAACGGCATACTTAATGGCGATGAACTGCATGTTCCGGGCGGCTCTAGCCCCTCCACTTTAGTTATTATTGATAGCCGTGTTGAAGGCTTCCAAAACCTATTGGCAGATTTGCCTGCAAACACGGTTGTGCGCGTAGTTGATAGCGAAGAGTCAGGTTTGGCCGCTATCAGTGATGAACTGGCTAAAGGCAGAAACTTTGAAGCGGTGCATATTTTCAGTCACGGCACTCCCGGCAGTTTCACATTGGGCAGCGATCAGGTTGATAGCAGCACCCTAGCCAGCCAAGCAGAACAGCTAAGCAGTTGGTCCAACAGTCTCACCGAAGAAGCCGATATTTTGCTCTACGGTTGTGATGTAGCGCAGGGCGAAGCCGGTCAGGCTTTTATTAGTGAACTGGCCCATCTCACTGGCGCAGATATCGCTGCCTCTACCAATGCCACCGGCGCTGCAGATAAAGGCGGTGACTGGGTGTTAGAAAGCAATACTGGTTCTATTGAGGCTGAAGTGTTTGAGTTTGGTGCTTATGGGGAGTTGTTGGGTACTGAGCCAAAGCCAACTGTGAGCATGGACGTTCCAGAAGGCAATGAAGTACTTATTGGTGGTAAGTTTGATTTCACGTTATCGTTTGAAAACCAAGGTGCGGATGGTTTTGGTCCTTATGTCGACCTCTACCTACCTAAAGGCGCTGATGGTGATGATGGTATTGATGTAGCAGCTAGTGGAGCGATTACTTACTTAGGTGAGTCCGTTAATTACCAAATTATTACGCTAAATAGCAGTGGTAAGGCTGTTCATCCTTATGCGACGGGTGCCGATGGTGCAGCGCTTCAGCTATCAGGAGATGCTGGTCAAAAAGTGGTTGTTATTGAACTCCCCTTTGGTAGTTTTACCAGTGGTCAGCCGACTGCGGAGCTACAAGTCTCTGCCACAGTTTCAAACAAAGCGGACTTAGGGACTGCTTTGACTATCAAAGCGCAATCAGGTTTTCGTTACGGTAATAATGCCTTGGGTAATGGCGGTAGCGTTATTGATGATGTAAGTAATGTGGAAACAACTATAACGCCAACACTGGTTGATTACAGTTACACCTTTAGTGGCCCCGAAGGTGAGACAGCTACTGGACCTAACTTCCCGCGTGAGATGACTACTCATATTAAGGTTGCACCGGGACAAACGCTTACTGGTTATGAGCTCAAAATTGGTGTGCCAAATAACGCTATCGTTACCCATATAGATGGTGTTGCTTTAGGAACTCCTGTTACCGGAAGCGATGTTACTAAAGCTCTAGGTGATATTACGGGCGATAAAGACGTTGTTCTTAAGTATTACATCCCAGATGTGCTGGACGCGAATAGCGGCGGTGCATCAACTTCCGAGTTCCAAGTGTCTGGTACAGGCCACTGGATACCCGTGGACACTCGTGATGCTCAGGGAGACCAAAGCTATGATCCTGAAGGTGTTGAGTACTCACATGCCATTAAGTCTTTGGCCGTACAGAAAACAGTTACCGGCACCCATAAACCAGGCGGTACATTGAACTATACGTTGGATTTCCAAGTGTCCGACTATTTTCAATTCAAAGATGTGGTGATCACTGATGTCATTGATGATGGTCATACTTTAGCAGATCCAGTCCTGACAATTACCTACCAAGGTGAAGAGTACACTGTCTCTCTAGTAGGATACTTCTCATCCGCTATCAGCGCAGAACATGACATCACCCGTACTTATAACGTTTCTGCAGCGCTAATAGCTGCTAGAGATTTATTACCTGAGGGGCTGCAAGCCGGAATTCTTACTGGTGGTAAATTTGGTGCTAACAACTCCAGCGGAACCTTTGGCCGTATCGAATACACCGCAACCATCAACGATAAATTTGTTTCTGCACCAGCAAGCCCGACAAATGATATTAAGCATGGCGACACCCTAAAAACCAACGCCACTATTAGCGGCAATGTTGTCAAAGTTGGCGGTGAGGCTGGCTCAGAAGTTACAGATGCTACCAATACAGAAGTAGCTATCGTTACCGGCGGTATGAAATTGGATGTGGTTAAAGTTAACGGAACAGATGTGCCCGCGAATGGTATCAAGCCCGGCGATACTGTGACTTACGAGCTCACTTATGATTTAAGTAACGGTGACTTCGCTGATCTAAAACTAGATGCATTCCTTCCCAAGCCTGTATTCGATGTTAGCGGTGTCTGGACGCAAGATACTCAAGGGTCAGTTGATCCTGCAGCGGGACACTGGAAACTCATGGATACGAGTGTCCTACCAACAGGTGGCGAAGTGCAATTGGATATTGATGCCAACAGTAATGGCATGAAGTTTAGCTTGGGCAACAGAACTGATACGGATAACAAGCCAGGCCAGATCGTTATTCGTTTCACCGTAACAGTAGCGGATGATCCCTTTGTTGATGGGCTGTTTTTGACAGCGCAGGCTCAAGGTCAGGACAATAACACACCAGGGGATGCAAACTCCCACCAAGCGATCAAGAAGATCCAGCTCAACGAGCCTGTGTTAGAGATCAAGCATGGAATTGTTTCCACAACTGGCAGTGGGGTTATTAGCGGTACTACCGGCACTTGGCAGAATCCAGGAGAAAGTGATCAGCCTTTCACGGGGACAGTGACAAGTATTGATGGTATTAATGGCAATATCACTAAGATTGATGCTGGTGACAAGGTCACTTTTGCTGCAGGTATCATCAACAAGGGTGGCTCGGCAGCCTATGACATTGCTACAAGCACATTCACTGTGGCGGATGGTTTTAAACTCATTCAACAGGATGGTAGCGACGCCGCAAATTTATCCGAAGCCAACCTCAAAGTGTATAAAGGTGATGGTGCGCTTTTAATTAAAAATACTCATTATACTGTCTCCGGTGCGGGTGTAATTACACTAACCAATACCGGTCCAGACCTTGCGGTTGGTCGTAATGGAACAACTACGGTCAATAATGGTAGCAATATTTTAATCATTACCTACGATGCCGTCGCACTCACTACTATCGCAGCAGGTAAGGCTACTACTTCGAGCTTCTCGGTAGAAACGTATGCGGGTAAAGAGAATGGGAAAGACTTCTTACTAGGCGAAGCAAAAATCACTGACACCGCCACGGCAGCGGTATCTGAGCCTAGCGTCAAGATTGTCTTTAAAGATGGCTCGATCGACAACACCGACTCCAGCTCAGCTAGCACCACAGGTGCCGATATGGTGATTGGCGAAACGATGATCTACGACATCGTCGTTACCCTGCCAGAAGGCACGACCCATGATCTCAACGTTAAAGCGCTAGTGCCAGATGGCATGAGGCTCGATACCAGCTATAACGGTGGTACAGGTTATGAGGTTATTACAACTAAGGGGACTGATGCTAATCAAAGCGATGCGCTCCAAGGTAACTTCGCTGGCGGTGCTCTCGGTGTACCTACAGTGACGGGTATGACTGGTGCTCTGAGCGCAGATCCGGTTTTCGAATTCGGCAATGTGACAGTTACTGATGACAATACTACGACTAATAATAGTTTCGTCATACGCGTCAAACTAATAGTAGCAAATACCAACAGTAGCGGAAGTGGTGCTGCTAACAACCAAGACGGCCAGACACGCATACCTAGCACGAGTTTAACTTACGATAAGGGTGGTAATACTACTGGCGCAGATAATGATAAGAACATTGCAGCCGTCGGTAATAACTCTACTATCACTATTCGTGAGCCTAAGCTAACAATTGAAAAAACCGTTGATACAAATGTTGATGATGCAGGTGTGCAGTCTGGCAAAGTCGATGCCGGCGACACCATTGAGTACACCATTACTATTAAGCATGCTGCCAACTCTTACGATGCTTATGACCTGACCTTCGATGATACTTTTGACAGTGTTCTGGGCATGAATACGAGCGCTAACTGGAGTGTGATGCAGGGCACTACAGACATATCCGGCCAGTTCGAATGGGTAACAGTTGACGGCAAGGATAAGCTGCAAACCAAAGCTAATGCCAACGTTGATCTAGCAAAAACTGACACCATAATCATTAAAGCTCAAGGTACAACCAAGGCAAGTGTTGCCGCTAAAGCCACGTTCGACAGTGATGCAACCGTTAGATGGAGCAGTATCGATAGCACTGACGCTTCAGTGCGTGATGCTAACGAGCGTGATGGTTCAGGTGGTGTGGGCATCGACGCTACTGTGTTGAATAACTATGCCGCCAAAGATGGTGCTCCAGTAGAAGTGAATGCCTCGTACACCCTGAGTCGTGTGGGTGGCTTGGAAGATACACTTGCTCCTGAGGATACCAAAGATGGTGCGCAAAACGTTGCGGTTGGTGAAATCGTCCGTTTCCGCGTTGTTATGCAAATGCCAGAGGGCGAGATTCCTGAACTAAGCATGATACCGCAGCTTGGATCAGGCTACGAGTTACTAAGTGGTGGTGCTACTTGGGCGCTGGTAGGGCGTACCGGCGGGATTTTTAATGTCAGTGGCGAACATGTAGTAGTGAGTTCAGATGTACCAGGTAATATCGAAAACACGTTAAACAGCACAAACACACAAGATGCAGCTAATCGCCCCGGTGGTGCGGCTACCTTAGCCGACGGTAAGTTTACCCTAGGTACAATTAAAAACACTGATACCGATAACAGCAAAGCAGAATATATTGTTCTTGAATTTAACGCGATTGTTAAAAATGATGCTGCAAACACCGCCGGCACAGCGCTGAACAGCAAGGTTGAAATCCACACCGGAACGACCAAGCTGGGTGAAAGTAACACCACCATAGATACAGTGGTGGAGCCACAGATTAGTGCAGTAGTTAAAAATGTGGTGGATATTGCGCCGGGCGCACAAAGCGGTGATCCGCACCAGATAACCGTCAGCAACACTTTCACTACCGGTAGCACCAATGCGGCACCAGCCTATGATGTGAAACTGGTAGAACAATTCCCAAGTGGCAGTGAATACACAATCACGAGCGTGAAAATTGGTGGTACCAGCTATACAGTGGATGCTTTACCAGTTGGTGTAACCGCAGTTGTTACTGGTACAGATTCTGGTATCGAACTTAACTTCGAAAAACTAGAGCCAGGTACTGCTGTTGAAGTGTTATACACAGTCAAGGTCCCGACCACAGCAGAGCAAGCTGGTAATACAGATACAAATGCAACCTTAACCTGGAGCAGTCTGCCGGGAGATGAAACCTCAGCTAACTTAAAATTTGCCGGTGCGGCGGGTGGTATTGATGGCACCGTAACCGGAGAGCGTATCGGTACTGAAACTGTTGATGCTAACAATTACCTGCGTACTGATCCTGCTGGTTACGGAACCATCAGTGGCACGCTGTGGGACGATACTAAAAACCGTGATGGCAGCATTGATACTGGTGAGGCGCGTCTAAGTGGTGTAACCGTTACTCTAAAGTGGACTAATCCAGCCGGAGCTGAACGTACTCTAACCACCACAACCGATGCGAACGGTAAATATAGCTTTGGCGCTCTGCCATTGGGTGACTACACCATTACCGCACCAGGTGATCTGACTGTTACCGTTGATGGTGATGAGGATAGGCTTAAGCCTCGCTTTGATGCGGACGGATCGGCTAACGGACTCGGTACCATTGAAGTCACTTTAAGCGAAGGCGCGGCACAAGCTGAACAGAATATTGGTTACCTACAAGAAAACGATGCCCCTACGGTTATCTTTACCAACACAGCTGAGCGAGAGTTTACTGAAGGTGTTAATACCTCAGGAGATACTAGCGTTCTCGGCACCGCAGTTAATATGGGCGCAGTCACTATTGCCGATCTAGAGCTAGAGCGTGGGCTGGATAATTACAACGATACCACGCTAATTGTTGGTCGTAACAACGCAGCTAATAATGGATTCGCAGGTAATCCAGACGATGTGCTGGCCTTTGATGGCACTAAAGTCACGGTATCTGGGGCTAATATCCAAGTTAATAATATTACAGTTGCGACCTTTACCAATGTTGGTGGCTTGTTGACTATTACCTTCAACAGCGCTGCAGACGCTGCCAAGGTTAATACGGTTGCCAGCGCCATCACCTATGCCAATAGCTCACAACACCCAGGCGTAGCCCATGGCACGAGCTACAACATCAACCTGCGCTATAGCTTTAACGATGCCAACGATGATGATAAACAAGGTTACGGCGGAGCGCTAACCGGTGACGCCACAGTTGGCGTAAAAATCATCGTGCAGAATGACCCACCAGTGGCAAATGATGATCCTAACGGCCTTTTGAATACTCATGAACAACCTATCACTGGTAATGTGATTACGGGTGTGCATAAAAATGGATCTGGAGTTGAATCAACCAATGGTACAGACACCGACCCAGACAACCCGGGTGACTTAAGAATCACCGGCATCTTAAAAGGTGAGACCGGCACCCCTGAAGCAGTGGGTGCAGGCGCAACTATTATTGCAGGTCAGTACGGCACCCTCACCATTAACAGTGATGGTAGCTATAGCTACGTGCTAGACCAAAACAACTCCGACGTCTATGGGCTAGCCAAAAACGCTACACTAAACGAAGAATTCACTTACACCCTAAGTGACGGTGACAAAACAGATACCGCTAAGCTGGTTATTACCGTAACGGGTGATACGCCGCTAGAGTTAGGTGTTGAGTTTGAAGACCATAATGGGACTACAGACGGTCACGCAACAGTATATGAGTCTGGCTTATCAACTGGCAGTGAGAAGGGTTCAAATAAACACATTCACAAAAATGGCAAAATCACGGTCACTTCGCCCACAGGCTTGCAAACACTGGAAGTAGGAAATGTGACGTTTACTCCAGAGCAGATTAAAAATGCTTCCCAAGCTAATCCTTTAATCGTCACAACACCTCTTGGTACCCTAACTATTACCGGTGCAACAATAAAAGGTGATCCAGATGCGCCAAAATCAGTAGTGCTAACTTATACCTATAAGTTGGATAAGGCGGCAAATAATACCCAAGAGACTGATGAGCAAGGGTTAACCGACGAGATTGAGCTAGTTGTAAAAGATGTAGGTGATAATACTGCGTCAAGCAAGTTAAAAGTCTACATCGTTGACGATGTACCAACAGCCAAAAATGATGTGAATGAGATTTTGGTAGCAACAGGAACGGTCACGGGTAATGTTTACAGTAATGACATTATTGGTGCTGATGGTCCTGCGACTAGCGGCCCCGTCACGCCTGTTGTTGGCCACGAATTAACATACGGAAAGCTAACGCTAAATGCTGATGGCAGTTACACCTATGTGGTTAACCCAAACCATGCCGATGTAATAGCACTGTCTGGCAATGCTACGCTAACGGACACCTATACTTACACCATTACCGACGCCGATGGTGATGTTTCAACAGCAACCTTGACGGTTACTATCAAGGACAACACCCCCCCAGAAGCCAATAACGACTTCGCTGAAACCGACGAGGACACCCCCGTCTCCGGCAATTTGTTAACCAATGACAAAGATCCCGACGGTGACCCCATCACAGTGACTGAAATCACTGTGGGCGGAACCACCACTAAAGTCCCGACCGATGGCAGTAACATCACCATCACCGTACCGGGTAAGGGCAGTATCACGGTTAATAAAAACGGTGGTTATACCTTCACGCCAAATCCGGGTGTGATTGGCAAGATCCCAGATATTGGCTACAAAATCACCGACGGTAATGGTGGGGACGACACGGCCAAACTGAGCATTAACGTGAAACCGGGCAATCCGCCGGTAGCGCCGCCAGTGACCAATGTACCGAACGATGGTAACTATTCGCCACTGGGTGGCACACCAGAAATAACGCGGATGAAAGGTTTAACTGACTCAGCCGTGATTACTGACCCAAGCGTGTTCTACGAAGGCGAGCGTCATGATGATGTGCGTCGTCTGCCCATCCCGTTACAGCCCATTGTGTATGTAAACAATGAGGTGGCGATGTCGCAACAAGAACGACAAACGGATGATATGCGCGCCGATTCTTCGCCAGCACACATCCAGCCTTTTGCCGGACAAAGCATCAGCTTGGCGATGGGTTTAGGTCAGGACCGTAACCTGTTTGTCAGTCATGCAGTGCGCGATACGCAGCGAACAGCAGCGGGCTTGGACAGTCGTGTAACAGGGCGTTTATCCCGTGTGGACTTAAGTGCTGATGACATGCTGGCCTCCAATGATTTGCGCAGTATGCAGTTTGCTCAAGTTGATGCGGATGAAGCAGAGAAAGCCAAGCAGAAGCGACAGCAAGCAGCACAGGTTGAAGAGAACGAAGGGCGTGAAGATGAAGTAGCACTGCAGGAGTTTGATGCAGATGATGCTGATATTTTTGCCGAGCAGCAAAGTGTTATGCCTGTGGCAGCGTCCTTTACTGAACAGTTGCGTGGTACCAGCAAACACTTGCCGTTTGCAGCACGTGAAAAAAACTTTTTGATTTAATAATGAGAAGAAAATGAACCAAGAATCAACCTTTCGTTTAAAACTTAAAGGCCTACCGGCACTGGTGACTTTGGCTTTGCCGTTATTCTTAGTGGGCTGTGGTGCTGTTGCCCCTAAGCCTTATACAGCCGATGAGTTGGAGGAGCGGATTGGCCAAGACCGCAAGCAAATGTTCGCTGAGCAAGAGCCCATTACTGCGCCAATTAGCTTTCATGAAGCCACAGCGCGTGCGCTCAAGTACAACCTCGACTACCGTTTGAAGTTGATGGAAGGCGCGCTGAGTCAGGATTTGCACGATGTATCCAAGCACGAAATGCTGCCACGTCTGGTGGCAGGTGCTGGCTACGCGTGGCGTAATAATGATTCAGGCGGTACATCCATTGGTATTGAAGACCGTCAAGAAAGCTTGCGTGCCTCAACCAGCCAAGAGCGTGAGCGTTACATGAGTAACCTGACGTTTTCCTGGAATGCGCTTGATTTTGGTGTGTCTTATTACCGCGCGCAGCAGAAGGCCGATCAGGTGCTGATGGCTGACGAGCGTCGCCGTAAAGTGGCGCAGACCGTTATTCAGGATGTGCGTAACAGTTATTGGCGTGCGCTGGGTGCGCAGCGTTTAGTTGAGCAAGTAGATGATTTGCTAGATCGCTCACAGCGCGCGTTAGTGAAAGCTAAGCAGGTTGAAGAGCAAGGTTTAATGCCGCAAGTGCAGGTGCTGTCTTATCAGCGCGCCTTGTTGGATGCGGTGAGTATGCTCACATTGCGTCGTCAGGATCTGGAGTTAGCCAAGGCTGAGCTTGCAGCGTTGATG
The DNA here is from genome assembly GCA_023228985.1 of Thiopseudomonas sp. Classification (GTDB taxonomy): domain Bacteria; phylum Pseudomonadota; class Gammaproteobacteria; order Pseudomonadales; family Pseudomonadaceae; genus Thiopseudomonas. Next base: position 52,980 of record JALOAC010000012.1, on the reverse strand, counting down.
TCATTACCGCCCGGCACCCAGTTCACGCTAGCCAACGAAGACGAATTAGCACTGCCAGCTGTACCGACCAATATGGAAGAGCTTGAGCTAATTGCGCTGCAAAACCGTCCAGAAATTATGGAAGAGTGGTACCGCAAGCGTGTGACTGCCAATGACATCAAGGCGGCTAAGTTATTATTGTGGCCCAACATTAATGCGGAAGCTGGCTTGCAGTATGATTCCAACAAGTACAACTACAACAGTAACTGGACGGATGTTGGTTTGCGCCTGTCGTGGAACGTGCTTAAGCTGACCCAGTACCCGTCTTTAAATCGTGCGCACAAGTCACAAAATATTACTGATGACATGCGTCGTATGTCGCTGTCGATGGCGGTGTTGACTCAGGTGCATGTGGGTGTGCAGAGATATTACTTGGCACTGGAAGAGTTAAAATTTGCTGAGGAAAGTCAGCGTGTAGACGAGAGCTTGTTGAAGTATGCGCGCTCGGCGGCAGAATCGAAGTTTGACTCTGAGCTGGAAGTGATTCGCGCCGAAGCGCGTGAACTGTTGACCCGTTACCAGCGTTATGTGGCTTATTCCAACGCGCAAGCGGCTTGGGGTCGTGTGTATAACTCAGTCGGTTTAGATGTGTTGCCGCAAGCGGTTGGCGATCATGATCTCACTACGCTCGCTGATGCTATCAGCGTCACCATGGAACAATGGCAGGAAGAAACCTTTGTTAGCGAAACTGAATAATCCTGTGCTGTTAGCTCAGCACTCCGTACTGCGCCAAGTTTTGCTTGGCGCTTTTCTGTTGTTTACTGCCAATTTTACGTGGGCTGAAGAAACGCCTGCCAGTGAGCTAAATCAGGTTGTGGATGAAGCAAGTTGGCAGCCAGAAATACACATGCCTGCAGCGCAACTGTCTGATCCTAATGCCATTCGTATTCTGTTAAGCCCGCAACTGGAAACAGTGCTGGTGTCGCAGATGATGGGGCATATCTCGGAGCTGGATGCCAGCTTGGGTGCCGAGGTTAAAAAGGGACAAACGCTAATTGCCTTTGATTGTGCAGAAGCCAATGCGCGTATGCGTATTGCTCAGGCTGAGCGTGATTCGGCCAAAGAAAATATGGCGGTGAAAAATAATTTACTTCGCTTAGATGCAGCCGGTGCGTTTGAAGTGGCGATTGCGCGTGCTGAATTGCGTCGTGCTGATTCCACAGTTGAGCTAAACCGCGCGCAAATGCAGCACTGTAAGGTACAAGCACCCTTTGCAGGACGCGTAGTGAAAGTGCATGTGAAACCCTTTCAAGGCGTTAATTCTGGCGAAACCCTGTTAGAGCTGGTTAGCAGTGGACCATTAAAAATCCGCTTGAACGTACCTTCAACACTGTTGCGTGATGTGCAGTTGGGTAGTCCTTTTACCGTAGATATCAACGAAACAGGCCGCAGTTATGCAGCTAAAATTACCGCCATTAATGCCCGAATTGATGCGGTATCGCATAGTGTGGAAATGGAAGGACACTTGGACGAAGTAATCGCTGAGTTACTACCGGGTATGAGCGGTGTTGCACGTTTTTCTCAAGCTGTAACAGAGTAGCTGTAAAACATGGCTAAGTCTGAAGCTGCAAACCTGTTGTTTGAGTTAGAAGCGCGAGCACGTGCGGCAACTAATTTGGCTGAGCTGTGCTTTTCAATTGCCAATGACAGCCATGGCTTGCTGCCATTTCGCCAAGCCATGGTGTTTTCTGGTAATGGCCGTGATAGCCGTTTGCACACCGTATCTGGTCTGACCAAGCTGTCGGAAGACAGTCCTTATTTGTTGTGGCTCAAACGTATCTGGCCGCGCCTGCAGGAGTATTGCCAGCAAGCGCCGGCTTGGTTGACGCCACAAGTTTTAGTTGATGAACCCGCAGAGTTGCATGAAGGCTGGCAGGAATGGTGGCCTGAAGGTCTGTATGCTTTGCCGATTAAACGCCGCGATGGTGAAGTGCTTGGCTGGGTCTGTTTTTTACTGGATAAACAGCCCACAGAAACCCAGCACCGAGCCATGGTGCATATGCTGCAAAGCTGGGGTTATGCTTGGGAAATGCTTGCCGGCAAACCACGCCGCGGATTGCGCAAGCGCTGGCAAGGATTGAGTAAAACTCGTCGCCGGGTGTTGATTGTCGCGCTAGGTATTGTGCCTTTTATTCCCGTGCGTCAAAGCTATTTAGCCCCCGCAGAAGTGATTGCTATGGATGCTGCTGTGGTGGCTGCGCCTATGGACGGCGTGATTAAAAGTTTAGCGGTGCGTCCTAATCAGCCGGTAAAAATTGGTGATGTGCTGTTCGTGCTGGATGATACGGTGCTACGTAATCGTCAAGCGGTCTTAAGCAAGTCGGTTGCGGTGGCCGATGCCGAGCTGATGGCCAACACACAAAGAGCCTTTGATGATATGCGTAGTAAGGGCGAACTGACCATGCTGGCAGGGCGTGCCCAAGAGCGCCGTGCAGAGCTGGCCTCGGTGCAAGAGCAGTTAAGTCGCACAGTAATTCGCGCCAGTCATGAAGGGATTGCGGTGTTTGCCGATCCTGATGATTGGTTGGGTCGTCCGGTGAGTACGGGGGAGCGCATTATGCAGGTAGCTAATCCAAGCAAACCGGGGGTGTTGATTGAAGTTCCGGTAGCGGATGCGATGGTTTTGCACGAAGGTGCGCCGGTTAAATTGTTTTTAACGGTGCGGCCCTTATCGCCTTTGCGCGCTTCTGTGGTGCAAAGCAGCTATCAAGCCTATTTGTCGGACGAGCGTATAGCGAGTTATCGCTTGCGCGCTGAATTTACTGAACTAACACAGGATGCACGAATTGGTCTGCGCGGTACGGCCAAGGTGTATGGCAATTGGACGGTGTTAGGCTATTACCTGATGCGTCGCCCGTTAGCCAGTCTGCGTGAGTTGACAGGTTGGTAATATGCAGCAAGCGCTAGAGCTGAACGCACTGCGCGAAGATTTGCGCCTGTATGAGTCTGGCTCTGACTCGGAAGGTGCGCCTATCTGGGCTATTCAAGACCCAGTAACCAACCGTTTTTATCGTATTGGCTGGCTGGAATATGAGTGCTTACTGCGCTGGCCGAATGAACCGCAACAGATTGCCGATGAAATTAATGCCACTACGCCGCTGCGCGTGGATGCAGAGCAAGTGGCTGATTTCGCCCAGTTTCTAGAAATGCACCAGTTAATTCGGCCTACACAACGCACGCGTGAGCGCATGCTCAAACAAGCTCATGAGCCGGGCTGGCGCCACTGGAAATGGTGGCTGCAAAATTATTTGTTTGTCCGTGTGCCTATTTTGCGCCCGCAACGTTGGTTGCAAGCGGCTATGCCGTTGGTGTCGCCGTTGTTCACCTTTTGGGCGTTTGCTCTGGTTGTGATGGCCAGTTGTTTAGGTATCGTTTTGGTGGCGCGACAGTGGGATACCTTTACCCATGCCGTGACCGATATGCTCACTCCCGCAGGCATGCTGGGCTTTGTGATTGCATTGATTGTCTCGAAAACCCTGCACGAACTAGGGCATGCCTTTGTGGCCACCCGTTATGGTGTGCGCGTGGCGCATATGGGCGTGGCGTTTTTGGTGATGTGGCCGATGTTGTATACCGATACCGGTGAGTCATGGCGGCTCAAATCACACCGGCAACGCTTAGCAATCTCGGCTGCAGGCGTTACCACTGAGCTGGCGCTAGCGGGTTTGGCCACGCTGGCTTGGGCATTGCTGGATGATGGCACGCTGCGCCAAGCGATGCTGTATTTGGCGACCACGGGCTGGGTTTTGTCGCTGGCGCTTAACGTCAGTCCGTTTATGCGTTTTGATGGTTATTTTATACTGTCGGATATACTTGATTTCCCCAACTTGCACGAACGTGCTGGCGCTGCGGCGAGGGTGTGGGTCAGACGTGCGCTGCTGGGCTTTGAAGATGCGTATTTAGAGGAGTACAGCACCCGACAACGGCGCGCGCTGGTGGCATTTGCGCTGGTTACTTGGTTGTATCGTTTTATTGTGTTCTTAGGTATTGCCGTGATGGTGTACCTGTTGTTCTTCAAACTGCTGGGTATTTTTTTGATGGTGGTTGAAGTGATTTGGTTTATTGGTCGTCCGATTTGGTCCGAGGTGAGCGTGTGGCTTAAACGTCGTCAGGAAATAAAACCGTCACGTCGGTTTATGTTGCTGGCATTTTTTGCCGGTTTGTTGCTGCTGTTAACTATTCCTTGGAAAGTTGAAGTTCAGGGGGTAGGTGTTGCGCATCCGCAGCGAGTACAAACTGTGTATGCGCCTTTCCCAGCGCAGATGCAAAGTCTGCATGCCAGTGGCGCAATCGAGCAGGGCGCAGTGTTGGTTTCATTTACCGAGCCGGAGTTATTTGCCCGTAGCAGCCGTAGTGACGCAACGCTCTATGCTTTGAATAAGCGCCTAGACGGATTGATGGCCGAAGCTGAAGGCAGTGATGCACGGTTAAGTATCAGAAGCCGCATGCAAGAGCAGTTAACTGAGCTGGCCTCTATTGAAGAGGAGCGTGGACGCTTAGCGATTATCGCCAATTTCCCCGGTTTGTGGCTGGATGTGGATCCCTATTTATCGGCTGGCGCATGGGTAAACAGCCGTGAACCCGTGGGTGTTTTAGTGGATCCGCAAAGCTGGGTGATTGATGCCTATGTGGAGCAGCGTGTAGTCGAGCGCCTAGAAGTTGGTAGGCCGGCACGTTTTTATATTGATAATCAAATGGGTTATGTCAGCGCGGTGGTGGACAGTATTGATTCAACTCAATCCCGCTATTTGCCTTTTAATATGTTGGCTACTCGGCATGGCGGTAGTATTGCGGTGGTCGAGGCTGAAGAGCAAACCAAACCCAGCGAGGCGTTGTACCGCGTGCGTTTGCGACTCAATGAGCCGTTGCCCGTATTGCAAGAGCAGCGCGGCCGCGTGTATATCGAAGGCGCGCGCCGCAGCATGCTAGTAGAGGCGGGCAAAAGCTTAATGGCGATACTTATCCGAGAGAGTGGCTTTTAAGCAGTCGCCAATCGCCGAACTTCAGCCTGATATGCCAGCTTAAAAACCCGGTAGCTGCTGTTTAAGCAAACCCACTAATCCAGCCATGGAACTGGCGTCGTCAGTTTGTACCTTGAGGGTTTGCAGTTGTTCTTCGGCATTCAGCGGCTCTCGGTTAGCTTGTTGGGCGGCAATGACCTCAGCAGTGGCGTCAGAAGGATCCTGTCCCGCTTGTTGACGTTCGTTGAGCCACTGCTGCACCACTGCTTCTGGTGCGTGACAATCCAAGATAAGAAAAGGAACGCCGCACGCTTGCGCCACGTCACCGGCTTGCTGACGTGAGTCGGCGCGTAAATAGGTTGCGTCCAACACCACGGCGTAGCCGGACTGTAAGGCAAGCGTGGCGAGTTCATGGATATGCTGATAGGTTGCTGCGCTGGCGCTGGCATTGTAAATACCTTCGCCGACAGCATTGCCCTGTGCGGTATCCTGTTCGCCAAATAAACGCTTGCGCTCATAATCAGAACGAATTCGTACGGCGCCTAAAGATTCAACCAGTTGCATGGCGACAGTACTTTTGCCAATGGCTGAGGTGCCATGGGTGATGGCAAGAAAGCGCGTTGGAATGGCGCAGTAGCTTTCAGCCAAATTGGCGTAGCTGCGATACTGTTGCAAAATCGCTGCTTGTGCCGCTGGATCTTGCTCTTGTCCGAGACGGAACAGATTGACTTTGCCGCGCACCATGGCGCGGTAGGCTTTATAGAAATTAAGCAGCGGCAAGGCTTGGTACTGATTGGTTTGCTCAAGCCAAGCATTGATAAAGCGGTTGGCTAAGCTGTGTAAACCGCGGTCCTCTAAGTCCATGGCTAGAAAAGCAGCGTCTGAAACCACATCGATCAAACGAAACGGCTCGTTAAACTCAATACAGTCAAACAAAGTGACCTGACCGTCCAGTACGGTGGCGTTACCTAGGTGAATATCGCCGTGGCACTCGCGGATGGAACCATTATGGCTGCGTTGCTCTAATAGGGGGAGCAAGCGCGCGAAGCTATCCTCTGCCCAAGCCTCTAGTGCATCAAGTTGCTGCAAATCTTTACTGTCATTGAGCATGGCGCGGATTTGCTCGAAGTTCTGCCTTACCGGTGCCATGATAGCTTGCGGCTCAGTCAGCGGGTGTGAAGCTGAAACTTGAGGCGCTTGTAAATGAAATTGGGAAATTTGTTGGGCTAACGCATCAATATGTCCGGCGTTAAGATCGCCGTTTTTTTGCATTTCACTGAGCAGTTGGCTCTGCGGGAATTGCCGCATTTTTAACGCGTAATCAAGCACAGGACCATCACCGTCGATCTGTGGCGCTTGGATCGTGCCCGTAATAGGCAGCACTTCAAGGTATAAGTCAGCGGTAAGACGTTGATTGAGACGTAGCTCTTCATGGCAAAAGTGCTTACGATCCTCGAGTGAGGTAAAATTAAGAAAGCCAAAATCAACGGGTTTTTTGATTTTGTATGCGTAAGGCCCCGTAAGCAGTACCCATGAAATATGGGTTTCGATGACCTGAATGCTATCGACCGGATGAGGGTAGAGTTCAGGGTTTTTTAATGCGCAAATTAAACGGTCAGTCACGGGAATTCCTTGTTTTACAATTTATAATTAGCGCCATTATCGCAACTAGAATGGTCAGCGCAAGCATTGAGATAAAGTATTTATGCAAAACACCTATAGGTTTGGTCGGTTATGAGTCAGCAGCAAAGAACCAGCCGACCCAGCAAAGGCAGTAAAAAGAGCAAGAAAAAATCATCACCGCGTTCAGGCCGCTGGCTGAAACTTCTATTTAAGTTAGCCGTGGTGGCCCTGTTAATACTGGCTGTGGTGATGGTGTATTTGGACGCCATAGTGCAGGAGCGTTTTTCGGGTAAACGCTGGACTGTGCCGGCGCGGGTATATGCGCGTCCTCTTGAATTGTATGTTGGCGGCAAGCTGGCGCAAGAGGATTTTCTGATTGAGCTGAATGCTTTGGGTTACCAGCGCGAACGTAGCGCTGAGCGTGTCGGCACCTATTCGTTAAATGCTAATACCATTGAGTTTCATAGCCGTGGTTTTCAGTTTTATGAAGGCGCTGAATCCGCACAGCGTGTACGTGTCAGTTTTACCAATGGTTATATAACCAAACTGACCAATGTGCAGGGGCAGCCTGTTGCGGTGGTACGCATTGAACCGTTGCTTATTGGCGGTTTGTATCCGGCGCATAAAGAAGACCGTATTTTGGTGCGTTTGGATCAGGTGCCTGAATTATTAACGCAAACGCTGGTGGTGGTCGAGGATAGAGAGTTTTATCAGCACTGGGGTGTGTCACCTAAATCCATTGCCCGTGCGGTGTGGGTGAATGCCAGTGCTGGAGGGTTGCGTCAGGGGGGCAGTACGTTGACGCAGCAGCTCGTGAAAAACTTTTTCCTTACCAGTGAGCGCAGCTTAAAGCGTAAGGCGACCGAGGCCTTGATGTCGTTGCTGTTGGAGATGCATTACGACAAGGACGAAATACTGGAAGCCTATTTAAACGAGGTGTTTTTAGGCCAAGACGGCGAGCGCGCTATCCATGGCTTTGGTCTGGCCAGTCAGTATTATTTTAGTCAGCCCTTGGCCGAGTTGCAGGTGCATCAAGTGGCTTTGTTGGTCGGCATGGTGAAGGGGCCATCTTTTTATAACCCACGACGCCAACCCGAACGTGCACTAGAGCGGCGCAATCTGGTGATTGACTTGTTAGCCAGTCAGGACGTTATTAGCCAGCAAGACGCTGAACAGGCCAAGAAAAAGCCCTTGGGGGTTAGTAAAAAAGGCAGTTTAGCCAATACGACCTATCCCGCTTTTTTGGACTTGGTTAAACGCCAGTTGCGTGAAGACTACCGCGATCAGGATTTAACCGAGGAAGGTCTGCGCATTTTTACCAGTATGGATCCGATTTTACAGCGTAAAGCCGAAGATGCTTTGCAACGTACGTTTAAGGGATTAGCAGGACGCAAGGGTATTGAGGCGATTGAAACTGCTATGGTGGTCACTCACCCGGAAACAGGTGAGGTACAAGCCTTGTTAGGCAGTCGCCAGCCGCGCTATGCAGGCTTTAACCGTGCTTTAGATGCACTGCGGCCGATTGGTTCTTTGGTGAAACCGGCGATTTACTTAACCGCCTTGCAGCAACCAGAAAAATATACGCTAACCAGTTATTTGCAGGATGAGGCATTTTCCGTACAGGATGCCAAAGGGCGGATTTGGTCACCGCAAAACTATGATCGTAAAGAGCACGGCACAATATTTTTATACCAAGGCTTGGCATTTTCCCACAACCTTTCTTCGGCCAAACTGGGTTTGGATTTAGGCTTACCAAAAGTGCTGCAAACACTCAAAGGTTTGGGTTTGCAGCGTGATTGGCCTGCTTATCCGTCCATGTTGTTGGGGGCGGGAAGTATGACCCCGTTTGAAACGGCGCATCTGTATCAAACACTGGCCAATGGTGGTTTTAATAGCTCCTTGCGTGCTATTCGTAGCGTGCTCAATGCCGAGGGTGAACCATTAGGGCGTTATCCGCTGCAAGTGGAGCAGCGTTTTGATGCGGGTGCTATTTATCTGACCCAAGAAGCGTTGCGCAGAACAATGACTGAAGGAACAGGGCGTTCTGCGTATAATAAGCTGCCGAAGAATTTACGCTTGGCTGGCAAGACCGGTACCAGTAATGATTTACGTGATAGTTGGTTTGCCGGTTACGGGCAAGATATTTTAGCCGTGGCATGGATGGGGCGTGATGATAACGGGCAGACCTCATTAACCGGTGCGTCAGGCGCTTTGCAGTTATGGACTAATTTTATGCAACATGCGCGCCCGACCTCTTTGACACAGGTGCCGCCAGATAACGTAGTTGAGGTGTTGATTGATCCCGTGCAAGGGTTCGCGGTCAGCCAAGGCTGTGCTGGAGTGGTTAAAATGCCCTACTTAAAAGGCAGTGAGCCGCCGTTAGGTAATTTTTGCGGTGAGGCAGTGAAGCCGGTTGAAGAAAAAGTGCAGCAGGAAAGCGAAGGTGGCTTTAAAGATTGGATTAAAGGTTGGTTAAGCAGGTAGCAGAGGATTACTTAGAGTGAAAAATAAAAGTTTAGCTTTTTTGATGGCAGCCACAGTGTTGTCTGGCTGTGGAACGCTACGCCCGTCGATTCCAGTGGTTGATGCAGGGGCACCGGTTACACCTGGGGCAATGCGCGATAGGGATGCAAGGCAAGGTGCTGTGGTTACTGAGTCGCGCAATGAAGCACCGGTAGCTTATGGTGCGCCTGAGAGCCAGTATGTGAAGCCTGATACGGGTTATGCGCCTAGCGCACCGATTCAGGGCGAAGAGTTTGATGCGCCCTTGCATACGCCCGAGTCAATCTATGAGAGCACCGCGCCCTCTACGCCCACACCTATTGCGGCTGAGCAGCAGACTAGTGCTGTGGTGGCGCAAATTGAACCGCCGGTGCTGGCATTGCTCAGCACCGCGCAGCAGCAACAAAATCAGGGTGACCTTAATGGCGCTGCTGCCAGTCTAGAGCGTGCTCAACGTATCGCACCGCGTGAACCACAAGTGCTATACCGCTTAGCAGAAGTGCGCTTGGCACAAGGCGATGCGCAGCAAGCAGAGCAGATTGCGCAGCGTGGTCTAAGCCTCAGTTCAGGACGCCCAGCACTGCAAGCGGGATTGTGGGATCTGATTGCCGAGACGCGTGAAAAACGTGGTGATGCGGCAGGTGCTGCACAGGCGCGCCAAAGAGCACGGATTAGTCTGTAGTGTGTGAGTTATCTTCTTTGGCGGATTGTTTGCACTGTATTGAGCAGCAATTGCGCGAGCTGGGTTGGTGGACACAAAGCCCGCCCAATGAGCAAGCACTGCTCAGTCAAGAGCCGTTTTGTATCGATACGCTGACGTTCGAGCAGTGGTTGCAGTGGGTTCTGTTGCCACGGATGCGGATAATGTTAGAAGAGCAAGCCGTCTTGCCACGCCAGTCGGCCATTGCTGAAATGGCTGATGTGGTTTATGTCGAACAGTTAGGTCAAACAGTGGCTTTGCGTCGCGCCATCAAGCAGTTTGATCGCCTGCTCAACAAAGGACTGGAGTATTTGCATTAGTGGCGCAAGGCTTACGCAGGTCGCGCAACGTTGAGCGATCTGCATCTAGCTGTGAGTGCGCGTCTGCAGCCCGATAGGTCGGCATAAAGGCGCAAAGCAAAGGATAGCTTTTGAGTTAGTTGCAGAACTCTTTTATTTTCTGCTCAGTTTCTTTAATGCGTTCTTGACGTTGGTCTTCATTTAAGCGGATAGTTTCGCCATCAATTTCAGTCAGCAGGCGCGGGTTGTTTTTCAGTTGCGAAAGACGGATGCGCATTTCAGTGCATTGTTTTGTTAGCTGCTCTTGTTCTTGGGCAACCTGTTTGCGCACTTGCTTGTCAATTTCTTCTTGGCTTGGTGTTTCACTTTTAGCATTACTCTTCTGGCTGGCGCTAGCTTCTGGCAGCGGCTGTGGTTTAGCTACTTTGGTAGAGATTATCTCTACTGCTGTATTCGCTGGAGGCTCAGAGCCGAAGTGTACGGTGCCGTTGCTATCAACCCATTTATAAATCGCAGCAGCGTTGATAGCTGAGCTTAAAAACAGTGCGAGCAAACCAATAAAGAAATTTGCATAAAGTGTGCGCATAGCCATTAATCCTGATTGTGAATTCCTGTGATGGTAGGCAATTTACAGTGCCGAGCACAATATACCTAATTTGCCATAGCCAAGGGATGGTAATTGCTCACAGTGTGGGAAATTGATGGGTTTTAATTAAAGAAGGCAAAAAGATAGAGAAAACAGCTGTATGACTTGACTTAAGCTGGCTAAATCTAAACAATTCATGTTTGGCTGCGATGAGTCTCAAAAAGGCTTGAGTAGCGATGTTCTTAGGAAGTTTTGAATAAGCAGACACATGCAGTTATTCAAAGTACTTAGGCATGTATCCGTGCCGTCCGCTATACCCGTATCGCGTTACCTCGTGCTGGGTTAATGAGTTTTTTGAATAAAATACTAGCGTATAGAGGTGTATACCGTGGAATTATTATCCGGCGCTGAAATGGTTGTTCGCTCATTGCGAGACCAAGGTGTCAAATATATTTATGGCTACCCAGGTGGGGCCTTACTGCACATTTACGATGCGCTTTTTAAAGAAAGCGAATTGGTGCATGTTTTAGTTCGTCATGAACAAGCAGCTACGCACATGGCCGATGGCTACGCGCGCGCGACAGGTAAAGCAGGGGTGGTTTTAGTCACCTCGGGACCTGGCGCAACCAATGCTATTACAGGTATTGCTACGGCACACATGGACTCGATTCCCATGGTTGTTATTTCTGGTCAAGTTGCCAGTACCGCTGTAGGAACAGATGCATTCCAAGAAACGGACATGATTGGTATTTCACGTCCCATTGTTAAACACAGTTTTATCGTTAAGCATCCTTCTGAGATTCCAGAGATTATTAGAAAGGCGTTTTATATCGCCGAGTCGGGTCGTCCTGGCCCTGTGGTTGTTGATATCCCTAAGGATATGACTAACTTGGTGGATAAGTACGAATACAGCTTCCCTAAGAAAGTAAAGCTGCGCTCATACGCGCCAGCTACCCGTGGACATTCAGGTCAGATTCGCAAAGCAGCAGAAATGCTGATTGAAGCCAAGCGTCCGCTGTTGTTTGCTGGTGGCGGTGTGGTGCTAGGTCATGCATCCAAGCAGCTCACTGAGATTGCACAAAAGCTTAATATGCCGGTAACCACAACCCTGATGGGTTTGGGTGCTTATCCCGGTGCTGATCGTCAGTTTGTTGGTATGCCTGGTATGCATGGTAGCTACACAGCTAACCTTGCTATGCACCATTGTGATGTGCTCTTTGCTGTAGGTGCACGTTTCGATGACCGAGTGGTAAATGGCGTGGCTAAGTTTTGCCCAAATGCCAAAATCATTCATATTGATATTGATCCGGCGACCATTTCTAAAGTTATCAAAGCAGATATCCCAATTGTTGGGCCGGTGGATAGCGTATTAAACGATATGCTGGCTGAGCTTAAAGATATCGGCACTTTGCCGGTGCCTGAGGTGGTGTCTAGCTGGTGGAAACAAATTGATGAGTGGCGTGGACAGGGTCGTCTCTATCCTTATGACGAGGGTGACGGCAGTATCATCAAACCACAGGCGGTCATTGAGGCGCTGTATGAAGTGACCAAGGGCGACGCTTACATCACTTCTGATGTGGGTCAGCACCAAATGTTTGCTGCCCAATACTACCGCTTCGACAAGCCTAACCGTTGGATTAACTCCGGTGGCCTGGGAACGATGGGCTTTGGTTTTCCTGCTGCCATGGGTATTAAGCTGAGTTTCCCTGAAGAAGAGGTCGCCTGTGTAACGGGTGAAGGCAGTATTCAGATGAACATTCAGGAACTGTCCACCTGTTTGCAATATGACTTGCCGGTGAAGATCGTAAACCTAAATAACGGCGCATTAGGCATGGTACGTCAATGGCAAGACATGCAATATAACAGCCGCTATTCGCACTCCTATATGGAGTCGTTGCCTGATTTTGTTAAGTTGGTTGAGTCTTATGGTCATGTTGGTATTCGTGTAACCGAGCTTAAAGATCTGAAGCCTGCTTTGGAAAAAGCCTTTGCAATGAAAGATCGATTGGTCTTCCTTGATATTCAAGTGGATACCAGTGAGCACGTGTACCCAATGCAGATTCGTGATGGTGCAATGCGTGATATGTGGCTTAGCAAAACGGAGCGGACTTAACCATGAGACATATTATTTCTTTGCTGATGGAAAATGAGCCCGGTGCTTTGTCGCGTGTAATTGGTTTGTTTTCCCAGCGCAACTACAATATTGAAAGCTTAACAGTGGCAGCTACAGAGGATCCCACGCTGTCGCGTTTGACCTTGACTACCATTGGTAAAGAAGAAGTCATTGAGCAAATTACCAAAAACCTCAATAAACTGATTGAAGTGGTAAAGCTGGTTGACCTGACTGAAGGCTCACATGTGGAGCGTGAACTGATGTTGATTAAAGTGAAGGCCAGCGGTGCTCAGCGTGCTGAGATTAAGCGTACGGTAGATATTTTCCGTGGTCAGATTGTTGATGTCACGCCGACGCTTTATACAGTGCAGCTAACAGGTACGACGGATAAGCTCGATAGTTTTATCCAAGCTATTGGCACAACCTCTATTATGGAAGTGGTGCGCAGTGGTGTGACTGGTATTTCCCGTGGCGATAAAGTTTTAACCCTTTAATTTATTTGGAGGGGGGTTCGTTCCCCCTCATTTTTAGGAGAATTCCATGCAAGTGTATTACGACAAAGATTGCGATCTTTCCCTTATTCAAAGTAAAAAGGTAGCCATCATTGGTTACGGTTCGCAAGGTCATGCGCACGCCTGCAACCTGAAGGACTCAGGTGTAGATGTAACTGTTGGTCTGCGTGCCGGCTCAAGCTCTATCGCCAAAGCTGAAGCTCATGGTTTAAAGGTTGCTGATGTAGCCACTGCAGTTAAACAAGCTGACGTTGTAATGGTTCTAACGCCAGATGAATTCCAAGGTCAGTTGTACCGTGAAGAATTAGCGCCTAACCTTAAGCAAGGTGCAACGCTTGCCTTTGCTCATGGTTTCTCTATTCATTACAATCAAGTAGTGCCACGTGCAGACTTGGACGTAATCATGATTGCACCCAAAGCACCAGGCCACACTGTACGCTCTGAGTTTGTGCGTGGCGGTGGTATCCCAGACTTAATCGCTATCTATCAAGACGCCAGCGGCAATGCTAAAAACTTAGCGCTGTCCTACGCCAGCGGTGTTGGTGGTGGTCGTACCGGTATTATCGAAACCACATTTAAAGACGAAACTGAAACTGACTTGTTCGGTGAGCAGGCGGTTCTCTGTGGTGGTACGGTTGAGTTGGTTAAGGCCGGTTTCGAGATTTTGACTGAGGCGGGTTATGCGCCTGAAATGGCTTATTTTGAGTGCTTGCACGAGTTGAAGCTTATCGTAGACCTGATGTTCGAAGGCGGTATCGCGAACATGAACTACTCTATCTCCAACAACGCAGAGTACGGCGAGTACGTAACAGGCCCAGAAGTAATTAATGAAGAGTCGCGTGCAGCCATGCGTAACGCGCTCAAGCGTATTCAGAATGGTGAATACGCCAAGATGTTTATCACTGAAGGTGCAACCAACTACCCATCCATGACTGCGTACCGCCGTAACAACGCAGCGCACCCCATTGAAGTTGTGGGTGAAAAACTGCGCGGCATGATGCCTTGGATTGCGGCAAACAAAATTGTTGATAAAGATAAGAACTAACTTTACAACGAACGGAAAACGCGGCCTTAGTGCCGCGTTTTTTTGCTTAAAAAACAGTAAAAACGCTATTTAACTATTGCAAGGATGTGTTTTAGTGGTAAGCTAAACGCTACTCATTATCATTTAGCTTTTGATAGGACTTAACATATGAAAAACATTTTTGCTGTTGCTGGTTTAACTTTTGGCTTAGCTTTTGCAGGCACTAGCTTCGCCGATGATGACCGTACAAAACACTTTAAAGGACTACCAGCACCAGACTTGGCTACAGCAGTAGCTAATTTTTCAGAATACAACACACGCTTGGAAGCCAAGCTAGCCTCGAAACTAACCGATGAGGATTTAGCTGAAATCCATATGTTGACCTACACCCTAGAGAATGCATTAGAGAAAATTGAAGACGAGCTAGAAGAGCTAGCCGAAACCCTAGAAGAAGTGCATGTTGCTTCTGAAAGTTTCGACCGGGAAAAACTGAAAAAAAATGGTGACGTATATTTACAGGTATCACGCACAATTATTAAATAAGTAAATCTACCAGTTACTTATAATAGGTAACGACTCTGCTGGGTATAGGCAAACTACCCGTGTATACCCAGCTTAGTTAATGTTCACAACCTAGCCTTTAGGTTTAGTTGACTAGTGTGAGCTGTTATTTTGCGTATACTCCAACCCTATAACAATAATTAATTTAGGACGGGTAGTGCAATGTATGAGCAGCACCGTTTTGGCGTGCAATTAATGCATTTGTCGAGGGCTTGGCGAGCTGAATTGGATCGTCGCTTAGCGGATAAAGGCCTCTCACAAGCGCGTTGGCTGGTATTACTTCATCTAGGACGTTTCCAATCGGCTCCAACTCAGCGCGAGTTAGCAGAACGCATTGGCATTGAAAGTCCAACACTGGCGCGAACGTTGGATACTTTGGAAAGCAAGCGACTGATTCAGCGTCAGCCGTGTCCAGTAGACAGAAGGGTAAATAAAGTCTTGTTAACTGAAGAAGCGATGGAGCTAGTGAGTTCTATTGAATCTATTGCTCAGCAGCTTAGGCAAGAAGTGTTTTCTGATATTAGTGACGACGAAATTCAGCAGTGCCAGCGCTTGCATTTGCGTATGTTGAAGAACTTAGAAGCCATAGTAAGTCACTAAGCATAGCGCTAAGATTACTTAACGACTGCTAGATATTTTAATTAATGCGCCACCTTCAAAACGAAGATAGTGGTACATACCGCTGCGCGGGCCATAAACCCACTCTTCGACTTTTACTTCCTGTACATGACGGTAAGCGTTGACGACTTCTTTGTAGCCAAGAAAGCTTTGCTCGCTAGGTTGACCACATTTATTAAGCACGCTGTGTTGGTTTTCGCCTAGGCTAATAAGGTGAGAGTTGCAGCGCATGGTTGAAGCGGCCCACAGGCTTTGGCTAAGAGTGCTGAGCAATAGGGCGCTGATAAGCAGAAAAGAGCGAAACATGTTAAGGCACTCGGCTAGATTCAATCTTAATTAAGCGGTTGCCTTCAAGCCGCAGTATGTATTGCATGCCGTTATTGGGTCCGTACACCCATTCTTCAATACGCAGTTCGGTGCGTTGTGAGGCGCCTAGGGTGTAGCCAACCACCTCTTTGTAACTAGGCTGGCCGCATTTACGAATGATTTCAAAGCCGCGATTACCCACGCTAATAAGTTCTGTGCCGCAGCGCATGGTTTGTGCTTGTGCGGTATTGGCAAGCAAGCCGCTACACAGTATTAAAAAAAGAGTTTTTTTCATAAGGCATCCAAGTGCAACAGGCTGTTAATACCTTGATCGTCATTAACAGCCTGTTCGTTGACGTCCATTAAAAACAACCGTTGTGGCTCAA
Source organism: Thiopseudomonas sp. (assembly GCA_023228985.1). Taxonomy (GTDB): domain Bacteria; phylum Pseudomonadota; class Gammaproteobacteria; order Pseudomonadales; family Pseudomonadaceae; genus Thiopseudomonas. The sequence continues at coordinate 36,750 of JALOAC010000012.1, read as the reverse complement.
CTTGGCCTTGCTCAACCAGGTATTGGCGAATATTTCGCGCTCGGTTTTGCGCCAAGGTGCGTAATAAAATGGTGCTATTGGAATAATGCTTTATCCACTGTTCTTGCATTAATGCTAAACGCTCTTCAGTGTTACGTGGCAGTTCCTCAGCCAGTTTAGCCTGTTCAGGCAGTTCGTTATAGAGTTGCTCAAGCAGGTTTTTTTGCTGTTTTTCAGGTACTTCAAGATCCTGTACAGATGCGGTAATTTTTTTACCGCGTTTTTGTAGATCGCTGTACCACAGCTCTTGTATTCGACGGTGCAAATGATTTTGTGCTACGAGCGGGCCATCAAAGACGGCTGAGCTTGTTCCTTCGATATTCAACTTTAGCTGTGGTCGTTGTTTTAAAGCCAGAGCTAAGCTTTTCAGGCTTTGTTGATTGGCTTCGCTGAGACTGTCCTGCCCCGCTAAGTAGCTGACTTGGCTGAGGTCTCGATTGTTATTGGTTAGGTTGCCTAACAGTTTGAAGGGCGCAGATGCAGCGCGTGTTATCAGATTACGCAATGTCTGCCACACGATAGGTGCCACGCTAAATTCTGGATCGTTAAGATCGCCTTTAACTGGCAGCTTAATTTCAATATTGCCCTTGGTGTCTTTCAGTAAGGCGATAGCTAAGCGTAGGGGTAATTTAACGGCATCTGGGCTATCAACTGTATCGCCGAGCTGTAGTTGTTCCAGTAAAACGCTATTGCTGGCGTTCAATTTGCCTTGGTCAATTTGGTAATGCAGCGCAAGGTTTAACCGACCTTTTTGAATGCGGTAGCCCGCGAATTTGCCGGAATAGGGCGTGAGTGTGGTGAGTTCAACCTGCTTGAAATTAACATCCAGATCCAGCGTGCGCAATGGATCGAAAGGCATGAGCGAGCCTTTAATGCTTACTGGGGCGTAGCGGTCGACTGAACCCGTAATTTTAACCGGAGTTGTCTTGTCTTGTTGGTTATCCAAACTGCCGATGCGGCCATTTAAGTCCTGAATGGCGGTGGCAAAATGTGGTTTGAGACTGAAATCGGCAAAGTGTGCTGAGCCGTCCTGAATGATAATTTCGCCGAGATGAAACGCAAAGTTATTAGCAGCCTGGGGCGTTGGTGCTGGTGAAACATTAGGGCTTGGCTGCTCGACCAACACCTTGCTAATATTGGTCTGCAGTTGCTCGTCAATGACCACGCGTGCGTAAGGCTGTTTGGCGGTAATAAGACCAATGTTGAGCTGAGTATGCTCGCCTTGTGTGACGGCAATATCGTGCAAATTAAGGCTGTGCCATTTGAGTAAGTCGCGGCGCTGGCCGGTATCGCGGATATGCAGTTGATTAATAGCCAGCTCACCCTTAGCAGTAGCCAGCAAGGGGCTTAACTGTTGCAGTTCAGCTTCTAATTGACTGTTGAGTAACGCGCTAAGAAGCTCTACTTTTGCGTACGGAGTTATCCAAGCCTGAGCGGGGCGCAAATCAAGATTGCTGGTACTGAGCTGCAGCGTACTTTTGAAACTCTGCGGTTTAACCTGCGCTTGCAGCGCTAATTGACCATCCTCCCCGATTTGGCTGTTTACAGTCAGGTTGACCGGCTTATCAGTGCGGCTATCAAAGTCATTCAGCGTAATATTTAACTGTTTCAGCTCGATTGCCACCGGGTCGGCTTGGCTGCTATCGGTAAAGTCAACGGCGTAATTTTTAAGCTGTGCGTTGTCGAGTTTAATCTGCCAAGGCAGCTGCGCTAATGCGTTATTAAGTTGGGTGGGTGCGGCTTCGTTACTCTGTGGAGCTTGTTGAGTCGCTGCAGGCGGGCTATCAGGCGCAATGGCTTGCAGCCAGTTCAGCTGGCCTTGCTCGTTTATTTTTACCCAGCTGGACAGGTTTTGACTGCGGATTTTACCAATGTGTACGCTTTGCTTTTGCAAGTCGAGTGCAGTGTCACTGACGGAAAAGCGCTCAAGCTTTACCAATGTTTTTTTCTGACTGCTTAAGCCCAGCTGCTGTATTGTAATGGCAGAGTTTGTCGTAAGTAGCTGCCATTCGGGTTGTGCCTCTACTACGTAATCGCTGCTGAACGAGAGCAGGCCGCCATCCAAATGCAGCTGAGTTTGCTCTGCCGCATAGGACCACCAACTGCTTAAAGCGATATTTTCTATTTCTAAATGACCGCTTGAGCGCAGTGGCTGAAGCGAAACGTCGCCTTGCCAGGCGAGTTGAGTGCCATCGTTAGCTTGCAGCTTTAATTGTAGTTGGCCTTGTTCGTCGGGCGCGGTATTCAGGTTTTCTAATTGCAGGTTAAGCTCGTTAAACTCAACTGCTACCGGCTGGCGCGGACGCTGGTCACTAAACCTAAGCTGACCTTGTTCAATACTTATATGGTCAACCTGCACAATGATAGGCTCTGTGGTGCTGGCTTCTGGCTTAGCCGTTTCGTCGGCGGTTGGCAAGACCAGCAGTTGCGCCAGATTTACTTCGTTTTGTTTATTAATGTCTAGCCAAGCTTGCGGGCTGACTAGGTTGACGAACTTAACATGCACGCGACCGCGCCACAGGCTGTCCCATGCTAGCTGCGTGTTGAGCTGTTCAAATGCAACAGTGGTTTGCTCTTGACCAATATGTAACTGCCAGAGCTGCAAGTGCAGGTTGAAAGGATTAAATTCCAAGCGGTGCAGTTGGGCAGGTTGGTTGCTGTATTCAGAGAGCTTTTGGTTGATCACCGAGAGCGCCAGGCTAGGGATAAGTAAAAAACCTAACCAGCTATAGAGTGCTACAGCACAGCTAAGACCAATGAAAAGGCGTTTTAGGTTTTTTGACATGTACGGTTCCGTTTTAAACACGCTGAGCCTAAAAATAGCTGTAGGCTCAGCCGGGCAAGTAATTAGCGTTCAATGGCGAGGGCGACACCTTGGCCGCCGCCGATGCATAGGGTGGCTAAGCCTTTATGTACATCACGACGCTGCATTTCATGCACCAAGGATACCAAAATGCGGCAGCCGGAGGCACCGATTGGATGACCTAATGCGATAGCACCACCATTGACGTTGACCTTATCTGTATCCCAGCCCATGTCTTGATTCACCGCCATGGCTTGCGCGGCAAAGGCTTCGTTGGCTTCGATAAGGTCGAGCTCAGTGTGTTGCCAGCCCGCTTTGCTCAGACATTTTTGACTGGCTGGAATAGGACCTGTACCCATAATGCTTGGGTCAACCCCGGCACAGGCGTAGGCAGCAATGCGCGCCATAATGGGTAGGTTTAAGGCCTTGGCTTGCTCGGCGCTCATTAGTAATACCGCCGCAGCGCCATCGTTGAGTGTGGATGAGTTGCCTGCAGTGACGCTGCCGCCTTCTTTAAACGCTGGGCGTAGTTTGCTTAGGCTAGCCAGTGAGCTGTTGGGCCGTGGTTGTTCATCTTGGCTGAACAGTAGGGGGTCGGCTTTGCCTTGCGCTATGGAGACGGGGCTGATTTCACTGGCAAAGCGATTTTCGGCTAAGGCAGCGGCTGCTTTGGTTTGAGAGTTAGCAGCAAACTCATCCAGTTGCGTGCGGCTAAAGCCGTACCTGTCGACGATGTTCTCCGCGGTAATGCCCATGTGATAGTCATTAAAGGCATCCCACAAACCATCTTCAATCATGCTGTCGAGCATCTGCGCGTGGCCCATGCGTAATCCCGTGCGTGCTTTAGGCAGCACATAGGGCGCAAGGCTCATGTTTTCCTGCCCGCCGGCAATCACTACTTGAGCATCACCGCAGCGAATGGCTTGCGCGGCTAGGTGCACAGCTTTTAAGCCCGAGCCGCAGACTTTGTTTAGAGTTAGCGCAGGGACGGATACCGGCAGTCCTGCCTTGAGTGCCGCTTGGCGTGCGGGGTTTTGTCCACTGCCGGCAGTTAACACTTGCCCCATAATCACTTCATCAACCAGCTCGGGTTTGATCTGAGTGCTTGCCAGTAGAGCGCGAATCACGCAAGCCCCCAGCTCATCAGCGGGGATTTTAGCTAAGCTGCCTTGAAAACTACCTACGGGAGTGCGAGTGGCGGCCACGATAACGACTTCATGCATGAGGTGTACCTCTTATTATTGTGCGTAGAAATGACTGAAAAGGCGTCAGCACTTTGATTCTGCCACAGCTAGTTAGCGATTAAGCAGACAGAGTGAAATAAATTTATAACTAACTTGTTTGTCTTTCATGTGCCATGTGCTGACAAATCGGGTAGAATTCATCTTCAATTTTATTTGTGCACCAGTGGTACAAACGACTGCCCTGTGATTCATTGAGGACCGCTATGTTTAGCCGTAAAGTAACTATTGCCCAATTTGACCCAGAACTTTTTGATGCCATGGAGAAAGAAGCCCAGCGTCAAGAAGAACATATTGAGCTGATTGCTTCTGAAAACTACACCAGCCCAGCGGTGATGGAAGCGCAGGGTTCTGTGTTAACCAACAAATATGCCGAAGGCTATCCCGGTAAGCGCTACTACGGTGGCTGTGAGTACGTGGATATCGTTGAGCAGATGGCTGTGGACCGTGCTAAAGAGCTGTTTGGCGCAGACTATGCCAACGTGCAGCCGCACGCCGGATCACAAGCCAACGCGGCAGTGTACTTGGCGCTTTTGCAAGGTGGCGACACTATCCTGGGTATGAGCTTGGCGCACGGTGGTCACTTAACCCACGGTGCGAGCGTGAGCTCCTCCGGCAAGCTGTATAACGCCATTCAGTACGGAATCAATGAGCAAGGTCTGATTGATTACGACGAGGTTGAACGTTTAGCGGTAGAACACAAGCCAAAAATGATTGTGGCTGGTTTTTCGGCGTATTCACAGGTGCTGGATTTCCCTTGCTTCCGTGAAATCGCTGACAAAGTGGGTGCTTATCTGTTTGTTGATATGGCGCACGTAGCGGGCTTGATTGCTGCAGGCATTTACCCGAACCCAGTACCTTATGCGGATGTGGTCACCACCACTACGCACAAAACCCTGCGTGGCCCACGTGGTGGTTTGATTTTGGCGCGCGCCAACGAAGAAATCGAAAAGAAGCTTAACTCGGCGGTATTCCCAGGTACTCAGGGTGGCCCTTTGGAGCACGTGATTGCGGGTAAAGCCATCTGCTTTAAAGAAGCACTGCAGCCAGAATTTAAAACCTACCAGACGCAAGTGTTGAAAAACGCGCAGACAATGGCGCAGGTATTTATCGATCGTGGCTATGATGTGGTGTCAGGCGGTACTTACAACCACTTGTTCCTGGTCTCGCTCATTAAGCAAAACATCACCGGTAAAGATGCGGATGCTGCCTTAGGTCGTGCGTTTATTACCGTGAACAAAAACTCCGTACCCAATGACCCACGCTCGCCCTTTGTTACCTCCGGTTTGCGCATTGGCACACCAGCAGTGACCACCCGTGGCTTCAAAGAAGCTGAGTGCGGTGAATTAGCTGGCTGGATTTGCGATATCCTCGATAACATGGATGATGAGTCTGTCATCGATGCGGTACGCGAAAAAGTTAAAGCGGTCTGTGCTAAGCACCCTGTGTATGTGGACTAAGCCTAGTCGCTAAGACAATAAAAAAGCCCGGTTATTTAAACCGGGTTTTTTTATAGTTAAGCAAGCGCTGAATAATGTTAACGAGGCAGTCAGGTCTCACACTGAATTGTGCCTTGTGGGTGATCTTGTGCTGGCCTTAGATTCAATCACACACAAGTTGCGTTCCAACAAGAGTTGGCTGCGTCTGTACGAGGATGCCATGCATCCGACAGCGGATTACACCTGCAAACACAGCGCCGTCTGACGCACCGCTGTCGTAGGCATGGCCTACTCCTACCAAGAATGTGCTGTTTATTCAGGGTTTTGGGTGAGTTAGAGCCACGCGCGCAATAACTGCAAAGAAGCACAGTGTCGTGTGGGACCCGACTTGTCGGGGAATGGAATGCACCCAAGTCAAAGCCAATCCCAAAGCTTCAAGTCCGTGCCATGGCTTGGTTCTGGTTTCCCTGACAAGTCAGGTCCCACACTGAATTGTGCTTTTATTCAGAGTGTCCTTAAAAAATAAAAATAAAGTCTAGCCGAGCAACTCAGCGCTGCTATAAAAAGCAGTCAGCGCTTTAGTGAGATATGCCACGTCCTGAGTTCCAGCCAGTTCACGAATGGAGTGCATAGCAAAGGTGGCTGCACCGATATCAATGGTGTTGATGCCTAGCTTGCTGGCGGTAATGGGGCCAATGGTCGAGCCACAGCCCATGTCGCTACGGGTAACAAAGCTTTGTACAGGCACGTTGTGTTGTTGGCACAGGTGGCGGAAAAACGCTGCCGTTTCACTGTTAGTGGCGTAACGTTGATTGCTGTTGACCTTAATCACCGGGCCTTGGTTAAGCAGCGGGCCGTGATTGCTGTCGTGTTTGTCAGCGTAGTTGGGGTGAATGCCATGAGCGTTATCCGCCGACACTAGCATCGAGCGTTGAATGCAACGGCTAAAGTCTTCTTCTTGCGGCAATAAACGACGTAATATTTGTTCAAGGAAAGGACCGTCTGCGCCACAGGCTGAGCTAGAGCCGACCTCTTCGTGATCAGTACAGACCAATACGCTAGCGTACTGCTGGTCAGCAGCCAGCAACGCTTGCAGGCCAACAAAGCAAGACAGCAGGTTATCGAGCCGCGCACTGGCAATAAATTCTTGCTCTAAACCAATATGTGCCGGTGCTTGGGTGTCATAAAAGCTCAGTTCATAGTCCAGTATCTGTGCATCCTGCAGACCGTGTTCGCGCTGCAACTGCGCAGCCAGTAGAACGCGGAAATCTTTTTCTTCTTTAGTGTTTAACTGAGTTAATACCGGCGGCAATTCTTTTTGCGCGTTCACTTCCCAGCCTTTATTGGCTTCACGGTTGAGGTGAATGGCTAGGCTAGGAATAACAGCGATCGGGGTTTTGAAATCAATCAGGCGGCTGTGCAACTGGCCGTCTTGGCTGAAGGTAACGCGGCCCGCTAAGGATAAATCCCGATCAAACCAAGGCAGCAATAACACTCCGCCATACACTTCTACGCCTAGCTGCCAATAGCCTTGGCTGTTAATTTCCGGCTGTGGTTTAACCTTCAAGCATGGGCTGTCGGTATGTGCACCAATCACACGCAGACCTTGCTCGGTGAGCGGTCGCTGACCTAAGCGAAAAGCAATAATGGAGGAGTCGTTACGGCGGACAAAATACTGTCCGGCAGGCTCAAGTTGCCAAACGGCGCGCTCATCGAGTTCAGTAAAGCCCGCGGCAGCTAGCGCGCTGGCAAGGTTTTGTGTGGCGTGAAACGGGGTGGGTGACTGGGTTATAAAATCAAATAAAGCGGATTGCATGATTAGTCCTGTGCGGTTCCCTAGGAGTTGAATTTACTGTGGCGCTGCGTCTGGCCATAAACGAATTGGCGCACCGTTTTCTGGCCATAATTGCAGTTGGCCTTGCTTGGAAAAATCCCAGTGTGTCACCTGACTCAGGGCTTCAAGGTAGCGTTGTTCCTGCTCCATTAAAGCGGGTGCGCAGAGTTTGCGACTGGTGGCAAACTTGTCTAGGCGTAGCTGTTTGCCGGTGAGTTTGTATTCGGCAAACCAGTTGTTACAGCCGGCCAAACCATGGGCACGCATGTTTTTTCCTAGGGTGATGGATAAATGGCTGCTGTCGATTAGGGGGCGCTCGCCAATCCATTCCACATAATAGAGTTGTTCTTGAGCAAGCTGGGTGGAGAAACTGGGTAAGTTGGAGCAACCGCTGGCAACAGCAGTCATGGCAATAGCAAGGCAAAGTTTTTTCATAATTAGGCTTCTGTTGATTGGCAATGTCGGCACAGGTGCCGGCCAGCACGGTTTTGCCAGCCAAGTTCAGTCAGGCGCGCCTCTGCTGCCGGTAGCAAAGCATCTTGCCCTAAACTGGCATCCACAGCAAATTCAAGCTCTAGCAAAACGCCGCAGCCATCGCATTGAACTTGCCATTGATGAATGGCGAACTCGTTAAAAACAGGGCCGCTGGCTGTGGCGGTCCATTGTTCGGGCGCGTTAATTAAATATTCAATGTGTTCAATATGCAGCTGCATACTGAGCTCACGACTGCCTTTAAGACTGACCAGCAGGCTATCGCCTACTTTGATTGCATCTCCTGTGCCAGTGACTTGATAGCGTCCAGGGTGCACGGCGCGGCATTCAATCAGCGTGCGCTTAGGCGTGAGTTGCTGTTGGCGAAAGTCATGTTGCGTCATAGTCTGTACCTGCTTGATTGTTAGTCGATACTCAACTTTTTTAAGCGGTAGCGTAAAGAGCGTAAACTCAGACCTAAACGCTCAGCTGCTGCCGTACGGTTCCAGCGTGTTTCTTCCAAAGCTTGCATAATTATTTTGCGTTCTATGGTTTCTAAGTGGTGCTCTAGGTTATCAATGTGAACCGTTGCAGGACTGGATTGTTCAGTCGCTGCTGCTGGTGGGGTGATGCCGACGCTGGTTAGGTTTAGGTCATGACTATCAATGATATTGCTTTCGCACAGGGTGTAGGCGCGTTCCAGCAGGTTCTCCAGTTCGCGCACATTGCCGGGGAAGTGATAGCTTTGCAGTTTGGTCAGTGCCGCCGGATTAAGCTCGACATGGTTGGTGTCTTGGTTTAAACGTTGTAAAAACACTTGGCTCAGTAGTGCAATGTCTTCGGGGCGCTCGCGCAGAGCTGGCACGTTAAGCTCGATAACGTTAAGGCGGTAAAACAAGTCTTGGCGAAAGCGACCCGCGGCCACTTCTTTGTTTAAGTCTTTATGGGTGGCGCTCAGCACGCGCACATCAACGGCTTGCTCTTGCTGGCAACCTACGGGGCGGATGGATTTTTCCTGTAACGCGCGCAGCAGTTTGACTTGCATGTTGAGGGGTAAATCAGCAACTTCGTCTAAAAACAAGGTGCCGCCGTGTGCTGCTTGGAATAAACCGATTTTGTTGTCTGTGGCACCGCTAAAGCTGCCTTTTTTGTGTCCGAAAAACTCGCTTTCCATCAGCTCGTTCGGTATTGCGCCGCAGTTAACGGGGATAAAAGGCTGTTCGCTACGGCTGCCGAGCTGGTGAATTTGTCGGGCGACAAGCTCTTTACCTGTGCCGGACTCGCCGCTGATATATACAGGTGCTTGACTGCGTGCCAATTTGGCAATTTGCATGCGCAAGCGCTGCATCAGGCTTGAATTGCCTAAGAGGGCGTTTTCAACGGGTTCGTTTTCATTTTCTTGGTTGGCATTGAGCTTAAGCGCGCTATTGACCAGTTCACGCAGCCGATTAATATCCACCGGCTTGGTGATGTAGTCAAAAGCGCCGGCTTTAAGCGCTTTGGTCGCGGTTTCGATACAGCCATAGGCAGTAATCATGGCAATGGGCATGCTGCTGTGATGTTGTTGTACATACTCGATAATGTCTAAGCCGGAGCCATCGGGTAGGCGCATATCGGTTAGGCACAGATCAAAGGCTTGTTGTTGCAATACGGCTAGGGTTTGCGCGTAATCGCAGGTGCTGCGAGTTTTTAAACCCATACGGCTTAGTGTTATTTCAAGCAGTTCACGAATATCGGGTTCGTCATCAACAATTAAAACAGTAGCTATACTCATTGTCTGAGGCCATAGGATTTAGGGTGGGCAAAAGTTATTTTAAAGCAACTGCCAGTGCCTTCGCGAGGACTGTAGTCGAGTCGTGCTTGGTTAGCCTCGCATAACTCACGTGAGATGTACAAACCTAAGCCTGTGCCCTTGCTGTCGGTGGTAAAGAAAGGCTCAAACATGCTTTGTTGTTCGGACTCGGGTATGCCCGGCCCTTCGTCCAGGATTTCCAGCACGGGCAGCTTGCTGTCTGGGTGGCGGTACAGGATTAAATCCACATAACGTTTGCCCGCCACCTCTTTTGTGTAGCGCATGGCGTTGCGAATCAGGTTGGCTAACACCTGATCAAGCTGATGCGGATCCATGCGTGTTTGTAGTGACGTGCCTTTAACCAGTAGGCGTAGTACTTCATTCGCTGTTGCACTTTCTTGATAGTTGCTGACGAAACGATGCAGCCAGTATTTAAGATCAAGCACTTGTTGCTCGGCTTGGCGCTGTTTGGACAGCTGCAGCACGTTTTCCACTACCAAATTCATGCGCCTGGTTTGATCTTGAATTATCTGCGCTAAACGCTTGTCCCCTGAATCTAACTGTTCAGACTCGTTTAATAGTTGCGCCGCATGGCTGATTGCGCCTAGAGGGTTACGGATCTCATGGGAAATGGCTGCTGCTAAACGGCCCAGTGATAACAGTTTTAAGTGCTGTGCATGCTGATTAATCTGGCGGGTGTCTTCTAAGAAAATTAACAGCTGTTCGGTGTCGTTATTTTTATGCAGTAACACAAAATTGGGCTGTAACTGTGGTGTTCTTTCAGAGAATTGAACGGAGCTTGGGTGCATGCTCGTATTTTGCCGCCACGCTTGATAGCTGTCGATTAAGGCCGGGAAATGTATGGCAAGGCTAGCCCCTTGTAGCTGTCGGCTATTAAGCATCTGTAGCGCAGACTGGTTTGCCTGCAAAATACGGTATTGGTTGTCGATGATAAGAATACCGGTACGCATGCGATCGATAACCAAGGCATTTAAGGCTTCTAGGTTAGCAACGGTAGAGGCTTGCTCTATAGCTAAAGCTTCACTGGCTTTAAGGCGCTTACTGGCGAACTGAACAAAGAAAGCCGCCGCAAAGCAGAGCGTGCCTAGTATGCCAGCCTGCATATACATATTACTGGCAGAGGCGTTGGTGAGACTCAAATAAAAGGTCAGGTAAATAATACCCGTGGCACCCATCGCCGCAATCAGGATGCCCAGGTGGCGGTATAGCAGGACATTGGCGACCGCAACGGCCACTATGATCAGGTTGCCGATTCCGCTGGGTGGGCCGCCAGCGGTATAAAACAACGTAGACAGCTGAACTATATCAACAAGGGCTAGGGCGAATAGCACGTCGACCCGCTCAGCACGAGGCATGCCGATAGCGATAACAATATTAAGAATTAAATAGGCCCAGCTGGCATATAAAAAGAACTGGCGGTGAGTGACGTCGAGCAACTGGTTTTCAAGATTGCTGGAAATGATCAGTACCAGCGCCAAACCAATAATAAGCCGGTAAATATGGTAAAGACGCAATACCCGCTGCCCAGCCGTACCCAATAAAGCCAGTTCATTATTCATGGTTTAGCTAATTGTCCTGTCGTGCATGGTCTGCACAGCAATACCACTGGTCGTTTTTTTGTGTGGCTTGCTCTTGCGCTAAATACAGATCGCAATGATTGCAGCGCACCATGTGCGTGGCTGTGGCGGCGGGTTGTTTTGTTTTTTTTTGGTTTGAAAATTTTTTCCACAGCCAGTAACCCGCTGTGAAAAGAACTAAGAATAAAACTAAACGTGAAAGTCCCATGGTAAGTCTCTGCTAAGGCAAGTATTTAAGCGGTCTCTGAAAGCGTACAGCGTGCTGCGTAGGCGGTTTTCAAAGGTTTGCTAAAGTGAGGTATAGTTATAGTAGGTTAAAGTTTAGCAGACATATGAAATTTTCGTCTTGTCTGGATTAATGTAAGGAAAAATACATGACTTTTACAGTGTATCTCTCGGGTGAAATCCATACTGATTGGCGTGATGAGATCAAGCAGGGTGCGGCTGCACGCGGCTTAGATATTAAATTTACCTCTGCAGTGACTGACCATGATGCAAGCGATGCGGCTGGTGATTATCTAGGTGCGCAAGACAATCCATTTTGGCGTGATCACCAATCGGCCAAAGTCAATGCCATACGCACGAAAACCCTAATCGAGCAGGCTGATTTAGTGGTGGTGCGTTTTGGTGATAAGTATAAACAATGGAATGCCGCCTTTGATGCAGGCTACTGCGCTGCTTTAAACAAGCCCTATGTCACCCTGCATGCGGCAGATATTATTCATCCGCTGAAAGAAGTGGATGCCGCCGCCATGGCTTGGGCAACGACTACAGAGCAGATAGTCGAGATTCTTACCTATGTCACCCAAGCTTAAAAGATTGAATCTGCTTAGGCTCCGGCAAGTGGCAAAAAACTGCCGCTTGCGCTATCTGAATAATACCCTTCCTTCTTAACTCATTGATATATAAGCATATATCTGTTGTTGGCATATGATTTGCATTGATTCAAGCAAGTAAACTAATAGCAGGTAATGCGACCATGAGTATCAATTTCAGTAAAGCCCTAGGCATTCATGAGCAGGCCCTAGGCTTCCGTGCCCAGCGCGCTGAAGTGCTGGCCAATAATATTGCCAACGCAGATACCCCGCATTATAAAGCGCGCGACTTGGACTTTGCTAGCGTGTTAGCGGGCCAAGCTGAGCGTCAAGCCGGTGGTTCTAATTCTCTGGTGCGTACCAACGGACAACATTTTGACGCTGATGGCGCGCAATTAGTTGACCCAGCATTACGCTTCCGTAATCCACATCATGCATCCATTGATCAAAACACCGTGGATTTACAAGTAGAACAGTCCCTGTACGCAGAAAACGCCGTGCAGTTCCAAGCCAGTTTTACTCTGTTAAATAATAAATTCAAAGGGCTGATGATGGCCCTACGTGGCGAATAAACGAGGTAACTGATTATGTCTCTATCCAGTGTGTTTCATATTGCCGGCAGTGGCATGAGTGCGCAAAGTACGCGCTTAAACACTATTTCCAGCAACATTGCTAACGCCGATACGGTGTCATCCAGCATTGATCAGACTTACCGTGCGCGTCATCCAGTGTTTGCCACAGTGTTTGCAGAAAACTTACAGCCCAATGGCACAGGTTCAGCATCTTTGTTTGCTGGACAAGACCAAGCCGGCAAAGGCGTACAGGTGATGGGTATTGTTGAGGACCAAAGCGAGCTAATCCCACGCTATGAGCCTGACCACCCAGCAGCCAATGAGCAGGGTTATGTGTTTTATCCCAACGTTAACGTGGTGGAAGAGATGGCCGACATGATTTCAGCCAGCCGTGCTTTCCAGACCAACGTAGAAATGATGAACACCGCTAAGCAAATGATGCAGCGTGTGTTGACTTTAGGCCAGTAAGGGCGAGGATAGAAAAATGAGTGCTTCTGCAATTGGAACCACAAGCTCGGTACTGGAACAGTATCAGCGCAATAATGATCGCGAGGTCAACAAGGATTTGGGTAAAAACGAATTCTTGGAATTGTTGGTTGCTCAATTAAATAACCAGAACCCGCTAGAGCCTCAGAGTAATGGTGAGTTTATCGCGCAGCTGGCTCAGTTTAGTACTGTAGAGGGTGTTGAGAAATTGAATGCCAGCGTGGGTGATATTCTTTCAGGCTTCCACTCATCGCAAGCACTGCAAGCATCATCACTGGTTGGACGCAAAGTAATTATTCCGTCAGAGACCGCCATGGTGGATACCGCTGAAACTTTTAAAGGTAGCGTACTGGTGCCGCAAAGCAGCAGCAACGTGCTGGTCAGTGTGTACGACAGCGCGGGTAGCGTAGTAGCCAAAGTGAACATGGGTGCGCAAGAAGGCGGCAACCAAAGCTTTATGTGGGACGGTAAAAACAGCGCCGGCGAAACCTTGCCGCCTGGCAAGTACAAGTTTAAAGCTGAGGGTTCCTTTAATGGTGAGAACCAAGGACTGTATACCCTGCTACCAGCCAACGTGGATAGCGTTACATTAAGTCCGCAAGGTGGCGAGTTGTTATTGAATTTAGCTGGCTTAGGCACTGTGCCTTTGTCACAAGTACAGATTATTGGTCAATAAATTTTAGCTGTCGCTTTGGCGACCAGGGAGTCAACTATGTCATTCAATATTGGTTTAAGCGGCTTACGTGCGGCAACTAAAGATCTCAACGTTACCGGTAACAATATCGCTAACGCTGGTACTGTAGGTTTTAAACAGTCACGTGCTGAGTTTGCTGATGTGTATGCGGCTACGGTGCTGGGTACAGGAAAAAACCAACAGGGCAGTGGTGTGCTGTTAGCCAGCATTTCCCAGCAGTTTAATCAGGGTAACGTCAACTACACCCAGAATCCGTTGGATTTAGCCATTAACGGTAATGGTTTTTTCCAAGTGAGTAATAACGGTGCGCTTAGCTATACCCGAGCGGGTTTTTTTGGCACTGATAAAGAAGGGTTTATTGTGGATAACTTCGGTTATAACTTGCAGGGTTACACCGTTGACACCAATGACCAGGTTATGGAAGGCGTGGTGGGTAACCTACAGATTAGATCTGCCAGTCAGGAGCCTAGAGCGACCAGTGAAATGAAGCAAAGCTTCAACCTGAACTCGACCAATAACGCACCGACTAACGCTAACTTTAGCCCGACTGATCCGGCGTCCTACAACTCGTCAACGTCAACTAATATTTATGACAGTCAGGGTAATGCACATACCTTCACTCAGTATTTTGTCAAAACTGGGCCCAACAACTGGCAGATGAACGTGATGATTGATGGCGGACATCCACAAGCGGGTGCGGCCAACTTTGCGGCGCAGAGTTACATAGGTAGCGGTCCGCAAGCTGTATTGGACGCAGCAGTGGCGGCGCTTCCTGCTGACTCGTTTAGCACGAACATGGAAGCAGAGGTGCAGGACTTAATTGACAACCACGGTGCTACTGAAGAACAAGTGGTAGCTGCTATTGCTCGTATTGGTAATAGCTCACCTATCACGTTGAATATGGCGTTTGATAGTGCAGGAAAACCATTGCCAGTGGCGGGTGACGCTGAAGGTTATTTTAGTGCAAACCCAGATGGCACGCTAACTATGAATCCTGGCATGTGGACACCGTCATTGATGAACGATGCTAAGCCACCGATTGCAATCTCTAACGGTTCAACGATGAACCCAACGGGTATGCAACTGGATATGCGTACTGCAACCCAGTATGCCAGCTCATTTGCGGTGACCGCAGTGGCACAGAACGGCTACACCACAGGTGAGTTGTCCGGCATTGAGATTGATGACACTGGACTTATCTTTGCTCGTTACACCAACGGGCAGTCCAAGGTGCAGGGACAGGTAATTTTGGCTGACTTTGCCAACGTACAGGGCTTAAAGCCTGTTGGTAAAACTCAGTGGGTGCAGTCGCTGGAGTCAGGCGAGCCGGTGCGTAACCCCGGTCGTACAGGAACCTTAGGAGCGATTCAGGCGGGTGCGTTGGAGGACTCTAACGTCGAGCTGTCGGATCAGCTGGTTAATCTGATTGTTGCTCAGCGTAACTATCAGGCGAATGCGAAAACGATTGAAACTGAAAGTGCCATCACTCAAACCATCATTAACTTACGTTAACGGCCAGAGTGATTTTAGCGCGCGACCGGGCAGCCGGTAGCGCGCTTTTTTTTATCTTTAAAAGCCTGTTTAGTTTAAGCGCTTTGCTTCTAGAATTATGATTTGCTTGGTGGGCACGTTTTGGTGCATTCCGTAGGTGCTGGTTTTTTGTGCGGCAATGTTGTCCACCACATCCATCCCGCGCACGACTTTACCAAACACCGCATAACCAAAATCTTCACGGCTGTGATTTAAAAAGTCGTTGTCGTCATGGTTGATAAAAAACTGCATGGTGGCTGAGTCAACCGAACGCGTACGTGCCATAGCAACTGTGCCGCGCTCATTTTTTAAGCCGTTGTCGGCTTCGTTTTTAATGGGTGCTTTGGTACTGCGTTGCTGCATGTATTTATCAAAGCCGCCGCCCTGAATCATAAAGTCGGGAATAACACGGTGGAACACAGTACCGTCATAGCGTTCGCTATCAACGTAGTCGAGAAAGTTTTTTACGCTAATAGGTGCTTGTTCGGCGTTAAGTTCCAGTTCTATTTCCCCAAGCGTGGTATTAAGCAATACCCGAGGCGATTCACTGGCGAAAACGCCGCTAGCAAATACAGCAAGACAACCGGCAAGAAAGATTTTTTTCAGCATAAGATTTCACTACCTCATATAATTGAGTAAATAATTTATTCGAACCATCATTTATGTCTAAGTATAACCACGAACCATTAGAACCTAGTAAAGATAGTTGGCAAAGTATTTTGGCGCAAGCCGTGCGCGAACCACAAGAGTTATTACAGCTGCTTAAGCTAACTGAACACCCGTTGGCGCAACAAGTATGTATAGATAAACAGTTTCCGCTTTTGGTTCCCAGAACTTTTATTCAACGCATGCACAGCGGTAATACCGATGATCCGTTATTGCGACAAGTCTTGTCGATTGCTGATGAACAACTCAGCGTACAGGGCTATACCCAAGATCCGTTGGGCGAGCAAGCGAGTAACGTGCGCGCGGGTTTGATCCACAAATACCACGGACGAGTGCTGCTGATCGCGGCGAGTGGTTGCGCGGTTAATTGCCGTTATTGTTTCCGCCGTCATTTTCCCTATGCCGATAATCGCGTGGGTCGCCAGCAATGGCGCAGTGCGCTGAGTTATGTCGCGCAAGACTCCAGTATCAGCGAGGTGATTTTGAGTGGTGGCGATCCTTTATTGCTGGGTGATGAGCAGCTAAGTGAGTTGCTTGAGCAGATAGCCGCCATTGGGCATGTGAAACGCCTGCGTATTCATAGCCGTTTGCCCGTGGTGATTCCACAGCGCCTCACTGCAGAGCTGATGCAGCTGCTTAGTCAGAGTCGCTTGCGTACCAGCTTGGTGTTGCATATCAATCATGCGCAAGAGTTGGCTCCTGAACACTTGGGATTGTTGGCGCAATACCGCGCAGCAGGCGTTACGTTGCTCAATCAAACTGTGCTGCTTAAAGGCGTGAATGACGATGAGCAGACACTTTGCCAGCTTAGCGAAACGCTGTTTGACTATGGAGTACTGCCTTATTATCTGCACCAGCTTGATCGCGTGCAGGGCGCACAGCATTTTGCGTTAGCCGATGAGCGTGTTTTTGCTCTTTATCGACACATGCAGGCGCATTTGCCAGGTTATTTAGTGCCAAAATTGGTGCGCGAAGAGGCGGGAAAATCTAGCAAGACTCTGCTGACTGTACTGCAATAACAGTCAAAGTCAGCGGATAGCGGGAAGCTGAATTTGGTCACTGCGGCTGCAACCTTCAGTCAGTTGATGGCACATATGTAGAAACTCTTGCATGGCTTTGCTCTGATATTTGTGCCGATGCCAAATAAAGGAAAAAGGTCGTTCAAGGTTCAGTTCAGGTGCTTCTATTGGCACTAAACTGCCGCGGCGAAAAGCATCGCGTAGGGCCAGGCGTGAAATGCAGCCAATTCCTAAACCTGATTCAACGGCTCGCTTGATAGCCTCGGTGTGCTCTAGTTCCAGCAAAATCCGCAGCGGTTGCTGATGTTCTTGCATGGCGGTATCAAAAGCGCGCCTTGTGCCCGAGCCTTGTTCACGCACAATCCAAGACTCCTTAGTTAACTCGCTCAGCTGTACCTGCTTGCGGTTGGCTAATGGATGTTGCGGTGCACAGAAAATGACTAGCTCATCATTAATCCAGGGTGTTATCTGGATATCCGGATCTTGGCAGTTGCCCTCAATCAAGCCGATATCTAATTCAAAGGCGCGAATGCGTTGAATGATGTGCTCGGTGTTGTGCACATGCAGTTTTACTTGGCATTCAGGGTGGCGTTGCATAAAGTGGCCTAGCAACAAGGTAGCCAAATAATTGCCAATGGTCATGGTGGCACCAACACTGAGCGAGCCGAACCCTTCTTGCCCCTTGAGTATTGCCTCTAAAGCCTGTGCTTGTTCAAGTAGCGCGCGAGCTTGAGGCAATAACTGTAAGCCTAAAGCATTTATAAATAAACGCTTACCGGCACGGTCAAATAATTTGCAGTCATAATTACGTTCCAGCTCTGCTAAAGCTGTGCTGGCAGCTGACTGCGACATAGCTAGAATGTCGGCAGCTTTTGATACGCTAAGCTGTTGGGCAATCTCGACAAAGACTTGCAGCTGACGAAGAGTTAAGCGCATATTGGTAATCCGAATAAGAGTTATCTTTATTATTCATTTAATTAATGTAAATGCCAATACTATACTGAGCGTATCGATTAGTAGGAAACTTTTGGAGCAATCGCTGTGAGTAATCTCAATACCGAGCAGGTGCTAAGTGTGCACCATTGGAATGACAGTTTGTTTAGCTTTAAGACGACCCGCAGTCCCGGGTTGCGCTTTGCAAATGGTCAGTTCGTGATGATTGGTTTGCAGGTGGAGGACCGCCCACTGATGCGTGCGTATTCTATTGCGAGTCCAAACTACGAAGAGTATTTAGAGTTCTTTTCGATCAAAGTACCTAATGGACCGCTGACCTCACGACTGCAGCATCTGCAGGTGGGTGACAGTATTCAGATCAGTAAAAAACCCACAGGAACCCTGTTGGTCGATGACTTGCTGCCGGGTAAGCACCTGTATCTGTTGGGCACGGGAACAGGTTTAGCGCCCTATATCAGCCTGATTCAAGATCCTGATGTTTACGAGCGCTATGAAAAAGTGATTTTAGTGCATGGTGTACGCTTCGCTAGCGAGCTGGCCTATGCAGACTTTATTACCCAAGAGCTGCCAAACAATGAGTTTTTTGGCGAGCTGGCGCGTGAAAAATTAATTTATTACCCAACAGTAACGCGTGAGCCCTTTAAGAATCAGGGGCGTATTACTGAACTGATGCGCAGCGGCAAGCTGTTTAGCGATATTGGTTTGCCGCCAATCAATCCGCAGGATGATCGTGCCATGCTGTGTGGCAGTCCCGCCATGCTGGATGATTTGAGCGTTATGCTCAGTGAAGACTTTGGTCTGCGCGTGTCACCGCGGGTGGGTGAGCCGGCTGATTTTGTTATCGAGCGGGCATTTGTTGAAAAGTAAATGGCTTTTAAGGCAAACGCGTGGGGTTTGCCCGTGCGTTTGCACTGCAACCTTTTAACGCAGACCTTCGAGCACTTGCTTGAGTAAGCTGGCTGCAGCCTGCTTAGGATTGGCGCGCAACGCGCTTTCTTGCTCCGCCAATACAGCAAACAATGCTGTTATCGCCTGCTCAGTCACATAGTCTTCAATGGAAGTGACTTTGTCCGAGCTAAAACCAAACTTTTTTGCTTTGCTCGCCACCTGACTGTATTGCTGGCTCAGCACAGACAGATTGGTCTGTTGCTGGACTATAGGTAAAAAACGTGCGCGTAAATCCGCTTCACTGGTGCGTTTAAGAAAATCCGTGGCTGCGGTTGGGTGAGCGCTTAGAATTTGCTTAGCATCTTCTAGACGGATCTTGCTAATGGCGTTGAGTAATAGCTCTTTGGCATGCGGAATAGCCTGTTCAGCCGCAGTATTTAGGCTGTCTTCCAGCTCGTTAACATACGTTCCTTGGCCAAAGGTGCGCATTAGCTTGGCCGGCTTTTGCAAGGCGTTAGGCAGTTCAATGCGCCATTTAGGGCTTTGACTAAAGCCCCCGTTTTGACCCAGCTGTTTAATGGCCATATCACTGCCTTGCTCTAGCAGTTGCTTAAGGCTGTTGGTCGCCTGATCTTGGCTGAGTTGATTGATGGAAAAGGCGACTGAGTATGTACTCAGCACCAAGCAGCACATTAAGATAAAAAACTGGGTGAGTTTTTGCATGATTTTTAACGGCTTCTCAGACTGTCTTGAGTGCGCTGTCTGGTATTAGAGACGCTGCGCTTTGGTCCAAGAAAATCTTAATGCGCGGGTGCTGTTTTAAGATAGAGGCGGGCATGGCTTCATCAACAGGACTGTTAAATAAATTTACCATGACGTCTGCTTTATGAGCACCAGTGGCAACCAAGATAATTTCCTTGGCTTGCATAATATCTTGGATGCCCATGGTAATGGCATGGGTGGGTACTTCCGCCCAGTTGTCAAAAAACCGACCGTTATCCAGGCGTGTGTTTTCGGATAACTCCACGACGTGGGTTTGGCTGTCAAACGCCGTATAGGGCTCGTTAAAACCTATATGACCGTTGGTGCCAATGCCTAACAGCTGAAAATCTAGGCCACCGCAGGCTTGAATCTTAGCTGAATATTCCTTGCACTCTAAGTCGATATCCGTGCAACGCCCGCTGGGTAAAAACACCTGGCTGTCATCCAGTTTGATCTTGTTAAACAGGTGTTCGTGCATGTAATGGTTGTAGCTTTGCGGATGTTCTGGCGCAAGGCCAACATATTCATCAAGGTTATAGGTAGTAACTTGGCTTAAATCCAGTGCGTTTTCCTGTACTTGTTCAGCAAAACGCTGATAAACCGGCTCCATCGTACTGCCTGTGGCTAAACCAAGCACCGCGTTAGGCTTTTGTTTAATCGTATCAATGATGTGTTGGCTTAGGTGTTGTGCGATAGCGTCAGCACTGGGGAAAACGAAGAACATGATAGGTTGTCCTTGAGAGAGGCTTAAGAAAACGCTGTGCAGTATACAAACATGTGCTTTTGACGTCAGGTTTTTTCATTGGTTCAGCGAACTATTTAATATGACTGCTCGATGTTACAGGCACAGGGTTGGACTGACTAATGCTTTGCAGAATTCCGCAGTCAGAGGCAGTACTTTCGCTCTGGCATTGGCTTCTTAGTTGGCGTAATTGCTGGGCTAATTCTTGTAACTCATGAATACGCGTTTCAACATGCTGAATATGCTCGTCCAGCACCTGATTAGCCGTATCGCAGACCGCAGTGGGGCTGTCTTTGACCTCCAATAACGTGCGAATTTCGGCTAAAGATAAATCCAGTGCACGGCATTGACGAATAAAGAGTAACCGCTCTAAATGCTGTGGTTGGTAGTGACGGTAATTAGCCGCAGTGCGCAGTGGCTCAGGTAATAACGCTTCGCGTTCATAATAACGAATCGTTTCGACTGGGGTGTGCGCGCGCTTAGCAAGCTGGCCGATTTTCATGGCTTGACTCTGTAGTTGGTATAGGGTTTTTAATCATACCCTAAGCATCAAACACAGTGGGTGATGAATATGTCTAAAGCCGATGAGTGCTGTCAGCCTCAATTACAACAACCGCAGCCAGCTTTGAATGCGCAAGCAGCGCCGAGCGGGCAACTAAAAACGGTGCTGCAAATTGAGGAGATGGATTGCCCAACAGAAGAACAGCTGATTCGCGATAAGCTGCAGTCTTTATCCTGTATCAGTGCGTTGCAATTTAATTTGCTTGAGCGTCAGTTGCAGGTGCAGCACCAGCCGGGCAGCTTGGCAGACATTATCGCTGCTATTGCTGAGCTGGATATGCGTGCCGTGCCGTTACAGGCGGGTCAAACAGCTGTGCAGAACAAAGTAGGTATGCATGGCACCTGGGCGTTGGCTTTGGCTGGAGTTTTAGCCGCGGCGGCCGAGGTGCTTGAGCTGCTCGCTTTTAAAGCAAGCTGGTTGGTGTTTGTTGTCGCGCTAACCAGTGTGGCGTTGATTGGTTGGCCGATCCTCAAAAAAGGCTGGGTGGCCGTATTAAACCGCAACCTGAATATTAACGCTTTAATGTCCATTGCCGTGACGGGTGCGTTTTTTATTGGTCATTGGCCAGAAGCGGCTATGGTGACCTTTCTCTTTGCTTTGGCTGAGCGAATCGAGGTCCACTCACTGTTGCGTGCGCGTGATGCGGTGCGCAGTCTGATGGTGCTGGCGCCGGAGCACGCACTGGTGCAGCAAACAGATGGCCATTGGCATAGCCAGCCGGTCGCTGAGGTCGCTGTAGGCAGTTTGGTGCGCTTAGCGCCGGGCGCGCGGGTAGCGCTGGATGGGGAAATTGTTGAGGGAGCCTCTGCTTTTGATCAGTCTTCGATAACCGGCGAAAGTATCCCAGTCGATAAAAGCCAAGGTGATGCGCTGTTTGCCGGCACGCTTAATACACATAATGAAATTACCTATCGCACTACGGCACTGGCTGATGACACGCTGCTCGCCAAAATAATGCATCGTGTGCAAGAGGCGCAAAGCAGTCAAGCACCCACCCAGCGTTTTGTCGATGCTTTTGCGCGCATCTATACGCCCACAGTAGTGGGTATTGCAATTATGGTGGCGTTGTTGCCACCCATCTTGCTGAGCTTGTCGTGGTGGGATTGGCTGTATAAAGCGCTGGTATTGCTGGTAATCGCCTGTCCTTGTGCGTTGGTTATTTCGACTCCAGTGGCTGTGGTCAGTGCTTTAACGAGCGCTGCCCGTGTGGGGATTTTAATTAAAGGTGGTGTGTATCTGGAGCAAGCGCATAAGCTAGACGTGGTGGTCGTGGATAAAACCGGCACGTTAACGCAGGGGCGGCCAAAACTGATGCACAGCCACTATGTGCAGGACGAACAGCAGCTATTACCCTTGATTGCCGCCATGACCCAGCGCTCTGACCATCCCGTGTCGAAAGCTATTTTTGCGGGCTTAGGCAGTACACAAGCTGCAGTGGCCACGGGTTTTTCAGCCATACCGGGGCAGGGCGTACGTGCGAAAATTGCTGGTATGGAGTATTACCTAGGTAATCTACACATGCTAGATGACTTGGGGCTACTTGATACTGCAATTACCCAATCAGTTACTGCTTTACAACAGCAGGGCTTTAGCGTCAGTGTGCTGGCTAGCACGCAGCAGGTATTAGCTTGGTTTGCTGTACAGGATCCGTTGAAGGATTCCAGCGCCCAGGCTGTGGCCCAGCTGCACAAGCTGGGCGTAAAAACCTTGATGCTTAGTGGTGATAATCAATTCAGCGTGCAACGTATTGCGCAAGAGGCTGGAATTACTGAGGCGCGGGCGCAATTACTTCCGGACGATAAGTTACAAGCCATCAAACAATTACAGCAGCAGGGTTTGCGTGTGGCAATGGTGGGTGATGGCATTAACGATGCGCCTGCTTTGGCGCAAGCGGATATTGGCTTTGCAATGGGTAATTTGGGCAGTGATACCGCTATCGAAACTGCCGATATTGCGCTGTTGGATGATGATTTACGCCGCGTACCACAACTGATGCAGCTGTCTCAGGCAACCATGCGCGTCTTGCGACAAAATATTGGTTTAGCGCTGGGCTTGAAAGCGGTTTTTTTAGCGCTTGCTGTAGCGGGTGAGGCAACTATGTGGATGGCGGTATTTGCCGACACGGGTGCGAGTCTATTGGTGACGTTCAATAGTCTGCGTTTGCTGAAGTTGGCTGGATTGCACAAGCAGTAAAGTAATTAGGTAAGGCTCTAGCTAGGATACGCTTAGAGCCTTTACGTTCTCTGAAAGCTTAGGCAAACAAGCGTTTCCACCACTTTTTATCGGGTTTGGGCTCTATTTTGAGTACGTTTTTCTTAACCAAGTCCACGTAGTCGGCATCATCGCGGCGAATATGGTTAATTAGCCAGGTTCTGAGTAATGACAACAAAGGCTCGGCAATATCTTCACCGCGCTCAAAGCGCTGTTTAAACTCGCTAACGCGGCGGACAAACAGCTGATGAACTTTCTGGTGTGCCTTAACAAAGGGATAGCCTGCTTCGGCTTGCATTTCTTCTTCAAAAGCAAAGTGTGAAAGCGTGTATTCCACCAGTTGCTCTAAAACCTTGGCAATTTCACCACGGTTTTGTGTAAGGGATGCATCATGGAGAGCATTAATGTAATCAACAATACGTCTGTGTTGGTTATCAATGACTTCAATGCCAGTATTTAAATCACTGGTCCATTTTAAATGTGTCATTGGTTGCCTCTTGTTAAAAATACGGGAAATATTTTTTAAAATAATTAAGAATGATCAAGCTGCTAAGTCTACCAGAATCGTCTTTTATATAAAGTAATACTCACGCTAATAGTATATTAACGTTGTAGTTTTAGTGTTTGCTGCTGCTCCAAGATGCCGCGGTTGGCACAAAAACTTTGTACTTCACCGTCACTGTAACGTACCTCTACGTTGAAACCCTTGCCGGGTGGGTGGTTAAGCACTAAGGTACGATACTCGTTTGGCCTGAGCTGCAGGGTTAATAGATTTGACTGATTAAGGTCGAAGCCGAACTCCATGCGAATAGAGTCGATAATAATTTCATCTTGATTGATAAGTTCGAGGTAAAGGTGGTTTTCTGTAACGGGTTTGGCAAAAACTAACCAGCCTAGCAATAGACCCGCGAGTAAAAAGAGCATAGAGCGTGAACGCAAGGCATCTATACCTTGGTCAATTAAATTACAGCGCTTATTCATGCTAAAACCTGATTAAAAATACTGCATATTAGGCTAGCACGCGAGGTGGATAAGCTACTGCGTCTTGATGTCACCCTCGCGCGCAAAAATATTGCGTTGTGCTATGCGCACCAACAAAACTCCCAAAGCATTAACCTGTTCACCTATGTTTATTGCACGAAGTTTGTATACTTACGCTGGTGTTCAGCAGGGTTCTTTGTCTATGAAGAGCAAATTATTTTATTATTCGGCGTTAATGGGGCTTTTGTTGGCCGGTAATGGCGTTGCTGCAGAGTTCCAGAAAATAGTGCATGCAGATGGCAAGGTTGAATACCGTCAAGCTGCTCAAGCGACTGTGAAAACGCCAAGCAAGTCCTATTATAAATATCGTAACGCTCAGGGCGTACTGTCGTTTAGTGATCGTCAGCCGGCTAATCGTAGCTATGAATTAGTGCGTTTTGATTGCTATGCCTGCAAGGTGGGTTCCAAAGTGAACTGGGAAACCACGCCGCTGTTTCGTGGGCGTTATGAAGATGCAATTGCATTTTATGCACAGCAATACAGCGTAAGTCCAGCATTGGTAAAGGCCGTGATCCATGCCGAATCGGCTTTCAATCCGCAAGCCAAGTCACGTGTAGGCGCGCAAGGGTTGATGCAGTTAATGCCAGCCACGGCGCAAGAGTTAGGCGTAAGAAGCCCATTTAACCCCGAAGATAATATTGAGGGTGGAGTGCGCTATTTGGCCAAGCTTTTGCAAAGCTTTAATCAAGACGTGCGTTTAGCAACAGCCGCGTATAATGCAGGGCCTGGAGCCGTTAGGCGACACAAGGGCGTGCCTGCCTATGCGGAGACACAGGCCTATGTGGAGCGCGTAGCGATTTTGGCGCGGCGTTATGCGCAGGAAAGCTAAGTTGCTGACTGGCAGAATAAAAAACGCAGACTAAAGCCTGCGTTTTTTCAAGTACTTGCGATTGCTTACTTCAGTAGCTCTGCAACATCTTTAGCGATACCTTCTGAAGCCTGATTATAGTAATCAGTTAAGGCTTTGCCCGCACCGCCATCTTTAAGTGCTTTGGCGTGGTCGTGCAAGATGATTTTAATATTCTTCTTTTCTAGGTTGGGCAGCGCTTGCATAGCAGTAGCGCGCTGAGCACTTTCAAACTCGAATGGTAAAGTAGCTACCAAAACAACTTCCATATCCATGGAAAGCGCCAAGTCGATGATGATTGAGCCAGCGCCCGTAGCCGTACCGCCACCTAATCCGGCTAGCAGAATCAAACGATTAGCGCCTTTGATTGCTTGCTTGATGTCTTCAAGAGATTCTTCTGCAGCAAGCTGGCCACGCATTAATGATTTGGCCGCCTTGCCTTGGCAGGTACTGGGGCCTATCTGTAAACGCTGAGCAAAGGGGCTATTTGCTAAAGTTTCAGCGTTGGTGTTAACGGCTAAAATATCACAGCCAACTTTATCTTTAACGTGTCTGGCAATATTCATGCCGGCACCGCCAAGTCCCATAACTAAGGTTTTACGCATGCAGGATCTCCATTCGGAACGCGAAATATTCTTAAGTATAGCGAATTTCACTCATTAGTAATGCTATACAGATCAACAAGCTGTGAAAGATGGCTAACATAAGCTATGCAGCCTGTCTTGTAAATACTGCGGCGGTCTAGATTTGCTTTGCCGCCACCACAAAGCTAGCTTCTTTAGTGGCTACAATCACCACGGTCTGACCTATTTCTAACGGTTCGCCACCCGTACAAACCGCCGGAAATGAGCTGTCATCAATACTGACACGCCCACGTCCCTGATTAAACGCCTGGCTGACTACCGCCGTACGTTCTAGATAGCCCTCAAGGCCCAGATTAAGCGTTGCAGGCTGTATTTTTAAGATTTTCTTTTGCCATTTCAAACCCAGGGCTACGGCTGTGCTAATGCTGACAATTAAAGCAAACAGCTGCCAAGCAATGCCAGCTTGCGGGAAAACAAATAAGAAAGCGCCGACAAAACCCGCACCTATACCTAACCAGAGTAAAAAAATTCCCGGCACTATGATTTCCAATAGCAGCAATAATGCGGCTAGGGAAAACCAGTACCAGTAGGACTCAAAGAGTGATTCAAGCATTTATTTACCCTGCGAGTTTTTCAGTAACTCGGTAATGCCTGCGACTGCGCCCGTCAAACCCGCGGCTTCCAGTGGCATCAGTACCAGCTTGCTGTTCTCGCCCTTACCAATTTCCTGCAAGGCTTCGATGTATTTTAAGCCAAGGAAATACTGAATGGCATGTACATCACCTTCGCGTATTGCCTGAGATACGTCCTTAGTGGCCTGAGCTTCGGCCTGTGCTTCACGCTCACGTGCTTCGGCGATTAAAAAAGCGGCTTGTTTTTCACCATCAGCACGCAGGATAGCCGCTTGGCGTAAACCTTCTGCTTGCAGTATTTCTGCTTCTTTATCACCGTTGGCTTTGGTAACTACGGCACGACGATGGCGCTCAGCGGTCATTTGTAGGTTCATTGCTTCTTGTAGTGCAGGTGACATGCTCAGGTCGCGAATTTCAATGCGGGTAACTTTAATACCCCAGGGTGCAGTGGCTAAATCGACGGCTGACAAGAGGCGCTCGTTAACTTCCTCACGGTTGGACAGCATGTGGTCCAGCTCCATGGAGCCCAATACCGAACGTAGGTTGGTGACGGTAAGGTTAATGATGGCGTAGGTTAGATTGGTTACCTGATAAGCGGCTTTGGAGGCGTCTAAGATACGGTAAAACAACACACCATCAGCGGTGACTGCGGCGTTGTCTTTGGAGATTACTGTTTGTGAGGGCACATCAAGCACAGACTCCATCATAGATAATTTGAAGCCAATACGATCGATAAAAGGAATAATTAAGCCCAAACCTGGTTCCAAGGTTTGTGTGTAACGCCCGAAGCGTTCAACGGTCCATTGTTGACCTTGCGGAACCACCTTGACGCCAGCGGAGAAGAAAACAATGGCCAGTACAGCTAGCAGGCCGAAAAGTATGAGAATTGAGTCCATGGGTAACCTCTAAAAGTGCTTCTTAAACCTTGAGTGTTTAGGAAGAAAGAAAAAACGCTGTGCCCTTTGAATGGTAACTGCCTGTGTAGCAGGATAGATTCCTTACGGCAGGTGTAATTATCAATGCAATGCAGGTTAAAAGAAACGAGGTGCGTTGAATAATTAAAATTTTGCGGATTGCTATAACAGTCGGGCAACAACCTGAGTTACCGCTAGCCCGTGGCTTTATCTTTATACAGCTTGATCAAACCTTGGGTTGAAGCATCGGTAGCGGCCTGTTGTTGGGGTTGATTGAGTAGTTGGTACACCTTATCGCCCAGCTCTTTGCCCAGCTCTACACCCCACTGATCAAAGGCGTTAATGCCCCAGATTACACTTTGCACATACACTTTGTGTTCATACAGAGCGATCAAAGCGCCAAGACGCTTGGGATCCAGCTGATCAAGAATAAGGCTGTTGCTGGGTCGGTTACCCAGGATTTCTTTATGCGGCGCCAAACGCAAAACCTCATCTTCACTGCAGCCTTTTTCACGCAGCTCATCTTCTACGGCTTGTCGGTTTTTACCACACATCAGTGCCTGACTCTGTGACAAACAGTTGGCGTACAGCCATTGTTGATGGTCAGCGATAGGGTTTTGACTGTTAACCGCAATAATGAAATCTGCCGGAATTAACTGGGTTCCCTGCAGTAAAAGCTGGTGGTAGGCATGCTGGCCGTTGGTACCAATATTGCCCCAAATGACAGGGCCGCTATCGTAGCCCAGCGGACTGCCATCGTGACGTACTTGCTTGCCGTTAGACTCCATATCCAGCTGTTGCAGATAGTCTGGCAAACTTTGCAGATAATTATCATAGGGCAGCACAGCTTGACTGTGTGCGCCCCAAAAGTTCACATACCACACGCCCAGCAGCGCCATGATTACCGGCATGTTTTCTGCAAAGGGTGCCTGTTGGAAATGCTGATCCATGCTGTGGGCACCGGCTAGCATCTGTTTAAAATTATCCATACCGACGGTTAGAGCAATCGGCAGGCCAATGGCTGACCAAAGCGAATAACGACCACCCACCCAGTCCCACATAGGCAAGATATTGGCTGGATCGATACCAAACTCAACTGCCTTGGCAGTATTGCTGGAAACGGCGACAAAGTGTTTGCTTAAATCCGCCGTGCTGCAGCCTTGGTCAAGCAACCATTGGCGCGCGGCCAAAGCGTTTTTTAAGGTTTCTAGGGTGCCAAAAGATTTACTGGAAATAATAAATAAAGTGGTTTCAGGGTTCAGTTGTTGGCTCAGTTGATAGAACGCGCTGCTATCAATATTGGCTAAAAAATGACAGTTAACTAGATTGAGAGAAAAAGGCTGTAACGCTTCAACCGCCAGCTGTGGGCCGAGAAAAGAGCCGCCGATGCCGATATTAACCACGTCCGTGATGCGTTTGCCGGTATAACCTTGCCAGCTGCCGCTATGCACTTGTTCGATCAGGTTGTGCATCTGTGCATGGGCTTGCTGCACTAGAGCGACAACATCAACACCCTCTACTTCCAGTTTTTGCCCGGCGGGCATGCGCAAAGCGGCGTGGAGGGCTGGGCGTTTTTCGGTGCTATTAATACAGTCGCCACGAAACATGGCTTCAATGGCACTGTCGAGCTGGCATTGTTGCGCTAGCTGAGTGAGCAGCTGTAGCGTTTGTTCATCGATAAGATTCTTAGAGAAATCCAGCAACATACCTTCATGCTCGATGGAAAACTTGCTGAAGCGCTGCGGGTGAGCAGTGAAAGCCGCCTGCATATTGAAGTTATTCATTTGTAGACGGTGCGTCTGCAAAGCGAGCCATGCAGGGAGTTGAGAACTGTTGCGCGGGTTCTGATAGTGCATGCTGGATGTCCTTAATAATGCTGAGGTTCTTACCTCATTATTAAGCAGCTGTTTGATAATAACAACCGTAAGGATCAGCTGTGTTGCGCTTTAAGATGCTTTTGTTGTACAGGTGATGCGCCAGTCTGCACCTATAGCGCGAATATCTTGAATATTTAATTCAATTGCTTGCGCCATTGTGCTGAACGGCAGCGCAAATAAAGGATTGGCCTGACTGCCCAGCAACTTAGCAGCCATGTAAACAACCACCTCATCCACTAAGCCCGCCTGTAAAAAAGCCCCGGCCAGTTGTGGCCCAGCCTCTACTAGCACTTCGTTGACCGCATGCTGTTGTGCCAAGGTTTGTAGGAGCAGGGTTAAATCAACGTGCCCTTGATTTTCTGGAATATTCAGCCAGTGGATGCCGTTGGCAAGCTGCTTAGGTTGTTGATAGCTGGCCAACCAAGCCTCTGCGTTTTGAAAAAAAACGTGCTCGTGCGGTACGCGCAAACGCCCATCTATTAGTACGCGCATGGGGGTGCGTTGCAGCGCCCAGTGTTTTTCTAGTTCTGGTAAATCCAGTTCGTTAGCGCGCACGGTGAGTCGTGCATTATCGGTTAATACTGTATTGGCCCCGCTGATAATAGCACTGGCCTGAGCCCTTAAACGTTGTACATCAGCGCGCGCTGGCGCGCCGGTAATCCACTGGCTTTCACCGCTGGCCATAGCTGTACGGCCATCCAAACTCATGGCGAGCTTAACCTGCACCCATGGCAGTCCAGAGCGCATGCGTTTGACAAAACCTCGATTAAGCTGCTCAGCCTGCTGACTTAGTGCACCAGTTAAAACCTGTACTCCAGTTCCGGCCTGAGTTAAGCGTTGTAAACCTTGACCGGCCACTTGCGGATTAGGATCTTGCATGGCAATGACAACGCGGGCAACGCCAGCTTGGATGAGCGCATCAGCACAGGGCGGTGTACGTCCTTGATGGCTACAGGGCTCTAAACTGACATAGGCTGTTGCGCCTTGTGCCTGTGTGCCAGCAGCCCGCAAGGCATGTACTTCAGCGTGGGCGGTGCCAGCCAGTTGATGCCAGCCTTCACCAACAATGGTTCCATCTTTGACAATCACGCAGCCAACGCGTGGATTGGGATGCGTGGAATACAAGCCCTGCGCTGCCAATTGCAGGGCGCGGGCCATATAAGCGTGATCATTCATTCTTGCGCAGGCTCATTAGCCATCCGTTCAATTTCTTCGCGAAATTCATTGAGATCTTGGAAACGGCGGTAAACAGAGGCAAAACGGATGTAGGCGACTTCATCGAGTTTACGTAACTCGTTCATCACCAGCTCGCCGATCAGTAAAGATTTGATTTCTCGCTCACCTTTGGCGCGCAGTTTTCGCTTGATGCGCGCCACGGCTTCTTCAAGGCGCTCTAAACTTACCGGACGTTTTTCCAAGGCTCTGAGCATACCAGCGCGCAGCTTGTCTTCATCAAAGGGCTGGCGGCTGCCGTCCTGCTTGATTAGACGCGGCATGATCAGATCGGCGGTTTCAAACGTCGTGAAACGCTCCTCGCACGAAAGACATTCGCGTCTTCTACGCACTTGGTCGCCATTAGCAACTAAGCGCGAATCAACGACTTTGGTGTCAACAGCACCGCAAAATGGACAATACATGAGAGCGAATCCTGTAAGTTATCAAGGTGCACTCATGTTAGCGTATTCACGCGTAAAGCAAAATGATAGCGCGCAAGGGTTGCAGCTAGGCTGGTTTTCTCAGCCTAGTACTCACTGCCTTCAATGTACTTACCCAATAATGAGTACGGATTCGCTTCGATGATTTCCACATCGACAAACTTACCGATTAGCAAAGGGTTATCACTGCGGAAGTTCACCACACGGTTGAACTCGTTGCGGCCTTGGAGTTGCCCGGGGTCTTTTTTGGCGTAGTCAGAAACCAAAATTCGCTGTGTTGCACCAGCCATGCGGCGGCTGTATTCAAAGCCTTGTTGTTGCAGACGTTGTTGCAAAATGTTCAGACGTTCTTTTTTTACGGCTTCTGGCGTGTTATCTGGGAGTTCCGCTGCCGGTGTGCCGGGACGGGGACTGTAGACAAAAGAATAGGAGAAATCGAAGCCTACGTCGTTCACCAGTTGCATGGTTTGCTCAAAGTCTTTTTCGGTTTCTCCGGGGAAACCAATAATAAAATCAGAACTAACTAGCATCTCAGGTACGGCGGCTTTTAGTTTGCGGATACGTGATTTGTATTCTAAAGCGGTATGGTTACGCTTCATGTTTGCCAGTACGCGATCTGAGCCTGACTGCACAGGCAGATGGAGTGTGCGTACTAGCTTGGGAATACTGGCATGGGCTTCAATGAGCGCATCGGAAAACTCGAGTGGGTGTGAGGTGGTATAACGAATCCGGCCAATACCTTCTATTTCCGACACCATCTGCAGTAACTCGGCTAAATCAACTACCTGTCCCACACCGTTAACGTCCAGCTCACCGCGATAACCGTTTACGTTTTGCCCCAGCAGGGTAACTTCGCGCACGCCGTGATCCGCCAGATGGTTAATTTCAGCCAGCACATCAGCCACAGGGCGACTGACTTCTTCGCCGCGGGTATAGGGCACAACACAAAAGGCGCAGTATTTGCTACAGCCTTCCATAATTGAAACATAAGCCGTAGGTCCCTCAACACGGGGTTCAGGTAAACGGTCGAACTTTTCAATCTCAGGAAAGCTGACGTCTACCTGAGGTTTGCCGGTGCTGCGCACAGCGGCAATCATTTCCGGTAGGCGGTGTAGGGTTTGTGGGCCAAAAACCACATCTACATAGTGCGCGCGCTCACGAATGGCTTTGCCTTCTTGGCTGGCGACACAGCCGCCCACAGCGATAATGAGTTTAGGGTTGGCAAGCTTTAGCTCACGCCAGCGACCCAGTTGGGAGTAAACCTTATCCTGCGCTTTCTCACGGATGGAGCAGGTATTTAGCAAAATCAAATCAGCCTCAGCTGGATCCTTAGTTATTTGCATTGCTTGGTGCTCATTTAACAGGTCGATCATGCGCGAACTGTCGTACTCATTCATCTGGCATCCGTGCGTTTCAATATAAAGATTTTTGACCATGGTAAATTACGCCACTGAGAATCACAAAGCGGCATAGTATAAAGCCGCACTTGACCTGCAGCAAAGGAAAGCGAGATTTTCTTGCTCAAAACAGGCTGCAGCGCCGCCTGACGCACAGCTGTCGCAGGCATGGTCTACTCCCAAGCCGCTGCTTTTCAGAGTTTAAGATGAGCTAGAACCACTCGCGTAATGACTGCAAAGAAGCACAATGCGTGTGGGACCTGACTTGTCAGGGAACCAATATCCGCCTGTAGCACCAGGTCAAACACCCTACCCAGAGTCAACAGCAAACAGCTTCCCCGACAAGTCGGGTCCCACAAAAGCAAGGCGGTGTTGTTGGGAAATTCCAGTCGCGCAAAAGTTGCGCACCAACAGGAGTTTCAGGAATTGGTTGCGCCTGTACGAGGATGCCATGCATCCGACCGCAGATTACGCCTGCAAACACAGCGCCGCCTGACACACAGCTGTCGTAGGCATGGCCTACTCCTACGCAAGGCAGGAACTTACGGGTAATTGTACGAGGATGCCATGCATCCGACCGCGGATTACACCGGCCAACACAACACCGTCTGACGCACAGCTGTCGTAGGCATGGCCTACTCCTACGCAAGGCAGGAACTTGCGGGTAATTGTACGAGGATGCCATGCATCCGACCCGCGGATTACACCGGCCAACACAACGCCGCCTGACACACAGCTGTCGTAGGCATGGCCTACTCCTACGCAAGGCAGGAACTTACGGGTAATTGTACGAGGATGCCATGCATCCGACCGCGGATTACGCCTGCAAATACAGCGCCGCTAGTTGCTACACTAATTGTTTTAATAGGTGTTAGTTATTCAGAGGCTTCTTAAATATATTTTCAAGCGATTTTTAATAAATACTTAGCAGTAAAAAATAGGTGATTAGGAGGGGTAGCAAAATAACAGTGCTTTGAGTTTTAGCGGTTTTTATTTGCTAGCTGCTAAGTGGAAAGCCGGGAAGTTCATAGCATAAAAAATGGCAGCGGAAGTTATTTTAAAGTCTATGTTTTGGCTGGTTTTAAGCGGAAAAATACTTAACACAAAAAAACACGAGAGGGCTAATGCTTGCTCTGAAAGTTCTTGATTTAAGTCATGTGCTCTAGCTTTAGATGCTAGCTACTATGCAAATGCATTTTACAGAACAATGATTATAACCTCTGTCTAGGGAGCTATCCAAAATGCCAAATAACCATCCTTCTAATACTCTGAAGAAGCCACAGATGCTTCCAAGGAAAGATCGTATGACTATCGCTGGTAAGATCTCAAAAGCAGGCTTTATCGCTGCTTTCTCACTGCTTGGGTTAGCAGTATCTCAAGCTAATGCTTCCACTGCGCCAGCAATGACTGATGCAGAAAAAGAGGCTGCAAAACTGATTTATTTCGAGCGTTGCGCCGGTTGTCACGGTGTTTTGCGTAAAGGTGCTACAGGTAAAAACCTAGAGCCGAACTGGTCAATAACCCAGCCAGATGGCAGTAAACTCGAAGGCGGAACACTGCGTTTGGGTACTAAGCGTCTAGAAAATATCATTGCCTATGGTACTGAAGGCGGAATGGTCAACTATGACGACATCCTGACGCCGGAAGAAATTAACATGATGGCTCGTTATGTTCAACATGAGCCACCGATTCCGCCAGAGTTCTCCCTGCAAGACATGAAAGACAGCTGGAACCTTATCGTTCCGTTGTCTGAGCGTGTTACGAAGCAGATGAATAAAATCAACTTGAAAAACGTATTCGCAGTTACTTTACGTGATGCGGGTAAGTTGGCGTTGATTGACGGTGATACACACAAAGTCTGGAAAATTCTGGAAAGTGGTTATGCCGTACACATTTCACGTTTTTCCGCATCAGGTCGCTACGTGTACACTACTGGTCGTGACGGTTTGACTACCATTATTGACCTGTGGCCTGAAGAGCCAATGACTGTAGCTACTGTCCGCTTTGGTTCTGACATGCGTTCGGTTGACGTGTCCAAGTACAAGGGTTACGAAGACAAATACCTAATTGGTGGTACCTACTGGCCACCACAGTACAGCATCGTGGACGGCTTGACCTTGGAGCCGATCAAAGTTGTCTCCACACGTGGCCAGACCGTTGATGGTGAGTATCACCCAGAGCCACGTGTTGCCTCTATCGTTGCTAACCCGCTCAAGCCTGAGTGGGTAGTGAGTGTTAAGGAAACTGGGCAGATTTTGCTGGTTGACTACACCGACCTAGACAACTTGAAGTCTACCGCGATTGCATCGTCCAAGTTCCTGCATGATGGTGGTTGGGATGCATCACACCGTTACTTCTTAGTAGCAGCTAACGCTTCTAACCAAGTTGCTGCGGTTGATACTAAGACGGGTAAGCTGGCAGCTATTGTTGATACAGCGAAAATTCCTCACCCAGGCCGTGGTGCGAACTTCACTCACCCAGAGTTTGGACCGGTATGGTCTACGGGTCACCTTGGTGATGACGTAGTTTCTTTAATCTCAACCCCATCGGAAGAGAAAAAGAACGCTAAATACAAAAAACATAACTGGAAAGTTGTTCAAGAGTTGAAGATGCCAGGCGCGGGTAACTTGTTTGTTAAAACCCACCCTAAATCTAAAAACTTCTGGGCTGATGCTCCTATGAACCCAGAGCGTGAAATCGCTGAGTCTGTTTATGTGTTTGACTTAAACGACTTGAGCAAAGAGCCACGGGTGCTGAACGTTGGTAAAGATTCTGGTTTACCAGAAGGCAAAGCAATTCGCCGCGCTGTACAGCCAGAATACAACCAAGCGGGTGACGAGGTTTGGATCTCACTATGGGGTGGTAAAGCGGATCAGTCAGCAATCGTTATTTATGACGATAAGACGCTGAAAGTGAAGTCTGTTATCACGAGTCCAGAGATCATCACACCAACTGGTAAGTTTAACCTTTACAACACCATGTTTGACGTTTACTAACTGGTTCAGTTGAACTGCTAAATATCCCCCCCCACTTCGCAGATTCATGCGGGGTGGGGGTGGAACAGGAAAGGAAAAAGCAAATGGCAGATCAAGACAGCAGAAACACGCAGGAGTCGCAGCAGCGGACTGGGTTTTTTGCATACCTATGTCGCCCAAACGTGCATTACTCTTTAGCCAGCATACTAGTGGTAGGTATTATTGCCGGGGTACTTTTCTGGGGTGGCTTTAACACCGCATTGGAAATGACCAATACCGAGGAGTTCTGTCTCTCTTGTCATGAAATGCGCGATAACGTTTATCCAGAATACAAAGAAACAATTCACTACACTAACCGTACCGGTGTACGAGCTACTTGCCCAGATTGTCATGTGCCCAAGGAGTGGGGCTATAAAATGATACGCAAGATCGAAGCGTCCAGAGAGCTATGGGGCAAAATTGTAGGTACGATTGATACACCCGAGAAGTTCGAGGCTAAGCGTTTGACCTTGGCACGCAACGAATGGAAGCGCATGAAAGCTTCAGATTCTCGTGAATGTAGAAACTGCCATAGTCTTGAAAGTATGAATATCGAAACGCAGAAGCAGCGTGCACGCAAGCAACATGAAATGGCGCTGGCTGAAAATATGACTTGCATCGACTGTCATAAAGGCATTGCTCACCATTTGCCTGAAGGAATGACTGATGAAGATTATGATTAAAAAGCAAGACAGGTAATCAATTGGGGAGTAAGCGATTATGAAAAAAATTATGATGACCAGCCTAGCAGGCGCTATCTTTACACTTACTGCAGGCAGTGCTCTAGCAGCAGCTCCTGCTGATTGGAGCAAGGTTCCAGCAACCAGCATTTCTTTGCTCTATCCAGGCGTCTCACCGATTGAGTGGATTACCAAAGGAACTGAACACGGTGGTGCGCGCGTATTACGTAAGGGTGAAACCTGCGCTGGGTGTCACTCAGAAGAAGTGGGTGATATGGGACAGCTGATTGCCAGCGGTGGCAAAATTGAGCCTAGCCCAATTCCAGGTAAAGCGCCTTTCATCGACGCCAAAGTACAGGCAGCTAACGATGGCGAAAACTTGTATTTGCGCTTTGTGTGGAAGCAGCCAGCAGCATCGGGTGCACCACAAATGGATGAAAACAACCCAGTAAAAATTGCTTATATGCTTGAAGCCGGTGACAAAGTCGAGTTGGCTGGGCAGAGCGGTTGCTGGGGCAGCTGTCACGGTGATGCGCGCACCATGCCGGGTGCTGCAGAGACTAAAACAAAGTATGTAAAAGGTGGTTCGCTACCTGATGGTGTGTTCTACGATTTAAACCAGTGGCGCAGTGGCGAAAACAAAGCCTATGATGGCCATGTGGCCACTGAGCGAGTAATGGAAGGCGGACAAGCGCTGGTTAGCGCAGATGGGAAACTTACCGACGGTGTTTGGACT
Organism: Thiopseudomonas sp.; assembly: GCA_023228985.1. Classification (GTDB taxonomy): domain Bacteria; phylum Pseudomonadota; class Gammaproteobacteria; order Pseudomonadales; family Pseudomonadaceae; genus Thiopseudomonas. The sequence continues at coordinate 255 of JALOAC010000012.1, read as the reverse complement.
GTAGACTTCACACGTAAACTAAGAGGTGGCGAGGGCGATGTAGCACTTGAGTCGGGTAAAACCTATAACTTTGGTTTCGCCATCCATGACGACAGCTCTATAGGCCGTTTTCACCATGTATCGCTTGGCTATAAGCTAGGTATCGATACCGAGGCTGATATCACTGCGCTTAAGCAGTAAATGGAGTTTTTGGTTAACGGCGCTGTAACGCTTGCCTAAGTTACAGCGCCTTTTTTTTTGCCAGCTTTATTTATC
>JALOAC010000079.1 GCA_023228985.1 Thiopseudomonas sp. | reverse complement strand
CCGTTCGTTATTGAAACAGACGCTGATTTGACTGCTCTTGCCGATACTGCTGTCACAGGTTATTGGACAAGCACTAATCTTAAGTATTTGCAGATCGCAAATGTTACGGCTGATGATAAGTCTATTTCTACTGTAGGCAGCCAGTTTGCTGCTCAGTATAACGGTGGCGGATTCACTATTAGCAACGGCACTGTGCCTATGTTTGCTTATTTGAATACAGGTGCGGTTGTTGAAAACGTAAGCTTGACCGGTGTTAATATAACTACCGGCGATACCGTTGGCGGTATTGTCGCTAATATGACTGCCGGTACTGTTAAGAATAATCAAGTAGCCGGCACTACTATTACCGGCACCACAGTCGCCGGTGGTATTGCAGGTAGCGTAACAGCCGGTACTATTACCGGTAACGTTGTTACATGTGCTGTAAATGCACCTACTGCAGGTGGTATTGCAGCTAGCGTCACAGCCGGAACAATCACCGGTAATACTAATGATGCTATTGTAACCGCTACTACAGCCGGTGGTTGTATAACAGCCGCAGGCGGCACTTTGACCTATAACGTATGTTTGAAACACGACCATAAAGCTAAGGTTAATGCAGAAGACGGCGTTGTAACCGAAAACACCGACCAGACCTATCTGCTTGGCGCTCTTATCACTGCTCCGACAGTTGGCGGCACAGTTCACGCCGGCACAAATGCGACCGCCGCAATATCAGGCGCAACCGATGTTTCTACCTCAACACAGCTTATTTTCACCTTTAATAAACCCATGGATCAGATTCTGACGCAAAATGCGTTCAGTCTGATATATGATACTGACAAGGTTGTAGCTTGCGAATTCTCTTGGGCAACCAAAGATGATGATTCAGCTTCTGTGCTCACCGTTACTCCGATAATGAGCTGGAACCAGACTGTGGCCTTGCTGCCGAACACACAATACACAGCTAAATTTACGGCTGCAAAAGATATCTTTGGCGTTGAATTGACTGAAACGACCTATACATTCACCACCGCCCTTGACGTTAATATTGCAAAAGTTGTTGTTAAATCAGGTGCGACCGTCATTGACGATACAACAACCGATACGACAACCTCTGACCGTAAAGATGTTGCGAATGTTCCGGTTAACTCAATAATCGAAATCTATTTCAGCGATGCTTTGAATGGTGCTCAAGAAACGATTGTTACAAGCACTGACAACGTGAAACTTGCAGCCGATGATTTGAATACAGTCGCATTCGAAACTGTTGATACTGCAATCTCAAGTCTTGTATTAGACGGCACCAAGAAAATTTTGACTGTAACCCCGTCTGCAAACTTGCCATTCGCAAGCAAGTTGGTATTGTCGCTTGCTAACCTTAAAGACGCAAACAACAATACTCTTGCAACTTATAACTACAGCTTCGTAACAGCCTCTCAGCCTGTGGTTGTAGGTCACGTTCCGCCTACAGATGCGCAGTATGCTTTGCCCGAAGCTCCGATAAGTATTTCGTTCAGCAAGCCCATAGACACTACTACTGTTACAGCTGCAAGCTTTATTCTGGAAAAAGTTGGTGTAGGTTCTAACCTCTTAGACAATGCTAATGTAACTTGGTCAGAAGACTTTATGACCGTTACCGCTTCTCCGGCCGCTAAGCTCGATTACGATACAAACTATCGTGTAACTCTTACAACGTCTGTTACCGACAGTGATGCTTTGTTGAAAAATGCGCTTATAGCCTATACTTATGACTTTAAGACGGTTAAACAAACCGGCATTAAGTCCATTTCTCCTGTTCAAAATGCAGTTAATGTAAAAATCGGAACGGCAGACACTAACATTGTTCTTACTCTCGAAAAAGAACAAGCAGGTTCTGCACCGAAACTCGCCATTAAGAAATTGCTTGGCGACGGTGTGTTTGCATACGTTGATGTTGCTGAGACTGCCTTTACAACTCATACTGCGGGCACGAATGTGTATACTTATACATTGCCTGCAGCATTACCGAACAACTCTGTAATGCAGGTTACATTCAGCAACTTGCTTGATGACAACGGTTATCTGATTGATTATGGCTTTGATAATGAATTAAGCCCTGAGAACACTCGCGGCCAATTCATTTACACGTTTAATACTGCTACTCAGCCTGTAGTCATTACCGCAACGCCCACAAGCGATATCACCAAAACAGGTCAGGTTGATGTAACCGAGCCTATAGTCATAACCTTCTCGAAGAAGATGGACACAACTGATACCAATACTTTTGTAACCATCACAGAAGAAGTAGCTGATACAGGAGTTGCCACTGACTTTACCGCAAATTGTGATTACGTATGGAGCGGTGACAATAAGGTTCTTACGATTACTCCAAAACCTGTTGCTGATGAAACTTACAAAGGTGTGTTTAAATATTCGTCTGAGTATGTTGTAACCTTGGCCGCCGGCTTAAATGATGATTCAGCTTTGGGCGGCAACGCAATCGACCAAAGAACTGACATAGACATCAGCAACGCTGATGTTCAGACAAATACATTCACCTTTAAAACCAAGTCAAGTGAAGCACCCGAATTCTCGCCCTTGAATGTTGTTAGAAACCGCAGAATTCTTACAACTTCGTTCACAGCGCTTGTTAATGACAACGGCGCACCGATAAATACAGCAGCTGATAAAATCG
>JALOAC010000078.1 GCA_023228985.1 Thiopseudomonas sp. | reverse complement strand
CCGGAAGGCCGGATGAGAGCAGCGAGCTCATCCTCTGCGATTTTTTCCAGAGCCTGAGGGCTGAGGTTCCCGGAGGTCTTCAGGTTGGCGATAGCTTTTGAGGCACTCTCCCAGGATGTCGCCTGGGTAAGTACTGCCCCTGTCATTACTTCAAATCGTGTCTTGGCCGGCCACCAGTGTTGATGTCCGTAGTATGCGAGCAGCCGGTCAAACAGGTTTTTGATATCATTCTTGCCTTGCGAGTGTTCCAATCTGCACGTGTCCTCTCAAGCCCCCGGCAAAACACGCTGCTTTGCGCTTGTGTGGGAAGTTCTGCCATTTACCATGACGCCCTATTTTATCAAATGATTACCAAATCCAAAATTTATGGTAAAATAGCTCAAAATCACCAGTTTGGGACGAGATGAAAAGTAGTGTAACAATAGTTGTACCAACATACAATGAGCGTGATAATATTGTCCCTCTTGTAGAAAAGATTGCCAAAAACCTTTCCAGATATAATTATGAAATCCTCTTTGTAGATGATAACAGCAGTGACGGCACTGCCGAAGAAATCAGCTCCCTCAAAAGCAAATATCCGGTCCGCGTGATTGTACGTGAAGGTGAAAAAGGTCTTGCCACTGCGGTTGTAAGAGGTTTTGAGAGTGCTGAGAGTGATTTGCTTGTAGTGATGGACGCTGACCTCCAGCACCCGCCTGAGATCGTTCCGCGCCTGCTTGATGCGCTTGAGCGCGGTTCCGACCTTGCGATTGCCAGCCGCTATGTTTTAGGCGGTGGCTGTGATGACTGGAGCGGTATCCGCAAGGCTATCAGCCGCGGCGCCATAATTTTAGCCGATATCACACTTCCCAAAGCCAGGAAGGTAAAAGACCCCATGAGCGGCTTTTTTGCGCTGAAGCGCAAAGTCATTACAGGCGTTAAGCTTGAGCCGGTGGGATATAAGATCCTGCTTGAGGTGCTGATGATGGGAAAATGGCGTGAAGTAACGGAGGTACCGTTTAAATTTCAATTGCGCCAGCAGGGTAAAAGCAAGCTTAACCTCAATCAGCAGTATGAATATCTGCGCCATCTTTGGGGGTTGTCGGTCCGCAGCGGAGAGTTTAAGCGCTTTATAAAATTCTGCCTGGTCGGCGGAAGCGGCGTTCTTGTGAACACGGGCCTGCTTTGGCTGTTTACCGAAAAGGCCGGTCTTTTTTATGCCCTGTCGTCCGTTATCGCAATCGAAACGTCTATCATTACCAACTACTTGCTTAATCACCTCTTTACATTTAAAGACAGAAGGGTTCCCGGGGCAAAGGCGTTTATTTTAAAGATGGCAAAATTTAATCTTGTCAGCCTGGGCGGCCTCATCATTAACATTGGTATCCTTTCATTCTTTACCGAGATTTTCGGGTTGTATTACCTGCTTTCCAACCTGATTGGTATAGCAGGTGCAACGCTTTGGAATTATTTTGTAAATAACTGGTGGACGTGGCAAGACTCAAATCCTGTATAAGCCGGTTAAGACAGTGGCAGTATCTGGGCATCGCTGTAATCGTTATTGCCAGTCTTTTGCTCCATCTGGGCCTTATGATGCGCCCGGGCGAGCCTCTCTTTGATGAAGTTCATTATGTGAACGATGCGCGTCATGCGATTGACAGCGGCGGCACGGAGCGTACGGAGCATCCGCCTTTGGGTAAAATCATTGTTGCCGGCGGCATGTTGCTGTTTGGTGACAATCCGGTTGGCTGGCGCCTGATCGCTCTCCTGATGGGAACTGCGTCGCTTATCTTTTTTTACCTCATCTGCCGGCGGTTGAACCTGAGCGAAAAAATATGTTACCTGGCAACCTTTTTGCTTGCTTTTGAAAACCTCAATTTCGTGCAGAGCCATATAGCCATGCTCGATGTTTACTGCCAGTTTTTTATCCTCCTGGCCTTCTGGATGTATTTGAGGGGTAATTATCCGGTTTCGGGAGTGGCCATCGCTCTGGCGGCGCTGGCAAAATTAAACGGTGTGCTGGTTGCTTTGGCGATTGGCGTGCACTGGATGCTTAACCGCTGTCCGGACTGGAAAAAGTTCATATTTTCCTACATCACTTTCGCGCCGCTTGCCTTTTTCTTGTTTTTACCGATTCTCGAGTATCCCTATTGGGGAGAACTATTAAATCCGATTACCCGCGCCTTGGAAATGACGAGGCTCACCGGCTCGATTACTTTTGAGGCCTATGAACCGGGTGGAATCGCTTCACGTCCCTGGATGTGGGTGCTGACGCCGGAAAATTTTGCCTACTGGTTTACCCCGAGGTTCCTCGGTATGCTTAGCCCAACGCTGTGGATACTGATAATCCCTTCCATAGTCTATATTACGTACCGCGCCCTGAAAGGTGATGATGCCTCCCTTACTCCTTTTTCTATGTTTATCGGCTTGTATCTGGTATGGATTCCGCTCAGCCTGATTACCAACCGAGCAAGCTTTATATTTTATTTTTATCCGGCTATCCCTGCAGTGGCGATTGCATTGGGGATCAGCTTCGGCAAACTGATTGACGTTTCCCGCGAGCGTGCGCAAGGAAAATTGAGGTTATTGCTTAAAACCGTAATCCCGATTTACCTTCTTGGCCATCTGGTTTGTTTTATTATTATGGCACCGCCGACGCTATGGTGGAAGATTCCCGTAAGTATTATCATGTTTATTTTCAGTTTCTGGTATCT
>JALOAC010000039.1 GCA_023228985.1 Thiopseudomonas sp. | reverse complement strand
GCGTCAGGGCAGCTGTTAGAGTAGTTTTACCATGGTCAACGTGACCAATGGTGCCTACGTTCAGGTGCGGTTTCTTACGTTCAAATTTTTCCTTAGCCACGATATGTAACCTCTTACTAATTGGCGGGATTAACCTTGGTTTTTAATAATTGCTTCAGCAATGTTTGCCGGAGCTTCTGCGTATTTGGAGAATTCCATGGAATAACTAGCACGGCCTTGAGACATTGAGCGCACGTCGGTTGCATAACCAAACATCTCTCCCAATGGAACCTCTGCACGAATAACTTTGCCTGATGGCGTGTCATCCATACCTTGGATCAAGCCGCGGCGACGGTTGAGATCACCCATTACATCACCCATGTAATCCTCTGGCGTAACCACTTCGACTTTCATTACCGGCTCCAGCAGTACAGCGCCACCTTTGGTGGTTAGCTGCTTGGTTGCCATCGAAGCAGCGATTTTAAACGCCATTTCACTTGAGTCGACATCGTGGTAGGAACCGTCAAAAACGGCTGCCTTCAGACCGAGAAGCGGATAACCGGCAACAATACCGTTCTGCATCTGCTCTTCGATACCCTTTTGAACTGCAGGGATGTATTCCTTAGGAATAGCACCACCCACAATTTCATTCGTAAATTCAAGACCTTCCTGACCTTCGTCAGCAGGTGAGAAACGAATCCAGCAATGACCAAACTGACCACGACCACCTGACTGACGAACGAACTTACCTTCGATCTCACAGGTGTTGCGAATAGTTTCACGGTAGGCAACTTGCGGCTTACCAATGTTGGCTTCTACGTTAAACTCACGACGCATACGGTCAACCAAGATATCTAGGTGCAACTCACCCATACCTGAAATAATGGTCTGTCCTGTTTCTTCGTCGGTCTTGACGCGGAACGATGGATCTTCTTGCGCCAAACGGCCCAATGCGATACCCATTTTCTCTTGGTCAGCCTTAGTTTTTGGCTCAACCGCAACAGAGATAACAGGCTCAGGAAAGTCCATACGCTCAAGAATGATTGGCTTATCAACGTTACACAGGGTATCCCCAGTGGTTACATCTTTCATACCGATCAATGCAGCGATATCGCCCGCACGTACTTCTTTGATTTCCTGACGATCGTTTGCGTGCATCTGCACCATACGACCAACACGCTCGCGCTTACCTTTTACTGAGTTTAATACAGCATCACCTGAAGACAGGACGCCGGAGTAAACACGGATAAAGGTCAAAGTACCAACGAATGGGTCCGTTGCAATCTTGAACGATAATGCGGAGAAAGGTGCAGAGTCGTCAGCTGGACGCTCATCAACAAGCTCTTCATTGTCTGGATGCACACCTTTGATCGGTGGAATCTCAGTCGGCGCAGGCAGGTAGTCAATAACGGCGTCAAGCACCAATGGCACACCTTTGTTTTTAAAGGATGAACCACAAACAGCAGGTACGATTTCGCCAGCAATGGTGCGCGCGCGCAGACCTGCTTTAATTTCCTCATTGGTTAACTCACCACCTTCGAGGTATTTATCCATCAACTCTTCACTAGACTCTGCTGCTGCTTCAATCATTAAAGCGCGATACTCTTCGGCTTCAGCCAACATATCGGCAGGGATGTCTTCTTCACGGTAAACCAGACCCATGTCAGCATCGTCCCAGTAACGAGCTTTCATCGTGATCAGGTCAACTTGGCCAACAAAGCTCTCTTCCATACCGATCTGCAACTGCAGAGCAACTGGAGTGTGACCTAAACGCTGTTTGATTTGACCCAAAACACGCTTAAAGTCTGCACCTTGACGGTCTAGCTTGTTCACGTAAACAATACGTGGAACGCCATACTTGTTCGCTTGACGCCATACAGTCTCAGACTGAGGCTCAACGCCGGACGAGCCACAGAATACAACGACTGCGCCATCGAGCACACGCAGTGAACGCTCAACTTCAATAGTGAAGTCAACGTGACCTGGTGTATCAATAACGTTTACACGGTAACGGTCATACTGCTTGGTTGAGCCTTCCCAGAAAGCTGTAACCGCTGCAGATGTAATGGTAATTCCGCGCTCTTGTTCTTGCGCCATCCAGTCAGTAGTACTTGCACCATCATGGGTTTCACCCATTTTGTGGTTAACACCTGTATAGAACAGGATACGCTCAGTTGTCGTGGTTTTTCCCGCGTCAACGTGCGCACAGATGCCAATGTTACGGTAGCGATTAATAGGGGTAGTACGAGCCACAATCAGTTCCTCGCTAAATTAAAAACGGTAATGCGAGAAAGCTTTGTTAGCTTCTGCCATGCGGTGCACATCTTCACGCTTCTTAACAGCCGAGCCTTTACCCTCAGCAGCATCCATTAACTCACCCGCTAAACGCAGGGCCATGGATTTCTCACCACGCTTGCGCGCAGCTTCTACCAGCCAACGCATGGCTAGCGCATTACGACGGGAAGGACGAACCTCAACTGGAACCTTGTAGGTAGCACCACCTACACGACGGGATTTCACTTCGACCAAGGGAGCGATGGCTTCTAGTGCTTTTTCAAAGGTTTCCAGTGGTTCTAGGTTTTTGCGCTGCTGAACTGTTTCCAGTGCACCATAAACAATACGCTCGGCCACAGCTTTTTTACCGTGCTCCATAACGTGGTTCATGAATTTTGCGAGAATCTGGCTGCCATACTTTGGATCATCCAGAATTTCCCGTTTTGCGATTACGCGACGTCTTGGCATTGATAAGCCCTCAAACGGTCTTCAGGTTAGCTCGGAACTGCTTTTAAAAAAGCGTCCGACCTTACTCTTATCGACTCGGATTAATAAAAAATTTACTTAGGACGCTTGGTACCGTACTTAGAACGGCCCTGCTTGCGATCCTTAACACCGGAAGTATCTAAAGAACCACGCACGGTGTGATAACGCACACCAGGCAAGTCTTTAACACGACCACCACGAATTAATACAACGCTGTGCTCTTGCAGGTTGTGGCCTTCACCACCAATGTAAGAGGACACTTCAAAGCCGTTGGTTAAACGAACACGACACACTTTACGTAGTGCTGAGTTCGGCTTTTTTGGTGTGGTTGTATATACACGAGTACATACTCCACGACGCTGTGGGCAACCCTGTAGCGCAGGAACGTCGTTTTTATCGACGATACGCTTACGCGGCTTGCGCACTAGCTGGTTTACTGTTGCCATCTAAATGCTCCACTTTTGTCTTTCGACAATAATTAACAAGGTGAGGCCCAAGCCCCACCGAATTTAAGGGTACAAGATTCTAGTTACTGTCTCGACCCACGTCAAGAACTAAGCTACCCGTCTAGGAGCTTAGCTACTCAATTGAATTTAATGCTTCACTGAATGCTTCGAACTCAGTCGCACTAACATCTTGTTTTGTATCAACATTACCACGTCTGCGCTTACGTTCAGCATGGTATGTCAAACCTGTACCGGCTGGAATCAAACGTCCAACTACTACGTTTTCTTTCAAGCCACGTAAGAAGTCACGTTTTCCTGTTACCGCTGCTTCTGTCAGAACACGTGTTGTTTCCTGGAACGAAGCCGCTGAAATAAAGGATTCAGTTGACAGCGATGCCTTAGTAATACCCAGCAATACACGCTCATACTTAGCGGCAAACCGATCTTTAGCCGCTAATTCTTCGTTTTCCTGCAACACGTTAGTGAACTCAACCTGCTCGCCTTTGATGAAATTTGAATCACCTGACTCAAGGATATCCACTTTGCGCAGCATTTGACGCAGGATTGTTTCAATGTGCTTATCGTTAATTTTCACACCCTGCAAACGATAAACTTCTTGAATTTCAGTAACAATGTAACGCGCTAAGGCACTAACACCGAGCAAACGCAAGATATCATGCGGGTTGCTTGGACCATCAGAAATCACTTCACCGCGGCTTACCTGCTCACCCTCAAACACGTTCAGGTGACGCCACTTATGAATTAATTCTTCATAAGGATCGCTGCCGTCAGTTGGCGTAATCACCAAGCGACGCTTGCCTTTGGTTTCTTTACCGAAGGAAATAATACCGCTGATTTCAGCCAGAATAGAGGCTTCTTTTGGACGACGCGCTTCAAATAAGTCAGCAACGCGTGGCAGACCACCGGTAATATCACGGGTTTTAGAGGTTTCTTGCGGAATACGCGCAATTACATCACCAATGCTGATTCTATCACCGTCATTCAAACTGACCAAAGCATGGGCCGGCAAGAAATACTGTGCAATTAAGTCTGTACCTGGGATAAGTAAGTCTTCACCCTTATCGTCAACCAGCTTAATCGCTGAACGAATATCCTTACCAGCAGCTGGACGTTCTTGAGCATCCATTACTTCGATATTGGTTAAGCCGGTTAGTTCATCTGTCTGACGTTTAATGGTAATACCACTTTCCATACCAACAAACTGAACAATACCGGTAGTTTCACTGACAATTGGGTGAGTATGCGGATCCCACTTAGCTACGATTGCGCCGGCTTTTACTGTTTCGCCTTCTGCAACTGAAACCACTGCACCGTAGGGCAGCTTATAACGCTCACGCTCACGACCAAACTCATCAGCGATAGCTAACTCACCAGAACGTGACACTGAAACCAGTGATTTATCTTCACGCGTTACATGCTTAAGGTTAATGAGGCGCACTGTACCGCCATTTTTAACCTGTACGCTGTCTGTAGCGGAAGTACGGCTTGCAGCACCACCGATGTGGAACGTACGCATCGTTAACTGTGTACCCGGCTCACCAATGGACTGGGCAGCAATTACGCCCACTGCCTCACCCTGATTCACTAGGTGACCACGCGCAAGGTCGCGACCATAACAGTTGGAGCAAATTCCATGACGTGTTTCGCAGGTAAGTGAAGAGCGCACCAAGATTTCATCAATACTGTTGTTCTCAATGTAATCAACCCACTTCTCATCAACTAATGTACCGGCAGGAACCAGCACTTCATTGCTGACAGGGTCAACCACATCGCGTGCCACTACTCGGCCCAATACGCGCTCGCCCAGCGGCTCAACAACATCACCGCCTTCAATGTGCGGTGTCATCCACAGACCTTCCTCTGTACCACAGTCAAACTCAGTTACGACCAAGTCCTGCGCTACGTCCACGAGACGACGCGTTAGGTATCCGGAGTTAGCTGTTTTAAGAGCCGTATCCGCAAGACCTTTACGCGCACCGTGGGTAGAAATAAAGTACTGCAGAACGTTTAGACCTTCACGGAAGTTCGCAGTAATTGGCGTTTCAATAATAGAACCGTCTGGTTTGGCCATCAGGCCACGCATACCAGCGAGCTGACGAATCTGCGCTGCAGAACCTCGAGCACCTGAATCCGCCATCATATACATGGAGTTAAAGGACTCTTGCGTAGTCTTTTTACCGTCACGATCAATCACTGGCTCGCTTGACAGGTTAGTCATCATCGCCTTGGAGATTTCGTCGTTAGCTTTGGACCAAAGGTCAATTACCTTGTTGTATTTCTCGCCTTGGGTAACCAAACCGTTAGAGAACTGCTTTTCAATTTCTTTAACTTCATTGGTTGCACGATCAATAATTTTGGCTTTCTCTTGCGGAATAACGAAGTCATTCACACCTACAGAGACACCAGAAATGGTTGAATAAGCGAAACCTGCATACATCAGTTGGTCGGCAAAGATAACAGTTTCTTTTAGACCAACTACGCGGTAGCACTGGTTGATCAGGTTAGAAATCGCCTTCTTTTTCATTGGCTGGTTAACCAAATCGTAAGACAAGCCTAAGGGTACGATTTGGAATAACAGCGCACGACCGATTGTGGTATCTACTATGCGAGTCTGCTCAATAACGCCGCCGCTGGTATCAATAACCTTCTCAAAGATACGCACTTTAACTTTAGCATGCAGTGCTGCCTGTCCTGAACGGTAGGCACGGTCAACTTCTTGCAGGTCTGCAAAAATACGGCCCTCACCCTTAACGTTAATCGCCTCACGGGTCATGTAGTAAAGACCCAATACCACGTCCTGTGAAGGAACAATGATTGGCTCGCCATTGGCAGGTGACAAAATATTGTTGGTTGACATCATTAACGCACGCGCTTCCAGCTGAGCTTCAATAGTCAGCGGCACGTGTACTGCCATTTGGTCACCGTCAAAGTCAGCGTTATAAGCCGCACAGACTAGTGGGTGTAACTGAATGGCTTTACCTTCAATCAGCACCGGCTCAAACGCCTGAATACCTAGACGGTGAAGCGTAGGCGCACGGTTCAGCAGTACTGGGTGTTCGCGAATAACTTCAGCAAGAACATCCCATACTTCTGGCAGCTCGCGCTCAACCATTTTCTTAGCAGCTTTAATCGTTGTCGCCAAGCCACGCTCTTCAAGCTTACCGAAAATAAAGGGCTTAAATAATTCCAGCGCCATTTTCTTCGGCAAACCGCACTGGTGCAAGCGCAGTGTAGGTCCAACCACAATTACGGAACGACCCGAATAGTCAACACGCTTACCAAGCAAGTTCTGACGGAAACGACCCTGCTTACCCTTGATCATATCAGCCAAGGATTTTAACGGACGCTTGTTGCTGCCAGTAATGGCGCGCCCGCGACGACCGTTATCTAACAGTGCATCAACCGACTCTTGCAGCATACGCTTTTCGTTACGCACAATAATATCTGGCGCAGACAGCTCTAGCAGGCGCTTCAAACGGTTATTACGGTTGATCACACGGCGGTATAGATCGTTAAGATCTGAGGTCGCAAAACGGCCACCGTCCAAAGGAACCAGCGGACGTAAGTCAGGCGGCAGAACCGGTAACACTGTGAAAATCATCCACTCAGGCTTATTACCTGAAGTATGGAAGGCTTCCATCAGCTTTAAACGCTTGGACAGCTTTTTGATTTTGGTTTCTGAGTTAGTCTGCGGGATTTCTTCACGCAAGGTATTGATTTCATATTCCAAATCAAGACTAATCAACAACTCCCGAATTGCTTCAGCACCCATTCGTGCATCGAACTCGTCGCCATATTCTTCTAACGCTTCGTAATACTGCTCGTCATTCAGCAGCTGGAACTTTTCTAGCCCCTCTGCCTGACCCGGTTCAACCACCACGTAGCTTTCAAAGTAAAGCACACGCTCGATGTCGCGCAACGTCATATCCAGCAACAAACCGATACGGCTTGGCAGTGACTTTAGAAACCAAATATGCGCAACAGGCGAAGCCAGCTCAATGTGCGCCATACGCTCACGGCGCACTTTGGACAGCGCTACTTCAACACCGCACTTCTCACAGATCACACCGCGATGCTTTAGGCGTTTGTACTTACCGCACAAGCACTCATAGTCTTTAACCGGACCAAAGATTTTGGCGCAGAACAAACCATCACGCTCTGGCTTGAAGGTACGGTAGTTAATGGTTTCTGGCTTTTTAACTTCGCCAAACGACCAAGAACGAATCAGTTCCGGTGATGCTAAAGAAATCTTAATCGCATCAAACTCTTCCACTTCGTTCTGGTTTTTAATTAAATTCAATAAGTCTTTCAAGGCCTTTCCTCCTGACGGAGCGGGCAGTGCTGCAAGGCAGCACTGCTAATACGCACGCGGGTTATTCGGATTCCAATTCAATATCAATTCCGAGCGAACGGATTTCTTTGATCAATACGTTAAAGGACTCTGGCATACCAGCTTCCATACGATGATCACCGTCAACGATGTTTTTATACATCTTGGTACGGCCATTCACGTCATCCGACTTAACAGTAAGCATTTCTTGCAGGGTGTATGCAGCGCCGTAGGCTTCCAGCGCCCACACTTCCATCTCACCGAAGCGCTGACCACCGAACTGTGCTTTACCACCGAGCGGCTGCTGAGTAACCAAGCTGTATGAACCTGTAGAACGGGCATGCATCTTGTCATCAACCAAGTGGTTGAGCTTCAGCATATACATGTAACCTACGGTTACTGGACGATCAAAAGCATCACCCGTACGGCCATCAAACAGTTTCATTTGCCCGCTTTCTGGCAAGTCGGCTAGCTTGAGCATGGCTTTAATTTCAAGCTCAGATGCACCATCAAACACAGGTGTAGCCATAGGCACGCCATTGCGCAAGTTGTTCGCTAAATCCATAATTTCTTGGTCGCTGAGCAGCTCTAGATTAACTCTATCCTCGTCAGCACCGCCAATTTCGTTATAGATCTTATTAAGGAACTTACGTAAATCAATAACCTTGCGCTGTTGCTCAAGCATCAGGTTAATCTTCTTACCTAAACCATGCGCCGCTAAGCCAAGGTGAGTTTCCAGAACCTGACCAACGTTCATTCGCGAAGGTACACCCAGCGGGTTAAGTACGATATCAACAGGTACGCCATCTTCATCATGCGGCATGTCTTCTACCGGCATAATTACAGACACTACACCTTTGTTACCGTGACGACCGGCCATCTTATCACCGGGCTGGATGCGACGCTTAATTGCTAGGTAAACTTTAACAATTTTCAGTACGCCTGGCGCTAGATCATCGCTCTGAGTCAGCTTGCGCTTCTTATCCTCAAACTTTTCATCTATGAGCTTGCGACGATCAGACAAGTAAGCCTGTGATTTTTCCAGCTCGTCATTCAGCTTGTCATCGGCCATACGTAGCTTGAACCATTGGTTCAATTCGATTCCATCAAGAATCTCGTTAGTCAGCTCAGTACCTTTCTTAACACCAGCACCGCCATCAGCCTTGTGGCCTACGAGGTGTGAGCGCAAGCGTGAGAATGTTGCACCTTCCACAATGCGGAACTCTTCGTTTAAGTCTTTACGAATCTGATCCAGCTGGATTTTCTGAATTGCTAAAGCACGACTATCACGCTCGACACCATCACGGGTAAACACTTGCACATCAATTACAGTGCCCGTGGTGCCTGTAGGCACGCGCAACGAGGTGTCTTTAACGTCAGAAGCTTTCTCACCAAAAATGGCGCGCAACAGCTTTTCTTCTGGAGTCAGCTGGGTCTCGCCTTTAGGCGTCACCTTACCCACCAGAATATCACCGGCGTTGACTTCAGCACCCACGTAAACAATACCGGCTTCATCCAGCTTGTTCAGTGCCGCTTCACCCACGTTTGGAATATCTGACGTAATCTCTTCCGAACCTAGCTTGGTGTCACGCGAGACACAGGTGAGCTCTTGAATGTGGATAGTAGTAAAGCGATCTTCTTCCACCACACGCTCAGACAGCAAAATGGAGTCTTCAAAGTTGTAACCATTCCACGGCATAAATGCCACGCGCATATTCTGACCAAGAGCCAGCTCACCCATATCAGTGGATGGGCCGTCAGCCATAATATCGCCGCGCTTAATCAAATCGCCCTGCTTAACAAGTGGACGCTGATTAATACAGGTGTTCTGGTTGGAACGGGTGTACTTAACTAGGTTGTAGATATCTACCCCAGCTTCACCGGTTTCCGCTTCGTCATCGTTTACACGCACAACAATGCGGCTGGCATCAACGGACTCAATCACACCACCACGACGCGCCACTTCACACACACCTGAGTCGCGCGCAACGTTGCGCTCCATACCAGTACCTACCAGCGGCTTATCAGCACGCAATGTAGGAACAGCTTGGCGCTGCATGTTTGAACCCATCAGTGCACGGTTAGCATCATCATGCTCTAAGAACGGAATTAACGATGCCGCAACTGACACAACCTGTTTGGGTGACACATCCATCAAAGTCACTTCAGCAGGTACTTTAACGGTAAATTCGTTTTGATGACGTACTGTTACCAACTCTTCAATCAAATCACCCTTGTCATTAACACCAGCAGATGCCTGCGCAATAACGTGCTCTGCTTCTTCAATTGCAGAAAGGAAGACGATCTCATCAGTAACACGACCCTCAGTCACCACACGATAAGGCGTTTCTAAGAAACCGTACTCGTTGGTGCGCGCATAGGTTGATAGTGAGTTAATCAAACCAATGTTTGGACCTTCTGGAGTTTCTACCGGACATACACGTCCATAGTGAGTCGGGTGTACGTCACGCACTTCAAAACCAGCACGCTCACGTGTTAGACCGCCTGGGCCCAGTGCAGAAACACGGCGCTTATGGGTAATCTCAGACAGCGGATTGTTTTGGTCCATAAACTGTGACAGCTGGCTGGAGCCAAAGAACTCTTTAACCGCGGCAGCTACAGGCTTGGCGTTGATCAAATCTTGCGGCATCAGGCCTTCGCTTTCTGCCATTGATAAACGTTCTTTGACCGCACGCTCAACACGCACTAAACCAATACGGAACTGGTTTTCAGCCATCTCACCAACACAGCGCACTCGACGGTTACCTAAGTGGTCGATATCATCAACGATGCCTTTACCGTTACGGATATCGACCAAGGTTTTGATCACGTCTACGATGTCTTGGTTACTTAGCACGCCTTCGCCAATAATTTCTTCACGACCAATACGGCGGTTAAACTTCATCCGTCCAACTGCTGATAAATCGTAACGCTCAGAGGCAAAGAATAAGTTTTTGAATAAGTTTTCAGCCGCGTCTTTGGTTGGTGGCTCACCGGGACGCATCATGCGATAAATTTCTACCAAGGCCTCAAGCTGGTTGGTAGATGCATCTACGCGCAACGTATCTGAGATAAAAGGACCACAGTCAATATCGTTGATATAGAGCGTCTCTAATCTAACGATCTTGTTTTTCTGCAGTACTTGTAAAATTTCATCGGTAATTTCAGCATTACAATCAGCTAGAATTTCACCGGTTGAAGGATGAATTACAGGCTTAGCGATGGTTGCGCCGACAATATACTCGGCAGGAACAATAAGCTTATTGATACCTGCTTTTTCCATTTGATTGATGTGGCGCGAAGTAATACGACGGCCTTGCTCAACAATAACCTTGCCTTCCTTATCTTTGATATCAAAGGTGGCAATCTCACCACGCAGACGCTGAGGAACCAACTCAAGGCTGATTTCTTCATCTGACATGTGGAAAATATTGTTCTGGTAAAAATCAGATAATATTTCCTCTGTGGTGAAGCCCAGCGCACGCAGTAACACGGTCGCTGGTAATTTACGACGACGGTCGATACGCACGAACACGCAGTCTTTGGCATCGAATTCAAAATCCAGCCATGAACCACGGTATGGAATCACACGTGCGGAGAACAGTAATTTGCCTGAACTGTGCGTTTTGCCACGGTCATGGTCAAAAAACACACCTGGGGAGCGGTGTAGCTGAGAAACAATTACGCGCTCTGTACCATTGATGACGAAAGTACCGTTATCCGTCATTAATGGAATTTCACCCATGTAAACTTCTTGCTCTTTAATATCCTTGATCGTTTTATTGGATGCTTCACGATCAAAAATAATCAAACGTACTTTCACGCGCAAAGGGGCAGCGTAAGTAACGCCGCGCATTGTGCACTCTTTTACATCAAAAGGTGCTTCACCTAAGCGATAACCAACATATTCAAGCGCCGCACTGCCTGAATAACTAATAATTGGAAATACAGACTTAAATGCTGCATGTAAACCTATATCGCGAAACTGGTCTTTGCTTACCCCAGTCTGCAGAAATTCACGGTAAGAATCGAGTTGGATTGCCAGCAAGTAAGGCACATCCATTACATCCTGCAGTTTGCTAAAGTCCTTGCGGATACGTTTTTTCTCAGTATATGAGTAAGCCATTCGCGTTCCCCAGCTTGTGTACAGCTTGCTATGAAAAATAGTTACTCTAGCAAGCTAAGTTAGTGTTTCTCGTAGTAGATAACATTAGAAGGACCTGCTGTTAAAACTTAGCAACCACTTCTAAATGCTATCTATTAACGACAAAAGGCCGGTGACATTAGCCACCAGCCATCAGCCAATTTGTTAATCAGGCTGTTTTGCATTGTCGAAAATTACTTAAGCTCGACTTTAGCACCTGCTTCTTCCAGGGTTTTCTTAGCTGCTTCAGCTTCGTCTTTAGATACGTCTTCTTTAATAACAGAAGGCGCACTATCAACCAGCGCTTTAGCTTCTTTCAAGCCTAGACCGGTGATTTCACGTACTGCTTTAATAGCGTTAACTTTCTTCTCGCCCGCTTCTACCAAGTGAACTGTGAACTCAGTCTGTTCTTCAGCAGCTTCGCCAGCAGCAGGACCTGCAGCTACAGTAGCAGCAGCAGCGGTTACGCCGAACTTTTCTTCCATCGCTGAAATAAGTTCAACAATTTGCATTACAGACATTTCTGAAATTGCGCTTAAGATATCTTCGTTAGTAAGAGCCATGACTCTGGATTCCTATCATTGTGGATAGCCTTGTAGCTATCTGGAAATTTGATTGCGTAATTGAAAAAGCAATTAAGCTGCTTCTTTTTGATCGCGAACTGCAGCCAAAGTACGAGCCAGCTTGCTGGTTGCACCTTGAATAACGCTCATCAACTGAGAAACTGCCTCGTCGAAGGTTGGCAAAGTTGCCAAAACATCGATTTGATTAGCTGCAATGAAGTTACCTTCAAATGCGGCGCCTTTGATCTCGAACTCTTTCTGACCTTTGGCAAACTCTTTGAAAATCCGCGCAGCTGCGCCAGGATGTTCATTTGAGAATGCAATCAAGGTAGGGCCAGTGAAGGTCTCTGCCAAGGTCTCAAATTGAGTACCCTCGACAGCACGACGCAACAGGGTGTTACGTACAACACGTACATAAACACCTGCTTCACGAGCTTCTTTACGGAGTCCAGTCATAGCGCTTACAGTCACACCACGAGCATCAACTACTACGGCAGACTGTGCAGCTTGGGCAGCCTCGTTGACTTCAGCGACTATTGCCTTTTTGTCTTCGAGTCTAATTGCCACGGGATATTCTCCTGCTTATTTAATGATCCAGTTACCTGGAGTTTTTGGTGTCTGATTCGAATGAATCGGGAGCACCATCTACGTAGGCTAGATAACTACTTAAGGCAAGCCACCTACGGTCTTGGACGGCCCCCGCTAAGCAGGGACCCCAAAATTTGTATTACTTTTCTGAAAACGAGCTGATATCAACGTGCAAGCCTGGGCCCATAGTGCTACTTAGGCTGATGCGCTTGATGTACACACCTTTGGAGGTGGAAGGCTTCAAGCGGCGTAATTCGCCAAGTAAAGCTTCAGCGTTTTGCTTGAGCTTCTCAGGTGCAAAATCAATCTGACCGATAGAGGCGTGGATAATGCCGTTTTTGTCAGTACGGAAACGTGCTTGGCCGGACTTAGCGTTTTTAACTGCTGTTGCTACGTCTGCAGTTACTGTGCCCACTTTCGGGTTAGGCATTAAGCCACGTGGACCAAGCAGTTGACCTAGCTGACCCACAACGCGCATTGCATCAGGTGAGGCAATTACTACGTCATAGTTCAGATCGCCACCTTTCATGGCCTCTGCCAGCTCATCCATACCCACTACGTCAGCACCTGCTTCAGTAGCAGCTTCAGCAGCAGCACCTTGAGTAAATACGGCTACGCGAACTGTTTTACCAGTTCCGTTAGGCAGAACTACAGCACCACGTACTACTTGGTCAGATTTACGCGGATCAACACCAAGGTTAATCGCTAAATCGACAGACTCTTTAAATTTTGCCTGGGGCAGCGATGCCAAAAGCTGAGCAGCATCTTCAAAAGGATAGACTTTGCCGTGCTCTACTTTCTCAGCGATAGCCTGTTGACGCTTAGTTAACTTAGCCATTACACGCCCTCCACGGTGATGCCCATGCTACGCGCGGAGCCAGCAATGGTACGAACAGCAGCTTCTAATTCAGCAGCAGTTAAGTCAGCTTCTTTGGTCTTGGCAATCTCTTCGACCTGGGCGCGCGTAACAGTACCTACTTTCTGACTGTTAGGACGTGCTGAACCCGCTGAGATACCAGCAGCTTTTTTCAACAACACTGCAGCAGGTGTACTTTTGGTTTCAAAAGTAAAGCTGCGGTCACTATAAACTGTGATGATTACAGGAGTTGGCAAACCCGGCTCTACGCCTTGGGTTTTAGCATTAAATGCCTTACAGAACTCCATGATATTAACACCGTGCTGACCTAAAGCAGGACCAACAGGTGGTGAAGGGTTAGCTTGACCAGCCTTAACCTGTAGCTTGATATAAGCTTGAATTTTCTTAGCCATTTTGACTCCATTGGGTAATCGCCTTTCAGCTCCCCGTTATTAACCGATTCCTTTCGACGAAAAAGCCCTGCATTCATCCATAGAGTGCAGGGCAACAAAAAAACAATATCAGACTTTTTCGACCTGACTAAACTCTAGCTCTACTGGAGTAGAGCGACCAAAAATGGTCACAGCAACGTGTATACGGCTTTTCTCGTAGTTTACTTCTTCTACTACACCGTTAAAGTCAGCAAATGGACCATCAACAACACGAACTGTTTCACCTGGTTCAAACAGTGTGCGCGGTCTTGGCTTCTCATCACTGTCTGCCACTCTGCGCAACATAGCTTCGGCTTCTCGCTCACTAATAGGAGCAGGCTTAGCGGCAGTGCCACCAATAAAGCCCAACACCCGAGGCGTGCCTTTGATTAAATGCCAAGCGGCTTCAGACATGTCGACTTGAATAAAAACATAACCGGGGAAAAACTTGCGCTCGCTCTTACGTTTCTGGCCAGCTCTCATCTCGACGACTTCTTCGGTCGGAACCATAATTTCGCCGAACTGCTCCTCCATGCCCTCAAGCTTAATTCGCTCTAGCAGCGAGCGCATCACTTGCTTTTCATAGCCAGAATATGCATGTACTACGTACCAGCGCTTTGTCATGGAGAACCCTTATCCTACGATTAGTGAAATAGTCCAGCCTAAGAAAGTGTCTAGCCCCCACAGCAACAAGCCCATTACCAGCACTACAGCAACGACAATGAGGGTGGTTTGTACAGTTTCTTGCCTTGATGGCCAAACTACTTTTCTTATTTCTGTGCGCGATTCTTTTGCCAGCAGCAGCATTGACCGACCTTTAGCCGTTTGCGCTGCAATAAATAATGCTAGTGCGCCCAAGACAAGCAAGCCAATTGCTCTATACAGGATAGACTCTGATGCGTAATACTGATTAGCAACGACACCGATCACAACCAGCGCAACTACGATAAGCCATTTCAGCGAGTCTAACGGACTTGCATTTGAATCTGCTTTTGCGTTCATTTATCTCAGAATCTCAGAATTAATGCCAACCGGGAAGGTGGCAGGCCAGGAGGGAATCGAACCCCCAACCTACGGTTTTGGAGACCGTCGCTCTGCCAATTGAGCTACTGGCCTAGATATTTTCTAGGTCGGCTATTATGCCGACCTAGAACTAGTTGTCAAGCATTAAGCGATTATTTTTGCTACAACACCAGCACCAACGGTACGGCCACCTTCGCGAATTGCGAAACGTAGACCTTCCTCCATGGCGATTGGGTTGATCAGGGTAACGTCAAGCTTAACGTTATCACCTGGCATTACCATCTCAATACCTTCAGGTAATTCACAGCTGCCTGTTACGTCTGTGGTACGGAAGTAAAACTGTGGACGGTAGCCTTTAAAGAATGGCGTATGACGACCACCTTCTTCTTTAGACAGGACGTACACTTCCGCTTCAAACTTGGTGTGTGGCTTAATGCTGCCCGGCTTGGCCAATACTTGACCACGCTCTACGTCTTCACGCTTAACACCACGCAACAGAACACCAACGTTCTCACCCGCACGACCTTCGTCAAGCAGCTTACGGAACATTTCAACACCAGTACAGGTAGTCTTGGTCGTGTCTTTAACACCAACGATCTCAACTTCCTCACCTACTTTAACGATACCGCGCTCGATACGACCGGTTACTACAGTACCGCGGCCAGCGATAGAGAATACGTCCTCAATCGGCATCAAGAAAGCCTGGTCAATGGCACGCTCTGGCTCAGGAATGTATGAGTCAAGAGTTTCCACCAGCGTTTTAACTGCTGTTGTACCCATGCCATTGGTGTCTTCGCCGTTCAGCGCCATTAGCGCAGAACCGGTGATGATTGGCGTGT
>JALOAC010000038.1 GCA_023228985.1 Thiopseudomonas sp. | reverse complement strand
TGGCGCGCTGCCCTACGGGCCGCCTATCGGCGTTCAATTTCCGCTTCCTACGGAAATTGGGGTCGCGGCTGAGGCCGCGCGCGAAGCGGCCACAGCCTGGACGGCTGTGGCACTAAGAAAGCACTCTCGTAAGCGCTTTTCGAATAAAATACCATTTTATCTTCACCTTGCCTTATTTTATAAGTATTTTTAGCTTATATTTCTCTACTAAATGTCTCATTTTGTTTAAAACTGTATCGGATTTGTAAAATTAAATTCACAATTTCTAGCCGTGCAAAGGTCTCTTTTCTTCTTTTTTCCTTGTTTCCTAGAACTCGGCTCAAACTCGGCAAAAAAAAATTGTTTGGCTAATTATTTAACTGGGTGAATTCCGCTAAACGATGCTCTGATTCATGCAAAAACAGTAGGAGCAGCTTTCAAAGCTGCTCTTGATTAAAACAAGAAAGTCAGGCAGGAGTTCGTAATAAAGTCAATCAAATCAAGGAAGTACGCAAAAAAAGTTCTAAGGGCGAAAGCCCTTATTTGGGGCGGAGCCCCGCAAGGTTCCCCAATGAATCAGAGTTCCCTCAAACGCTCTTAGGGCATCAAGTTTCGGTGGCAGTGAAGATCGGCTATGGCTTCAATTCTTCCCACAAAATCAAACTTTCGTAGTGCAGTGCATCAAAGTCGAGGGCGAGTTTGAGCTGTTTCTTGGCTTCTGAGGGGTTTGCGTTTTCGAGGGCTTTGCGAGCTTCTTGATAGAGTTCATCGGCACGCCGTATTGCAGCAGCGTTCACACGCTTATATTCTTGAGTGAACTTTATGATTTGCGCAGAATTTGCGCCCAAACGTCTTCCCAGTTTGGTCGATATCGCGTCATAAATTTTGCGCTTCGTCGGGTTTGACAAGTTCTCGTAGGCTTCATTGAGTGTTTGGTAAGCTAGCTCCATGGCTTCTATTTCCTCATCGCTGAGTGATTCCGAAGCCATATCGGGGTGGTAGATGCGTATGCGTTCTTGATATTGTTTGCGAATTTCGTTCGGTGTAGCTCCGGCAAGAACGCCCAATATTTGGTAATAGCTGCCATTTTCAGCATTTTGTAAAAACTGCGATAGCTGAGTAGCAAAGTCCTCAATGTCTTTTGCACTCGAATCCGAGGGACTAGCCTTGGGGGTGCTGTGGGAAGCATCGCGGTTTTCGTTATGGCTGGGAGGAGCGTTATCGCTAAAGAATGCAATAAGTGCGTCGCGATTCTCTGCCGTTATGGGTACCGAAAGCAAAACCCCAGCTTTGCTACTATACTGCTTCTCTCTTGCTTCGCGTTGACCGATCATCCGTAGCACTTTTGCCGCTACAGTAACTTGCTTGGGGGGACTTTGGATTTGCATCAGTAGCCGGACTTCGCTGTCCTTCGCTAAAACCTCAAAGTGCTCAACGAACAATTCGCCCTTTGCGAGTTGATCGCGATAAACTTGTAGGGCAGCAAGCTGATGGCTAAATTTTATTCCTAGAGTATGCATGGCTTAGAGTTTTTATGTTTTGAATGGCTAAAGTTTGTCATACATGGGAAGTTTGGTTTCTGGCTCATTATATTTGGTTTCTGGCACCATATATAATGATAGAGCTTTGTCATTTTGGCTTGTATTTTGTATTGAGAACTCTGCATGATAGCTAGAAAACCGTCCAGTGTTGAGCAGTCAACTTAAATATCACAATCCAAAAGCTCATGTTTGAATCCGCTTGAAAAGATAACGCCAAAATTTAATGGCTAAATTTGTTTGAAAATGCGAATGATTAGCGAAAATGCTCATTGAACACTGTATTTTGTTTGGAGGAGTGATGGGAACGCGTAGGTGGAAGATCTTAGGTCGTCATCTCTACTCATAGTGAAAACGGACAAGGGGCACCGCGCCATCCTCTTTAGCGATACACTCTGCCACAAAGTTTTTCATATAAGAATTCATAGAGAGTTCTCCATCCTTATCGTATAGTTTTTGCTTTGCCTCTTGCTCTGTGAGTACCGTTTCACAACGATGTTCCTCGAACTGCTTGTCTAGGTATTTCAAGCTAATCTTTATCTCGTTCCCATCGGGACCACCGTCCAAATCAAAATATTCGCTGCTGCACTGAACAAGCTCGCCTGCTTTCCACACAAATACTTCGTTGCTGAGTTCTCCCCCAGAGCGAGCGTAGCTAGAAATCGTCTTGCTCTCCAGCGATACCGTCGCATTGCTAAATTGCGCAAGCGCGCCGTCTTTTTTGTATAAGTTAAGCCGCTTGTTTTCGGGATCCCACAACCACAAATTAAATAGAGTATTGGAAGCCCCGATCACTTCAGCAATAAAAACATCGTTGTGACCATCAAAGTTGGCATCCGCAACCATAATACCACCCGCGAGCTCATTTTCGCGTGGCGTATAGGCTTCAATCTCTACTACGGGAGAAGCAATGTCACCCTGTACCGTCCACATTTTGTAGGTATCAGCCCCCTCCTCGCCCTTGATTTCAAGGCTAGTCGTCGGGGACAAATTTGTTTTAACGTGGTATGGCCCCATCAAGACAGCGTTTTCAGCTTTTTTGTCAAGAGCTTGGGCATGGACATCGGATTTGCCTTCTAGCCGTTCATCCTCGGGCGCAATCATTGCTTCCTTGCCTTTGCTCCCATCGACCTTGCCCTTAACTTGAGGATCTGCTGTCGATTTTGTGCCGCTTTCGCTCTTTGTTTGGGACTTTGAGCAAGCAAACGTTGCCATTGCAAATATCGCAAGCAGTAGAAATAATGGCCTGACATTTACTCGAGACTGATACATTGCGTAAACCCCATCTAATTGCTCTAACACCCTGCAAGAACAGAGTTTCTTGGAAATATATTACGAAAATATGCGCGAAGCATCCTCGCATCTAAGCAGAGTCTTCAATCGGTTTAGCCCCTTTATATCGGGGCTTTGACGTAAATCTCACTACCCATGAATTTTGAGTGTTGATTCCCACGCTATTAGGCGTTTTATTTGATTTTCTTCAGCTTGTCACGCGATGATTAATAAAACCAATGTCTCGCTAAAAATGGCCCCCAAAAAAGGCATCCTTATGAATCGTGCAAAGCTCTCTTTTATTGACTTTATTTTGAACGCCCGCGTGACTCTCTTTACTTTCGCTAGCCATATTTGTCTGCTTTTTGCATTGTTCAGACTAAGCTTAAAAAGTCTCAGAACAAACGCTGCGGGGGCGTTACGGGGGCCAGAGCCCCCGTTGGGGGGGTAGCGGCAAACCCGCGCACGGCGCGGGGTTGGCGCGTAGGGGGGCGCTCCCCCCACCAAAGCATCCGTTTTGAAATTATCGAACGACGGGCTTTGCGCATGCCGTATGGGCAGGTTTTCGCAAAAAAACAAAGTATAAAGACTAAAACGAGGCAATCGTAAAGCAAAGCCGCTCTAGGGCTAAGTTAGCCAAAGCATAAACTTCTTTGTTTCAGGAAACTGTCTGTGGCCGCCGCCTTCTATAAGGACGCGACGCGTTTCCTCGACGCTTCCAACAACGCTACTACACACAGCATTTATGCCAAATTTTGCTAAACTGCGATGAATAGGCGCTGTGGGACCAACGAGCAAACTCTGACATTGCCCCCCACAATACGACAAAACCTCTTCGCAACTATGCGTTATGAGCGTACTGGCCGTCATCACCAACAAATCCGCTTTGGGCAATATTTTGGACATTTCGGTGTGTGCGATATCGCCCTCGTTACAGCGATGCGAGAGCTCAAAAACGCTGAGCTTCACGCCTTCTTCGCGCAGTGGCTCCACAAAGCGAAAATGGCCAATCACCGCGATAAGTGCATTGGGGTTTTGGCGGCTAAAACGGCAAATGTAGTCTTGGGCGCTTACGTCCTCGGACTTTGCGAGATCTGGGGCTGGGAGTGCAGAGCTCAGCGCCGCTAGTGCTACAGCGCGCGCCGTCCAAGATTCGCTGTCGTATAGATGCGCTAAATCGCGTATGCGTCTGCCCACTAAAGTCCCGGCGCCTTCGACTGTGTTTCCGCGCGCACGTTGCTCGGACCAGCCGTACGCCGTCGCGGCGCGACCGTAGCCATACTGGCTCTGCGCTAAAACCCAGTGAACACCCACGACTAAATCCGTAAGCATGGCATCTTCTGGTACAAAATTTAGTAATTCATCAAAAATTCGCATTTTATCCTAATATTTTAGTTCCTCCTAAAACATTCTTAGGAAGAAGCGTGAAATGAGAATGCCCAAATGAAGTTTGTTTGCAAAAGCCCCAAACTCTTCAATGGCGATGCAAGTAACCCCTCGTAGAGCAACGCAAAACGCATGCCATCATAGCGCAATATGACATTTTGTGCTAAGCCTCATGGCTAAGCACCGATTTGGTGTTGTGAAGCGGCGAGGTATGTCCAGCGTGAAGAGTATACGGCGAATTCTCATAGTGGCAGGCGTGTTAGCGCTCTTATGTGTGGCGATTTTTTTGACCGTTCTGCTTACAAAAAACTACGCCAGCGAGCGTATAGTCCAAAAAGCCCAAAACCTTGGTTGGCACTTGGATTTAGGTAAAATCCAAATTCTTGGATTTTCTGATATTTGTGTGCACGAAACTTTGGCAACAAACGCGGAGGCGAAGGCTGAACTAAGATTTACTAAAGCCTGTGTACCCCTCAATATAAAATTACTCCGCAGCCGTATTCCGAGCGAAATCGAGATTTACGATTTAGACGTCACTACAACGTCTATAAAGAATATGATTCGCCGTCCTACTAAAACAAGCGATGATAGCGGCGAAAAAAGAACGAGCGCTTTTGATCGCGATCTTCCAACGCTACGTATTTTTGGCTATCAAGCTCAACTTAAGAATGATGAAGTACTGGCGATTTGTCGCGGCCAATTACTTGAACTGAAGGCTACAGATTTCGGGGCAGCAGGAGATTTTGATGCTTCTTGCGAGCTCAATGCGAAATTGCGAAAAGCTAGGGTAAACACAGAGTTTAATTCGAACATACAAGCTAAAATAACGCTAATCGGCAAAGAAAGGGCTCTCGCATTGCATTTTTCGCAAGCTGTATTGGTAAGTACAAGCTACGACGATAAGGCGCTAGACCTTAGCTTTACAGGTTTTGGCGTTCAAAAATCCGAAAACGAAATAATCGCCGAGCTGTACGAACTTTCGCTTGATCTTAGGCGATTTTCGACATTGACGAAATCATTGCAGTGCGAAAAAATCCGTACAACGTTACGCCCTGGCGCGGCTAAGCCAATTTCTGAACTTCGTCTAAAACACCCCGTAATAACACTCGAATTAGCACAAATACTAGAGCTCCCTGCGATCGCAAATCAACCCCTACTCGCGGAGCTACGAAAAAACATTATGAATGATGAAGAGATCGCAGCTGA
Source organism: Thiopseudomonas sp. (assembly GCA_023228985.1). GTDB lineage: Bacteria > Pseudomonadota > Gammaproteobacteria > Pseudomonadales > Pseudomonadaceae > Thiopseudomonas. The sequence goes on along the minus strand of JALOAC010000038.1, from coordinate 11,062 downwards.
ACCTGCAAAGAAAGCTAGAAGTCGCAAACAGGAGGAATTAGATCCTAAAAAAATACGAAAAAAGAAGCCCATAAAAAGCGAAAGCATTAAGGAATTTAAGGATAAGCTAGCGCAAATGCAGGCAAAACTACAGACAATACCTCTTATTTTTGTGGAGGATGGAAGCGTCGTTCTTGAGCATGATGGGCAGGAGTATACGGTCGATGCGCTATCGTTTGATAGTGCGCAATTGCAAGATGCGGACGCGCAGCAGTACGGATTTGGCTTTAATTTAAGGGGGGCACAACTGCGCTTTGATATTGGCTTTACTGAAGATGAAGAAGACTTTCCGAGTCTAGACATAAAGATAGAAGGGCTATCGCCAAAGGATCTCTTCATTATATTATCGCTCCCGCAACCCAAAGACATGGCTGGAAACTTCTCTGCCCGCGTCCAGTTCAGAGCAAACAGTGAAATAGCCAAGCTCGCCGTTGATGCGGAGTTCACAGATTTCGCCATCTATCACCCGATGATTAGCCAAGAGATGATCTCCAATATCAACGCTACAGCGCGTTTTAGTCTAGACTACAGTTTCTCTGAAGATAATGCCAAAATCGATGATCTGCGCCTGAGCTCTGGCCCCGTCGTCGTCAATGGGAACGTGGAACTACTCAATGTGCGCTCATACCCTATACTCAAGTTTAAGCTGCACTCTAAAAATCTGCTCTGTAGCGACATTCCCAAAGCCTTTCCAGCAGGTATACTTCCAAGCATTCGCGAGCTGCGCATTGAAGGCGGCAGCATGAATCCAGAGATTTCGGGCAATATACCGCTCAAAAATCCCATTGCGCTCACACTAAGCGAATCTGGCTTCAGCGGCTGTAGCATTACCAGTGTTGCGCCACACGAACCCGAGCGCCTTAATGAGTCAGACTACACTTTTACCTACACGCGTTATACCACGCTAGCAGATGGCATCACTGTTGGGCCTGGAACCAAAAGCTATATACCATTGAGCCAAATCCCGCCCTATGTCTTGGCGGCGATGTACCTCACCGAGGATAAGCGCTTTTTTGACCATGGACCGCTTCGTATATCGTTTATTGAACGCGCCATGCGCCTAAATCTTAAGGAAAAACGCTATGTGTATGGTGGTTCAACTATTTCGCAGCAACTCACTAAAAACCTCTTCCTCGATCGCAACAAAAACTTAGCCCGAAAACTTGAAGAAGCCTTTATCGCTTGGCGGCTCGAAACCGTTGTGAGCAAAACGCGGATTTTTGAACTCTACGTCAACATGATCGAATTTGGCCCCGATATCTACGGAATCAAACAGGCAGCGCTCTTTTATTTCGACAAAAAACCGATTGAACTCACCCCCCTACAAGGCGCATACCTCGCCTCCCTTAAAGTCGCGCCATCCAAGGGCGGAAGCTTCTATAAGGGCGGTTTTTCCACCAAAAAATGGTGGAACAAGCGCATGAAGTACATCCTCAAAATACTCGCCGAGAACGGTTACATCACCCCGGCTGAAGTCTTGGCCGCATACCCCTGGATCCCAGAGTTTTACTACCCAGACCCCGACGATAGCGCGGATTTCCGCAACGTTTGGCTCAAAACACACTAGAGCTAGAGCGGCTTTGCTTTACGACTGCGCTATTGCCCTGTTTCTGTTTTTTGCTTTGGTGGGGAAGTGCCCCCCCACAGAGAAAAACTTCATATCTGGAAAAGAAACGCAGAAATCGTCGCAAAGACCTTGACAAGTGGTGAGTTGCTGTGTAGAAGCGTGTGTTGTTTTTGCGCCACGATAATTGGGGCGCTATTGGAAATGCAAGCGATGCTTGTGGAAACGAGGCAAATAATGAGTACGCAAGAGTTGAAGGGAGTTATAAGAGAGGGGGCAAGCAAAGGTTTTTCGCGGCGATTGCGCGCGGCTGGGCTAATTCCGGCAGTTTGCTACGGAAAAGGCTTGGAATCCTTGTCATTTTCGGTAAGTCCAGTCGAGTTGATGAAGGTATTGAGTGGCTCGTATGGTCCGAACGCGATTTTCGACTTAGTTTTGGACGACAATGGCAAAGAGCAAAGGCGAACTGTCATGATTCGCTGCTTGCAGCGAGATCCCGTGACGCGAAAGATTTTGCATGCAGACTTTTACGCGATCGATCCAGCGCGCAAAGTTTTGGTTGAAGTGCCCATCGTTTTAGTGGGGCGCTCGGTTGGTGTGGCGATGGGTGGAAGGATGCGCCAGGTTGCGCGTTCAGTGAATGTGCGCTGTTTACCGAAGCATATACCCGAAACCATCGCGTGTGATGTGTCGAAGCTGGAGATTAAGCAGCGAGCGCAGGTAAGCCAGATTACGGTTCCGGAGGAGCTGGAGTTAGTGTACCACGCGGACTTTGCGGTTGCTCAAGTTTTAGCACCCGCCAAAAGCGCTTCATAAATTTAGGCTCCTGAGCCAGCGCCCAGACCTGTGTAGGTTTGGGCGTTTTTTTTTCTATTATGCGCGTAGACTTTAAAGAAGAAATTTAATTGAGATGGACGCTGAGATTTTGCTAGTAGGCCTTGGTAATCCGGGGCGCGAATACGAATCGACCAAGCATAATGCTGGCTTTATGGCAATCGATGCGCTTGCGCGCGAACTTTCTGTCCTATCGTTTGTGCGTAAATTCGACGGCCTGTATGCGGCAACGCGTGTGGGTTCTACGAAATTGCACTTACTAAAGCCGCAGACCTTTATGAACCGCAGTGGGCGCTCTGTGGTGGCCGCTGCACAGTTCTATCATTTGGTTGCACAGCAAATATGGGTTATTCATGATGATCTGGATTTGGCGCTTGGTGACTTGCGCGTGAAATCTGGAGGTGGGCATGGGGGGCACAATGGCTTACGTTCTATCGCAGAGCTAGGAGGGTCAAGGGATTTTTTGCGTTTTCGACTCGGAATAGCTAGACCAAAACATGCAGATGTGGTGAACTATGTACTCTCGCCATTCAATTTGGCGCAGCGCAGTGAATTTGAAGAAGTCATAGAGATATCGACGCAGGTTATATTAATAGCCCTCAAAGAAGGCGTGACTGCGGCGATGAATTTTTGTAACGGCTTGTATAAAGCCAAGTTAAAAGAGGAGGCAAAAGGTGACTAGAATTGAAGCCGTCAATCATGTGGTGCTCTACGGTGTGCCACTTGCGGCAGTAGCCGCGTTAATCTTTGCGTACGCCAAGGCGCGCTGGATTGATCGCCAGGACGCGGGCACAGATCGGATGCAGGAGATCTCTGGCTACATCCGAGAGGGAGCCAATGCGTTTTTGCGACAAGAGTACAAGGTGCTTTCGGTTTTTGTTATCATCGTTGCTGCGCTTCTAGCCTTTGCAAACTGGGGTAGCTCAGGGAGCTCCCCGCTGGTTGCGCTCTCTTTTGTTGTAGGTGCCCTATGTTCGGGGCTTGCGGGTTTCTTTGGTATGCAAGTAGCCACCAAGGCCAACGTTCGCACAGCGCATGCTGCTCGTACTGGCTTGAGCAAAGCGCTTTCCGTTGCTTTTAGCGGCGGTGCTGTCATGGGGATGAGTGTAGTTGGTTTGGGCTTGCTCGGTATTGCTGGCCTATTTTTGCTTTACACGAAGGTTATTTTTATTGATTCCGATATGCACAAGATTTTGGAAGTTCTCACCGGCTTTAGCTTTGGTGCAAGCTCCATCGCACTTTTTGCTCGCGTTGGCGGTGGAATTTACACGAAGGCTGCCGATGTCGGCGCCGACCTTGTTGGTAAAGTAGAAGCAGGAATTCCCGAGGATGATCCTCGTAACCCTGCCACCATCGCTGATAACGTTGGTGACAACGTTGGTGACGTCGCTGGCATGGGTGCGGATCTCTTTGAGTCTTATGTTGGTGCAATTATCGGTTCCTCCGTGCTGGGCGTTGGTCTTGTTACGGCGAGCGGGGTCTTGAGTTTAGAAGCGGTAGTTCTTCCCATTATATTGGCTGCTGCTGGCATTGTGATTTCGATCCTTTGCACCACGCTTGTTCGCACTCACGAAGGTGGTGACCCGCAACACGCTTTAAATCGTGGCACTATCGCCGCAGCCATCATCATGGCTATAGCGACTTACTTCATCGCCTACTTTGTGCTACCTCGCGGTGGTGTCTTAACGGGTGACGGGCAGATCGTTGATGCCATGGGAATTACCCTAGCCGTCGGCGGCGGTCTCATTGCCGGTACGCTTATTGGCAAAATCACAGAGTTCTACACCTCCGATAACTACGGTTCAGTTCGCGCTATCGCTAAAGCTTCCGAAACGGGTACAGCGACCAACATTATCCAAGGTGTCGCCGTGGGTATGCTCTCGCCAGTAGGACCCGTGCTCCTCATTGTTTCTGCCATCGTTTGCGCCTACGTCTTTGCTGGCCTCTATGGTATCGCCCTAGCCGCTCTTGGTATGCTTGCAACCACTGGCATTCAGCTCGCCGTCGACGCTTACGGTCCAATCGCCGATAACGCTGGCGGTATTGCCGAGATGAGCGCCCTACCCAGCGAGGTACGCGAGCGTACGGATAGACTCGACTCCGTTGGAAACACGACAGCCGCAATCGGTAAAGGCTTTGCCATTGGCTCCGCCGCTCTTACAGCGCTCTCGCTCTTTGCCGCCTACAGCCAAGTTATGGGGCTCAAGGCTATTGACGCGATGGATCCTTTCGTTATTGCTGGTCTATTCATCGGTGGCGTGCTCCCCTTCTGGTTTAGTGCCCTTTCGATGTTGGCCGTTGGCCGTTCCGCTGGCGACATGATCGTCGAAGTGCGCCGCCAATTCAAAGAAATCCCTGGCCTACTTGATGGCGACGAGAAGGCTCGCCCCGAGTACGGAAAATGCGTTGCTATTTCCACTAAAGCCGCTATACGCCAAATGATTCTCCCGGGCACCATCGCCATCCTTACACCAGTTTTAGCAGGTGTTGCCGACCTCATCGTAGGTTCAAACGGCGCTATATTGGGCGGCGTCTTGGTGGGTGTAACGATTACAGGCGTTGTTTTAGCCATTTTCATGGCCAACAGTGGCGGTGCATGGGATAACGCCAAGAAATACGTCGAAAGTGGTGCACACGGTGGCAAAGGTTCCGAGGCTCACAAAGCCGCTGTTGTTGGCGATACCGTTGGTGATCCGTTCAAAGACACCGCTGGTCCTTCGCTCAACATCCTAATCAAGCTTATGAGCGTTATTGCGCTCGTATTAGCACCAGTTTTCGTTAGCCTGCAAGATAATCCCGTTCCGCTCGTGCAAGGCGAAGTCGTTAGCCTCCAAGAAACGGCTGCACCTAAGGTAGCGGAGCCTGTTGTTGAAGAAGCAAAAGAAGTTGGCGCACAACGTATAGAGCGACGCGCCATACGACGTGCAGATCGCGATCAAGTTATCAAAGAACGCGCCCTTCGACGCGCCAAGAGACAAGAACTAAATTGATGTCGCAGATCTAGTGCCGATGCGAAAACTGTAGCCATCGGCACTAAGCTCAAAGCAGCTAGTCTTTGAACCATATGAAAACACGAAAAAAGGCAGCGAATTTTTATCGCTGCCTTTTTTCTTTATGAATATACGCTATACACGGGGAGAACCCTTATCTTTGTGCAAAAATAGTTCGTCCCTCCCTATTCCCAAAATAAGATGAGCTATTGATGCTATCGCTCCCAAGCTCGTTTGACTGCTTACGCCCTTGGATTTCGCTTTTTTGTGCAATGCACTGATTCTATTGACTTTATTTTAAAAACTCGCCTGACTTTCGTTGTTTTAATCAAGAGCAGCTTTGAAAGCTTCTCCTCATAATTTTGCATTAATCAGTGCAAGCTCAATAGCCTTTCGTATATACTGTCACGCTATCTTCTGTTTGCCTTATGATATTAGTTGTATAAAATTATTTTTTTAATATAAAGTTATACTTTGTTACAAAACTTTTTATTTTGTTTAAAACTGTATCGGATTTGTGACATTAAATTCGTTATTTCGATTCCTGCAAAGGTTTCTAAATTTGACAACGCGCGTTTTATTCGAGCTGTATCCGCCAACAGAAACGCTTACAATTCGTACACTCTTGCAATACAAATATTCCTATCTATATTAGCGATCGTGGAATACCCTTGTGGGCATGATGCTAACAAGTTTTTCTATTTGAGGTAAGAGTATGAAGTTTAGTACCGTAGTTGCCGTGATTTTTATCTTGGCTGGAACGTTTGTGTTTTCCTCTTGCGAGGACGTTATAAGGCAGGACGGGTCTGTCTTCTTGTGTGGAAACGGTGTTTTAGATACCAACGAGAGCTGCGATATCGTCAATGGTCTTGCGCAGTTTTCACCGACGCTGCGCTGCGAATCTGGCGTAGCACCCGATGTTACAAAACTCACGTGTAAGTCGGACTGTTCCGTCGTATTCGGCGCCGACGCATGTCATCAAGACATAGAACTAGACTGCGAAGTGGAAGGCGAGACTCGTTGTAATAATAGCGGGGAACTTCAGATCTGTAAGGATAATGTTTGGGAGCTAGACCCTAGTTGTATAACAGGCATGCTCTGCGAAGAAGGAACTTGCGTTTCATGTCATGAGGCGAGTGTTGCGGTGTGCCCCGTTGGTTCTGAGTGCAACCCAAGTACAGGTATGTGCGAAGGCCCCAAAAACTGTATTGAGGGTACGAGTCTTTGCAGTGATCGGCTGCCCATCTGCTCTAATGTGAACAACCAATGTGAGGGATGCCACAAGCAAGATGATGGGAACGCGGCTTGTCGTCGCATGGATCCCAGCAAAGGCCACTGCGTTACAGATGGCGCCAACGCTGGTGCTTGCGTAGAATGCATCGAATCGCTTCATTGTCCAGAAGAGAGCCCTATTTGCAGCGACAACGTCTGTTCGCCTTGCTCCGACGCTCTCGCCTGCAATGATGGTATGGTCTGCGATCCTGCTACGGGAAAATGCAACGAGTGTATCAAGCAAGACCTTGGCACCGAGTCCCCTTATTGTGTGGCTCCAAACCGATTTGTGACTGGGATACGCTTAAGTGCGCCGACTGCGTAGCCGTAAACTTAAAAGAACGCGAAAATCACAACGATGACACATACGATGCTTGTGCGAATAACACGCAGAATGCCAAAATTTGCGTTGAGGAAGGTCCAAACTACGGCGCTTGCGAGCCCTTTGTTTGTAAGAGCAAGCAAATTCGCTGTATAGAAGGCGTGCTACAGGTCTGCTTTGGCAACAAGTGGATCAACGATGTTGAAAACGCATGTACGGAGAGCCAAGTTTGTATAGACAACGGCGTAGAAACTGCGCATTGCCAAGAGAGAGCTTGTGAAGCGACGTTAAGCGAGTGCCGCAATAACGTCCTCGTAAGCTGTGATACGCGTAATAACAAAGAAATCGAAGTGGATTGCGGTGAAGAGTATTGTGACTCCGCAGCTGCTGAATGTGTAGAGCGCGCTTGCAGCGAAGATGGAACGACTTGCAACAATAAGTCCTCACCACGTGTAATGTCGCAAACAACACTTTAAGTGAAATAGACTGCGGTGAAGATAAGTTCTGCTCTTTGGAGCCCACACAGTGCGTACCCCGCGTGTGTAAAGAAGGCGAAATGCGCTGTAACAACAGTGCTTCACCTGGAGTTATTGAGCGCTGTGATCTAAGCAGGAATGAATTTGTAATAGATACACGTTGTAACTCTAATCAGTATTGTCTTCCGCCCACGACCTTAGACGGTGATTATACTTGCGACAAACGAGCTTGCAACACGCCCGATGCTCTTTCCTGCCAGATGAACGTCGTTTTACAATGTGTCATTAATGGTGCTGCGAGTAAACTTGTGGAAAAGGATGATTGTAATGATGGCGACCGCTACTGCAATCCCGCTAGTGATCCTGTAGCATGCGAGGATAGGCTTTGTACAAAATCAGGCACGACTTGCGTAAATAACGATGTTCACATCTGCGACACCAATCGAAACTATCTTGAAGTTATCGCCTGTAACGATAGCTACTGTGATCCGCTCGAACTTGAGTGCGTACCACGCGTTTGCACAGTTGACGGAACGCGCTGTAATGGCAACACACTAGAAAGCTGCACCACCGATAATAATACACTAAATCGTCAAAACTGTGGTTCCGATTACTGTGATCCATTGACCTTAGCTTGCGAGCCACGCGTTTGCACAAGTTCAGGAACTCAATGTATTGGCAACGTCTTGACGACTTGCGATACAACTACAAACAGTCGCAGCGAGCTAGACTGCGGAGCAAACTACTGCGACCCTGTAGCTTTAGCTTGCGTACCGCGCGTTTGTACTACCGATGGCACTGTGTGTGATGGCAATGCACTAGAAATTTGTGATACGTCAAACAACACCCTTGAGAAGCGTTCTTGAGCTGATCAATTCTGCGACTCGACAGCACTGGCTTGTGTGCCACGCGTCTGTAGCAATCACCAGCAAAAGTATTGTGAAGCCAACGTTTTGAAAGCTTGCGACTACAACAATAATAAAATCGATATTGTCGAAAACTGTGCTGCTAACAATAAATACTGCGACTCCTCTACCCTAACATGCATCGATCGCGTTTGTAGCGTCGATGGAGCAAAATCCTGTGATGGCAATATCCTTAAAACTTGTCATACCGCGAGCAACAGTTTTAGCGAAGAGGACTGCGGGGAGAACTTCTGTGATCCCAGTGCGAAGGCTTGCGTAGCGCGCGTTTGGCGCGACTCAGAGCCTGCGAAATGTGATAAAAACACGATTAAAGTTTGCAATGAGAGCCAAAACAAATACGTGATTGTTGAAGAATGCAACGATCGCTTCTGTAAAGCGCCAAACGAAAGCAATCCCACAGCTTTTTGCGAGCCGCGTGTTTGCACAGTGCACGGATCCAAGCAATGTATTGCAAATGATATATACGTTTGTAACACCGCGAATAACACCCTAAGTCTTGATGAGACCTGTGGTGCCATGAAGTCTTGTATAGACAATGGCTCTGCTCCTGCATGCCTACCGTGTTGTGATCTAGTCCCTGCCGATGTTCCTGCCCATATAGGCTGCGAGTTTAGCGCCTTTAACTTCCAAGCGATGAGCAATCTTACAGCAAAGGTAATTTTGACCAACCCAGACCCAGCGCAATCTTCCCACGTTATTATTTCCTCACATCGTGGTAACTTGGATAACCCACTCACTACGCTCGAGTACGTGATTGATCCTGCAAGTACAAAGGTGATCAACATCGATAGCCAGCTCGTATCGCTCAGTCAAAGCAAAAGCTCACTTACGGCTGATATCGCATACATCGAAAGCAGTCTTCCCATAGCGGCGACACTACACCTCAAGTCAAGGGCGCTTGCTGATGAAACTTTGTTACTACCCAAACGTAGTCTAGCCAAGAAGTATTATGCAGCGAGTAGACCCAACACGCTTCAGCCTCAAGGCATCGTTGTTATTGCAACGGAAGACGACACAACAGTGAGCTTCGAATCGACCACCAACTTAGTTGCAGGTGATGGCCTCAGTCTACCCAGCGCAGGGGGAACGGCGGACTTCTCACTCAACAAATACCAAGCGCTTAACCTCGTGGTACCAAGTAAACGCGATCCAAGCGGCAGCGTCATTACGGCCGATAAGCCCGTTGCCGTATATAGTGCGATAGGAAGGATAACGTTACCCTCGGGGATCATGTTTAATGATGTAACTTTAGAGCAAGTTCTACCCGAAAGCTATCTTGGTACGGAACACATAGTCCTGCCACAACTCATTAAACGCTATATGATGTATAAAGAGACATACCTCTCGATCTTTGCACCAGAGGCAACTGAAGTCACTTTATCGGCTCCATTCAATGCTACGATATCTCTAGCTGCAGGTGAGAACTACATCCTTGAAAATGAACAAAGTTATAGAAATGTATCTCCCCTTCTCATTACATCAACTAAGCCTGTTAGCGTTTCGCAGTTTCTCTTGGCAGCGCGACACCCAAAATACGGCATTCCTTCTACAGATCCCGCTAATCTTGTATCGAAAAACGTTAATAAAGCCGCAGAGCTAAGTGATCCTTCACACTTATATGTTCTCCCAACGTCGCAGTATACTAACAAGAACCTTTACTTTTACGCAGAGGAAGATTGGTTAGTAAACTACGTCATGATTATTGCGCCCACATCGGCATCGGTTGAACTGTACTACAACGGCGAGAAACACAGCGATGTCGTATTCCCAGACTACCAAGTACTAGGAAACTACAAGTTCACCTTCGTCGAAGTAGATGCGCTAACACCAGGGCACTTCGAGGCATCAGAACCCGTTGGCGCCTTCTACTATGGCTACACCGAGACGAACATCAGTTCGGCCTTCAGAGCTCTTGGTATGAAGGGCAACTAAATAAAAAGGCTCCCCCTTTAGGGGCGGTCAGATAGGGATTTATAATTCCTGAAAAATTCGGCATAGTCGTTGATATTAGGCTATGCCGTTTTTTCGTTTATTTTGGTAAATCGATAGCGCCAATGCAGTTATAAAAAATTTGAATCCGCTGGGTTCTGCGGCCATCTACTTTTTCAGCCTTAAATACAATAATTTTGTCAATGAACTCTCGGATAATCTCTGCATCCAATTCTGTAATTTCTGTGTACTTTTTAACTAGTGCTAAAAAGCGGTCGGTATTGAGGGACTGTTCATTTGCTGTATCAATGGTATGCTTTAATTTGGTTATCCTTTCCTCCAGTGCCTTCTGCTCGGCTTCATATTCAGCTGACATCTTGTAAAAACGCTCTTCGGGAATTTTGCCCATCACATTGTCTTCATATAGCTTTCGAATGATTTTATCTATGTCAGCAATACGAGTCTGTGCTTGTTCATACTCCTTTTGACTTTGGCGAAGTTCTTTGGCAAGTTCCTTTTCTGAATTATTCATAACTATACGGATGAATTCCTGTTCATGGTCTTTAGCTAAGGAGGTTACACGTCTTAAGTCTTCTAGCAAAAGCTGTTCCACTACAACATTGCGTATCTGATGTGAACTGCACATACCCTTTTTCTTGCGGTAAGTAGCACAAACGAAGTATTCCTTATCGTGTGTCCATCCCTTGCCT
>JALOAC010000037.1 GCA_023228985.1 Thiopseudomonas sp. | reverse complement strand
TTCTCAAGAGTGGTGGGTGATGACGGGATCGAACCGCCGACCCTCTGCTTGTAAGGCAGATGCTCTCCCAGCTGAGCTAATCACCCTTGTCTCTCGAAGTGGTGCGTATATTAGTGATCCAATTCTGGTTTGGCAAGCCCTAAACGAGAAAAGATTTTTAAACGATGCAGGAAAGGGTGGTTTTTTGTTCCGTTTAGCGGCTTGGAACCGTTCGATATGCTTGTAACTATTTGAATTTATTAGCTATTGTGTTTTATTGTTGGTTTTTTTGATTTTCTTACCGATAAAGCATGCTGAGAGCTTTATTGTTGAAAAACAGCAACATGCGTGTGTGAGTGACAAAACAAAAGCTGTGCTAGGAATATCGAAAGTATGACGCTGTAAAAAATGACAACGGTTAAAAAGAGTGGTTAATTATGTGACCTAGGTCACCATAGTAAGATTTCTTTTATGGGTAGGCAGCACGGGCAATCAGATTAATAAACGTAAGGGCTTGTTATGAGTAATCAAATTACTGTTAGCAAAGTTAGCATCTTTCTCGTGGCAGCAATTAGCGCAGGCTATTTGTTGCTGGTGGGTTACCTTAACTGGCCTTTTGTTTATGGCGTGTTGGTAGTGTTGCCAATTATGGCTTTGTTGTTTTTTAGCACCTCTGCAGCAGATAAGGCTGAGCAGAGTGCGCAAAAAACCAATGATGAAACAGAGCTGACACGTTTAGCGCAGGAGCTGTCTGAATCGACCACCACGAATGCGCTCACCGCCGCAGGTGTGAGTCATGCGGCGGTACAGTTAAGGCAGAAGCTGGAATCCTTGGTGCAGACATCCGCCAGCATTGAAGCCGGTGCGCAGCAGATGATTGTCACTGAGCAGCAAACCGCACAGCTAAGCGAGAGTGGCTTAGAGGCGGCCAGCGAGGTGCGTCAGCATAGTGAGTCAGGGCAGGCGGGCTTACATAAAAGTATTGCTTGCATGCAGCAGTTAAGCCAGCAAGCCATTGAGAACAGTGCACTGGTAGATAGTCTGAGTCAGCGCAGTAAAGAAATTCAACAAGTCACCTCGGTGATTCAAGAAATTGCCAGTCAAACCAACCTACTAGCACTGAATGCGGCGATTGAGGCGGCGCGAGCAGGAGAATACGGTCGCGGCTTTGCTGTAGTAGCCGATGAAGTGCGCAGCTTGGCGGGGCGCACTGCGGCAGCCACAGAAGAAGTGGACACCATGGTGACCGATATTCAACGCCACACGACCCAAGTGGCGGAGCAGTTGCAACAGTTGATGGCTGAGCTAAATGATAGCGTCGGCTTGGTCGAAACAGCAGGCGGACAGTTGGATACGATTACGGTTTTGGCGGCTGAAGTTGAAGCGCAGATGTCAGAAATTGCTGGCGGCACTCAAAATAACCGTTTGCGCTTGGATGAGTTATTTGGCTCGGTGGCCACTATGCGTCAGGATTTATCAGTCAGCGACGTGCAAACGGAGCAGCTGAGCCAAGCTGCCTTGTCGTTAGAAGAGCAAACTGAACGTATTAGCGAGCGTTTATCAGAAATTAGCCTGTCGCAGTACCACCAAGATGTGTATCAGCTAGCACGTGATGCAGCAGAAGCCATAGGTAAAAGATTTGAGCAAGATATAGACAAGGGTGTGATCACCCAAGGCGCGCTTTTTGACCGTAATTATCAGCCTATTCCTAATACGCACCCACAGAAGTACCGCACAAGCTTCGACAGCTATACCGATTCGGTATTACCGGAAATCCAAGAGCCTGTTTTGCAAAAGCACCCGGGCGCAGTATTTGCTATCTCGGCCACTCAGGAAGGCTATATTGGTACGCACAACACCCAGTACAGCCAGCCATTAACGGGCGATAAGGAACGAGACTACTTAAATAACCGCACCAAGCGTATTTTCAATGACAAAGTAGGCAGCCGCAGCGGCAGTCATCAAAAGCCTTTACTCTTGCAAACCTACATCCGCGAAACTGGCGAACACATGCACGATCTTTCTGTACCTATCTATGTACACGGCAAGCATTGGGGTGGGTTTAGGGTTGGCTATCACCCAGAGCGGGGCTAGGGCGGACTAGTCTTATTATGTGCCGCTTCTGCGGCTCGTTTAAACTCTAGCGATATTGTCTGAGTTGGCTGTACAGTTTTCTAGCATTACACTTATTGATAAGCATTTTCCACAGCCCTCAGGGCTGAGCGCCCAGTTTCACTTGAAATAAAGTTGTTTGCCGAGTGTAAAATTAATCAGCGTCAACTAGAATAGCCAATCGCAGGCACAGGCAGTTGGCCATCATCAAGAAGAACAACAAGCAGGCCAAGCTTCATACTAACTGGATGCTTGAGGGCTAACACCTAAAGCTAGTGTTCGGCTTGGTTGGGGCGGCAAATACATGCAACACACAGCAGAAAAAAGAACTTTGCTTTATATGTAAAAAAAAAATTAAAGTTTCTTTAACCCAGACCGATAAACTAATCAAGCAAGTATGATTTCAAGCTTAAGGCACGGTACTTAAGCTTCTTAATGTAAAAAAGTCCAGTGGAGGACACTATCATGGCACTATCAGTTAACACTAACGTATCCGCGTTAAACACTCAGCGTAACCTCAACGCATCTACCAATCAGTTGTCTGTCTCTTTGCAGCGTCTCTCCACGGGTTCGCGCATTAACAGCGCCAAGGATGATGCCGCAGGTTTGCAAATTGCTAACCGCTTGACCAGCCAGATTAACGGTTTGAACGTAGCCGTTAAAAACTCTAACGACGGTATTTCAATGGCGCAAACTGCTGAAGGTGCGCTGGAGCAGTCTACCTCTCTTTTGCACCGTATGCGTGACTTGGCGCTGCAATCAGCTAACGGCTCTAACAGTGCCGACGAGCGTAAGGCGCTAAACGGTGAAGTGGATCAGTTGAAAAAAGAACTGGATCGTATTTCGAACACCACCAGCTTTGGTGGTAAGAAGTTACTAGATGGCAGCTTTGGTACTACTACCTTCCAAGTAGGTGCTGCGGCGAACGAAAGTATTAGCGTCAAAATTGATGCGATGAGTACTCAGTCGATGACGGCAAAGCACTATGAATCTACTGTCGGTAAGGCAACAGGTACAGCTACTGCTTCAGGCTCGATTTCTGTTGGTGTAACTGTTGGCGGTAAGGAATCAACTATTAGCGTAAATGTGAAGGTGGGTGATACTGGAGAAGATGTTACTCAGTCGATTGCTACGGCAATCAACGATCTGAACGCTGGAGTTGGTGCTTTTGTTAAAGATGGCGATATAATGCTGATGTCAAGCGTTGACGAAACTGGAGCAGCAAACAATTTGACAGCAATGGCGACTAGTGGAAGTGTTGCTGGTATTAATGCTGGCACTTTTACTGGAGCCACTGGCGCTACGTCATCGACGATAGCGAGTATTGACCTCAACACAATCGAAGGCTCTCAGACAGCAATCTTGGCTATCGACCAAGCGATTCAGAAGATTGACTCCCAGCGTGCGGATATTGGTGCGCTGCAAAACCGCTTCGAGAACACTATTGCGAACCTGCAAAACATCGCAGAAAACGTCTCGGGTGCTCGTGGTCGAATCAAAGACACTGACTTCGCCTCAGAAACTGCCAACCTAAGTAAGCAGCAGATTCTGCAGCAAGCCGGTACCGCGATTCTGGCACAGGCCAACCAACTGCCACAAGCAGTACTCAGCCTGCTGCGTTAATCGCAACAGCAACAACAAAAAGGGTCGCCCAGTGCGGCCCTTTTTTGATCTTGTTGGAGCGCAACTCTAGCGCGATTAAATATATGCCGACTCAATAGCTTGGGCCTTGCTTTTGTGGGACCTGACTTGTCGGGGAAGCTTTTTTCTTTTAAGCCTGAGTAGAATGCTTGGCTTAGTACAACAGGCAAATATTGGTTTGCTTTTAAGTGTGTACAGGGTTTTGTATGAGAAGTTATGGCTTAGTGCCATAGGCAAATATTGGTTCCCTGACAAGTCAGGTCCCACACAGCACAGTGCTTTTTTGCAGCCATGGCACGAGTGATTCCAGCTCACCCAAAACCCAGAAGAAACAGCATATTTTTGGTAGGAGCAGGCCATGCCTGCGACAGCAGTACGTCAAACAGCGCTGTGTTTGCAAGCGTAATCCGCGGTCGGATGCATGGCATCCTCGTACACACGCAACAAACTCCTAATATTGCTTCCCTGACAAGTCAGGTTCCACACGGCATTGTGCTATTTTGCAGCCATGGCACGAGTGATTCCAGCTCACCCAAAACCCAGAAGAAACAGCATATTTTTGGTAGGAGCAGGCCATGCCTGCGACAGCGGTACGCCAAGCAGCACTGTGTTTACAGGTGTAATCCGCGGTCGGATGCATGGCATCCTCAGACGCAACACATTCCTGGAGTGCAACCCTTGCGCGACAGTTACTTTCCTCATATCGAGCAAACATTCAAGGACATACGGCTATTTCCCATTGTAATTACTACAGTTTGCTAACTGTTTGCCATAGAATGAGAGCAACGAATATCAACACAGGGAATATACATAATGCACAACCAGCCCCTCGTCAGCGTGGTCATGCCAGCCTACAAAACACAGTACATCCAACAGGCGCTAGATAGCTTGATTAACCAGAGCTACTCGAATCTGGAATTGATTGTCTGTGATGACAGCACCACCGATGACGTGCGCCAGATTGTGGAGGAATTTGCCCAAAGTGCTAAATTTCCTGTGCACTATTCGAAAAACGAAAAGCGGCTGTGGGGTTTTGGTGGAGTAGAAAAAGGCGTAAAGCTTGCCAAGGGCGAATATATAAAAATCCTGCACGATGATGACGTGCTTAAGCCAAAAGCCATCCAAAACCTGATCCAAGCCATGGCTGATAACCCCGGCGCCACGCTTGCAACCTCCAAGCGTGAGCGTATTGATGAGCAAGGTGAGCTGCTGCCTGATGATATTTATACGGTCAACCCCTTTGGCGCGGATGCATTGGTCAAGGGTGATGAGCTGGTGTCGTTTCTGGTGGACAACACCATCAACTTTCTGGGCGAACCCAGCTGTACCCTGTGCCGCAAGAATGATTTGGAGAAATTTACTGATCGATATGCTTTCTTAATTGGTAAGCCTATTCACTGGGTTGGCGACTTAGCGTTTTACGTCAAGCTATTGCGCATGGGTGATCTGGTCTATCTGGCCGAACCGCAGGCTCAGTTCCGTGTTTCGAAAGAACAATTCAGTCAAGCAGGTCGTGACAAAGCCGGTATCGGCGAGCAGGGGCACCAAAATTTTCGCCAGGCGATTCGTGATTTGGGCTGGTATCGCCATGACACCGACAATAATATCGTGCAGGTGGCGCGACTGGATTCCACTGGTAAAGCGCTGCGCTTCAAGCCGTTTGACCTGCTTGATGGATTACTCAAGGCTGAATACCAGTCCAAGCTGGGTGAAGCTTCCATTGAAGACTGGCTGAGCCGACGCACCCTAAGCCAACAACAAGCAGATTATATCAGCGGCATGAGTGTCAGTCTGAGCTTACAGGTTCTGATATTGAATCCAGCAGGCAATGAGCAAGCACTTAAGCGTACCTTGAGCAGCCTAGAGCAGGTGTCCAAGTTGCCGCTAACGATAGCTTCGCAGGTGGTTGGCAGCACGACTGCGGTAACTGAGCTCAATCAGGCACTGACAGAAAATGATGCCGACTGGTGTGTTGTGGTTGAGGCAGGTACTGAGTTTTTTTACTCTGGTTTGCTGATGGCGTTGATGGAGCTGCCGCGAATCAGTGAATGCCGTGCAGTGTATTTTGACCAGATATACCAACCCGAACAGGGGGAATTGGGCGTGGCATTGCGCCCGTCATTTAATCTAGATTATCTGCTCAGCTTCCCCGCCGGCATGGCTAAAAATTGGTTGTTTAACCGCCAAGCACTGCTGGCCGAGGGTGGTTTTAGCGAGCAGCTACCACAAGCCTTTGAGCTGGATGTGATTTTGCGCATGGTCAACAGTGGCGGCATGACAGGGCTCGCGCATATTGCCGAGCCGCTGGTGATTACACCGCCGCCGCCACTGGTTAACTTGGAAGATGAGCGTACGGCCATTGAAACACACTTGCAGGCACGAGGTTATGAGCATGCACAGCTGCACGCGCCTCACCCCGGACGTTACCAGATTCGCTACAATCATTCTGCTCAACCAATAGTGTCACTGTTGGTACAGGCAGGCTCTAACTTGGCCAATCTACAACGCTGCGTTGAGGGCTTGCTGGGCAATACGGCGTATCAGAACTTTGAAATTCTGTTTATTGAACAGCCGCAATCCAGCGCCGCGGTGAAAGACTGGTTGGCCGCGCTGGAGCACATGCAAGAGGCCAAGCTGCAGGTGTTGCGTCCGCAAACGACAGAGGCAGCGAAACAACTGGCTGAGGCTGCCGGGCAGGCCGTTGGTGATTATCTGCTGCTGTTGTCGGCAGACACCGCGATTGTCAGCCCGCACTGGCTGGGTGAAATGCTCAACCATGCTCAGCGTGGCGAAGTAGGTGTAGTAGGTGCCAAGTTGCTTAGTGCCGAAGGGCAGATTGCTCATGCGGGGCTGGTGTTAGGGCTGGAAGGTCCGGTGGGGGCGCCATTTGTTGGTCAGGCGCTGGATGCTGCCGGTTATATGCAGCGCCTGCAGGTGGACCAAAATCTGAGTGCTGTTGGCAGTGATTGTATGCTGGTGCTCAAACAGCTGTTTGTAGAATTGGGCGGTTTTGATGCTCAGTTGGCAGAAGCCTACCAAAGTACGGATTTTTGTTTGCGCGCCGCTGCCGCAGGGTTTTTAACGGTATGGACACCCCATGCCCAACTGATGCTTGATCAGCCACAGCCGGAGCAGCCCGTCCAACCGAGCGCCGAACAGGAAGATGCCATGTATGAAAAATGGCTACCACAGCTGGCGCACGACCCAGCCTATAACCCGAACTTCTCCTTGGCCATGCCCGGTGGTTATCGTCTAGCCGATAGTCAGATTTCTTGGCGACCACTGGATAGTGTGCGCCCAGCCCCAGTGGCGTTAGTGCATCCAGCGGATTTGTTTGGCTGTGGTCATTACCGCGTGATGCAGCCCTTTATAGCGATGAAGCGGGAGGGGTTACTGGAAGGTGCTGTTTCCACTGGCCTGATGCAGGTAACGGACTTAGAGCGCTACAACCCGGATACTATTATTCTGCAACGCCAGATTGGCGATGAGCGGCTACAAGCGATGCAGCGAATGCAGCGTTTCTCCCGTGCGTTTAAAGTCTACGAGCTGGACGATTATTTACCCAATTTGCCACTGAAAAACGCTCACCGAGAAACAATGCCTAAGGATATTATCAAATCGTTGCGCCGCGGCCTGAGTTATGTGGATCGCTTTGTAGTCTCGACGGAGGCGCTTGCCGAGGCGTTGTCTGGTCTGCATGGCGAGATTTTGGTGCAGGAAAACCGTTTACCATTGAATTGGTGGCAAGGCTTGCAAACGCAACGTCGTCAATCGACCAAGCCCCGCGTCGGCTGGGCCGGTGGTGCCAGCCACACCGGCGACCTTGAGCTGATTGCCGATGTGGTACGTGATCTGGCTGATGAGGTGGAATGGGTGTTTTTTGGCATGTGCCCCGACAAACTGCGTCCTTATGTGCATGAATATCATGATGGTGTGGCTATCGAAGATTATCCAGCCAAGCTGGCAGCGCTGAATCTGGATCTGGGTTTGGCGCCCGTTGAATACAACCTATTCAACGAGTGTAAAAGTAACCTACGGCAGCTGGAGTACGGCGCCTGTGGTATTCCGATTATCTGTACTGATATTCGCCCCTATCAGGAAGGCCAGCAAGCTGGGCTACCGGTAACGTTGGTGAAAAACCGCTACAAAGACTGGGTAGATGCCATTCGTATGCATATCAATGATTTGGATGCTACTGCGCGCATGGGGGATGAGTTGCGAGCTAAGGTATTGGCTGAATGGATGCTGGAGGGTGCGCACCTTAAACGCTGGCGCGATGCGTGGGTGGGGAAGTAAGGCTGCTGCGTTGTATTAAAGCATCTGCTTAATACGCTCAATCCCTACTCTCATTTTGTTAATAAAAAATGCAGGAATAAGCAATTATTAATAAAATCCTTGCTTGGTTAATAAAAAATGTCTGACGTGGGTTAAGAGTGGATGGCTCCCTTGTCGCCCTTGTGTGTCAACCCAACCCCCTAATTGATAATGTTATCTCAAAATCAGCTGGCTCATGCTTAGGTTGATGCACGGGGCCTTGTTGCCAGAAATTGCGTAGATTATGATAGATAATACTCTTTTTAGGTATTATCTATACAAAGGTTTCTAGATGAAAGTTTTAGAGTGTGTCAATCAGTTACCTACATCGCTTATTTCCCATGGCATGCTGTCAGCTGTGCTTTCAAAATCAGTTAGTAATGTCAACAATAAGATCGCCAGTCTAGTTGCATCGGGTGATTTGATCCGCCTTAAAAAAGGGTTTTATAGCTTTGCACAGGCTTACCGTAAACAGCCGATTAACCTCTTAGCGATTGCCAATGGATTGTATGCACCCTCTTATGTGTCTTTTGAATATGCGCTTAGTTGGTATGGTGTTATACCTGAGCAAGTGGTGCAGGTGACTTCAGCGACCAGTAAAAACAATAAGCTGTTTGATACACCGCTAGGCAGGTTTAGTTATAAAAAAGTGCCTATGAAAGCTTACTCGTTAGGCGTTGACTGGCATTTTGATGACGTTGAAGGCGGGCTGTTTATTGCCACGCTAGAAAAAGCCCTTTGCGATAAAATACGCTATGAGTGGGGTTTAGGCTCGCTAACTCAGGAGCAAATGCTGGAGTATTTAGAGCATGATTTGCGCGCTGAATTACCTGCTGACATCAACATAAATTTAATAGAAAGCATCGCCACGGCTTACCGTTCAAAAAACTTAGCTACCTTGACGGCTCTGTTAAGGAAGAAACGCCTATGACGCATCCTGCCATTATTAACTTGCTTAGGCGCTATGACTTAAGCACGGCTCATTCCAGCTATGATGCCTTGCGCGAAATTCTACAAGAGATTGTTTTAGTTGCACTTTATGACGCTGGTTTTTTCAAGCATGCTGCTTTTTATGGTGGAACGGCATTAAGAATTCTCCACCAATTACCTAGGTTCTCAGAAGACCTAGATTTTTCTTTGCTAAAGCCACAACCAGATTTTGATATAGCCCCCTTTCAACAGGTCATTGTCGAAACATTACAGGCCTATGGTTTTACTGTAACTATTACAATAAAAAACAAAAGCACCAACAGCGCGGTCGCATCGGCCTTTATCAAAGGTCATACACAAGAACACTTAATTAATATCCAGGCACCAACTGCTGTCACCCAAGCAATTCATAAAGAGCAAACAGTAAAAATTAAGCTAGAAGTGGATACAGACCCACCTCTAGATTTTCAAACGGAAGACGTGCTTCGCCTTGTTCCTAGAGCTTATAGCGTTAAAGCGTTTACATTGCCGAGTTTATTTGCAGGTAAAATGCACGCAGTACTGTGCCGCGCATGGGGCAACCGGCCCAAGGGCAGAGACTGGTATGACTTGGTTTGGTATGTCGGCAATGGTACGGAACTGGATTTAACTCACCTGCAGGCAAGGCTTGCGCAGAGCTGTAAATATTTAGAAAGTAACGGTATCTCCCTGCCAGAACAGATAACGCGCGATGCAGTAATTAAACTATTAGAACAGCGGATTACCAGCCTTGATATTGCAAAGGCTAGGGCGGACGTACTGCCGTTTATTCGAGACTCTCGAGAACTTGATTTATGGTCGACTGAGTTTTTTATGCAGGTTGTTCAGCAATTATGAATACCATCTGTCGCGTAACAGCATCACTTCAACTAGGTATAGGTCATGTCACGCCCCTTAATCCTAAGCGGCTGCTTGCTCTCGCTGCTTACAATAACGCCAGTTTTCTCTTGCGAACTGGGTGTCAGATTACTATGGAGCCTCTGAATAACGTTACCGAGGATGCTGTCAATGGCCATTAATGTTGATCCGCCTTCGGACATTAACAAATTGACATTCTTTTGGGTTTCACATTAACATTAGCTAAGTACATTAGTTTAAAAGGTATGCCATTATGAGCGTAGAAATGGTCAACATGCACGAGGCCAAGACCAATTTGTCAAAGCTTATTGAGCACATCAACACGCAAGGTGGATCATTTATCATCGCCAAAGCGGGTAAACCTGTGGCTCGCGTTACGGGCATCCAAAAGAAGTCCCGTACTGGCATGCTTCTGGGTATCTGCGAGATACCTGAGGATTTCGATAGCATGATGGCGGATGAGATTGAGGCATTGTTCAGTGGTGGACAGTCTTGAAGTTTTTACTCGACACCCATCTGCTAATCTGGGCGGCAGTCGCACCAGAGCGGCTGCCAGCCGAAGCAGGTGCTATTATCGAGTCGCTTTCAAATGAGCTGTATTTCAGTGCGGCGAGCATTTGGGAAGTGGCGATCAAAGCTGGCAATGGAGGTTTGAAACTTGACCCATCCGTGCTGCGTCGTGCTTTGCTTGATGCTGGATACCATGAGCTGGCCATCAGCGGTGAGCATACTGCGCGGGTTATAACCCTAGAAGATCACCATAAAGACCCGTTTGACCGGATCTTGATAGCCCAAGCTGGAGTGGAAGGGATGGAACTACTGACGCATGACAGAACCGTGGCTCGATACAAAGGAGCCATTCGATTCGTATAAGAACAGTTCTCATCCAGGTTCATTACTACAGCAGTTATTTTATGAGCCATCTAGCCGCTCAAATATGCGCTTAACCACACGCTGTGAATTTTGCGCATCGTCGTATTTAAAAAACAATTTTTTAGCAGTTGCTTGCTCATGCTGGATATCTTGCGGGTTGGCGTGAAGTTTTTCTTGTAGGGCCGTTAATACATCCGCAAAGTGCATCACCACCGGCCCAGGAAAGGCTAGCTCCATGTCATACAACAAACCGTCCTGCTGGGTTTTGTAGTGCTCAATATCGTAACCAAAGCAAATTACAGGCTTAGACAGATACAGCGCCTCAATATACACACTGGAATAATCCGTCACCAACACATCAAGCTCTCGCGCGAGCGCAGAGTACTCAGGCACGACCGCTTGCGACACATCAAAAATAAATTCGTTATCAATAAACTGGTCAAGATTAAAGTACTGCTCGGCGTTCTTAAAGTAGTGCGGTCGATAACCTAGCACAGCATTCTGCTCACGTAGCAGTTGCTTGAGCGCATCGATTTCTGCTTGTGTGAATTGATAATACTGCGCCGTATCGCTCACCGATGTTTGTCGGTAAGTCGGCGCATACACAATCAGCTTTTTGCCCTGCTTAATGTGCCGAATCTGCTTTAAGGAATCTTGAATATAACGGGGTAACAGCGCTTCAGCCTGAGTTAAAAAATCATTACGTGGCAAGCCCGTAAGCCAGACTTGCTGATAATTAAGTGGATAAAACATCGCCGCCATGGCGTAGCTGTCGATATCGGATGAGGCAATGAGACCGGCGTAGTGTTTGCGTTCTTGAGTGCGGTAAGCCACTCGATCAGTGTGCTGTAAAGTGCTTTGGTTGGCTGCGTATAATAACCGCTTCAATGCAACACCGTGCCACAAATTAACCACAATGCGGTGCTTGGTATTGAGCTTGAGTACGGCAAAACCCTTACGCCCCCAGCGCAATGAATAATCCATCGCAATGGAATGAGTTAAAAACACCACTTTACAGCGCGCCAGTAAAAGAAAACCCGCCAAACTGCCGTGCCGCACCATGCGATAGTTAACGGCATCTTCGAGATGCCATTCTGCTGGTTGGCCTCGATAAAAAATAATTTTATGCAGACTTGGATCGGCTTTAACCTGCTCAAACACAGCCCGCTGATTCTCAATAAAACGTTCTGAGTGCAAATGGTGAGTAGCAAACGCCCAGTGATCCGCTTTTTTGGGCGTGCAAAAATCCACAACCCGCCATACAGGCAGCAATAACTTGTAAAACAGTGGTTTGAGGCCATAGCGCGCCATCAGTCAAAACGCTCCACAATCGCCGACATTAAATCCAGTGCTTGCTTGAGTTCACGAACATGCTCAGCGCTAAGCATTTTCAAACTGTTGCGGATTTGCGTACTGGAAATACCCTCAGTACGCGGCAGGTACACCACCTCACACAAAGAACCTAAATCATCAAACTTACCGCGCCAGTCATCGCCCATTCCCAGAATATCGACCTGATGTTGCTTGATATCTTCCGCTTTTTGCTCCCAGCAGGTTTCTGGAATAACCAGGTCGACACAACTCAAACCTCGGATAATCTCCGCTCGATCAGCGAAGGGTACTACGGTTTTTTTGCCTTTTTGCGTGTTGAATTCGTCGGTAGAAACCCCGACTATCAAACGATCACCCAGTGCGCGCAACCGTTCCAGTAAGCGCAAATGGCCAATGTGAAACAAATCAAAAGTGCCGTAGGTGAGGATGGTTTTGGGCATGCTGGCTCCGTTTGGCTAAATTGTATCCAGCCATTATAAACCGGATTACGCCCGAGAGGTGCTCATGATACAAATGCTGGTTTATAATGGCTTGAAGCTAAAAATAATAATTTTCTTAGAAAAATGCCGATATTTCTGAGTTCTTTAGCCTGTAGTAAAAGGCTCATTTACCCAGCAAGGCCTCTTTGTCAGGATGGTTGCCATCTTTTTCGATGGTGTCTATTCAATCAAAAAGTTTCGCAGAGGGAGCGGGACACAAAAAAAAGCGCCCTCTACCTTGAAAAACACCGAAGAGATGCTGCTATTGCATGTGAATTGCGCACTTTTGCTTGATTTCCGTATTCAATTTTGAAATTATTGAATACGATATGACCGAGAGGAAATTGATATGTCTAAGCAAACAACGATGACAGTACGCATGAGTGGTGTGCTAAGTGATTTTGTTGCGTCTAACGTGGGCGAGCATGGCAGTTTTGAGAATGTGAGCGAGTACCTGCGCGATTTGGTGCGCAAGGATAAAGAGCGCAAAGAGCAGTTAGATTTTGAGCGCCTTAAAAACGAGCTACAACTCGCTTTTTCTGCCCCAGACTCAGCTTACAGTCTTTTAACCGCTGACGATATTATTTCGCGTAATCGCTGATGAGCAGGCCACAAGTACGTATTCAGGCTGCGGCATCTTTGCGTATTGATGAAATTTATCGCTATACGCGCAGTAAGTTTGGCGCCGCTCAAGCCGAAAAATACATTCGTGATCTTTTTAATAGCTTTGAGCAAATATCTGACAACGCGGTTATCTCGCGTCCTATCCCTGCTGACTTTGCAGTTCATGGCTTCTATTACCGCTATGAGCGTCATTTCGTATATTGGAAATATCTGGCTAACGGCGATATTGGTATTGCCACTGTTTTGCATGAACGAATGCATCAGATTGAGCGTTTTAAATATGACTTTAAGAGTTGAAGCTTGGGGAAACACTGAACTGAACTGAACAGCCTCAGCCTTTCCAAGCGGTTCAGGCTTTATTAGACCACTACAACAGCGGCTTATCGCCACTACTGCTGGTTTTGCATCCGCTCAACCCAGCAAACTCAAACAGGCTGCAATGTCAGCCGGAAACCCAGTGCCTTGGCCAGTTTACTGATGGTATCCAGCGTTGGATTGCCTTCGCCACGGGTGACTTTGTATAGTGTTTCCCGTGCAATTCCGGTTTGTCGTGCCAGCTCTGAAATGTTGCGTGCACGCGCTACATCGCCCAGAACTTTGGCCATAAAAGCCGCATCGTCTGGTGCTTCCTCCATGGCGGCTTCAATGTAGAGGCGAATGTCTTCGTCGTCACGCAGATGCTCGGTCACATCCCAGGGACGAGTTTCAATTTTTTTGGTAACCATAATTCTCTCCTTCATACGCTAGCGGCCAGCTCCAGCGCCGCATCAATGTCTTTTTGCTGGCTCGACTTGTCACCACCACACAACAAAATGTAGGTCACTCCATGGCGCTCGACGTAATACACACGGTAGCCGGGGCCATAATCAATCTTCAGCTCTGTTACGCCCTGGGTCAGCGTGCGGTACTGCCCCAGGTTGCCTGCAGCTAATCGTTCGATGCGTATGTTAATGCGTGCGCGAGCCCGACGGTCACGAAGGGCATTGAACCAAGCATCAAACGCTGGAGTGGTCTGTATGGTTTTCGTGTGTCCATTATAATGGACAGTATTTTTCAGCTCAAGCACACAATAGTGTTAACAGGTTCTGAATGCGTATGGCAGGGGTGAGCGATATGCACCGTTATGCGACGGGCATGGGCAGCCACTGTGGCCGCTACTTTCAGGAGCTGGTCGCTTTAAATAGGGCAATGCCATGCTTTTCAGCACGGCATTACCCGTAATGCCACGTTTCGTGGAAGGGTAAGTTACAGCAGGGCGCAGGGCGTCTGTATCGTGAATACGCCAGCAAGGCCGACGTGCGCATCATCGACTTCGTTGACACCGACCATCCGGCCTTGCTGCGGATGAGGGACAAGCATCAGCGAGGCTACCGGGCAATAATTGCGACAAACCCAGTCATCCTGCGACAATGCTCCTATCTGATCGCTCCGTTCAGGGAGATTTCAATGCCTGAATGCATCCAGTATGATTGGAGGCAGCGGCTTACCACCGCGCGTGGAAGATAAGCGCCACATGGCTAAATTCAGCAAGCTGTTATGCAATGTAGTCAAGTTGGCATCCTGAGCTAACAGGTTTAACAATCGGGATAATAAGAGGGCCGCTGTTCCGTCAAGGGTGTGATGCTGCTTGAGCCGCTCAAAGATACCGCTACGATCCATGACCTCCCACAGCAAAAAAGCACCGCCATCGCTACTGGCTTTACGTCAGATCAGCTGAGCAGACACAGGCAGGTTGCAGGTAGGTCTTGTGCCGCTCATGGCGAGCGATCTTGATAATCCTCCCAGAATTGCACGCGCGCCCTCTAGGCATCCAAGCATCAAAATGCTTGCTCCATGTACGTCATTGCCGTACTATCGGGGGCATGCATACCATTATTGAAACACCCATGTTTGCCGCTGATGCAGATGACCTCTGGACGGAAGAAGAGCGTGGGCTTTTCTACGCTTGGTTGGCAGCCAACCCGAAAGCTGGCGATCCAATTCCCGGCAGCGGTGGGTGTCGCAAAGTGCGCTGGACCTTGCCAGGCACGGGCAAGCGCGGTGGAGCAAGAGTGATTTATTTTGTACGTAGTAAAAATCAGACGCTTTGGCTGCTGATGGTGTATGCAAAAAGTGTACGGGGCAGCATCCCTGCCCACCTGTTGAAACAAATCCGGGAGGCATTGGACCATGAGCAAGAATGACTACATGACAGGTGAAGAACTGGGCAACAAGCTGTTGGCTGCCGTGCTGGAAATGAAAGCTGGCCAAGCCGCACGCGTGACCGAGGTAGAGCCCAATGAGGTCGCGCTGGCCCGCATGAAAACAGGCATGACACAGTCTCAGTTTGCCGAGGCGCTCGACATATCTCCTCGCACATTGCAGGAATGGGAGCAGGGCCGCCGCCAGCCTTCCGGTGCCGCGCGCACCCTGATTCGTATTGCAACCCGTCACCCTGAAGTGGTGCAGGAAGCAGCCCTGATGTATGCGAAAAGCTGACGATTAACAGCCTTTGATGGTTTTCTGCCTAAAGCACAAGGCAGAAATGAGAATCGACGCGTACAAGGCAGGTACCGGATCAGGCTGGGCTATCACTTATCGCCCGAGTGACCGACATGTACCCTTATGCGACGTGCATGGACAACAACCGTGGCCGCTACTTTCAGGAGCTGGTCGCTTTAAATAGGCCGATGCCATGCTTTCCAGCACTGGCATTACCAGTAATGCCCGTCTCGTGGAAGGGTAGGTTACAGCAGTGTAAGCGCTACTAAATCACCCCCTTGCCGAACGGCTTTACCCTGTAAACACTAAGCGCCGGTTCAAGAAGGCTGTGCGGCCCTGTTTTGGGCAGGCGTTTCCAGTTTGACGTTCCAAGCCAGCAGCTACTCCAGTTGCTCCAGCGTGTTTGCTGTCGCGATATGTTCCAGCACATGCAGCAGGTAGACCTGCGGGTTCAGGCCATGCATTTTGGCGGTTTCGATCAGGGAGTACCAAGCGGCGCTGGCATGGGCACCTTTGCTGGTGTCGGCAAACAGCCAGTTCTTGCGGCCAATGGCAAAGGGGCGAATGGCGTTTTCTGCCAGTACATTGCTGATTTTGAGGTCGCCGCGCTGGCAGTAGCCGGTCAGGTGCTCCCACTGATTGAGGCAGTACTGAATGGCTTTGGACAGCACACTGCCTTTCATCACTTTGCCCTGTTTGTCGTCCATCCAGGCTTTGAAGGTTTGCAAATGCGGCAGGCTGAGTGCTTGTCTGGCTTGTAGGCGTTCGGCATCGCTGGCATCGGCCAGCTCTTGTTCGATCCGGTACAGCGGGCGGATCAGGTCCACGGCTTCATCGGCCAGCAGTTTTTTACCTTTGGCTGGCTTTTGTTTGCTTGCCAGCCCGGCCTCAA
>JALOAC010000077.1 GCA_023228985.1 Thiopseudomonas sp. | reverse complement strand
AAATTTTGGGTACATCAGCCGGCACACCCACGCTGTCAACTCGCCGGAAGTTGACCTGTTTCCACAAAGTGCATTCTGGAGTGTCAGCCAGAATGCCGGCCTGCGCCGCCAAATCCACTGCTGGTTTTTCGGTGTTGGCGATAACGCTGATATCGTCAACATAGATTTTATATGGGCCGTTGCTAAACCATAAAGTTGCCGACATCCATTCGATTTCCGCCGGCGGATAGAACTCGACTTTGAGCTGATGCCATTTGCCAGGGCTGGTATCACCCTCGGGAAAGAGATATTTGTATTTGCCATCCAGCAGCTTGAATGCGACCCGTGCGGAAACACGGCATTTTTCTGAAGCGCTAGCAATGAAATATCGGAAGCTAAACTCGTATTTCGCCCCTTCCAGCACCGGCATCGCATTGCGGTTACTGTTGATGGCGTGACCGCCTAGTTCCGCTTCGAGCAACAAAGCCTGTTGGCCGGCGAAAACCCTCTCGTTTTGCACTCGGTCAGTAATGGCACCGTCAGGATGAGGAATAACTTTCCCTTCGGCATCGCGCAAAACACGCTGAATATGCAACGTCCCTTTGTAATCTTGCTCGAAATCACCGCCGATGATCAGCTCGCGGCTGCCAGCAGCAAAAAGAAGCGCCGAGAAAAAGATATTGGCGGCAAAGATCAGCTTGTGCATGTTTTCTCTCCTGTGAAAGGCTTACCTTTCCTTGACCCAGACGGGAACTGAATAATTGTAGTATGAATCTGATAGCCAGGCACGCGGCATTGACGCGACACGCCCATCAAAGTAAAGAGCATTCCAAGTGCTGGCGTTATTATGTGCTGCCGGATATCCTTTCAGTAAATTGGGAGACGGATTGACATAGAAGGGATAATGAGTTTGTGCGGCATCGAGCATGAAAAGACTGCTTCCAGGTTCGATGACTCTTGTCAGCATTACTCTGCGCAGTTCCCTCATGGTGCCGCCAATATTGACCTGGCGGTAAAAAGCGCTTTTTGTTCCTGACGCTGCTTGTTGCGGGGCAAAATTGATCTTGCCGCCCTGGGTGTAGTTGTCGTCGGGGTTCTCGCCATTTCGAGCGGCACAGCTGAAAACCAATGGCTGCGTATATCTTGTATGGGTGCTGCCCGAGCTGGAAATACGATAGTGACCATAAGGTTTCAAGTTGGCGTAAGGAGCCAGCATAACAAACCAAGCGCCACCTTGCTCCTTGGCGGCATAACCCTCGCAGTCGCCGCCAACACGATAGGCAAAGGGAACGTACTCGTCGTAATCCTGAGTGTAATTAAAAGAGAAAATGCCGGTGCTGCGCATATTGTTGGCACAGGAAATGGCCTGAGCCTTGTCACGAGCCTTGCTCAATGCCGGCAATAGCATGCTGGCAAGTATGGCGATAATGGCGATGACAACCAGCAACTCAATGAGGGTGAAGCTGTTACATCTAAAACTAGGATGCCTGAATCTCTGTGCATTCATTTTTTCACTCCTTTATTTGGATTGCTTTGCTCAGTCGCCATAATCAGCAAACAAAAATCCCCGAAAGCGAAAGTACGGCTATACCACAAGGAAACTATACCAGCAGTTTTACCACAAAAGGCAACAAAGGATTTTTAACGACTGGCGCAACAGACAACAACAATCACAAAAAAATATCCCGCCCATAATACCCATAAACTAAAAAAGACATAACAATAAAATACTGGATAATAACTGCTTTGCAAGTAAAAGAACTAGGGATTTCTTGAAAAAATAATGAACTAGGTCACTTGCCGGAGGGGGCGATGCCGATGACAATGGCGTGCTGCATGGGACGATGGGCTCAATTCAGCTGCCTGCTTCTGGGCTGGCGCATAGCTACACCCAGATAACTGAATCCCGTGTCCGAAAAAACAAGCGTGACTTTTTCTTTATCTAGTTATTGGCAAGTAAGTTATCTAAAGAAGAAAATTATAACATTGAAATTTGACTTGTGAAAATGCAATGGCATCTTTTCGTCAGACTGGTCAGATTGGTCTGAAATATTCGTGGAAAACCTAGGGTGGGCTAACGCCCAAAGCCCAAAAAACATCGGCGATGCTATGCGGCGTTCTTTCAGAACGCTTTAATATGCGTGTCTTTTACCCAGGGCGTTGCCCTGGGCTGGTATGTGAAGTGCCTTTGGCACTGAGGGAGACAGGGAAGCCGTCGAATGTTCTTACCCTTGTCCACGCCACATCGTTGTACACGCCGCAAAACAAAAAGAGACAGACAAAACAATTGTCCTGAAAGGACAACGCATACCAGCCTAGGGCAAAGCCCTAGGAATGGAATACGCAGAATGATAGCGTTCTGAAAGAACGCTGCATAAATGACGCGTCACAAATCTTTTTGCAAAAACAAGAAGTCTGAGGATAGTAGTACTGATTACTGAAAGCTGATTACTGAAAGCTGATTACTGAAAGCTGATTACTGAAAGCTGATTACTGAAAGCTTAAAAACGAAACGGTGCCAGTATAACTTCACGGAGGTTCAGTTATCTGATGCTGCAGTTCGTGGTGCTTGAGGCTTTCCTATTGTTCCATGCCATAAATATTCCCTTGCCATTGATTGACAAATGGTGATACCGGTTCATTAGCGCCTTTTTGTCTCTCAATAAGAAACCTTGCGACAAAAGACGAATTTTCCCTTGCCGGCGCTTGAAAGTTTGTTTTTTCCATGATATACTGAGCTTAGGCGTTGTTTAGAAGGAGGGCCAGGCGCCATTTAGCTGGGCTGTTTTCTGGAAAAATATTTCCTATTACGAGAACTCTTAATGATCAAAGTAATATTGCGGGCAGCTATCAACGGGCGCATACAGCATGAGGCGGCGTATGGGGACTCTG
>JALOAC010000036.1 GCA_023228985.1 Thiopseudomonas sp. | reverse complement strand
AACTGGAAATTCAGGCTGAAGGTATAGAAACCCTAGAACAGGCTGAGTTTTTGCGGCAAAGCAACTGTGTTTTGGCGCAAGGATTTTTCTACGGCAGACCCATGCCAGCCGCTGAGTTTCTGCAAATATTCAGCTAACAATCACGAAAACCCGCTGACTCTACTGGAGCCCGTTACATCTGTACGAGGATGCCATGCATCCGACCACGGATTACGCCTGCAAACACAGCGCCGCTTGACGCACAGCTGTCGCAGGCATGGCCTGCTCCTACCAAAACCCGCTGACTCTACTGGAGCCCGTTACATCTGTACGAGGATGCCATGCATCCGACCACGGATTACGCCTGCAAACACAGCACCGCTTGACGCACAGCTGTCGCAGGCATGGCCTACTCCTACCAAAACCCGCCGACTCTACTGGAGCCAGTTACATCTGTACGAGGATGCCATGCATCCGACCACGGATTACGCCTGCAAACACAGCACCGCTTGACGCACAGCTGTCGCAGGCATGGCCCACTCCTACCAAAACCCGCTGACTCTGCTGTAGGAGCGCAACTTTTGCGCGATGGACTTGCAAATAACGCAACAGCTTCCGACCGAATCCCATTCGCGCATAAGATGCGCTGCAACAGAAGCTAACCCTAAACGAGCAAACCCGTAGATGTTATGGAGTAGTCCTAGAGCCAAGCTTATTGAACGAAGAAGAGAAGTCCTCTGGAGACCAAATCATCTCGTTCCTCAGCAACTAGCTCCTGCCATACAAGAGCAGGTAAATCGACTCTTCATTGTCGGTACCGGGATGCGGATAACTTCTCTGCTGCGCACTGCGCAAATTTTTTATAACGCATAGACCAAGGAGCCAAGGAAAAGCCAACGACTACACTAGAGTTAGCTCAAGCATCTAGCCAGCAGGCAAAATACAGAGTTGTTTTACCTGTTAGCGCTCGCTATAGAAAAGTACGCAACGCATAACCTAGTTCCAACGGTGACATGATCAGCCTCGGCTAGCACAGGCTGGCGCTTGAGTTAGGTGAGCCACCAAATTACACGGCCCCTGACGGGCATCCAGTTGCGGTTGCAAAACACCTTCCCAGGCGGTGCGACAGGCATTGCTTGAACCGGGCATACAACACACTAGTGTACGATTGGCCAGACCAGCAAAGGCACGCGACTGGATGGTAGAAGTACCAATGTCCGCATAGGAAACATGCCGGAACAGCTCGCCAAAACCCTGAATTTCACGATCCAGTAAACAGATAACCGCTTCGGGCGTGCTGTCGCGATCTGTAAAACCGGTACCGCCAGTAATCAGCACAACCTGCACTTTGTTATCGGCAATCCACTGCGCCACCTGCGCCCGTACCTGATACAAGTTGTCCGGCATGATCTGACGGTCCACCAGCACATGACCTCCCTGCTTTAGCTGATCGGCCAGATACTGGCCGGAGCTATCGGTCTCCAGCGTGCGCGTATCACTCACGGTCAGTACGGCAATATTCAAGGGCACAAAGACTTCACTGGTATGGTTCATAAAGGCATCCTTAATAAAAACTGAGGGTTTGGCCCTGTTTGTCCAGCGCCAACAGGCTGGCAATTTTGCCCGAGTGGATGGCCTGTACCATCATTTGCAGGGGTTGCTCGGACTGTTCAGTGGTCGGAATGATGCCGCCATGTCCGGACAAGCTGCTGACAAACACCAAATCCCAATCCTGTCCTGTTCGCTCCGACTCTGCTGTCAGCGATACAAAGTCGGTCAGCTCGTCCAAACTCTTATCTACGCAAATCACTGGAGTCAGTGCTCCGCCGCTGCCGGCGGTAAAGTTTTTTTGCTGCTCGTCGGTTGCCCCTTCCGGTAGCTCAGCCTTGGCAAACACGAACAGCAATAATTGTGGCTCTGCCTGCTGGCCTGCCGCGGTCAACAAGTCATCAAAGTTTAAAATATTCATCTGGTTGTCGCCCTCAATCTGCCAATACTCGACAGCTTACTGCTGTCAACGGTTCTCAGCCACCACTGGCATTCATAAAACGTAGAATTTGCACCTCACCGTCGGCACTGAACTCGTGCCGCTCTGGTTTGTAACGCAGGGCTTTGCATACTGCCGCAATCAATGGCTGATCATCCAGCGGGTAGCGGCGCAGTAAAGCCTTGATGTCCAGATCGTGTTCATTGCCCAAGCACAACAACAATTTACCTTCAACGGTCAGGCGCACCCGATTACAGGTGGCGCAAAAATTGTTGCTATGCGGGGAGATAAAACCGATGCGGGTCTGTGGCTGGTTTTGCAGGCGCATGTAGCGGGCAGGGCCGCCACTATTTTCCGGGCTGGGCAGCAAGCTGTACCGCTGCTCCAGCAGCTCGCGCACCTGCTCACTGGTAAACAGACTGTTGGCCCGCGAACGACCCACCTGCCCCATTGGCATCTCTTCAATAAAAGTCAAGTCAAGACCGTTATCAACAGCAAAAGCAGCCAGCTCGAGGATTTCGTCATCGTTCTGACCTCCAATAATTACGCTGTTAAGTTTGATCGACTCAAACCCGGCGTCACGCGCAGCTGCAATGCCCCTGAGCACTTGCTGCAAATCACCAGTACGAGTTAACGCTCGGAAACGGTCGGCCTGCAGCGAGTCCAGACTGATATTCAGCCGTTTAACCCCAGCTTGCGCCAGTGGCACGGCATACTTATCCAGCTGCGAACCATTGGTAGTCATGACCAGCTCACGCAGACCATCAATAGCACTGATGTTTTCACACAGGTCAACAATGCCCTTACGTACCAGCGGCTCGCCGCCAGTCAAACGAATTTTCTTCACGCCGTTGGCCACAAACAGACGAGCGCTACGGTAGATTTCCTCCAGCGTTAACACTCGCTGTCTGGGCAAAAACCTCATGTTTTCCGCCATACAATACACACAGCGGAAGTCACAGCGGTCAGTTACCGAGATCCGCACATAGTCAATTGTGCGGCCAAAGCCATCAACCCAGTGATCAGCCATGCCGGACTCCTTATCCGTTACTGCAACAATGGTGATGCTGCACCTTGCAGGACAATGCCTTCAATATTGGCCTGCGCCACCAAAATTTGCAGATATTGTGCTACGCTTTTATGCCAGCTGCGCTGACTAAGTTCAGCGCTTATCTTGTCGCGCACCGTGGCAAATGGCAGCAATTGACCTTCAATTCGCTGTCGCACATCAATAACGTGATACCCATAGCGAGACTCTATTGGCTGCCCAGCCAGCCCCACCGTCAAACGTAGCAGTTGTTTTTCAAGCTCAGGGACTGTCTGCCCTATGGAAATCTGTCCCAACTCACCGCCTTGCTCTCGCGATGGGCAATCCGAATATTCACGCGCCAGCTCGTCAAACCCTGCCTGCCCCTGCTGCAATTGCTGCAACAAGGCTTTGGCCATATCCGCCCGTTCACTACGCTGCTCACTGTCCACAGGATCAGCCGCCAACAAAATATGGCGAGCAGCCAGCAATGGTGGCGTGGTAAATTTACGCGGATTGTTACGGTAATAAAGCTCCAGTTCAGACTCGGTCACAGCCGGCACCTGCACTTCTCGCTCTAACAGACAGCGCAGTCTAGCCTCGTCTGTGCTTTCGTTATCAAACGGCAGCGCTTGCAAATCAATTTCATCGGCCCGCTGTTTTAACACCTCTTGTAAAACCAGCGCTTGGGTCGCCAGAAAGATGGCTTCACGCTGAGATTCCGCTGGGTGGTATTGCATTTCTCGCGCAATTTCATCTGCCTCCACCAGTATTCCGTTGATGCGTACGATAGGCATCTCTTGGTTACTGCTGGCGATAAGGTTTGCTTTAACCATGTCTTTTACTCCTTATCCCACTAGCCTTTCTGACGCACAATCTGATAACGACGTCCCAAGTACCAAACCGGCGCACTGACAATATGTACCAATCGGGTAAACGGAAACAGTACGAACAAAGTGACACCAAGGAACACATGTAGCTTGTACACCACACCGACCGACTCAATGGCGTTGGCCGCCTTGACTGGCTGGAAAGTAACAATGCTCTGCGCCCAGTTACCGAGCATGACCATCACCGAACCATCTAAGTGCTGCGTGGAAGCAACAATGGTGAGCAAGCCCAGTATTAGCTGCACCAGCAACACGAACAGGATCATGATGTCTGAAGTGTTAGACGTAGCACGAATTCGCGGATTGTTGAGCCGGCGTTTGATCAGCATCACCAGCCCGATCAAGCAGAGGATGCCAAAGAAGCCACCCGATACCATAGCCAACACCTGCTTGGCTCCGGAGCTGATAAAACTGTGATATACAAACTCCGGCGTTAACAGGCCAACAAAGTGGCCGGCTAACACAAACAAAATCCCTATGTGGAATAGATTACTTGCGGCACGCATATTCTTGCTATCAAGCATCTGACTGGAGCCCGCCCGCCAAGTGTATTGGGACAAATCAAAACGCGCCCAACTACCAATCAAGCAAACCGCCAAGGCAACATAAGGATACACACCGAAAATCAAAAAATTAAAACTGGACATGATCGTCTCCTACAATTTATCTGCGATATTGGATGCATGCGTGAAATCAACCCAATGGATAGGTACAGGTACTTCTTCGCGGACCCGGTGGTTGGCAGAAGACGAAGCCAGCCCACAGGAGGCCTGTCCATCATCCTGCATAAAAGTCACTGCTTCCTCCTCCCACTCAGCATCCAGCGCTTCTAGGCTGTTATCTACCGGTTCCTCAGCAATCTGCGCGCGCACCTTACCAATTTGCTCAACCGGTTCAACCCCAGCCAGTTGCAGCAGCACATGGAAACAGGCCATATAAGGACTTTCGTTTTCTTCTAAGCGGGCACCCAGTAGTGCCAGTAGATGCTGGATATCAGCCAGCCCAGCGCGAGCGCCGAGCTGATCACAACTGGCCAAATACTCCAGATATAGCGGAATGTAATCAGGCAGCTCTTTAGCAGCAATGCTAAAACCCGCCTGTTCGTATTCCGCCAACAGATCGACCATGGCCTGGCCGCGATCACGTGATTCACCATGCACATGCTCAAACATCAACAAAGACAGGTGTCGACCGCGATTAAACAGACTCAGGTAAACGGACTGAGCATCTAGCAAGTCTTGGTCAGTAATATGTTGCAGTAATTTTTTTAGCGCCTGACGCTGCGCTGGACTGATGAAAAAACACTGTTTAATGGCGTCTTCCAGCTCGGCTTTAGCCTGCACTAACGGCTGTTCCGGATAATCTAGCAGCAGAGAAATAACCTTCAAGATTTCCATACTCACTCCTCCCAGACCTGAACAGTTTTCAGCACATCACGCTTGTTGTGTTTTTTGCCGCCAAACATGTTCAAACCCGAATCACCATGACTACAGCCGTCACCAAAACTGAAGCCACAACCATTACGCTCGGCAAACGCATCGCTCAGCGCCTCTTCATGATGAGCGCTAGGAATAACAAACCGATCTTCGTAGTCGGCAATGGCCAGATAGCGATACATTTCTTCTGCCTGAGCCTTGCTCAGACCAACATCTTCTAACGCGCGCAAGTCCTCAACACCCTCCACATGCTGGGCACGCTTGTAAACACGCATAGCTAGTAAACGCTTAAGGGCCAACTTGACCGGCTCCTCATCACCTGCAGTAAGCAGGTTAGCCAAATAACGCACTGGAATACGTAAGCTGTCCACATCCGGCAACACTCCATTCATGCCGATCTTGCCACTTTCGGCAGCGTTCTGAATCGGCGACAGTGGCGGCACATACCAGACCATCGGCAGGGTGCGATACTCTGGGTGCAGCGGTAGCGCCAGCTTCCAGTCCACCGCCAACTTGTACACCGGTGATTGCTGCGCTGCAGTGATTACCGAGTCGGCAATTCCGGCTTTGCGTGCAGCGGCAATCACTTCGGGCGCGTTCGGATCTAAGAACATTTCCAACTGTTTTGGATACAGGTCATGCTCGTTGGGCGTGCTGGCCACTGCATGAATTTTGTCTGCGTCATACAGCAGCACGCCCAGATAGCGAATACGACCGACACAGGTTTCCGAGCAGATAGTCGGCATACCAGCTTCAATACGTGGATAGCAGAAGATACACTTCTCGGATTTTCCGCTCTTCCAGTTGTAGTAGATTTTCTTATACGGACAGCCGCTAATACACATACGCCAGCCACGACACTTGTCTTGGTCAATCAAGACAATGCCGTCTTCTTCACGCTTGTAGATCGCACCGCTAGGGCAGGATGCCGCGCAGGTTGGGTTAAGACAGTGCTCGCACAAACGCGGTAGGTACATCATGAAAGTATTTTCATACTGTCCGTAGATATCAGCTTGAATCGCGTCGAAGTTTTTATCCTTGCGGCGTTTTTTAAACTCGGTACCGAGAATTTCTTCCCAGTTGGGACCCCACTCAATTTTCTCCATCCGCTTGCCAGTAATCGCCGAGCGTGGGCGAGCCACAGGCTGGTGAGGGACTTCTGGTGCTGTGTGCAGATGCTGGTAATCGAAATCAAAAGGTTCGTAATAGTCATCTATTTCTGGCAGGTCTGGGTTGGCAAAAATATTGGCCAACACTCGGAACTTACCACCGATACGCGGGCGGATACTACCATCGGCCTCGCGCACCCAGCCTCCCTTCCACTTCTCTTGGTTCTCCCACTCTTTGGGATAACCAATGCCGGGTTTGGTTTCCACGTTGTTGAACCAGGCGTACTCCATACCTTCACGGCTGGTCCAAACGTTTTTACAGGTAACTGAACAGGTGTGGCATCCGATGCACTTATCGAGGTTCAGCACCATGGCAACTTGTGAGCGAATCTTCATGGCGTTCTCCTTAAAGACCTTGTGGTAGTGGCTGTGGAAGATCATCGGTATCTGAGCCATCTAGCCAATCGATCTTGCTCATTTTACGCACCACAACAAACTCATCGCGATTACAACCTACAGTGCCGTAGTAGTTGAAACCGTAGGCTTGCTGGGCGTAACCACCAATCATGTGGGTTGGTTTTAACACCACACGAGTGACCGAGTTGTGGTGACCACCGCGGGTTTTGGTTGTTTCAGAACCAGGCACGTTAACGATACGTTCTTGGGCGTGGTACATCATCACCATGCCTTCTTTGACACGCTGACTAACCACCGCACGCGCGGTAAGGGCACCATTAGCGTTAAAGCATTCAACCCAATCGTTATCTTCAATACCGGCTTTGCGTGCATCTATTTCCGACAGCCAAATAATTGGACCACCGCGACTTAATGTCAGCATTAACAGGTTGTCAGTATAGGTACTGTGAATACCCCATTTCTGGTGCGGAGTAATCCAGTTCAAGACAATCTCGGTGTTACCGTTACTGTGCTTGTTTTTTACCTGATCAATGGTGCGCGTGTTAATCGGAGGACGGTAGCTCATCAACTGCTCACCAAACGCCTGCATCCATGGGTGATCCTGATAGAATTGCTGGCGGCCAGTAATGGTGCGCCATGGGATAAGCTCATGCACGTTAGTGTAACCAGCGCTATAGCTAACATGCTCATCTTCAAGGCCTGACCAGGTCGGACTGGAGATAATCTTGCGCGGCTGCGCCTGAATATCACGGAAGCGGATTGCTTCGTGCTCCTTGCCCCTAGCTAGATGAGAGTGGTCACGGCCAGTAAACTCAGACAACGCCGCCCAAGCCTTAACCGCTACATGACCGTTGGTTTCCGGCGCCAGTGACAGTACAATTTCGGCTGCATCAATGGCAGATTCGATGCGTGGACGACCCTGACTTATACCTTCTTCCAGCACTGGTTTGTTAAGCTGGGTCAGAAAGCTGACTTCATCTTCAGTGTTCCAATTGATACCCTTACCACCATTGCCTAAGCTATTCATCAGCGGGCCAAGCGAAGTGAACTTCTTATAGGTGTTCGGATAATCACGCTCAACCACCGCCATGTTAGGAGCGTTTTTACCGGGCTGCAACGGCTCACCTGTTGTCTTCCAATCGCTGCCACCAAAAGGTTGTGCCAATTCACCTGGACTGTCGTGTTGCAGCGGAACGGTGACCAGATCCTGCTCAATACCTAAGTGGCCTTCACACAGCTCGGAAAATTTCTTCGCCACACCCTTGAAAATTTCCCAGTCAGTGCGGGATTCCCAAGCCGGATCAATGGCCGCTGACAACGGGTGAATGAAAGGATGCATATCGGAAGTGTTCATGTCATCCTTTTCGTACCAAGTGGCAGTTGGTAAAACAATGTCCGAATACACGCAGGTGGAAGACATACGGAAATCTAGCGTGGTTACCAAATCCAACTTACCGATGGCACCCTCATCCTGCCACTCAGCTTCCTGTGGCTTGTAGCCAAGACTACCTCTATCCTCGTTCATCACACCATGCTTTGGGGTGCCCAGCAGGTACTTGAGCATGTATTCGTGCCCCTTGCCAGAGGAACCCAGCAGATTGGAACGCCAAATAAACATGTTTCGCGGAAAGTTAGCAGGGCTATCGGGCTGCTCACAGGCAAAGCGTAAAGAGCCATCCTCTAATGATTTAACCGCATAGTCCTGCGGTGTCATACCAGCTGCTTTAGCTTCGCGGCAGATTTCCAGCGGGTTACGATTGAGTTGTGGCGCACTGGGTAACCAGCCGCCTCGCTCTGCTTGGATATTGTAGTCCAGCGCATGCTTAGGGTATTTGGATTTATCCGCCATTGGCGAAAGAATCTCATGCATATCCATGGACTCATGTCGCCACTGCGAGCTGTGATTATAGAAGAAGCTGGTACCGTTCATCTGACGTGGCGGACGATGCCAATCTAGGCCAAAGGCCACCGGCAACCAGCCGGTTTGCGGACGCAGTTTTTCCTGACCCACATAATGCGCCCAGCCACCACCGCTTTGACCCACACAGCCACACAGAATCAGCATATTAATAACACCACGGTAGTTCATATCCATGTGATACCAGTGGTTCATTGCTGCACCAATGATGATCATGGATTTACCACGAGTTTTATCAGCGTTATCAGCAAACTCTCGCGCCACTTGAATAACTTTCTCGCGGCTAACACCTGTAATGGCTTCCTGCCAAGCTGGCGTACCTGGAATGTCAGCATCATCATAGCTGCTGGCAACATTAGCACCGCCCAAACCACGATCAATTGCCAAACCTGCAGCGCTAATATCAAAAACCGTAGCTACGCGTGCCTTACTTCCATCAGCCAACGTAAACTCTCTACTCGGAACACGACGAAACTGGATATTCTCACCTTCCACGTGTTGGAAATAGTCATGCAAATCACCGCCAAAATAGGGGAAGGCTACATCCACCGCATCACCTGCATCGAGCAAAGACAACTGCAGTTTGACCT
Organism: Thiopseudomonas sp.; assembly: GCA_023228985.1. Taxonomy (GTDB): domain Bacteria; phylum Pseudomonadota; class Gammaproteobacteria; order Pseudomonadales; family Pseudomonadaceae; genus Thiopseudomonas. The sequence continues at coordinate 8,287 of JALOAC010000036.1, read as the reverse complement.
CCCGGCCAGTACCGCCCTCCCGTGCTTCAATGTTCCACTTGCCTTTCTCGTTCCAGCGATAACCAATGGAGCCTTGAGGGGAGACGAATTCATCAGTGAGGCTGTCGAGAGCAATAGTTTTCCACTCGGGATTGTTGTCCTGACCTAGATTACTATTCAAGTCAGCTGCCCGCAGGAAACGGGTGGGTTTGTAGCCTTCCGCAAACTCTTCCAGCATCACCAGCATCGGCATATCGGTATAACGCCGTACATAATCGGTGAAGTATTCGCTGGGTTTTTCTAGATGAAACTCTTTGAAAATAACATGATTGAACGCCTGCGCCAGCGCCGCATCAGTTCCCTGCTTGGGGTTCAGCCAGAGATCAGTGAGCTTAGCCACTTCCGAGTAGTCGGGCGTGACAGACACCGTTTTTGCACCCTTATAACGCACCTCAGTAAAGAAGTGAGCATCAGGAGTACGGGTTTGGGGTACGTTAGAACCCCAAGCAATAATATAGTTGGAGTTGTACCAATCAGCGGACTCGGGCACGTCAGTCTGTTCGCCCCAAACCATCGGCGAGGCTGGTGGTAGGTCGCAGTACCAGTCATAGAAACTCAGACATACACCACCCATCAGCGATAGGTAACGCGAACCGGCGGCATAGCTGATCATCGACATGGCAGGAATCGGTGAGAAACCTATCACCCGATCTGGACCATACTGTTTAGTGGTGTAGACGTTGGCGGCAGCGATAATCTCGTTAACTTCATCCCAGCTTGAGCGCACAAAGCCGCCCAAACCGCGTTTACTTTTGTAAGAAGCAGCCTTAGCCGGATCCTCTACAATGTTGGCCCAAGCCTCGACTGGCGCCCTACCTTTGCGCTCCTCACGCCAGAGCTTCAGCAACGCCTTACGTACTTTCGGGTATTTAACTCGGTTGGCACTGTAGATATACCAACTATAGCTAGCCCCTCGTGGACAGCCACGCGGCTCATGGTTGGGTAAGTCAGGCCGGGTACGCGGGTAGTCAGTCTGCTGGGTTTCCCAAGTAATCAGGCCATTTTTGACGTAAATTTTCCATGAGCAAGAGCCCGTGCAGTTCACCCCGTGGGTGGAACGGACAATCTTGTCATATTGCCAACGGCTTCTGTAACTGTCTTCCCAGTCACGAGATTCCTTGCGGGTTTCTCCGTGACCATTAGAAAACTCATCCTGCTTTCTTTTAAAGAAACGCATTTGATCCAGTATTCGACTCATTGTTCTACCCTCATCAAATGCTGCCGGCATATCACCGTGTACCGACAGCGTATTCAATCCCCGTCAGCCGGGTGCAAATTTATTTTTGTTGTTCTGCCGCCAGTTCCAAATCTACCGAAGACACCGCATATTCTTCAGCAAACGAACCTTCAGGCTCCTTCAGCCAGAAGAAGCAAGCGATGTAACTGAGCAAGGCACCGCCAGCAATGATAAAAAAGAACTGAGATGGCGTAACAAAGGTGTACAGGGTCAGATAGAACACTGCCCCCACGTTGCCGTATGCTCCGGCCATACCGGAAATCTGGCCGGTAATACGCCGTTTGATGGAGGGAATGATGCCGAAGGTGGCACCCTCCGCCCCTTGCACAAACACCGAACAAAGAATGGTAATGGCCACAGCCATAAACAGCGGCCAGCCACTGTTCATCAGGCCCATCAGAGCAAAGCCGATAGCAATACCCAGCATGTAGGCCAGCATGACAAAACGACGGTTGCCAAAGCGGTCCGAAACCAACCCACCAACGGGGCGGGCAATCAGGTTGATGAAAGCAAAAGAGGCAGCAATCAGGCCTGCCGCCGTTGCAGTCAGTCCCCAAGTCATTTCAAAGAACATCGGCAGCATGGAAACTACTGCCAGTTCGGCACCAAAATTAGCAAAGTAGGTGGAGTTAAGCGCCGCCACTGAATTGAAGTCGTACTTGTCATCCTCGGGCACGCCCTTACGTAAAATTGGCAGATTAACAAGCAGAATCTGCAAGATCTGATAAGCCACCACCAGCACAATCACACCATGACAGACCCACGCCCAGCCGCTGGTCAGATAGCCCATATTTTCAATGCGCCAAACCAGCACCGACAGAATGCCAACCATCGGGATGGTCCAGATAATCAGCTTGATCATGTCACCCCAAGTACTAACTTCCATCGCACTGACTTTACGCGGCTTATGGTGAACCGATCCCGCTGGGCCATCGGTAATCGCGTACCAGTAATAAACGCCATACAGTGCCATCATCACCGCACTGAGACCGATAGCATGGCGCCAACCATCATCGCCACCGAACATATGCAGGGCAATCGCTGGCAGCGACATGGCGGCGGCAGCCGAACCAAAGTTGCCCCAGCCGGCATAGAAGCCTTCGGCAAAGCCGATGTCACGCGGTTTGAACCACATGGCGGTCATGTGAATACCGACCACAAAACTGGCCCCGATAGAGCTGAGCACCAGACGCGAAATCAACAGTTGAGAGCGGGTGTCACCATAGGCAAAAGCCAGTGCCGGCAGCGCCATGGTTACCATCAACACCGAGAACACTCGGCGCGGGCCCCACTTGTCCAACGCCATACCCACCAGAATTCGCGCGGGGATGGTCATGGCTACGTTGGCAATGGCAAACAAGCGTAGGTCGTCGGAGGTCAACCAGTCCACGCTTTTCAGCATACTGGTGGCCAGCGGCGCCATGTTGAACCAGACAAAGAAACAGATATAAAAAGCAATCCAGGTCAGGTGTAATGCCCTGATTTCCGGTTGCTTGACCCTAAACAGATCTGAAGTTTTCATGCGTATTCTCCGGCCTGTGAACTTACGAACAAGACTGGATCAAAATAGGACATTTGACCCGTCTGGTAAGAAAAGAACTGACATTGCCGAAAGTCATGAAGTTGAACTCCTCGACTAGCGCATCCAGCGTTTTACCGATGATGTTGCTGTCGGCCTTTTCGCTGTGCCGAGCAAGCACTAGCAAGTCAGGATTTTTGCTGTGCACCGCTTCTAGAATCATCTTGCGTGGCTCTCCTTCCGCGATAATTACATCAGCATTGACGCCCAACTCCTTGAGGGTCTGCGCGGCTTCGCGGACCGATTCAGAAAAATCGAATTTATAATCTTCATAGCTTTGTTCGTTGACGCCACTGGACCCTTGGGTGGAGTCAACCACAGCTATCAGAGTTACCTTGGGCAGCATGCAGGCAAACATCTTCAATGTTTTATCCAGCGCCTGCCTGGCATTGGTCGAGTTGTCATAAGCAAACATGATATTCATGTCGAACTCCTTGGCAGAAATTTAAAATTAGGGATTCTTCACGTAGGCGTTCTTGCGCAGGTAGAACCACCAGTTCAAAACCAAGCACAGGGCATAGAAAATTGCAAAACCATACATAGCAACCTGCGGTGTTCCTGCTTTGATTTGTTCACCAATCACCACCGGTGCAACAAAAGAGCCGTAGGCAGCGATGGCTGAGGTCCAACCCAGCACCGGCCCGGCTTGCTCGCGGTTATAAATCACGCCAATAGTGCGGAAAGTTGAGCCATTGCCCACACCGGACGCAGCAAACAAGACAAGGAACAAGATGATAAAGGTAAAGAAGTAAGTCTCGGGATGGGCAGAGCCATAGGCGGCCTGCATGACGTAACCCAGCGCTGCCGAGGCCGCCACCATGATCACCGTAATCGCCTGGGTCACTAACGAGCCGCCCCACTTATCAGAAATCCAACCGCCGATCGGGCGAGTCAAGGCACCTAGGAACGGACCAATCCAAGCATAAGTCAAGGCACTGGGCGCATTGGGGTTAGCTACTCGGCTGATTGCGCCATCGGCACCGGTTTCGCTGACAAACCCGAAGATCACCGTGATCGACAGCGGCAACGCCATGGAAAAACCGATAAACGAACCAAAAGTAAGAATGTAGAGCACACTCATCGACCAAGTGTGCCTATCGCTGAAAATAGCGAACTGACGCTTGATATTTGGCTTGATACTGCCTGGAATCATGCGTAGCACACCCAGAGTGGTTAACATGATCAATGGCATAGCCACCCACATGCTCAGCACTCCCAGACCGAAAGGCTTGGGCAGATACAGATACAAGCCCACCACTGAAGTGACAAGGCTGATTGCATATAAACCTAGGATTTTACTAAAAGCACTAAAGGGTGTGCCTGGAGCAGGAGTTATTGGGATAATGTTGTTCATACCGAACCAGCCGATCAGGCTCAACGGAATCAGGAACACCAGCCATATCCAGCCACCGTTTTGAATCCAAGTTGCGGATCCAGCTGGAATACGACCGATCAAGGTTCCACTGTCCTTTACCAACTCCATGGAATCCCCACCCATTGCGCCAAAAATACCCATGGTCATGACCAAAGGAATTACGATCTGCATGGTGGTTACGCCAAAGTTACCCAAGCCAGCATTTAAGCCCAGCGCTAAACCCTGCTGTCGCTTTGGAAAGAAAGTACTGATGTTGCTCATTGAACAAGCAAAGTTGCCGCCACCTATACCCGACAACAGCGCTAACACCTGAAATACCCATAGCGGAGTGGTCGGGTCTTGCAAAGCAATACCCGCTCCAGCCGCTGGGATAATTAATAACGAAGTAGTAAATACGATAGTATTGCGGCCACCAGCAATACGAATCATAAACGACGCAGGAATGCGGAATGTAGCTCCGGCCAGACCAGCAATAGCGGTTAGTGTAAACAACTCAGCGGGTTCAAATGGAAACCCTAGATTAAGCATTTGCACAGTGATGATGCCCCACATCATCCATACGGCAAATCCAAGTAACAGACTAGGAATCGAGATCCACAAATTTCGGTTGGCAATAGCCTTGCCCGTATTCTCCCAGAACGTGTGATCCTCAATATCCCATTTTTCGATATTTTTGTTCATTTTTACCTCTACTGGGTCATGTAAGTCAAAATATCCTTTTGCAATGCTGTCATTGCTTTTTCTGGATACTAAGTCGTTGTCATGTCGTTAAAAAACCAAGCGCATTACTTGGTTAATTAACGCGATACCCATTAAGAGGTGTTTAATTCATAGACCGTCAATAGAAAACAATGAGATACACATAAAAAAACCCTTTCCTTAAATTCATGGAAATTCCGAGGTATTCACTGTTAGTGCTGTTTTTTGCTAAGTTTCAGAGCATAACTATGGCAACCCGATTCTGCTTGATGCAGTATCAAAGTCGAGACAAAACTTGGCTATCACATTTACGGAGAGCCTATGAATACACAGCCAGAACATGACACGCCGCACGAGTTCCAAATATCATTCAGGCGTTCAGTGATATTGAAAACCCTCATTGCGTTTTCTTTGGTTATCTCATTCAACCTGCTGAGCATGCTAGCCGGAATGTACCTTTCCGAATCAATTCGCGGAGACGCCGAAGCCATTAACAAGGCTGGCAGTCTGAGAATGCAGTCCTATCGTCTAGCCCTCGCCATCAGCGGTAACCTCGATAACAACCAAGGCCAGCAAAGTCACGAAGCAATACAGGCTTATATTCATACGTTCAACCAAACCATACAATCTAATTCGCTGGGCCAGGCAGTCAAAGGAAACGCAGAGTTGGGCAACTCATATCGCCAGATAGTTAGCCGCTGGCAAAGCCTGATGCGCCCGTTACTTGAGCAAAGCCCACCGCAAAAGCGGGCTTATAGCTATGAAGTGCCCTTGTTTGTTAAAAGCCTCGACAATTTTGTCAACGAGCTTCAACAGGCTTCTGAACGTAAACTTTCATACATCCGTGGTCTGCAAATCTCTGCATTGTTTATTACGATTCTTTTGGCACTGTTCGTTATTATCAACTCACATACCCGGCTGGTCGTTCCCTTACTTAAAATTATTGCTCACGCTAAACTGCTCGGTAAAGGAAACTTGAATCCTGATACTAGTATTGCCACAAGCATAAATGACAAAAACGAACTGGGTTTATTAGCAAAAACACTAGACATGATGACGCTGGAACTGTTTGAACTGTATGCCAGCTTAGAACACAAAGTAGATAGCAAAACTCTTGAGCTAAAGAAAAGTAATGACAGTTTAAAACTACTCTTTAACACAGCTAAAAACCTGTATAAGACTACCGACGACCCTGTGTCGGTGCTGGCCGATCTGCTGTTGCCAATCCAGCGCACCCTAAGCTGCAAATCCGTTTCGCTATGTCTGTTTACTCTGACGGATACCAGTACCCGACAAGCACATACCATTTTGACCACTCGCAAGCACGAACGCCCCCATTACTGCCTGTATCCAGACTGCACAAACTGTCCTGTACAGCTAGGACAAAACAAAGAATCGCTATCAGCTGTGAACGGATTGAACACCTACGCCTTGATGGCAGAAGGCATTTGCTTTGGTTACTTGCAAGTAGAAACAGACAACCAACACCCTTTGGAAGAGCGGCAAGTACGTCTTTTAATTACTTTGGCGGATTTCTTCGCTGTAGCTCTAAATCTAAATGCCATGGGGCAAAAGCAGGCGCGCATAGCCTTGATGGAAGAGCGTGCGGTTATTGCACGAGAGTTACACGATTCGCTAGCACAAGCGCTTTCTTATCAAAAAATTCAACTAGCTCTACTGAAAAAACAACTAACACATGGTCACAGCCAAGAAGTCCTGTTCGCCACCTTTAACGATCTGCAAGCCGGCCTATCTGCTGCTTACAGACAGTTACGAGAGCTACTATCCACCTTCCGCCTGAAACTGGATCGGCCGGGGTTGGCGGCCAGTATCGAAGCGACTATTGAGGAGTTTTCTCGCCATTCATCTGTGCAAATTCACTTTGACTACAAAATCAAGCATTGCCCGCTGACGCCCAATGAGGAGTTACACAGCCTACAAATTATTCGCGAAGCGGTCAGCAACGTCATCAAGCATGCCGATGCAAGCAACTGTCATATCAGCCTCCAACAGGATTCCGATGGAATAGTGCACATTCTGATCGAAGATGACGGTGTCGGCATTGACCTCTCCGATACACCTTCTGGGCATTACGGGCTGTCTATCTTGCAGGAGCGCAGCCAAAGTATGTCAGGTCAATTGGATATAACCGCTATCCAGCGTGGCACACGCATCCACGTACGTTTTACACCACAGTATATTTTCAGCCAAATAGGAAGAGCTGTTTATGAAACCTCAAACACCTGAACCAGCACGCATCATGCTGGTCGATGATCACCCAATGCTAAGACGCGGCTTGGCCGATCTACTAGCCATGGAGGGCGATTTACTGCCTGTCGCCCAAGCCAGTTCTGGAGCAGAGGCCGTCAAGATTGCCACCACTATAGACCCGGAATTGGATCTGATTCTACTGGATCTAAACATGCCAGGCCTTAACGGGATAGAAACGACTCAGGCCCTGAGAAACGCAGGGGTTGCTGCTAAAATCATTATTTTCAGTGTTTCTGACGAACACGCCGATGTAGTTGAAGCTCTGCGCCAAGGTGCCGATGGCTATCTGCTAAAAGATATGGAGCCTGAGGACTTCGTGCAACAAGTGCGTGCTGCTGTAAAGGGGAAAACGGCCCTAAGCCCAGAACTGACTCAAATCCTAGCGTCAGCCATCAAGGGCAGACTGGAACCTGTATCCAAACCGATTGACCTGACCCGGCGGGAAAAAGATGTACTGGAGTTGATCGCCAAGGGTCAAAGTAACAAGCTAATCGCACGCAACCTTGACATCAGCGAAGGCACTGTCAAAGTGCACGTCAAACGCGTACTGCACAAGTTGGGCTTGAACTCACGTACCGAAGCTGCCATTTGGGCTTTGGAAAACAACCTTGCTTAACAGTTCAGCGTGGCACTCATGCTCCTACCAAAACCCGCCGACTCTACTGGAGCCCGTTACATCTGTACGAGGATGCCATGCATCCGACCGCGGATTACGCCTGCAAACACAGCGCCGCTTGACGCACAGCTGTCGCAGGCATGGCCTACTCCTACCAAAACCCGCTGACTCTGCTGTAGCCCGTTACATCTGTACGAGGATGCCATGCATCCGACAGCGGATTACGCCTGTAAACACAGCGCCGCTTGACGCACAGCTGTCGCAGGCATGGCCTACTCCTTGTATGTTAACAATTAGCGATTATTAGTTAAGATATGAGCAGTTTACTGGGGAGGCCGTCTGCTCCTTGAGGCAGAGATTCTGACCTCGTCCGTAGAGTGGCCCCCCGCCTCTTTGCTGATCTCGAAGAGTATCCAGAAGCTCAAAAGAGACTTCGTATATACAAGGTTGAGAGGCAAGAAGTGCGAGGTC
>JALOAC010000011.1 GCA_023228985.1 Thiopseudomonas sp. | reverse complement strand
CACGTCGATTAATAATCTCCTCGCCGGTCAGTTGCAGATCACCACCGCTTAGAATCACTCCTTCATCATTGCGTATCTGCGCTGCGGTCAGCTGTACGTCTGCGCCGGCACCCAGGCTTCCGCTGTTTACCAGCGCTCCCGACCCGCTGTGCACGCTCAAGTCTTGTCCAGCCTGAATACGACCCGCATTATTTAAGCCGCCTGACAGTAGAATGTCAGCGTCCGTACCCGCGACCAATAACCCGTCCTCAGCATTGGTCACAGCGTTCGCCTGCACGGTGAACTTGCGCTCTGCCAGCAGCACTCCATCTCCGTTATCCAACTCCTGCGCTTCAATGTTCAGATCACCTTGCGATACGATGTGGCCCTGGTGGTTGTTTATATCATCTGCGTAGATGCTGCCCATAGTCGTGCTGCTGATATGGCCTTGCCTGTTATCCAGGCTGTGCACAGCCATTTCGAGCGTGCCATGACTGGCCAGCTCGCCACTGTTGACAACCTGCTCTGCCTTTACAACCACCTGCCCGGCGGACTGGGCTGTACCATCTGTTCGAATACCGGCCTCTGTAACCCCTGTGTTCTCGAAGCGCGTCGCCTCGATTTCGATCAGCTCGCCTGCTGCCAGACTGTCCTGCACACGCAGTGTTTGAGCTGTAATTTGTGCCTTCTTGCCAGCATAGGCATCCTTTTCAAGCTCAATACTCTCTGCAATCAACTGCAGGTTCTGTCCGGCTGCTGCCCGTGCGATCACCAGCTTGCCATTGGCATCAATCCGGATATCACCAGCACTGGCGGCCATGTCGCCGGCCAGTTTCACGCCCACGCCAGCTTCGGTACCAACCAGCCGAATGGCACCGGCATACATGCCGCCCAGCGCCGAGCTGTCAATCGCCAGCAAGGGCTGGCCGTTTGTCGTGTCGGTCTTGGCGGTAGCCTTGAGCGTGCCCGCTTCTACCTGGTTGCGGCCAGTGATGATGTTGAGTTCATTGGCGTGCAGTTCGGCATTGATTTTTGCGCTGCGGGTGATCAGGTCAAAGCGGCTGAGATTGGTGGCGTTGAGCCCTACACCGGCAATTTCAATGTCGCCGCCATTCACGTCATAGCCTTTGAGCTGCCCCTGCTCCAGCATCGGCTGACCGGTGGTCAGGGTGGCATGCGGAGTGTTGATAAAGCCACAGCCATCGCAGGTAATGCCATGCGGGTTAGCCACAATCACATGCGCCTGTTTGCCCGCCACTTCAGTGTAACCCTTGAGCTGGCTGCGCTGGCCGCCAGTGACTTCATTCAGAATCGTGTTGGCGGCCTTGCCGCCCAGCTGGCTGTTGCCAAAAATGATGCCGCCCAGTTGAGTGCTGGTCAGTTTGTCAGTGCTGTTGTTGAGAATCAGCCCCTGCTGGCCGACGTTATAGTCGGTGAACTTGTTGTGCGACAACCCTTTGCCATTGGGGGTGGCAATGTTGACCACCGGCACGCCATTGTTGGCCGAGGTAATGTGGGTATTGCCACCACCCTGATGGTCCACGCTCAGGTTGGCAGCGATGCTGTGTAAGGGCTGCGCCCACATCACGGCAATCAGTAGATGGGCAATGGTTTTGAACAGGGGGCTTTGGGTATTCATTTCACTATCCTGTTAAAAGAACACGTCGATGCGGAAATAAACCGGTCTTTCCTTGCGTTCAAGGGCATCCGGGCGGGACAAGGTGTGGGCGCTGGTGATGGACAGGGCCAGGTGCTCGCCCTGTGCGCTCAGCTCAATGGCATGGCTGGCCATGCGCCCGCTGCTTTCGTGGTTATATTTATCGCCACGAATGGCACCCAGGTCATAGGCGGCGAGCAAGCTGTATTGCTGCAGCAAAGGTTGTAATCCGTGCCAGGTGACCGGGCGGCTCCAGCGCAGTTGGTTACGCCAGTAGTAGCCGCTGTCGCCGGTCAGGCTTTGGTCTTTGTAGCCACGGATAGAATACAAACCACCCAGGCTGAAGCGCTGTGGGCTGTAAAGCACATCTTCACTGCGCTGGGCATTAAACAGGCTGTCAAAGCTGAAACGCTCACCGGCCAGTTGGAACGGCTGCAAGTAGCTGGCGGTCAGGGTGTATTTGTTATAGCGGGCCACGGGCTGCCAACCTTTGGATGAGCCCTTGCGCTGCGCATCCAGTGCGCCGCTACCCCGTTGCCAACCCAGATCCAGGTTAAGAAAGGCATTGCCAATGCGCCGGCCATGGTTAAAGCCCAGTTGATATTCAGTCAGGCGCTGGCTGGAGACATCCAGCCGATAGTTGTCCAGATAGTTGCGGCCGCGGATGTGGCTGATACCAACATTCACGGCCGTTTTACTGGTGCTGTCGCGGTGTATCACCCGCTCGGCGGTCAGTGCCTGAGTGGTGCTGACGCCATCGAGCACAAACGAAAAGCCCTGCCCTTCGGTGCGGGTACGGTAATAGCTGTGGTTATAGTGGTAATTGAAGGTCCACCAGCCATAGGGCAGCTGATAACTCAGACCATGGCTGGCCGAGTGGCGGTAACGGTCACTGACCGCATCCCTGCTGCCGCGGATATTTAACTGGTCGGCCAAGCCCAACGGACTGTCCCAGGCCAGCCAGCTGCTCCACTGTTGTTCGCCGGTGCTGCGCTGGCCGTCATTATGGCGGCTCAAGCCCACACGCCAGGGTTTGCTGCGCTCGCCGCGAGCCACCACTCGGCTGCCACCGGCTTCTTCGCCCGGCTGCAGGTCAAACTGAACCTGCCGGGACGGCAGGCGGCCCAGCTGATCCACCGCCTGCTCCAGCGAGCGAATATTGAAAGCCTCTCCGACGTGCAGGGGCAGTACCATGCGCAGCTCTTGCGGAAGCAGCACGCCCGCCCCATCCAACGCTTCGACACGCCCTTCCATCACCTGAATGTGCAGCTGGCCGCCACCCAAGTCCTGGGCGGGTAGATAAGCCCGAGTCGTTACATAGCCGCGCTCAATATAGGCATGGGTGATGTCTTGCAGCAGCTGGTTGATCTGCGCGACTGTCAGGCATTGCTTCTGGTAAGGGGCGATCAAGACGGCCTGCACTGCCGGCTTGAGCAAGGTAACGCCCGCCAGTGCCACCTGCTGAATGTCAATACAACGGTCGTCCGCGGATGCAGTCACTGCGCCTGCATCGGGTAGAGCACCGGGCAGGCTTTGCAGTTCATCCAGCCGCTGCTGTTGCTCCTGCAGCAGTCGCTGCTGACGCTCACGGGCCAGATCACGGTCACCCGGCAAGGGCGCTGCCTGCAAACCGCAAAGAGCGACACTGCATCCTGCCAGAACAGCAATGCGTAATATTTTTAGACTGACGGACATCCTGTCCCTCTCCTCAAATACAGCAGTACTGCTACATAGATCCGCTGGTTTTAACAGACAATCCCTAGAAAAATACTAGGGCGTGATAAACAGACTGGGGTGGATTCTAAATGAGTTGCAATGTTAAGCCATGTGCATAGATCACACTTTACTCATAAACAAACTGAAGGAGACGCTGAACAAAACCCCCTGTGTGTCAACCTAAGCATGACCTACATGGACAACCACGCTGCCGGGCTTAGCTGCTCCCTGTAGGTCACGCCTTTAGGCTGACGTGTCGGGCTGAAGCCCGACCTACAGGAGCTCATCGCGCATAAGATGCGCTCCCACAGTCCCACAGTCCCACAGTCCCACAGTCCCACAGTAAAGCAAAGCGGTTTGCACGCAGCCGGTCGCTTGGCACTGCTCTTGTGGGAACTTACATTTTCCAAGTTCCCCGACATTTTTCCAGCTGGCCAGATTTTTTCTACACCCTTAAATGCGAAGAGCCGGTAATCAGCGTCGCTGTCGAAATCTTCACGAGGCAAGTAATAGATATTGTCGTCGTGATTGGTTTGAAACAGCTCAAGCAGCTGTTCTTGGCGCTCTTCAAAGGCATCAGACACATACTTCAGGAAGATCAAGCCAAGCACAACGTGCTTGTAGTTAGCAGCATCGAGGTTCGCGCGCAGCTTGTCAGCGGCTTTCCAGAGCTTGTCGTCCAGTGATTTAAGAAACTGCTGTTCCGTGTTGTTCATTGTTGCCTCGTACTCAAATATGTTGTTCTGCTCTGGGCTGCAATGCCGCCAAAAGCACTATAAAATCATTATAGGGTAATGATACGAGCGACAAACTGTGTCGCTGTGACTAAACGCTAAAAACCACTGTCAAGAAAGTCGATTGATTAGCTACCGACTGGAGCAAACCATAGCAAATTACGCTAAGGCTTGCGCATAAGGGTTAACTATTTTGGACAGGTGCAGAAGGGGCAATTTCAATCATACTCCAGGCGTTATAAACCTACCTGCGTAGCTACCACCGCATTAAAAACGTACGAAAAAGTGCAGTTTACACACAGCAAATGAGCATTCTGAGCCGTTTTAACAACTCCCTTACAACGCAGGTAATTATTCAGCGCTTCCTTAAGCAATTCGACACTTTGTACCTGTGATGAGCAGTTAAGCTTTATACTTGTCTACATATTAGTTGTTATCAAAAAGGAGTCACCATGGCACCAGAGGCTGCGTACAAAGAACTTATTGCTGCTTGGCGTATACAGGCTCGCGCCAAACCCGTGTTAACTATAGCTTTTATTGGTGTGCTAATTGGCTTGTTAATCCTGCTGGCTATCAGCACAACACACTCTTTACTTTACGGTAACTCTGAACACTTTCGTCTCGCTAATTACGGTGGATTGGCAGGATTTGCTGCAACAGCTGCGGGTTCTATGCTGATTTTATTTCTCGGCAAAGTAAAACAAAGAGTGCAGGATGCATTGCTGGGCTTTGCCGCCGGGATGATGCTGGCAGCGAGTTCATTCTCACTGATTTTGCCCGGCATTGAGGCTGCCGAAAGCCTGCTCAATAGCACTGTTTTAGCAGCGCTCGTTGTCGCTGTAGGCCTTGGCTTAGGTGCTGTACTGATGCACGGCTTGGATTATTTTACTCCCCATGAGCACGAAAGTACGGGTCCATGCGGTCCAGAATGTCAGCGCATCAATGGTATTTGGTTATTTGTCTTTGCCATTGCTTTGCACAATATTCCGGAAGGTATGGCCATCGGCGTCTCGTTTGCACAGGGCGACTTATCGGTAGGCATGCCATTAACTACGGCGATTGCTTTGCAGGATGTGCCAGAAGGCTTTGCGGTAGCGCTTGCGTTGCGCGCCAGCGGTTTAAGCCAATTCAAATCTGTTCTTATTGCTGCTGCAACCGGCTTGCTTGAACCCTTAGGCGCTATTCTGGGCTTTAGCATGGCCAGCAGTATTGCCCTGGCCTATCCACTGGGCATGGGCATTGCAGCAGGCGCTATGATTTTTGTGGTTTCCCACGAAGTCATCCCTGAAACTCACCGCAACGGACACCAAACCATGGCCACCCTAGGTCTTGTGGGAGGCTTTATGGTGATGATGTTTTTGGATACTGCACTCGGCTAAGCTTTACTGCGCCGTACAATTTTTATCTTGTAATCAAAGTCAGCTTTGCGCGTGACGCTGATCGCTTTACGCGTTACCACATCAATAGTGATGTTCCACACACCATCGCTTGGAACCACAATTTTAGCGGGAAAACGGTCAAAGGCTCCGCCGTGGTAGCTATGCCGCGCGCCATTTTTGTAACGACGAAAATCCGCATCATTCATTAAACGGATGTTGCACATTTGCGAGCACTGGATTACTACTAAATCCCCTTCGCTCAATTCTTCTCGCTGATGGACAAACTTCATTTATAAGGCACCTTTGGGATTAGCAAACCCCTTTAAAGCTAAAAATTGTGTGCATTCTCACAATACACACACAGACTACAAGGATATCAAGTTGTGTAGCTGGCTGATTTTACACGCTTTTGTTAGGCTCTCCGCGGAAATAACAACAAAAGAGCTAATTAAGTTAATCAGAAGCTCCTTTATCTCGCAAATTAACGAAAGAACACTCAAGTTAACGGAGCAGGCCGACCAAAATAGTAGCCTTGCATCAGCTCGCAACCCAGCTTCCTTAATGCAATAGCCTGCTCTTCTGTCTCTACGCCTTCAGCTATAACTTTAAGCTTAAGCGTTTTAGCCAGCGTGATAATGGTTTCAACTATGGCAGCATCTTCGTGGTCAACAAGCATATCGCGCACAAATGACTGATCTATTTTCAGACAGTTTAGTGGCAAGTTTTTCAAATAACTCAAGGATGAAAAGCCGGTACCAAAATCATCCAACGCAAAAAGAAAACCAACCTGATTAAGCTCTTTCATCTTCGCCACTGTTGTACTGACGTCATCCATCAGCAGACTTTCAGTCAGCTCTAACTCCAGCAAATGCGGCGGGAAATCAAACTCTAAATAGCCCTGAATAAAATCCGCCACAAAGCATTTCTGGCGAAACTGCCTTGCACTAATATTAATCGCCAAGATAAGCTGCTGCTTACTGGTGTCCTGTTGCCATTGTTTTATTGTTTGGCACGCCTGCCGAAACACCCACTGCCCGATGGGCACTATCAAACCTGTTTCTTCTGCTACCGGTATGAAGTTTAACGGTGCAATCATGCCTTTGACTGGATGATGCCAACGCAATAACGCCTCATAGCCATGTAAGCTGCCATCACTATTAACCTTGGGCTGGTAGTAAAGCTCAAACTGTTGCAACTCAATCGCTTGACGCAAATCCGCTTCAATTTCACTGCGACGTGCAGCGGCTTCTTGCATGCTTGGGTCAAAAAAACGAATCGCATCGCGCCCCTCAGCTTTAGCTTGATACATAGCTAAATCAGAACGTTTCATCAGCTCTTCTATTGTTTCATGGTGGTCAATAAACAAGTTAATACCAATGCTGGCAGTAACTATGTATTGACTGCCCGTCAACACATAGGGTTGGTTAATAGCTGCCAGAATTTTTTCCGAAATAGCCTGCGTATTGATTGCGGCGTCCTTTTTAAACTCACCCAAATCCTCTAGCAAAATAATAAACTCATCACCTCCCTGACGAGCCACTGTGTCACCGTCACGCACACTTTCCTTTAGCCGCTGTGCGACCATTTTTAGCAGCTCATCACCCTGCTTATGGCCCATCGTGTCATTAAGATGCTTGAAATGGTCTAAATCCATGAATAACAGCGCGCAATAACTTTTATTACGTGCACTAGAAGTAAAAGCCTGAGTAATATGGTCCTCTAGTAAGCGTCGGTTAGCCAAGCCCGTGAGCGGATCATAAAATGCTAATTGATGGATTTGCTCTTCTGATAGCTTTCTTATTGTGATATCGCTAAAGGTTGAGAGATAGTGCGTGGTCTGGCCTGTGGCATCTTTAACCGCAGTGATCACCTGCTGTACTGGGAAGTTCTCTCCGCTTTTACGTCTATTCCACAGCTCGCCAGTCCAGCCGCCAAACGTCTTTATTTCCTTCCATACTTGGCGATAAAAATCAGCATTATGCATGCCTGAGCTGAGTATACGTGGCGTTTCACCGACTATTTCTTTATCACTGTATCCGGTTAACTTTTTAAACGCGTTGTTTACACGAATAATGCGCTCATTTAAATCGGTAATAAAAATCGCATCCAGGGTATCAAAGGCAACCGCTGAAATACGCAAGTTCTCCTCGTTTTCCTGTAGCTTTTCAAGCGTTCTCGATAAGCGGCGTGTGTAAGCAACCAACAACAGGCTTAAGGCTACGATAACCATTAAGGCCACCATAGCTAAGATAGATTCTTCACGGTTCGCCCGCCAAATATCACGCCATGTAATAGCAGGGTCGATATTATAGGGCTTAGCTTTTAAGGTACGCATCAGCTCACGCACAGGCTCATAATCCACAGGTACGCTAAAACCATAAACGTTAGCGTCACGCAATATGGGAGTATCGTGATCTAGGGTTAAAAAAACACCTACAACTTGGCCGGCATGCGCGGTATTTACATGCGGCATAGCAGCAAGCGGCCACTCTGGATAAAGTCGAGTTGATAAAACAAGTGGGAAGTTGGATAACTCTTGTTTATTTAAAATGCGCACAGCACCAGCCTTTATAAGCCCACGCTCCTGCATAGACTCCAACACTCCCGTACGCACAAACCCCGCATCAACATCGCCTTGAAGAACGGCCTGTACGGCTTTTTCGTGGGGCAATTCTGTCTCAACGAGCCTGTAAGATTCAGGATTAACTCCAGACTGCATCATTTCATAGGCCTGCATCATATAGCCGCCCACTGAACCCAGTTTCGGTGTAGCAATACGCTTGCCTTTGAGGTCGACCAAACTTTGCATATCCGCGCGCTCAGCCTTAGTGAATATCACCCCACCAAAGCCACGTAATGGCGTATTTTTATACGACGTTATCAAGCTCGCCAAAGGACTTGATAAGCCTTGCGAATGTGCTAACTCGACATAATAAGCAGAATTTGTGAGAACAAAGTCAACTTCACGACGGGCAACTGCGTTGTAGAGTTCATCGTAATGGTAGGGTTCGACCCGCAAGCTCACATGGGTTAATTGCTGATTAACATGCTCAATGATCGGCTGCCAATTTTCCTTGATCAGCTGCTTTGGCTCAAAGGCTAAGATACCAATAGTGAGGTTTTTTTTGGCTTGACTGTTCTCAGCATGGGCTGAAAAGACCATGCCAAAGCATAGTAAAAAACAGCTGGTTAAACTTACTAGCCATTTCATAGCAGTTCCCGTGGAATGAACTGATTGGTGAACTTTGCTTCGACTCGAAAATCGTTTTTTAGCACACCTGTTTCCTGCATAAAAGATACCAGTTTTTTTGTTGCACTCATCAGGCGAACATCCCGCTCCGACAAATACGCATAATTAGCCAAGGCATCAGGTAATAACAACCCATAGTACAACTGTACTATGTCTTCCGCTTTCATATCCAGACGCTTGGCAAGACGATAGCTTGCATCCATGGGATTAGTGCGAAAATGGTGCAATGCTCGAAAATATATGCGCAACATTTGCTCTAACGTGTCTTGATATTGATTGGCGGCTTGTTGTGTTACCACCAGAACATCAAAAATCATATCTGGAATTTGTCGACTACCAAATACAACTCTAGCACCTGTTTTAGTAATTTTATTGGCTACCGGCTCAACCGTAATCAAAGCATCCAACTCTTGATTTCGCCAAGCCTGCTCATGTTTATCTAGCGTTAAATTGACAATATTTACATCTGTTTTTTCAAGTTGGTAATACTGCAAAAACTCATGCAACATCAGCTCGCTAGTAGCAGTATTTTCATAACCTATTGTTTTACCACGTAACTGCTCAACACCACTGATTTCTGGGCGCAACAGCACCATATCGGCACCGATAGAAATATCAAACAACAAAATAATCTTTAAATTCACTCCCTCACTGCAAAGCAAGATTGCCTCACCTAAGCTCAGCATGGCACCCTGCACCTGCCCTGTGCGCAAAGCTTCAATAGTCGAGCTCGCACTAGGTGCATCAATAAGTTCTAAATTTTCTTGTGCAAACCATCCCAAATCACGCGCCATAAACAAAATTTCATAGCCTGGCCATTTATGTCCAGAAACCTTCAGTGGTGGTGGCTTGGTACAACTAGACAACCACGGTAGCAACGTCAGTATGCCCGCGGCCTGTAAAAGAGTCCGGCGATTAAAAGATGATTTTTTATCCATAAAATATACAGCGACCAAAGCTTATTTAATTAAAGTGAATTACGCCGGGTTTTATCTTGCTTGCTAACCAGCCTTCGCAGTCGCACAACAAAGTCATCACCTGTGTGGCGGGCAACACTTTCATCAGCACGCACAGCCTCTAATTCGCTTAGCCACCTGTTTAAGCAATTCATCACCAACGCTATAGCCTAGCGCGTCGCTCAGCGATTTAAAGTGATCCAAATCTATAAACACCTGCGCGCAAAAACCCTTGTTGCGCTCGCTAGCGCACGGTGTGCCGAATACCTTCTACGTCCTGCTTACCTGAACTGCTACTAGAGTTGGACGTGTAACTTGAACCTGTTTATTTTTCGCTGCATTGAATCATTTGCTGAAAAAGACTGGCTTCGGGTTACTATAGTAGCTACCTAAGAAGCCTCTGAATAACTACCTGCTAGCTACCACCGCGTTAAAAACGCACTCACAATCTTTAGATTGAACGTGCTTTAGCACGGCCCCGAAGGGGGAGCGAAGCGAATAAAATGCTCATTTACTATATGTAAACTGCGCTTTTTCGTACGTTTTCACTCGCTAGCGCTCGTCCTTCGGACCAGCCTTTGCTGTTACTCCCGTTGGTCGTTGCGCCTTGTGTTAGCGTCCTCGGCAACGTTATTCAGAGGTTTCCTAAGCTCGACTATTAATTTTTAAATAAAAGGAAAGCCCTATGGCGTTACTCACTTTTCTTGGTGCAACACAGCAAGTCACCGGTTCTTGCTACCTTATCGAAACCCACGATAAGCAAAAAATATTGCTCGAGTGCGGGATGCAGCAAGGTAATGAGCACAATAATGACAACAACAATAATGGCCAAGCTAGTAACTCACCCTTTAGCTTCAACCCAGAGCACATCGATGCGGTGGTAATCTCGCACGCTCATATTGATCATAGCGGCATGCTGCCGCGCTTGGTGGCAGAGGGGTACCGCGGCCCTATTTATGCCACCGAAGCCACCAGCGAGCTGCTGGAGATCATGCTACTAGACGCTGCACACATCCAAGAAAAAGATACCGAGTGGGAAAACCGTTGGCGTGCCCGTAAAGGCAAGCGCCCCATCAAACCACTCTATGTAACCGCTGACGCAGAACGCGTCCTTAAACAGCGTGAAGCGCTTGAGTACGATACCTTCACAGAAATATTAAAAGGCGTAGAACTCAAATTCTATGATGCCGGCCATATCATTGGTTCAGCAATTGTTGAGCTGGTTTTTCATGAGCCCAATAACAGCACGCGCAGACTCGTTTTTTCTGGTGACTTAGGTAATACCTGCACACCCCTGATGCGCACACCGGAAGCAGTAAAGCAGGCTGATGTTCTGTTACTCGAATCAACCTACGGTGATCGTAACCATCGCTGTACCGAAGAGACCCTAGATGAATTCGCTGCTATTTTGCAAAAAGCTTACGACGATGGCGGTAATGTCATGATTCCCGCTTTTTCGGTGGGCCGCACCCAGGATATTTTATTTCATTTGGGTCGTTTTTATCGCCAAGGTCGTCTGCCTCAGCATGTGGTTTATCTGGATAGCCCCATGGCGATACGCGCCAATGCTGTTTATTTTCGTCACCACGAGGAGTTTGACGAAGAAAACCTAGCCATGCTTAAAGAGCACAACATCGAAAGCCTTGAAGACTGGCTACCTATCATCAAGCAAACACCACATCCTGAAGACTCTATGGCCATCAACCACACCAAAAGCGGTGCTATAATTGTCGCGGGTAGCGGTATGTGTAACGGCGGGCGCATCGTGCACCATTTTAAACACAACCTATGGCGCCCAGAGTGCCACTTGGTATTCACCGGTTTCCAAGCGCGCGGCACAACCGGACGCGCCATTGTTGACGGCGTAGACAGCGTAAAAGTCTTACGTGACGATATCGCCGTTCGCGCACAGGTACATACATTGGGCGGCTTCTCAGCTCATGCTGGGCAGTCACAGCTGCTTGACTGGATTAGCCACTTCGACAACTCACCCGAACTTTATTTAATTCATGGTGAAACTGACAAAATGCACGTCTTGCAGGCCAAAATTAAACAACAATTAGGCTGGGATGCAAGCATTCCAGAGCTTGGCGATCGTATTGCCATTTAACAGGAGTAGTTATGTCGTACGAAACAGAAGAATTTATGGAGCGCCAATATTTAGTTAGCGATGTAAATATTGGCGAAAAAGTTAATGAACTGATCTCCGCTGCAGTACCACCGAACAGCCCCAACATTGAGCTGTATCGTGAAATGATGCTCACGGTAGCGCGCATGGCAGAAAGCGATCGCAGTCGCTGGGATGCCAAAATTATGATGCAAACCCTAAAAGAGCTGGAAGCATCATTTGCTTTACTGGATCGCTTTAAGCGACGTCGCAAGGTGACTGTCTTTGGCTCGGCGCGTACCGCACCAGAACATCCCCTGTATCAACAAGCCATGGAGCTCGGCAAAATCATTGCCCAGCATAATCTGATGGTAATTACTGGAGCGGGCGGCGGCATTATGGCTGCAGCTCACGAAGGCGCGGGAACTGATAACAGCCTAGGGTTGAATATTGTTTTGCCTTTTGAGCAAGGCGCTAACGATACCGTTAAAGACAGTGGCAACTTGCTGACATTCCACTTCTTCTTTTTACGTAAACTTTTTTTCGTTAAAGAGGCCGATGCGCTGGTTCTATGCCCCGGTGGGTTTGGGACACAGGATGAAGCATGGGAAGTGTTAACCCTTATTCAGACCGGCAAAAGCCCGCTTGTCCCTGTCGTATTACTTGAACAAGAAGGCGGCACCTACTGGAGTAAAACTCTGGAGTTTATGCAAACAGAAATGGTCGATCACGGTTATATCTCAGCGGAAGATCTCGGCTTGCTGCACTTGGTATATACGCCAGAAGAAGCGGGACGTGAAATCGCCAAGTTCTATAGTAACTATCATTCAACGCGTTGGTTACGTGGCCGTTTTGTCATTCGTATGCATCACGAACTAAAGGCTGCCGCCATTGACCAGCTCAACCAAGAATTTTCTGATCTATGTAAAACAGGAAATATCGAGCAAGTGCCCTACTGTGCAGAAACCCACAAAGAGCCCGAATTCTGTAAGTTGTACCGCTTAGAGTTCGTCTTTAATGCCCGTGATTTTGGTCGACTACGTCAGCTAGTTAACTTTATTAATCAGCCTGAAAACTGGCAAAAAAACGCCTAAAAAAAGAAAACTGACCAGCTGGGTTAATAGCTGGTCAGTTATTCGAGCGCTTACTTATAAAGTACCCAGTATTGAGGCTAAGACTTGCTGCGGTTCGATCGCCTGCGTAATCGGGCGGCCAATTACCAAATAATCAGAACCTGCCTGCATGGCCTGTGCAGGAGTCAAGATTCGTTTTTGATCATCTTGCGCACTGCCCGCAGGTCGAATGCCCGGTGTAATCAACTGACCAGCAGGCCACTGCAGCTTAAGCGACTGTGCTTCTTGCGCGGAGCACACTAAGCCATCCAAGCCAGCCTGCTCAGCCAACCGCGCTAAGCGTAATACCTGCTGCTGCACGGGCACATCTAAGCCAATACCCGCCAAATCCTGTTCTTCCATGCTCGTAAGCACGGTTACCCCAATTAATAACGGCTTCGCGCCAACATGCTGCTCTAATTGCTCGCGACACGCCGCCATCATTTTCAGACCGCCAGAACAGTGCACATTAACCATCCATACGCCCAGCTCAGCCGCTGCCTTCACCGCCATTGCGGTGGTATTAGGGATATCATGAAACTTTAAATCTAAGAAAACCTCAAAACCCAGCCGTTGCAAAGACTCCAGCACAACAGGTCCACTACGGGTAAATAACTCTTTACCCACCTTTACTCGACACTGCTTAGGGTCAAGCTGCCGCGCCATCGTAAGCGCTTGCTCTATGCTTGGAAAATCTAATGCAACAATAACTGGGCTTTTCATTAATATTCTCGATTGCGATACACAAAAAAACTAGCACTGCGCTCTCGCGTCAGTGCTATTGCTGTTTAATTTTTGTTTTGCTGCTGATTAAATTATTCAGCTGCCTTGGCTACAGCGGCTTTTACTAGCTCACATAGCTCACCGCTATCATTCATTTCAGTAATGATATCGCAACCACCTACTAACTCACCGGCAACCCACAACTGCGGGAAAGTCGGCCAATTTGCGTAAGCGGGTAAATTAGCGCGGATATCTGGATTTTGTAAAATATCAACAAAAGCAAACTTCTCACCACAAGCCATTAATGCTTGCGAAGCACGTTGTGAAAAGCCACACTGTGGCGCGTTAGGTGAACCCTTCATGTAAAGTAATACAGTGTTATTAGCAATTTGCTCTTTGATGGTTTCGATAATATCCACAATGCACCTCTAAATCAGTAAACGAAATTTATTAGGTATTCTACTTAAAGTTGACCTTCATACTCAACTATATCTTGCATATAACTACTTAGCGAACGGCGCACCAGTTTCCCCGTGATCCACATCAAGTGCGAAGACATTTGCACAACTGGGCAATTCGCTTATAAAATCCTAGCTTTACTCAGCACGCAAAGCTAATCAGGACAGCTTGCTACACACATATAAGGTTTTCTATGAGCGCACGACATTTTCTATCTTTATTTGACTGTACCCCCGCCGAACTTCAGCAAATTATTCAACGCGCAATAGAATTAAAAAAGCTTCGCCAGCAGCGAATTGCCCACGAGAGTCTCAAAGGCTGCGTGCTGGGTATGATTTTTGAAAAATCCTCGACACGCACACGTATCTCTTTTGAGGCCGGCATGTGCCAGTTGGGTGGCAATGCTATCTTCCTATCCCCCAATGATACCCAGCTTGGCCGCGGTGAGCCTTTAAGTGACTCAGCTAGGGTTATGTCCAGCATGCTGGATGTCATTATGATTCGCACCTACGCCCATGCTGGCTTAGAAGAGTTTGCCCGCCACTCAGCTGTTCCAGTTATTAACGCGCTTTCCGATGATTTGCACCCCTGTCAATTACTGGCGGACATGCAGTGTTTCCATGAGTTGCGCGGCAGTATTCAAGGTAAAACCGTGGCTTGGATTGGCGATGGCAACAATATGTGCAATTCATACATCGAAGCGGCGATGCAGTTTGACTTCAACTTAAATGTAGCCTGCCCTGAAGGGTACGAACCTGACGCAAAGCTCGTTGCACAGGCTGCTAGGCGCGTGCAGATTATGCACGACCCTGAACAGGCGGCAACAGGAGCACACCTGATCAGCACCGATGTCTGGGCCTCTATGGGGCAAGAAGAGGAAGCCAAAATCCGTAAAGCAGCCTTCGCAACTTACCAGGTAACAGAAAAACTCCTAGATATGGCTGCCAGCGATGTCGTGTTCATGCACTGCTTACCTGCACATCGCGGTGAAGAAATCAGTGAAACACTCTTGGACGACCCACGCTCAGTGGTTTGGCAGCAAGCTGAAAATCGATTGCATGCACAAAAAGCGTTGCTTGAATTTTTGGTTGTATAAATGAACAGTCAAACAGCAAGCGCCCTTCTTGAAATAGACAGCCTTAGTTGCGGCTATAACAACCAAGTTGTGGTTAAAGCGCTCAATTTGCATCTAAATCAAGGTGATATTGGCTGCTTGCTCGGCCCTTCTGGGTGCGGTAAAACGACCACCCTAAGAGCCATTGCCGGTTTTGAAGCAGCACTGTGTGGCTCAATTAAGCTGGCCGGTACGGAAATTTCACGCAAAGGCTTCACCTTAGCGCCTGAAAAACGACGCATTGGCATGGTATTCCAAGACTATGCTTTGTTCCCACACCTTAGCGTGGAACAAAACGTTGCCTTTGGTATTCGCAAACACCCCTGTGCTGCAAAAACAACCGCAGAAATGCTCGAGCTTGTCAATTTAGGGCATCTTAGTAAGCGCTATCCACACGAGCTATCCGGCGGGCAACAACAACGTGTTGCCCTTGCCCGCGCGCTGGCTCCCGAACCTCAGCTCTTGTTACTCGATGAACCGTTTTCTAACTTAGACACAGAGTTGCGCCGGCGCTTAAGCCAAGAAGTGCGTGACATTCTTAAGCTACGCGGTACCAGCGCCATCATGGTTACTCACGACCAAGAAGAAGCCTTTGCCATGAGCGATTTAATCGGCGTGTTTAATCAGGGCAGCCTAGAGCAATGGGATTCACCCTTTAACCTCTATCACGAACCCTACAGTCCGTTTGTCGCCAGCTTTATTGGCCAAGGGTATTTTATTCGTGGGCATATGCTCACCCACGACAGCGTACAAACAGAGTTAGGGATCATTAGCGGTAATAGAGCCTACCCTTGGTCGCCAGGCAGTGCAGTCGATGTACTGCTACGCCCTGACGACATTATCGACTCACCACACAGCCCACTGAAAGCCCGGGTGATTGGCAAAACGTTTTTAGGTGCCTCTACCCTCTACCGGCTTGAGCTCCCCACAGGCAGCCATTTAGAAGCTTTATTTACCAGCCATATTGACCATGTGATCGATGAAATGGTGGGTATAGAGGTAGCCGCTGACCATTTGGTTGCTTTTGTCGCACCCAGTACGGTGGCCGCGCACAGCAGCATTAAGAAAACCTCTGCGCTATAACGGTGCGCAACAACCTAAACGCCGCTAATGCTGCCTGTTTTGCAACATAACAACCATTATTAAGGCTGTGCGCTAAGCTTATGACTTAAAACGAAAGTATCATGCCTACCATAACCATAATCGTTAAATATTTCGTTACGCTGGCCGATACACCCAAACAATACTCACAATAAATTATAGTTGTCTGTCACTTAATTTGAATTTTTGCAGGAAAATGCCATGCCAATTTTACGTCGCTTTTCAATTGCCAGCCGGTTATGGCTGATCCTGGCCATATCTGTCTTTATGTATGTTGTCTTGGGCGGCTTTGCTATGAAGCAAAACCACAGCGACTTGGTGTTTGCCAAAGAAATCAAAACGCAACACCTAGTAGAAAGCACAATGGGGATTTTAGAGTATTTCCACAGCCAAGAACAAAGCGGACAGCTCAGTAAGCAGCAAGCCCAAGAACAAGCCATGAACGCGGTAAAAAAACTGCGCTACGGCCGTGATGACTACTTCTGGATTAACGATCTACAGCCCATCATGCTGATGCATGCCATGAACCCTGCGCTGGATGGAAAAGACCTTTCTGGCTATAAAGATCCTGACGGCAAAGAGATTTTTAATGAGTTTGTAAAAATAGCTAAAAGCCAAGAATCCGCTGGTTTCTTCAACTATAGATGGCCCATGCCTGGGGCAACCAACCCAGTGGATAAAGTTAGCTACGTACAGCAGTTTAAGCCTTGGGGCTGGGTCATTGGCACAGGTGTTTATCTGGATGACATCCAAGCAGAATTCCGCACCACAGCCATACGCAACACTCTAGTCCGTGCCGGTATTATTATTTTCATGGTGTTCTTGGTGGTAGGTATTATCCGAAGCATCACCACGCCTTTACGTAATGTGGTCGACTCCCTGAAAAACATCTCAAGTGGCGATGGCGACCTCACTCAAGAGTTGGTATGCAACAGCAATGATGAAATTGGTGAGCTGAGTAATAACTTTAATGAGTTTGTATCTAAGCTACGCACCATGATACGCCACCTGTTAGAAAGCGCTAACACGCTGCAACAATCAGCCGGTGAACTGGGCAAAGCGGCTCATGCGACCCTTAGCGTCAGTCAGCGTCAGCTACAAGAAACCGAGCAAATTGCTACCTCTATGAACGAGGTTACCTATGCCGTACAAGAGGTTGCGCGTAATGCTGAACAGGCTGCAGCGGAAGTGAACAGCGCTACTCAACAAGCCGATACCGGTCAGCGAAGTATTCACAACAACCTGCAGCAAAACGACTTGCTCTCCGGCACTATTACCCATGCGGTATCTGTTATCAGCTCATTGGCCGATGAAAGTACCAAAATCGGCAGCGTGCTTGAAGTGATTAACACCATCGCCGAGCAAACTAACCTGCTAGCGCTTAACGCTGCAATTGAAGCTGCACGAGCGGGTGAGCAAGGGCGAGGTTTTGCGGTCGTTGCCGACGAAGTGCGTTTGCTGGCTCAACGCACCCAGCAGTCCACTGAAGAGGTGCAGGTGATGATTGATAGCCTGCAGAAAAACTCACAGGCCGCAGTCGGTGTTATTGAGCAAAGTAGCCATGCTTCTGAGCTAGCAGTTGAGCAGGCTAATTTAGCCAGCACCAACCTTGAGCGCATTGCGGAAGCCTTGACCAAGCTTAACGACCTAAACGCTTCTATCGCCAGCAGCTCTTTACAGCAGTCCCATGTAGCTGAGGAAATTAACGAGAATATCAACCGTGTTGCCGGTCTTGCCCAAGAAAGTACTGCTTCGGCAGAACAGTCCAGTCGCTCCAGTGAAAACCTAGAGCGTTTGGCAGGTGAGCTGAATACACTGCTATCTCAGTTCCGCGTATAAGTGAGCACCTCTGCTCGGTCCTTTATTTTGCCGAGCAGAGGCTGCATTAAACAGCTAGTGCAATGGGAATATGATTCTGAATTTGGCCCCACCCAGTTCAGAATCTTCAATAAATAACAGCCCTTGATAGCTATCGATAATATCTTTAACCACCGCCGTCCCTATACCCTGCCCTGGGTATTGCGTATCTAAACGCTCGCCTCTACGTAGAATACGTTCGCGCTGACTGGCGGGCACTCCCGGCCCATCATCCTCAACTATAATTTCGCAGTATTGTTCATGTGTTTGTGCTGACACGCAAATTTGTCTAAGGCATAAACGGTATGAGTTTTCGAGCAAATTGCCGAACACCTCCAACAAAGCTCCGTGCTCTACAGGCACGCGCAGCTCTCTTGAAAAATGCATCTGCACGTCCACTTGTTTATCCAAATACACCTTATTCAACGCTTCTTTTAACGGCTCCAACAATGGCGCAAGCTTAACGCTATGCCTGACCAAGCCGCTACGCCGTAAACTGGCACGCTGTAGCTGATAGCTCACCTGCTGGCTCATGCGGTTTACTTGATTTTGCAAAGTGCGCGCTTGTTCTTTATTCTCCGGCTGGGTAGCTAAAACTTCACCCACTCCCTGCAGAACCGCCAAGGGTGTTTTCAAACTATGCGCCAGATCATCCAAAGAGTGAACATAACGCAACCTTTGTTGGCGCTCATTCTCTAGCAGGCGATTTAACGAGCGCGTTAAGCGCAACAACTCACGAGGATGCTCATCACTTAATAACTTACGCTGACCCGCTTCCACCTCATCCAGCTCGGCTCTAAGGCGTAACAAGCTACGTGTGCCCCAATTAAGACCCAGCCACAAAATGCTCAGCAAACAAATTAATGCTGTTGCCAGCCAGGTATTTAACTGGCGCCTAAGGCTTTTATACATAGGTTTATAGTCACTGACCGGCTGCATAGTGACTATGCTATAAGCGGCACTTTGCCCCCGTAGCAAATCGATTTCTACGTCATAAACAAAGAATTCTTGCTCTTGAGAATCACGTATTCTGGCAAACTCATGCCCCCGACCGTCATAGCGGGGCTGATAATTAATTTCATACTGCTGAGCTGAGCGTGAGCGCCAAATCAGCTTGCCTTGGCTATCGAAGATAAAGCCCAATTGCCGTGCAGGCAATATATCAAATTCTTCGTCCGGCAATTTTTCCGGCATAGACAGGCGCCCCTCTTCAATGCGCGCCGCCGATATAAGCGTGCCTGCATCAGCAGCCAAACGCTGCTGCACTGACTTCTCTAACGCCTTGGTAAAAGCCTGCTGGAGAACTGGGAACAGTCCTAGGATAAATATAAATGCGGTACAGGTTGCACCGATCATGAGGCGAGTACGTAACGAATATCCTTTCTTTTTTAGAGAAAAACTATTCACTGACAGGCTTCATTGAAGATATAACCCTGCCCACGTACAGTTTCGATGGGTTTAAAACCCACATCTGCTTCTAATTTACGCCGCAAACGACCGACCAGTACCTCAATAACGTTCTGATCACGCTCTTCATCGTCCGGATAAAGCTGCTCAATTAAGCGCTCTTTAGCAACTACTTGCTGCTGATGACGCATCAGATATTCAAGAATGCGGTACTCAAATGCCGTCAAGCCAATGCACTCACCGGATAGCGTGGCTTGTTTTTTATTTAAATCCAAGATTAGCGGTCCTGCACTTATTGTCGGCTGCACAAAACCTGAAGCGCGTCGTAAAAGTGCTTTTAACCTAGCTTCTAACTCTTCAAATTGAAAAGGTTTAACCACATAGTCATCTGCTCCAGCCGCCAAACCTTCAACTTTGTTTTGCCAATTACCGCGTGCCGTCAGAATTAAAATAGGCATTTGCTGGCCTTGCTGGCGTAGCTTGCGAATCAACTCAATACCACTCATGCCTGGCAAGCCCAGATCAATCACGGCCAAATCATACTTAAAGTCTTTAACTTTGCTTAAAGCACTTTCGCCGTCAGCCACGCCTTCAACCACATGCCCTTCCTCGCCCAAACGCGTCAACAAGTGATGACGCAACAGTACTTCGTCTTCCACCACTATAAGCTTCATGCCAAAACCTTTTGAATTTTTAATCGGCTAAACAGCATACTAAACAATCACTAACAACAACTAAACCAATGCTGAACTAATTGCTGCTTATGACGTGCGCGTTATTCATCTCGACGCAAATCATCTGGGATAGGCAAGTCATTTAAGGAGCCTGGGCGCTTGCCTTTACCTGCATGGTACTGACGCAATTGATAGACATAGGCCAATACTTGCGCAACTGCCATATATAAACCGGCAGGAATTTCCTCATCTAACTCTGTGGAATAATATACCGCTCGCGCTAAAGCCGGAGATTCCAATAAAATAATTTGGTGTTCGTTGGCAATTTCACGAATTTTCAACGCCAGATGATCACTACCCTTGGCAATCACTTTAGGCGCATTACCGGCGTTCTCATCATATTTAAGCGCAACGGAAAAGTGTGTTGGGTTAGTAATAACCACATCAGCTTCTGGTACGGCACTCATCATACGCCGTTGTGCCATCTCCATTTGTAAGCGTCGAATACGTCCCTTAACCTCAGGCTTACCTTCCGAGTCTTTATGCTCGTCACGTACTTCCTGCTTGGTCATTTTCAGCTTTTGTTTGCTATCCCACATTTGAAACGGCACATCAACAGCAGCGATCAGTATGAGACCACACGCCATCCACAGCGAGCTCCAGCCAATGGTTTGCACGGCGTGCAAAATAGCGAGCTCAAGCGGCTCGTTAGCAATATTAAACAAATCCTCACTGGCATTGGACAGCACAAACAGTGCAACAATTAACACCACCAAAAACTTGCCCAGTGCTTTTACCAGCTCGATAATGGATTTCATGGAAAACATGCGTTTTAAACCCGCTGCCGGGTTCATGCGACTGGCCTTAGGTGCCAGTGACTCTAAGGAAAACAACCAACCGCCCAAGGCTATCGGGCCGACAATTGAAGCCACTAAGAGGAGAAGAAATAACGGGGCTAAGCCCTCACTTGCATGCTTTGCTGCTGCAAGCAGGTTCAAGCTCATATAACGGTCGTTGTATAGAATTTCGCGGGGCAGATCGAAATTCTCAGTCATGACATCTAAAATTTTCTGCCCTATGACACCACCGAACATCAGCAAGCCAGCAGTCCCCCCCAGCACAATAGCCAGAGTGTTTAGTTCACGTGAGCGCGCGATTTGACCTTTTTTTCGAGCATCTTGCTGACGTTTTGCCGTTGGTTCTTCGCTTTTTTCTGCACCGCTTTCACTTTCTGCCATAGCTTCAACCTACCTATTGAGTAAAACTACGCATCAAAAATAAGGCTTCCGAAGTAATTGTTTGGAAGTGAGTCAGGATCTCAGCCGTCGAAACCCAGAAAATAATCATGCCCATAATTAAGGTTAACGGGAAACCAATGGTAAAAATATTAAGCTGAGGTGCTGCACGCGTCATCACACCAAAAGCAATGTTAATCACTAACAACGAGCTAACCGCTGGCAACGCCAACAGCAATGCAGCACCAATCACCCAGCTTAAACGACCCGCAAACACTGTGTAATGGCCTATATCCAAAGCCTGCCCCACAGGCAAAGTGGTAAAGCTCTCCGCCATAATTTCAAAGGCCACTAAATGCCCATTAACAGCTAAAAACAATAGCGTTACCAGCATCAGCAAAAACTGGCCTATTAAGGGCACTGACACCCCTGTGGCGGGGTCCATTAATGAAGCAAAACCCAAGCCCATCTGCATGGAAATAAGCTGGCCAGCGAAGACAAAAATGTGAAACATCATCTGCAACACTAAACCAAGTAAAACACCGATAATAATCTGCTCTGCAATCAATAAAATTGCTTGCACACTCAGGGCGTCTACTTGCGGCATTTCTGGCAGTACAGGCGCTATAGCCACTGTAAAGGCAACTGCAAAATATAAGCGGATACGTCGTGGGACTAACTGTGTGCCCACAATAGGCATCACCATCAACATGCTGCCAATACGAAACAGCGGCAATAGAAAGCTGTTAATCCAGCCCCCTATTTGAGCACCGCTTAACTCAAACATGGATTTAGTCTAGCCCAACACATAGGGCATGCTTTCAAACAGCTTGGTGGTGAAGTCTAGCCACCTACCCACCAGCCAAGGCCCCATAACAGTCAATGTCATAAAGCTGACCAACAAGCGTGGCAAAAAACTTAGGGTCTGCTCGTTAATCTGAGTGGCGGCCTGAAACATAGCCACAATTAAGCCAATGATTAAGCTCGGTGTAATGATGGTGGCAACAGCCATAGCCATCAACCATAGGGCTTCACGGAAAATATCAACGGCGATTTCAGGTGTCATAGTGTTTCACCTCACAATGTGCCAAAACTGTTTGCCAGCGTACCAATAATTAACGTCCAACCATCAACTAACACAAACAGCATAATTTTAAAGGGTAAAGAAATAATCAATGGCGAGAGCATCATCATCCCCATGGACATCAGGATACTGGCCACCACCACATCGACAATCAGAAACGGAATAAAAATCATAAAGCCAATTTGAAAGGCCGTTTTTAATTCTGAAGTCACAAAGGCCGGTACCAAAATAGTCAGTGGCGTGGCTTCGGGGGATTCGATATCGGTGCGTTTGGCAATACGGATAAACAGCTCTAAATCAGTTTCACGTGTTTGCGCCAGCATAAAGGTTTTGATTGGACCTTCGGCAAGATCTAACGCTTGCTTGGCTGTTATTTGCTCATTTAAATAGGGCTGCAGCGCATCTTGGTTAATTTTCTCAAACACCGGTGCCATAATAAACAGGGTTAAAAACATCGCCAAACCTAGTAAAATCTGGTTTGAAGGCGCCTGCTGTAAACCCATTGCCTGACGCAGAATAGAAAAAACAATAATGATGCGGGTAAAACTGGTCATCAGCATGACAATCGCCGGGATAAAACCCAGCGCCGTCATAATCATCAGAATTTGCAGGTTAACTGAATACTCTTGCTGACCCTGCGCATCCGTGGTCATGGTGATTGCTGAAATTGATAAGGGATTAGCGTCTGCTGCAAAAATAAGTGGACTGCCCAATACCGCTACAAACACTATGAACAGGCGAACAAAACGGCTCATGGGCTTTCCTTATTGTCTTGCACAGTTTGCACTTGTGCCTTGAGCAAGCTTTTGAATTTTTTACCAAAATCTGATGCGCCACCCGGCTCATCATCAATCTCTATCGGCTCTTGCAAGACGTGCAGTGGCTCGATTGTACCCGGTGTTAAGCCAAGCAAAATCTGCTCTTTGCCCACCTGCACCAACAACAGGCGCTCTCTGGGACCTAACGGCTGTGTAGCCAATAAACGGATACTTTGATTCGCCTTGCTCACGGGCAAGCTATGCTGGATACGCCGCACAAACCAAGCCAATAGAAAAATAACCGCAATGACCAGCAGCAGCCCAAACAAGAGCTGTATGAGTTGTCCTGTTATATCAGCAGAGCTAGTAACAGATGCAACGGGCGCACTGTTCTGCTCTTGAGCGTTAACCCAAGCAGAACTCAAAAAAACACCCAGCCCTAAAACAGCGCGCATGCCATCACCTTAGTTTTTTGATTCGTTCACTTGGGCTAATGACATCGGTTAAACGTATACCAAACTTCTCGTTTACCACCACCACTTCACCATGCGCAATCAGTGTGCCATTAACCAATACATCCAGCGGCTCACCCGCTAAACGGTCAAGCTCAACCACGGAGCCCTGATTGAGCTGCAACAGGTTGCGAATGCTGATATCAGCGCTGCCTACCTCCATAGAAATACTGACCGGAATATCTAGAATCACATCCAGATTAGGTCCATCTAGACTAACTGGAGCTGCATCATGCGCAGGCGAATCCGGAAACTCACGCATCGGTGCTTTAGCAGGCCCTGAATCGGTTTGCGCCAACATAGCATCAATTTCATCCTGATCAGCATCGCCAGATTCCGCTAAGGCCGCTGCCCACTCATCAGCGAGGGCTTGATCATCACTGCTTATATTTTCTTCATCTGTCATGGCTTACCTACTTATCTTTATCAACGAGACCGTGTAATTGGCTCTAGAACCTGTAATGCTAAATTCCCATTATGCGAACCAATCTGTACCTTGAAGGTAGGTACTCCGTTGGCACGCAACAGCATACGTTCCGGCATTTCTACCGGAATAATGTCCCCTGGCTGCATGGTTAAAATATCCCGTAGCTTTAATTCTCGACGGACCACGGTGGAGCTTAAAGGTACGCGCACATCTAAAATATCTTCGCGTATTGCTTTGCTCCAGCGCTCATCCTGATCATCCACATCAGACTGAAAACCAGCATCGAGCATTTCGCGGATAGGCTCAATCATTGAGTAAGGAAACGTGATGTGTAGATCGCCACCACCGCCATCCAACTCAATATGGAATGTGGACACCACCACCACTTCACTTGGACTCACAATGTTAGCCAGCGCCGGGTTAACTTCTGAGTTCATATATTCGAAATCAACATTTAGCACTGCATGCCAAGCTTCTTTTAAATCCACGAAAGTCTGTTCAAGCACCATACGCACCACGCGCAGCTCGGTTGGCGTAAACTCACGACCTTCAATTTTCGCATGACGACCATCGCCACCAAAAAAGTTATCTACCAGTTTAAACACCAAGCGCGAGTCAAGGATAAACAAGCAGGTGCCACGCAACGGTTTCATTTTCACTAAGTTCAAGCTAGTCGGCACATAGAGCGAGTGAATGTACTCACCAAACTTCATCACCTGCACCCCGCCCACAGACACATCTGCCGAGCGGCGCAGCAAGTTAAACATGCTAATGCGCGTGTAACGGGCAAATCGCTCGTTAATCATTTCCAAGGTCGGCATACGACCGCGCACAATGCGATCTTGGCTGGTCAGGTCATAGCTTTTAATGGAGCCTGGAATAGCATCATCCACAGTATCCACAGCGCCATCATCGACACCATGCAAAAGCGCGTCAATTTCGTCCTGTGATAATAAGTCTTGCACTGACATAATTTTCGACCTCAGCTACTTACTGCATGACAAAGTTAGTAAACAAAACCTGTTCGATCACAGGACTTCCCACCTCACGCATAGCCAATTCCTGCACTGCCGCTGTCGCCTTTTGTTTAAGCAGCTCAATACCTAACGGCGTATTTAGCGCTTCAAAATCCTGACTGGAAAACAGCATTACTAACTGATTTCTTAACGTCGGCATGTGTACTTTCAACTGTTTAAGTTCATTCTCGTTACGCGACATCAGCGCCAAGCTTGCTTGCATATAGCGTTGACGGCCTTGGCTATGAAAGTTAACGACAAAGGCAGGGGCAAGCAGCTCATAGACTGCCTTCTGCTTTCCTTGAGGAACTTCTTGGGCACTTTGTTCCTGCTGCGGATCGCTCTCTTTACTTAAGAAAAACCAAGCTCCAGCCGCTGACAAACCTACCGCCAGCAAAACCGCGATGCTAGCAATAACGATAACCTTGCGCTTATTTTTCTTTGGCGCTGCCAACTCGGCGGGCGCACTTGCTTCATTAGCCATATCTATCCTAGGTTTCAAGCTGACAATTTAGCGACACAGTGTAGCGAAGTTTCCGCTGCAATGCCGCTAATTGTCACGAGTTAATCACGTGTTATACATAATAACTGAGCCTGCCGCTGTGGCCGTTTTCTACCTGTGGCACTTCAGTTACTGCCTGCACAACCTCTTCCTCACCCTGCTGTGCGATGCCTGAGTGTTGCTCAGCCATTAGCTCTCTAAGCTCACGCTCATCGCGCTGATCCGTTTCTGATTGATCAGCCACGTTCACATCCACATCCTGCATCCCCTGCTGCGCCATTAGCTCGCGCAAGCGAAAGCTCTGATTCTCAAGGCTCTCACGCACACCAGCGTGGGCACTGGTAAAGGTAATCTGCGTCTGTTCGCTATTCACCTGCACCCGAATATCCAAACGTCCCAGCTCTGCCGGATTTAACTTTATCTCGGCTGATTTAAGGTTTTGCGAAGACATCCACATCACTTTATCTGTCAGTTCTTTGCTCCAACCCGGCTGATTCATGGCTACAGGCTGCCCGGGAACTTGACGCGCCGCATTGGCTTGCTGCACGGATTCGGCACGCATAAGCGTTTCATTGCGCGCGGTGTTTTCCACACCTGTTTTGACCTCACCAACCAGTTGAGCAGGCGCTTGCTTAGCCTCGCTTTTTGCTTGCGTGGCTACTGACTGAGCCAAAACCTGGGTTAGCTTCACATCCTCTTCGACACCTACTGCCAAATCAAGCGGCTCCAACTCTGCTGGCTCGTTTAGCTCTGCCTCTTGTGCTTCACCTGCTGAGCCTGCCTGCATAAACGCTGCCGATCCTTGCATTGGTGTACCCGTCATTGTTCCGGCAGATTTATGCGTCAATTGCTCTGCATCCATTACCGGCATAGTGCTCATAGCGTTTGCCATTCCAACCAATACCGGATCAGCCTGCGGCTCAGTAAGTAGCTCAGCCACTGGCTCAGCCACTGGCTCTTCTATCTCAGCACTATGTTCAGCACCCATTTGTTGCGCTTGCATAATTTGCAACAACAAAGGATCAAGCTGTGCAACTAAGCTTTCATCTTTTTTATCTGTTTGAGCTGGCAAATCCTTGCCGCTATGCGAGTCAACTTCTTGACCTTGCTGCTCATCAGCCACGGTTTTTGTTTCATCTTTAACCGTAGTGTCTGCATTTTTCACCACTGAGTCCGACTTACTTTGCACGGTTTTCTGCTCTTTTACAGAAGACGGCTTTGTGTCAGGGCTTTTAGCACTGGATTGCGCTTGCTTGGCAACAGCCTGTGGTTTTGCAGGTTCATTTTTAGCAGCAAAGCCTCTGGCTTGCTGCTGTTGTGCGTAAATGTTAGAAAATTTAGGCGCATTAGATGCAGCCTGATTGTTAGTCTCAAGTAACGTGTTTTTAGCCTTGCCCACAGACTGCTTGGCGCTAGGTTCTAATAAAAAATCAGCCATAAGTTGCATAATGCTCTCCCATACAGGTAAATCCCACTAGTGCATTACAAGCAAATAACAAGCCAACTTCAAGTTCCCAACATTAATAGCTAAACATTGACCGCATCAATAAAACGCGACGTTACCTGCTGATCAATTTTCAAGCCTGTGAAATCAAACAAATTACGATCAGCCAGCTGTGAAGGCGCAACATTTTGCAGGGCGCGAAACATAATTTCCGTACGGCCTGGGGTTCTCGCCTCCCAGTCTTGCAGCATTTCTTTAACCACTTGGCGTTGCAGGTTCTCTTGCGAGCCACAGAGATTACACGGAATAATTGGGAACTCTTGCTGCTGAGCATACTCGGCAATATCGCTTTCCTTGCAATAAGCCAGCGGCCTAATCACCACATTACGTCCATCAGCAGACAGCAGTTTAGGCGGCATCGCTTTAAGCGTGCCACCGTAAAACATGTTCAAAAAGAAAGTTTCCAGAATATCGTCGCGATGATGTCCAAGCGCCATTTTGGTGGCCCCTATTTCATCGGCATAGGTATAGAGCGTGCCACGGCGCAAGCGGGAGCATAGTGAGCAGGTGGTTTTGCCCTGCGCAAGCTTTTCTTTAACAACCGAATAGGTGTCTTCTTCAATAATATGGTATTCGACACCGAGCTCTTGCAGGTAAGTCGGCAAAATATGCTCAGGGAAACCGGGCTGTTTTTGATCCATATTCACCGCTACCAGCTCAAAGCGAACCGGCGCAACTTTCTGTAAATGCAACAACACATCCAACATGACATAGCTATCCTTGCCGCCGGATAGACACACCATAATTTTGTCGCCTTCCTCAATCATATTGAAATCAGTAACAGCCGCGCCAGCCAAACGACGCAAACGTTTTTGTAGTTTATCTTGCTTAACTGACATAGTTCCTCGGCATCACGTACTCAAAACTTTTTTTGCGCCAATCAGCCTTACAGCTGGCTGGGGTTAATCGCCAAAGCAAATGTCCATATCTCGCGCGGTCATCACAATGTCGCCCTTAATATCAACACGTTTTTCAACGCTCAGCGCTTCAGCTATGGGGACGGTGACAATATCAGCAGACTGCAGGCTGACCATATGACCAAATTTGCCATTTTCAATCGCACGTACTGCTGCCGCACCAAAACGCAAAGCCAGCAAACGATCGAAGGTGGTTGGCGAGCCGCCGCGCTGCAAATGCCCTAACACCAGTGAGCGGGTATCTTTACCGGTACGCTCAGCGATTTTCTTTGCGACATATTCAGCCACCCCACCCAGAAGCACATGCTGACGACCCATTTCGCCCTCACCTTTAGCAACAACTTCGCCATCTAAGGGTGCAGCACCTTCGGCAACCACTACGATGCTGTATTTACGACCGCTTAATTCATTGGCCATAATCTTGGCGCACACTTTTTCAATATCAAAGGGAATTTCCGGCAGCAAAATCACATCTGCGTTACCCGAAATACCACTATTTAATGCAATAAACCCAGCATCACGCCCCATCACCTCTACCACCATTACTCGGTCATGAGATTTAGCCGTTGAATGCAGGCGATCAATAGCTTCAGTAGCGATACCTACAGCGGTATCAAAACCAAAGGTCGATTCCGTGCCGCCTAAATCGTTATCAATCGTTTTTGGCACGCCCACAACAGGCATACCTAGCTCGAAAAATCGCTGGGCAATGTCCATGCTGCCATCACCACCCACTGACACGAGCGCATCAAAACGCAAGCGGCGAAAGTTTTCCATCACCCGCTCTGACATATTGCGCTCTTCACACTCACCGGCCACATTACAGACCGGCATTTGGAAGGGGTTGCCCTTATTGGTGCTACCCAAAATAGTGCCACCCTGAATGGCAATACCGTCCACAATCTTGGGCGTTAGATGCACAATTTCTTCCGTATTTAACAAACCGTTATAACCGGCTTTAATACCATATACATCCCACTGACGGTTATGCGCCGCCATGGTTACTGCTTCGATCACCGCATTTAAACCCGGGGCATCTCCACCACCTGTATTGATACAAATTTTCAAACGCTTTGACATTGTGGTCTCCCTATTTGTCGGTGATGCCAATATAACATACGAGCCGCACTGCCTTTTTGGCAGTCAGCTACAACCTATTGATAATAAAAAAGATAATTAAAACCAGAAACTGCTTATAGCGGACAATAATCTTAGGCCTAAGTGTACAACAAAAGCAGGTCTTACAGATATTTTTAACGTTGGTGACAGCGTTTGAACTCAGTGCTGTTCAACAATTAAATTGATCTTCAGAAGTTTTAAGCCTATAAGAGAAAAAGGGATACTAGTCAGTCATTAATAGGATACCAACAGCAAAATCTGAGCATGACAACTCGCCGCAGTGTAGTGCTCAATTACCACGGGAAGCTATCTCATGATTAATGTGCAGATTTACCGATACCACCCCGAACACGACACCACCCCTTATATGCAGTCCAAAACCCTGCCTGAGGAATTCCGCAGCCGTATGGTTCTCGATGCACTGGAATACCTGCGCGCCGAAGATTCAACCCTTGCCTATCGGCGCTCATGCCGCGAAGGTGTGTGCGGCTCGGACGGGATGAATATCAACGGCAAAAACTGGCTGGCGTGCATCAAGCCCATCGCCGAAGCAATAGGCACGACCAACACCTTAATTATCCGACCTTTGCCCGGCATGCCGGTTATTCGCGACTTGGTGGTTGACCAAACACTCTTCTTTGAACACTACCAGACAATCAAGCCCTGGGTTATTAACGATGAGCCGGCACCCACCATTGAACGGCTGCAGTCTCCGGAAGACCGCAAACTACTTGATGGACTGTATGAATGCATTCTTTGCGCCTGTTGCACGTCCCAATGCCCCTCTTGGTGGTGGAACCCAACCAAATACCTTGGCCCATCAGCACTGCTGCAATCGTTACGCTTTGTGGTTGATAGCCGGGATACAGCGCGCATGGAACGACTCAAAAGCTTAGAAGACCCTTTCAGCCTGTTTCGTTGCCGCGGTATTGGTAACTGCACCTGGGTATGCCCCAAAGGGCTCAATCCTATGGAAGCCATTGGTAAGCTGCGCCTTGAGTTATTGCGTGAATCAACTTAAGGGAACTGGCATACGCAAATGAGTAGATTTTAGTATTATCAGAACACAGGCCTAAAAGATGGCTACAGCCCAGATAGCGGGTTGCTGTTAGCCTAATGCCTTCATTCGAGCCTGCTAGCACGAAGGGGCGCGCCGTGGGATAGAGGTGTCTAGCAACAGGGTGACGATGGGGCTGGCTATTCGATGATTTGACCCGTAATTTCCGCATGCACCCGCTCAAGGGGAATAAACTCTTGCTCCAGCCGACCTTGCTCTTGCGCTTGTAGGTGCGCTAACAACGCTTGCTCGTTATATGTTAAGTGCGACTGGTCAAAATCACCTGCACGCTGCGGTTCGTGAACTGCGAAATCCGCATAGTCAGTAAAAACTTCTTGCGTCATCAGCACGGCTTGCACATTTGCACGCAGTTGCCGAGCGCGTGCCAACATTGCCAGCCCCCAGGTATCCAGATCGCCCCAATAATATAGCTGCTTCCCCTCTAGTGCTTGACCGGCTAACCACGCCAAGTTAAAGCCAGCGCCCAGTACCGCAATACAGTCGTGTAATGGCGGCAGTAGGTGTTCGCAGCGTTCGTTCTCAACTAATAAAATTCGTGTCGCCGGCAACGCTGTTTGTGCCAGTTCGGTGCTAGCTAAGCGCAATCGTTGAAAAGGCAATAAACCCTCTGCCAGTGGCCGCACCAACAACCAATGGTCGTTTTCATCCAGCGCATCAAGAAAATTCAACAACCCATGCTCACTCGCTGCCTCTGCAAAACGTGTATCGAGCAAGCGGCGTAACAGGGTTTTGTGACGTTCAACAAACTTGGTATCCACACCATAACCCGACAATAACCGTAGCGGTTGTCCTTGTGCACAGCCGGGCGTAAGTTTCCCTGCCAGTGTCAGCGTGGCCAGTAGCTCGTTAAGCGGCTTATGTCGCCACAGGCTGCGCTCACGCACTAGCAGCTCGTGCATACACGAATCACTGGCACTAATGAGCTGGCTTAACACTGCAAATTCATGGCGCACGGCTGCATCTTGGCAGGCCTGCACCCATTCACTGGGGCTATTAATTTGCCAGTAGCTAGGTAGCTCCACTGCCTCTGCAAAACGTCGGTAATTTTTGTGCTCAAAGACAACCTGCCCCACGGCAACCTGTCGCCAGCGTTGGATATGTTGTTGCACGCTGGCGGCCTGTTGTAGCACCTGGGTTGACGTCGGTTTACCAATGGCTAACTTAAGTGGCCAAGGCTCTGGCGTCAATAATCGCTGGACACGCAGCTTGTTATTTTGCCATTGACGCGTGAGCTGCTTGGCTAGCTCAGTGGGGGACTTCATGCACAGTCTCGTGATGTAAGCGTACTTGTGCCATTTCGTCTAGCTTTTCCCAGCTTAAGCACGTCAGATTAGACGCTTGGCCACGACGATGCACGATGATCGCTGAACGGGTGTGGTTGCGTAACAGGCGCATTTCTTTGTTGGGTGTGACAAAGAGCGGATGCAAACCGAACTCAGCCAGTGCTGCAATAATTCGCCCTGCTACTGCATGGGAGCTGCGTGAAAAAGCTTCATCCAGCACTATAGTGGCAAACAGTGGATAACGGCTGCCATCTGGACAGAGCGCATAAGATAAAGAGGCTGTCAGCACATAGGAGGCAATAATTTCTTTCTCGCCGCCACTGCCACCCTGTGAGCCACTACGGGTTTCAATCACTTCGCCAGTCATGCGGTCAATATCCGCCACTTTAAATTCCAGCCGGAAACGCGGATCAAGCAAGGCTTTAGCGGGCTGGGTGCGCTGTCGTTCCACGGCATCACGCAGTAAAGCGACAATGGCTTGTAAGGCTTGATAATGGCTTTCGCCTTCATCTTCAGCAAGGCGGGCGCTGTTCAGCTTATTTTGTGCCTCGTTAAAAGTGCGTAGGCTTTCATGCTGAATAGTGGATGCAACTATCTGTAAATAGCGTCCGGGTTGAAAGTCTACCCGCTGCAAAGTGTTGTTAACGTCTTCTAGTCGGTCATGAATTCGTAGCACTTCATCTTCGATTTCGCTCATTAACTGACGTACGCCATCTTCTGATGAGCGATTAAGATAAGCTTTAAAACGCTGCTGTTTAGCGGGTAAATCCTCTTCTGTTAGCTGTTGTAGA
Source organism: Thiopseudomonas sp. (assembly GCA_023228985.1). Classification (GTDB taxonomy): domain Bacteria; phylum Pseudomonadota; class Gammaproteobacteria; order Pseudomonadales; family Pseudomonadaceae; genus Thiopseudomonas. The sequence continues at coordinate 46,944 of JALOAC010000011.1, read as the reverse complement.
CGCTGTAAATACTCAGGCACATCCTGCAGTTCAGTACCCACTTCTGCCAAGTGTCCGTGGTCTAGGCTCTGGGCTTTGGTCATCGCCTTGCCTAGGTCGGTTTCTTTTTGCGCGCGCCGGTTAGCTAATTGGTCACGCTTGTGGCTAAGCTCGCTGTGCATTTCACGCTCTAAGTGCAATAAATCTGCTAGGGCACAGCGCTCAAGCCTAGCGGCAAACGGGGTAAACTCAGCTGCATAGGCTAGAGGCTCTATCCCTACCAGCTTGTCTGCCAGTTGCTTAACTTGTCCCGCGGCTTGTTTTTCCTGCTCTTGGCAACGCGCTAAAGCTTTGTGTGCCTCGGTTTTGCTCACATCTAATTCAGTCAGGCGGGCTTGCCCCTGCTCATAGGCTAGACGAGCGGCAGTTAGATCTGAGTCTGGAGCGGTCATGCGTGCGAGCTGCTCTTGAATCACATCCAGCTCTTTTTGTACCGACAGATAATCCATCTCGGTAAAACTTAACTGCAAAAAGCGCTCGGCCAGTTTTAGCCTATTATTTGCATCATCCGCCTGAGTTCGTGCCTGCTTAAGTGCGCTATTGGCTGCTTTAAGCTCAGTGTCACTGTGTTCTATTTGCTGTTTGAGTTGGCGCAAGCGGTCTTGGTTATCAAAACCGGTTTGCCAATCTTGGTCTAGGCGACGCTGGTCTTGTTTGTCGAAAAAGCCACTGCGACCCGATAGTGTGCCTTCAATAGTCATCGCATGTTCTGTGCGGCGCAACAGGCTCACATCAGCCACGCAATGACGATCCAGTCCGGCCAGCAGGTGTTTAACGGCTTCACGGTAAGGGTGTTGTTTGTAGTCTAATTTACGCGTAAATCCATCGGTAAAAAACTGCGCTGTTGTTTCTACTGGTCTTACTTCCAATAAGCGCACATGCAGGCGGTTATTGCGACTATTCACCCAGCTGAGCGCCTGCTGTATTTGTGCTTCTGGTACTAACAGGCGCAAGCGATGACCGCCCAGTGCCCGTTCAATGGCTCCTCGCCAGGCGTGTTCTTCAGGTTTGACCTGCACCAGTTCAGCTACGAAGGGAAGCAGCTCTTCATCCATATCCAAGGCGTCGGCGAGCTGGGCACGTAGCTGACGATAAGGCAGCTCAATGTTGGATGCAGGGTGGCGCTGCGCATCGTCTAGCTCATCGCTATACTGCTTAAGCTGTTGCTCTAAAGTACGCTGGGTAACGCCTTGCTCAAAAGCCTGTTCTGTTAACTTGTCTGCTGTTTGCTGCCAATCCGGTAAGGATTGTTCTAGCTGTGCTTGGTTAGCCTGTAAAACACCCCGTTCGGTGCGGTTATTAAGCTGTAGTGCGGCGGCCATTGCTTGGTAATCACGCGCCTTACGTTCACGCTCTTGCCTGAGTGTTTGTCGATCGGCTTTTTTCTCTTCCAACGCCTTGATGGAATCGCCGCCCAACTGTAGGTATTCGGCATGCAGCTGTTCATTCAGGCGCTGCTGTTGTGCGTGCTGTGCATCTGCCTCATCAACGGCGCTGCTGGCTAGGTTTTGTGCCTGCTGCAGGCGTTGCTGCTCTAACTGCCAACGTTGGTGACTGTGGGCTGCGAACCAGAGTGGAAAATGCTCACAGCGTTGTTGCTGTTGCTGCCAATTTTCACTCAGTTGCTGATGCTCACGCCAATATAGCTGTACCGGCAACAACCCAGCAATTTGCTTGCGTGCTATTTCAATTTCCTGATAAATCGCCGTTAAGTCATCAAAGCTGTCGGCCACCTCTTTGGCGCGTACGAATTGCGCGCAATCATCCAGTACTAGCTCACGAAAAATCTCGTCAATGCTGTTGAGCTGCTTGAGTCCAGCGGCTCGATTAAGTAAGTTAAAGGCGTTTTCTCGTACTTCAAAAAAATCACGCGCACGCGCCAGATAATTACGCTTATTGTTGGCATAAAGCCACAACCCATCACTGTCTTTCGCCCACTGACGCAACGTCCGTAAGCCGCCCTCGCTATAAAGGGTGAGCCAGTGCTGTAAGTGTTGCTGCGCTCCTGTAGCAAACAACCAGATTTTTTGTAAATCTGTCGCCGCTGAGCTACTGCCATCAAAGCTAAATACGGCTGCCAAGCGCACCTCACCAAGACTACCGAGTAGCGTAGCGCTGATGCCACTAATGGTTTTTCCCGGGCGCGCAATATGAGATTGGCCACCACTGCCATCACCAGCACCTGCCACTCCGCGCACATAGGAAACCAAATCGCGATCACTTTCATGTCCGCCAGTAGAGGCAAGGTTGTATTTAGGGTTGGTGCCGAGCAGTGTCATTAAGGCATCGACCAAGGTTGTTTTACCACTGCCTGTCGGCCCTACAATGGCGGTTCCTGCTGGGTCGATATCGGCGCTGTGATACCCCTCAAAACCGCCCCAGTTATATAGTTCCAGTTGTTGTAGACGATAGCTTGGTTCTAAATGCAAGGTTGACTGCCCGCTCATGCTTGCTCCTCTCTGTTTTCTACATCCGAAGTGTGTTCAAGTAGTTGCTGCAACAGAGCTTCTAAGGTTTCCGGGTTGGCTAGATGGGCAATTAACGGGCGAATCTGTACCCGTCCGTGGCTATCTGGGTCAGTCACGACGCCGTGAGCTTTCAATTGATTGAGCAGGGTAAGAAGGCGGCTTTTCTCTTTGCTTTCGCTACCGCTGTCACCCATTACGCCACTCATTAAAGCCACTAACTCATCCACGGCGACCCAAGCATTACTATCACCTAGTCCTGCTTCTTGTTCATGCCTGACAAAAAGCTGACGTAAAAAAGCCAGCAGCACCGACTGTTCTAACGTCAAGCGTTGACGCCTAACTAATGGATGTGACCAGTCTTCCTCAACGGTTGCTTGCTCATCACGCCAAACGCGCAAAAACACCAAGCCGCGCACATCATCCACGCGGGCTTGTAAATCCAGCGGTTCTAAAAGTGCATTCAGCTGTGGCAGCTCATGCATGGCGGTGCGATACAGGTTAGGTTTGTGCGCCTGCTCGAGCAGACCGTCACTGAGTAACGCTTGCAGCGCCTCACGCAAACGCTGTGCAGTACGCGTTGGGTCTAGGGTAACTTCTTGCTCTGCAGCCTGAGTTTCGTTGTCTTCCAACGCTTGCTCAACCGGGGCGCGCGCGGTTATCTGGTCAAAAATATTGGTCATTTTTATAGGTCCCAATCTAGGCCTGCCAACGTAGAGCTGTCTAACCGCGTCACTGGCAAGCGATACTGCCAATGGTTGCCGTCGGCATCTTCAAGCCTCAATACTTCATGCTCTTCAGTAATTTCAATGCCTGCTTCACGAGCCATTTCAATCCACAAACTAAGGGTTTCTAGATCGTAGGTCATGGGTATTTGGCTCGCCAGCTCAGCCAAGGTCATCGGTCGCCCTTGCTGAGCCAACAGCTCGAGTGTATCGCGCAGCATTTGCTCACGGTTTAACCCCTCAAACGCAGCCCAAAACTCATCATCGAGCTGCTCTAACGACTCATCTGTGGGGGTGAAGTCTGGGGTGGTATCAGTGTCATCATCCAGCACTTTATAGCGCAGCCGCTCTGGTACGGGCACATTACCCAGCGCTACGCCAAGTGGCGGTAAAGCCGCAGGTGTGCGTCGCAAGCTGGCTGCCGACCAATCCAAGCTATGGGCGCGAGCCAGAATATCATTGAGTAGCAAGCCGACTCGATGATGCTCAGCCGCCAGCCCGCTTTTAATAAAACCACGCACATCTTGCTCACTGCGGGAGCGGGCGCGCAACACCATCTGGCTTTCGCCAGACAGTTTCAGTCGGAGCCAGCGCAACTCAAGCATTTGCTGTCTATTCAGTGCCCGCTCTGCTGCCGGGTGCGCCAAAATATTACGAACGCGCTCAGTCATCAGCTTTAGTTCGCTAGATTCGCCCAGCTGCTGCATAAAACTGTCAAACACCCGACCTTCGGCAGTGCTGAGCAGGTTTTCTTGCCCATCTAACAACTGCTCCAAAACATCACCACGGTGCACACCCTCAGCCATCATGCTCTGCCGCAATAGACGATCTGCCGCGCGCCAGGAATCTTCCACGCGCCGAAAATCCGCACTTAGACCCGTCGCTAACACATAGACTTCGCGTATCGCCTCCACCGCTGCAGCCTCTGATAAGACCTCTATCTTGCCCGCCTCAACGTCAGCAAGCTCGTGCTGTAACCGAGCAATTTGCTCGCGCAAGGCATCGGCTCGGTTGACTGGATCAGTATCCAAACCCGTTTCTAGCTTGCGAATTTGCTCTTGCACCACAGACAAGCGCGAAGCGGTGGACGTCATAATGCGGTTATCTAATGAGTCGATAAACTGCACTGCACGGTTTAAAGCATCGGTTTCATACAAACGTTGCCCACGTTCAACTACCAACCCCCGCTTAATCCATTCACGCAACTCACGTCCGGCCTGCTGCTGCGGATTATCCACATCCACTTTAAAATCAGGGTGATTGGCGAACTCCAGCAACATCTGCGTCAATGCTTGCAACGCGTCTTCTTCAGCAATACCGCCTTCGCGACTTTGATTAGCAAACAAACCCGTTAAACAGCCCAGCATTAAAGGCGCACGTGGCGACACCAGCAAACGCCAAGCCGGATGCTGCTGACGGGCATCCATATACTGACTGACACGCTGGCGAATGGGTAAATTCATGACTTAGGCTGGCTCCATCGCAGTAGAGCGAACATTGATTCGCGCCTTCCTTTTTGTGTTAACAAGGCCATATCATACAGCCTTGTTTTGTGAAGGTTAAACACCCTTCTGCGCGCTGAATGCTCCAGCTCTGCTTGGCTAACTATCTCTCTCTGATTTTAACTTAAGCCTTACCTAACGCTTGACAAGGCAGGCTGTACTGCCAACGGTACACTATGCACTCATATGGGCAAACAAAGCAAAAAATAGGCATAAAAAAACCGCAACACCTTTAAAATCTTGGTGTTACGGTTTTTATTTGGTGGAGTCGGGGGGATTTGAACCCTTGCCCGAACGGTTCAGCTATGCTCTATGCCGCTCTAGCCGTGGGTTTGTGGTTTTCTAGTTTGTCTGTAATGTGCTCTAGCGGTCTATGTTTTCGACACTTCTTCGACACTTACGGCATCATGTCCGCACCACTACATGCTTCGCGGTTTTGATTGTTACATGCTCTTTGGAAGTATGCTTTTGCTGCTTTGCGACAATCACGGTAGACCAATGAACCGTACTGGTAGTTATTGCAAACACTGCCTGTATCAATGAATCCATTTCTGACGGTGTAGTTAAATTGTCCGCCTCTGCCTTTCTTTTTTGTGCCTGAACCATAGCCGTGGCTTTGCCAGCTCCATGGCGCTGTTTTATGATTGATTAAGTTTTGTGTCTGGCGTCTTGGCGTTGTTCGAGTTTGTCGAGGTGCTGGAATTGTATTAGCTGCGCTTTTTGGCTTGTAATTATCATCATTGAAAACTGTTTGTTTTCGCTCTTTGCTTTCGCGCTCCCACTGTTCTAGGTGCGGACTGGTTACGTCTTCATAACGAACGGGCTGTTTGTGCTCTGCAGCTGGTCTTTCTATTTTTTGTGCGGCTTGTTCTTGTTGTCTGAGCAATTCCGCTTGCCGGTCTCGCTCAATGAACATTTGCGCTTCACTTGGCTTTGTTAATAGGTATACGCCACCACCTGTAACAATGGCCGTTATGCAGACTGTAAAAATGATAGCTGCATGGTTTTTATTTTCTGGTCTGTAAATTCTGTCTTCTATATCTGCTTTTAAATTATCCACTCAAAGCCCCCCATACCAGCGCTTAGCAACTACTTTTTGTATTTCTATACCGCGTCTGGTGCGTCCAATTTTCCGTTTACTTCATCATATGCAGGACTGGTTTGTCCAATTTCAGACGCAAGTGTGCCTGTCGTATCGCGCTGCTTGCCATCTAGTGCCAGTGACTTACGTATCTTTTGCAAGCATATCTAAACCTGACTTATCAATAAGAGCTCTGATTCTCTCGTCCATTATCCCAAAACACTTTAAGAAATATACGTATGCAATGTAAAACAGACTTATTTTGTGTGTATTACAACTGCACCTTACAAAAAAATGAGCGGTACAGACCTATACGGATCACATCATAAGGTCAACATCATTGAATTATAGCTCGACTTAAAGACCTTTTTGATTTCCCCACCGATTATGCCGTGGCGCGAGTTTGCAGGCTGGATTCGCAAGCCATTTTGTTCAAAGTGGCGGTAATTTACTAGTTCTGTAAAAAAAATTCGGCCACTCGTCCTTGGTTATGATCATGCGCTATTCACACTTAGCACCAAATCACCTAGAAGCAATGTTAGCTTTAAATCCTGTTGGGCAAACGAAGCAAAAAACAGGCATAAAAAAACCGTAACACTTTTAAAATCATGATATTACGGTTTATTATTTGGTTGCAGACGGCTAACTATGTGCCGACCGACCTCCCGAGCTTATGAGCACTTCTGCGGGTATGAAGGGGTGCAATCAGGCTTTGCGCTGCAACCGTTCAACTTCGGCGTGAAAGGCCGGGGTCAATTCCGCGATCAGAGATTCGATGTCGCGCACTTGATGTTGAACCGCCAGCACCGCGATGCCTTGCGGCACGAGATCGTAGATCAGGTAATGCTGCCGCGCCGAAACCATCAGAAACGGAGCCGAACGGTGCTGCCGCAAGCGGCCCTTCTCCGGGTTGGCGGCAACAGCGCCTATGGCCGCATATAGATCGGCGAGGTACTGGTCGGCAACGTCTTCCCCCCAATCACGGCGTGAACGTGTATGAATGCGACGCAAATCCAGCGCTGCACTGCGGGTCAGCAGGAACGTGGCAGGTGATGGCACGTCATTGCCAGCCATCGGCTTCCTTGCGGTCGAACACCGCCATATCAGCCTTGAAGTTGCCGCTGGACGCAAAAACGCGGTCTGCCGCCAAGTCCCGGTAACCTGCGAGGATGGCGTCCTGCACAAGCCGGCCGTCACGCCGTTCCATATCGCGGCGGATCAAATCGCGCACGTATTCGCTGGGTGTCTCGTAAAGACCCGCCTCGCCGACCATGCGATCCACGAACTCAGCCATGGGTTGCGATAAACGAGTGTTGATGCGTTCGGACATGGGAACCTCCCAAAGCGTTCAGATAAAAATATTGTCGCACAGGCGGTGGTATTTGTCGCGACTATTGCACACAGAAGACATGAAATGCACCCCATTTATTGGACTGCGTTTACACAATTGTTTTCATACTTGAGCCTGTATTGTACGGGGCTCATTTTTAAATCCAAGCGAATCCGCTTCTCGTTATTTTAATGCATATGCTCGCTGATTTCGGCGATTAAGCCTTCTTCTGTTTTTTTCAAAGCGGCTAAAAAAGTCGTTCTTAAAGGTCACAAAAAAACCTTCCAAAGCAGCATAGAAGAAGCACTGCCCTTAAATCCTGCTGGGATAACTCTGGGCAAACAAAGCAAAAAATAGGCATAAAAAAACCGCAACACCTTTAAAATCTTGGTGTTACGGTTTGTTGTTTGGTGGAGTCGGGGGGATTTGAACCCCCGTCCGCCAGTACTCCGCTATCGGTTCTACATGCGTAGCCATCTCTATTAAGTTAACTCCTCACGACCCGAGTGGCAGGGTGTTCAGAGCGAGCTGTGTGAGTTTTAGCCGTTACGCCCACAGCGTGCTTGGCGGCGATCCTGTTCTATATGACTGTCCGGATTTCGGGTTTACAGGCATCCCCTAAGGACAGCTAGCCGACTTAAGCGGCTAGAGCGTAGTTGTCGTCGTTGGCAACTATCAATGTGCAACAGTGGATTTACGAGTTCTGTTACCAACTCGGCATGCCCCTCAAGTTTCGCAACCGGCGTCGAATCCTAATCGACCCCAAAAGCTTGCTTGTTCAGGTGACGAACAGTGTACGCTAAAAACTACTGTTTGTCGATGCACTCCGTGTGCTAGGTAGATTAATGGGGTTTAATTTCCAGATTTCAATGGGCCGTCAGATTAAATACCCAGTAACGGATCATTTTGCGCCTGCTGGCGAATTTGTTCTGCTTTTTTAGCGTTGGCAGTTTCGGCTGGCCCGCTCTCTGCATAAAGCTCTAACAGCTTGCCCGCTGCTAACGGGTGACCATGCTGCAATGCCAGCTCAAACCAGTCCGCTGCTTGTTGTGGCTCAGGCGTTTGCGTTTCACTGCTTTCTAGGCAATACATGCCAAGACGATAAGCAGATTTTCCGTCTCCACCCTGAGCAGCCAAGCGTAACAAGCGCACGCCTTCATTACGCGCTGTCTGCCCCTGCCCTTTGTACAGCAATAAATGGCCATAAAACGCTCGCGCTGGCACATCTTCAAAAGCTGCCATGCGTGCAAACTGACCCTGCATCCATTCCCACAGCCTGTCGTTATCCACCGCCCAGCGCTGGTTAAATAAGCGTCTAGCTATCCAGTAACTGAACTTGGCTCGCCACTTCCACCAAAACATAATTTTTCCCCTGGGTAACTGAATGCATACACACGCGCCAACTCCTGCTGGTACCAACTCTGCTGCTGTGCTTCATTCATCTGTACAAGTATTTTTTGCTCAACCAAAAAATCAAAAAAACCTTGCCGTGGTAACTTTAAGCTTGTTTGGCTAATCACCAAGACACTACGCATGGGCCAGCCTTGCTGCGCATCATGCACTGCCTGCTGTTCCAGCACACGCGCTAAACTTTGCATTTTTGGTGCAGGCAAGTCTAACTGCTCTAAAAGCTGGCGATAGGTGACTGGACGCTGTTGCTGTTGTGCCTGCTGTAACAGCCGTAATAGGTGTTGTAGCACGCTTTGAGTCACTTGTTCCTCATTGGTTCCACTGATCAACATGCAGAACTCTGGCTAAAGATCGTAAAACCACATCGCTGGCTTCTCGTTCACCCTGCTCAATCAGCAGCAGGTAATGCGGACTAATGCCTACGTCGCGGGCAAGTTGCTCAACTGAAAGACCCGCCTGTTCACGCAATGCATTAAGCTCAGACACATTGCTCACTCGTTTGGTTATCGCAGCTTTAGTCTGCTCAGAATTCACACTCTGCGCCTTGGGGTAGCCCGCTGCTTGCAATAATTGTTGGTACTCATGCCAAGGCAAAACGGCATACTCAGGTTCGCCTTGGTTATAAATAATTTGCGCTGTATTGTTCACATTATTCACTGTAAAACTCACGGGACACCTGCCTGCAAACACTGTGCAGACAGGCATGCAACCTGTATTTACTCGTTTTCTTCTTCTGCCTCATCGACAGACTCTTCTAACTCTTGTCCAGCAATTGCTAACAACTCAACCTCAAAAATTAACGCTGAGTTTGCAGGTATTGCCGGTGCAGGGCTCTTGGTTCCGTAGGCCAGCTCACTGGGGATATAAAATTTAACTTTTTCCCCAACATGCATCAATTGCAGACCTTCAACCCAGCCTGGAATCACCGCGCCTACTGGAAACTCAGCTGGCATGCCGCGCTCCACAGAGCTATCAAATACCGAACCATCAATCAAAGTGCCGTGATAGTGAACCTGCACTGTGTCATTCACTTTTGGCTGCGCGCCTTGTGCTGCAACCAGTATTTCATACTGCAATCCAGTATCTGTAGTGATCACGCCTTCACGTTTGCCATTTTCAGCCAAAAAGGCCTTTCCTGCTTTGGCTGCTTCGTCATTGATAGCATTCATGCGCTCCTGTGCGCGCTCCTGCATAAACCCAAAGGCTTCCATCAGCGCCTCATCATCCACGCGCTGTTCTTTATTGGCTAACGCATCAGCAACACCTGCGGCAATTGCCTGCGGGCTCAGGTCATCCACGCCGTCTTCCTTAAAGTTTTTCCCCATGCTGTAACCAATACCATAGGAGACTTTTTGGGCCGGTGTTTTTAACTCTGCCTTGCCTTCATCTTTGTTACAACCGGTTATCAATATGCTGGTTACAGCTACTGCAACAGCTAAATGGTGAAATTTCATTTGCTACCCTTTTTTACTAATATGGATTTAAAAACCTAGGTTTGCATGTTAGCAGCCCACCTAAACACTGACCACAAATTAACGTCAGAATGCGTACTGGCTTTAAAAAATAATAACTCGCATTCACAGCTTGACCTTCCCGTCGTGGCAAGCTTTATGCTTTACTGCATATATTATTGGAGGCACCGATCATGACCACCCCACATTCTTTTAGCGCCTTAGTCGATGGCATGACCTGCGCGTCTTGTGTAGGCCGCATTGAACGTGCTTTGGCAGCCATGCCCGGCGTGCAGGACGTTAATGTCAACCTGGCTACCCGTAAAGTTCAGGCCAGCTACAACGACGAGCAAACCACCCAAGCACTGGTCAAAAACATTATCGACCTAGGTTTTAAACCCGTGCTTAGCCACGCTGAATTAGCTATTGAGGGTATGACCTGCGCGTCTTGCGTGAGTCGAGTAGAAAAATCCCTGCTTAACTTTCCCGGTGTCGTCAGCGCTACAGTGAATCTGGCTACGCAAAAAGCTCAACTGGAAATCACCGAAACTGACTTTAGCCAGCTTACCGTTTTTCTCACCGAGCAAGGCTACCCAGCCAAACGCATTGATAATACACCCGTGAGTGAGCAGCAAGATCCCAGCGCACACTTTACCGACTCCTTGACTCAGCTAAAAAAATCATTGTGGATTGCCTCTGCACTGGCATTGCCGCTATTTATTTTGGAAATGGGTGGGCATTTAATCCCTGCATTCCATGTGTGGCTTAACGAACTGATCGGGTTGCAAACCAACTGGATTATTCAAGCGTTACTGGCAGCTGGGGTGTTTTTTGGTCCCGGCTGGCCACTGATCAAACAGGGTGTACGCGGTTTATTGCGCTGGTCGCCGGATATGAATGCGTTAGTGGCGTTAGGCACTGGCTCGGCCTTTGGTTATTCGCTGGTAGCCACCTTTGCCCCACAACTGCTGCCCGAGGGCACAGTCAATGTGTACTACGAAGCAGTCGGGGTAATTATTACCTTGATTTTGTTGGGACGTTATCTAGAAAACAAAGCCAAAAGTAACACCTCTGAGGCAATTCAGGGGTTACTAAAGCTGCAAGTAAAAACCGCCCGCGTGATTACCTGCTGCGGCAATGCCAAAGAAACGCCTATTGCCGAAATCACCGTGGGCAAAACCTTGGAAATTCTCTCTGGTGAACGTATTCCATTAGATGGCGTGGTGCTTTCCGGACACAGTTTTGTCGATGAATCGATGCTTAGTGGCGAGCCTATTCCCGTAGAGAAAACTGAGGGCAGCGCAGTGGTAGGCGGTACGATTAATCAAACTGGCGTGCTGCGTATGCGTGTCGAAAAAATCGGCCAAGACACCATGCTGGCACAGATTATTCGTCTTGTTGAGCAAGCCCAGGGCAGTCGCTTGCCGATTCAAAATCTGGTCAATCAGATTACCGCTTGGTTTGTTCCTGTAGTCATAGCGGCCGCCGCACTGACGTTTGCTGTCTGGTTGATTTTTGGTCCCAGCCCAGCCCTAACCCTTGCTTTGGTCAACGCAGTAGCCGTATTGATTATCGCCTGCCCTTGCGCCATGGGTCTGGCCACGCCCACGTCCATTATGGTGGGCACGGGCCGTGCCGCACAGATGGGTGTTTTGTTTCGCCAAGGTACCGCACTGCAAGGCCTACAGGATGTGCAAGTGGTGGCATTGGATAAAACCGGTACGCTTACCGAGGGTAAACCACACCTGACCGACTTTATTGCGGCTGAAGGCGCAGATGCACAACGCGCTTTACAGCTTTTGGCATCGCTGGAACATCAATCCAGCCATCCCGTAGCGCAAGCACTGGTCAGTGCAGCCCAACAAAAAAATCTTGAGCTTTTGCCTGTGACTGAGTTTGAATCACTAACAGGTTTAGGCGTTCGCGGCACAGTCGATGGCTTGCGTATCGAGGTCGGTGCTGATCGCTTTATGACCCAGCTCGATATTCAAGTCGACCTTCTTGCTAAGCAAGCGCAACAATTAGCCCAGCTAGGTAAAACCCCTATGTATCTGGCTATAGATGGAAAGCTGTCTGCTTTGTTGGCGATCGCTGACCCTATTAAGGCCAGCACTCCAGCAGCCATTAAAGCCCTGCATGAACTGGGTTTGAAAATTGTCATGGTCACAGGTGACAACCGACATACAGCACAAGCCATTGCAGAACAACTGGGTATTGATGAAGTGGTCGCCGAAGTAATGCCCGCGCAAAAAGTGGAAACGGTGCAGCAGCTACAACAACGCCATGGCAAGTTGGCGTTTGTCGGTGATGGTATTAACGATGCCCCTGCCCTTGTTACTGCGGATGTCGGCATTGCTATTGGTACAGGCTCAGACATTACCATTGACGCTGCGGATGTGGTGTTGATATCCGGCAAGCTCACCGGTGTGGTTAACGCGCTACAGATCTCGCGCAGTACTTTGCGCAACATCAAACAAAACCTGTTCTGGGCTTTTGCCTATAACGCCGCATTGGTTCCTGTTGCAGCGGGCGTGCTCTATCCATTTAACGGCACTCTGCTTTCGCCGATTTTCGCCGCAGGGGCCATGGCTATGTCGAGCGTCTTTGTGGTCAGTAACGCGCTGCGCCTGCGTCGCCTAAAACCCATGCTGGCCGAGGCTTAACATGAACGCCAGCATGACCATAGGTCAAGCCGCAGAGGCCTCTGGCATTAGCCGTAAGATGATTCGTTATTACGAAGAAACCGGGCTGCTACCGCCTGCGCGGCGCAGTGAATCCGGTTATCGTTATTACGATCAAGCAGCGGTAGAGCAAATGCAGTTTATTAGGCGCGCACGGGACATGGGTTTTTCACTAGAGCGTGTCGGGCAGCTGATGAGTCTCTGGCATGACGATAAGCGCCACAGCGCGGACGTTAAAGCCCTTGCCCAGCAGTACATTGCCGAGCTGGATGAGAATATCGCGCAGATGCAAGCCATGCGCAACGAGCTGCACGACTGGGTTGACCATTGTCATGGCGATGATCGCCCCGAGTGTGCCATTATTGACCACCTAAAACCCCATGCAGATTAAAGCAGGCTAACCGCGATGCACACACAGCGACCAAGCTCCATCCAAGTATTACTGGCGCTTTGCCTGTTTTTGCTGAGCCTGTCGTCTGCGTCTTTTGCCAGCTCTGCGCACCTGTCTGAAATAACCCAGCCCAGCTCAACCCTGGTGCATTGCCAGGAATGCCCTCAGCCCAGCGAGTCCAGCTTGGACTGTTGTGTACAGGTGCAAAGTTGCAGCAGCTGTATCAATCTTAGTCAAACCCCACACTTAACCCTGCTCACCACCAGTTACACGACTGCTCCTGAAAGGCAATCAAAACTCATCAGTTTGTATTATCCGCCGCAAACCCCACCGCCAAAACTGCTGACCTACTCCTGAATGTTTAAGGCTCGCTTGACGAGCACCCAATGAGTACCGATTAAAGCAGAGGCAACTACCATGCAAAACTACCTATTACGCGCACTTTTAAGCATCGCGATGATATTCGGCGTCAGCCTACAGCTCAGCGCACAAGAGCTCATCCAAGCCACACTCCACAAAGACCCTTGGTGCGGCTGCTGTAATGCCTATGCCGACTACCTTGAAGAAAACGGCTTTGCCGTGACACGCATTGACCATCAAGACATGGCACCTATCAAACGTAAGCTAGGCACCAGCCAAGCCGCCAGCTGCCATACCGTTGAAATTGATGGGTATGTGGTGGAAGGTCATGTGCCGGTGGCAGCGATTAATAAAATGCTAAACGAACGCCCGGATATCCAAGGCATCGCCCTACCCGGCATGCCGCTCAATTCACCAGGCATGGGACCTGAGAAAAAAGGCAGTTTGGAAGTCTTAAGCCTAGACAAACAAGGCAAGGTTACCGGGCTGTATCAGCGTCTCTAAACTAACAACGCCGCGCATTCCTAGGGAAGCGCGGCGTTTTTTATACTGTGATTTATCCAAGCAAACTAACGCTGCAAACCCAACTGACCCACCCAGTGTTTAGCAAACTGCTCAGCACAACGACCGTTGCGGTTTCCGCGTGCTGTCGCCCAACGAATAGCGGCTTTTTCAAAGGCCTCGTCGCGCTGCCACACCAGCTTTAGCGCTCGCGCATAGTGGTCCACCCAATGGCACACCACATCCAAATAGTGCTCTTGGCTAAACGAATAAAACGACAGCCACAATCCAAAACGATCCGACAAGGCTATTTTATCTTCCACTGCTTCGCTGGGATGCAACTCGCCAGACTCACTGCGTTGCCAGTTTTGATTATCGGATTGGTGCTCGGGCAATAAGTGACGTCGATTAGAGGTGACATAGAGCACCACATTCTCAGGTGCCTGCTCCAGTGAGCCGTCCAAGATGCTTTTAAGCTGCCTAAAATCGGCTTCGCCCGCATCAAAAGACAAATCATCACAAAAAATAACAAAGCGTTCTTTACGTCCGCGCAACGCTTCAACAATCAGCGGTAAATCCACCAAGTCGCTACGCTCAACTTCAATTAAACGCAAGCCCACAGCAGCATATTGCGCCAAAATCGCCCGCACCAAAGACGACTTACCCGTGCCGCGCGCGCCCCACATTAGGGCATGGTTGCACGGCAAGCCCTGTAAAAACTGCTGAGTATTTTCAACCAGTTGGCGTTGCTGATGCTCTATACCCAGCAAGTCCGCCAACTTTAGCTGACTGTGTACGGCGATTGGCCGCAAATAACCCTGCTGCTGAGTACGCACCCAGCGTGCCGCCCAATGTTGTTGCCAATCTACGTTTTCTACGGTTTCTGGCAGCCAAGGCTCGATGCGCTCTAACACTTCAGTGGCCTTGGCTAAAAACTGCGCTAAAGAATCCTGCACGTTCACCTCTAGTTAAGTAAAACGCTTAATCTGCTTAAACGCGGAAATGACCCACTTGCGCCTTAAGCTGCTCCGCCAACTTGGCTAGGGCATTACTGGCTTCAGTGGTGTGGTGGATATTATCCGCCGTTTGCTCAGCAATGCCATTAATGCGATGAATACTTTGATTAAGGTCGCGCGAGACTTGGGTTTGCTCTTCGGTGGCGCTGGCAATTTGCTGCGCATACTGATCAATATTCTGCACCGCACCCACGATATCCGTCAGCTTAACGTTCATTTCCTGAGCACTTTCAATGCTGCTCAACGTGCCTTGCATGCTTTTATTCACTACGCGTACGGCTTGATCAGAGCCTGTTTGCAGACGTTCAATCATGGCTTGAATCTCAGCGGTTGACGTCATGGTACGACTGGCTAAGCCGCGCACTTCATCGGCCACCACCGCAAACCCACGACCCGCCTCACCGGCACGCGCCGCTTCGATAGCCGCATTCAGCGCCAGCAGGTTGGTTTGCTCGGCGATGCCTTCAATCACCGTAAGGATATTATCGATTTGGTCGCTATCACTTTTAAGCGTGTTAATGCTTTCTGTAACCAACTCCATTTCCTGCCCAAGGCTCTCTATCGAGCGCAAGGTTGCATCCACCGCAACACGACCATCATCCGCAGTCGATAGCGCTGTACTGGAGGCATTAGCTGTATCTAAAGTACTGCGCGCCACTTCTTCCAGCGTGGCGGTCATCTGCGTCATGGCGGTGGCCGATGCGTTGAGTTCCTCGACCTGAGTTTGTACCCCAGCGTTAGCCTGCTCGCTAGTTTGCGCCAGCTCCGTGGACGCTGCGGCTACTTGCTCGGCATAGCTACTGATCTCGCCCACAATGGTACGCAGTTTTTGCTGCATATTCGCAATGGAGGCCAACAAACTGCGGTTGTCGTTGTTTGCCAGTTTGATGGCGACGTTCAAATCGCCATCAGCCACTTGCTGCACCACTTCAGCAGCATAGTTAGGGTCGCCACCTAAGGTGCGGGTGATGCTTTTCACCAGCAATAAGCTGCTAAACACAGCGATAATGACGCCTACGACAGCAATGACCAGCATAATGCGCAACATGTCGATCAGCTTGGCTAACGCAACGGACTCATCCGTTTCAATCACCAAGCCCCAACCCAACAAGTCCATAAAGGCTTGGCTACCCACTACCGCGGTGCCTGCTGCATTTTTATATAGTCCGGTGAAATGAGTGCGTTTAGTAGCCGCTGTTACGGCTTCTGTTTGCAAAGCAACGCTTGGATCTTTTATAGAAGCTGCTGGAGTAATTGCCTTAGCGGATTCATCAACTATATAAATCTCAGTACCCGCTTCCCGTGGCAGCGCCGCCAAACGTTTAACTAGCGTGTCAATCTGCACAGCTCCACGTACCACCCCAACAACTTGGCCATTTTGCCGTACTGGAATAGCAACGGTACTCACAAGATTACCGCTAGCACGCGAAATAATGGGCTGAGAAAAAACATCATTACCCGCCACTGCAGACTTAAACCACTCACGGTCAGCTACGTTAAAATCCCATGCTTCATTCGCGCTTAGGATTCGCGCCTGATTATTTTCAAAGCTGATACCTGCTAAACCTCGACCTTCTGGGTTAAGCAAGAAAACTGTATCGTAAAACTGATTCGTCTCGGTGAGCGTAGCCAAAAGCTGTGCTATGCCCCAAGTATCGAGCGCGCGTGCTTCTCTGGTATTTGCCATCACACGCATTTCATCTTGGCGCACATTCAACCACTCAGTAAAGGCTTGTGCGTGTGACTGACTTTGCTGGGCAAGACTTTCCAACGTACTTTCAGTTAAGGATTGCCGAAACTGGTAGCTAGAAGCCCCCACCAATACCACAATTGAGGATATTAATAGTGTCAGCAAAATCAGAGTCAAGCGCATTGCAAAACTCATCCTTTGCCAAAGTGATAATCCCTGCTTATCCATAATGCTCACCGCTTTTTACTTAGTAAATTATTTTTCTTATTAATACAGCCTATTTAATGTCTCGACTCGCCCTAGTACAACTTGAGTGGCAAGTCGAAACACTAGACTTTTAACCGCGCGACGGGTTTAGAGTTTTTTATTCTACTGCCTTAGCTCCCCCAGAAAACGCATCCAGTTACGCTTTAAGCTTCAACAGTGTGTGCCCCATGCCAACGTCATCTAATCGCTCTTCTACGCTCAGCCCAGCAGCCTCTATAAACTGCATAAAGTCATCACTGCGATAAAAACGGCTATTACCATTGGCTAGGCAGGTGAAATACAACGAGGTGGCATTGAGGGAAAACGCGGCGGCTTCATATCTCTGCGTATCCCAAAACAGCTCGAGAATATAAATTCGGTCATTGGGCGTAAGCTTGGCACGAACTTTTTTCAAAATATTGATAATTTCCAGCGGTGAAAAACAATCCAAAAATTGGCTCATCCACCAGATATCAGCCTGTTCTGGCAACTCCTGCTGCTTGTCCAGCATATCGGCCGGAAAAGCATGAACACGTTCTTGGTAACCTGCCTGGCGCACATTTTCCATCGCCATCGCCAGTTGTTGCGGCAAATCGACAATGGTTACCTCCACTTGCGAATCATGTGTACAACATTGGATCGTCCATTTACCGGTATTGCCGCCAATATCGACAATTTTTTTCGGTGCTGCCGCGAAAACCAGTTTTAACAACTCGGGAAAAGCACGATCTGAATAAAAGTGGTCAAATTCAAACCAGCTTTTTTTCGCCTGTTCAGGCAGTTTTGACAGCCCCTGGTAAATCGTATCCCAATCACCCAGCTCAACCAACCCAGAAGGTGTGCCTGTTTTAATGGCTTCAGTTAGGTGCATCATGCCGGCGTAACAAACGTCCGCTGTAAAATCCATATTGGCGCGAGTCATGTCATCATGCAAAATGAAATAACCCAGATTGGCTAGGTAATAATTGGGTTTATCCCAGGTCACCATATTGGCGCTAATCGCCATGTCGAGCAAAACTTTTACACCATACTCCGATACCTCGGTTTGCTGCGCAATGTGTTCAGCACACAGACCTTTTTTACCGGATTTTTCTAGCGCGGATAAAATGCCAAGATCTCGCAGAGAACGGGCTGTTTGAAAAACTATAGGGGCAAACGCTAGTTTTTGTGCCACTGATTTAGCCTGTAAAGCATTGTAAGGATCAGTTTTTTGATTTAACACGTTATGAAATCCATAATTAGATGGCAGGGTTACTGCAAATCGCTCGTAAGCGTAGTTATAAATTAAATTCTTTTAGGTCATTCAAGAAGGTCAGCAATACTACTTCAACAGTTAATATTTTGCCTAATTTGAAATCAACTCTATGTCACTGCATTAGCAGACTATTAGACAAAACATACTAAAACTGCTTTCATGTTCACACATCCACCAACCCCGTCTATGGTCGTGATTAAAACCGTTATTCAGATTTTAGAGCAACACCCTGCTGGCATTACCGAATACCAGCTTATTCAAGAGTTACGCAAACAGGAGCTGGAAGTATTTGTTAAAGCTGATCTACAAGAGCCCTTAAGCCTGTTTCAAACCCATTTTTTGCTTTTTCACCTGCTCTATCAGCTCAGAGATCAGCTGCATGCACAGCAATTAGCTACCCTAGAAATACACACCCTTAGTATCCGTCTAACGCCTTGGCGAGAAGGCGCTGAAGGGCTGTGCGTACAAGATAAGTTGCGTGAATACTATTTAGATGTCAGTCAATTGGAAAGCACTGACCGAGAGGCGGTTGAGGAGCTATTGAGTTTCAGCCAACTGCGCTTAACCCAGCAAGATAGCGCGCAAGAGGCGCTCATTGCTTTAGGTTTTGCTGCAACACCGAGCACGCCCTGCGCACAGCAAATTCAAACTCGCTACCGTCAGCTAGTCAGCCAGCACCACCCCGACCGCGGTGGCTGCACCGTACAGGTACAAGCATTGAATAGCGCCTATGAGACGTTAAAAAAACAAGGGTATTTAAGGCAGAGTTAAAAACTCTAATGACTGCAAGAGCATTTCAGTCTTTGGCATGCGCACACCAGCAGCTTTGGCCGCTGCAATGGGGGCACGGTAGATGGCGTCTAATTCCAGTGGTCGCTGCAAGGCAAAGTCGTGATACATACTTGGATGATAATCCGGCATGCGCTCGGTACTTTTCAGCATGGCAGCCACAATAGTATCGGGTAAATCCTGCCCGCAAGCAGTGGCTGCTTGCACCACTTCCTGCATGATCGCTTCAATTAACGCACGGCTGACGGCATGTTTCATTAGTGCGCCTGTGGTGGTATCCAGCAGTACCGACAGTCCATTGTAGGGCACATTCCACACCAGCTTTTGCCAGCGCGCTTTCTCCAAGCCTATCGCTTGCGAATCTAAGCCTGCCTGCACAAACAACTGCGCGCCCTGTTCAGCAATCGCATGCCCTTGCTCTGGCGTTGTATTCGGGCCGCTGTGATAGCCTAAATTGACCCCACCATAAGCCTGATGAATCACAACGCCGGGCTTATCGCGGTGCACGCAAATAAAACAGAGTCCGCCCAGCAGGTGGATATCATCACGCAACAAAGCTCGTAGCTCATCCTCAACGGCCAAGCCATTTTGCATTAAAACAACCTTGCCACCGGACTGGGTCATGCGGTTAATTAGCGGTGCTAAGTGAACATTACTGGTCGTTTTAGCTGCAACCAACACCCAATCACAAGTCGGCATTTCTTCGACATCGGACCAAACATTAATGTCATCAAGCTGCACCACTGCATGCTCGGGCCCTTCAATACGCAAACCATTCGACTTGAGAGCTGCGTACTCACTGCGGGCTAAAAAATGCACTTCAAATCCCGCTTGCACCAGCTTGGCCCCATAAAACCCACCTATGGCGCCTGTACCTAAAATGCCGATACGTAGCTGCTTTGTGTCTGTCATTGAAGTGTGTGACCTATTTGCTTAAGGATTACTAACTAATTGCTGCTCAGGTAAAAAGCGCTTGGCCTGCAAATAGGCTTTTTTCCAGTATTGCGAATCAAGGCTGTCCAGTCGCACTGTTCCACCGCTGGAGGGTGCATGCACGAAGCGACCTTCACCGACATAGATTCCTGCATGGCTAACACGTCGTCCGCCACTGGTAGCAAAGAATACGATATCACCACTACGCAGTTGATTGCGTGGCACTACGGGTGCTTTGGTTTGCATCATCGCGCCCGTGGTGCGCGGTAACTGCAAACCAACAGTGTCAGAATAAACAAACTTGATTAAACCACTACAATCAAATCCCGACTCTGGTGTGTTACCGCCATATTTATAGGGTGTTCCCACTAAGCCAAACGCACGAAACAGCACATCTTCGGCAAGTTCTTTGTTCGCTGACTGGTGAACTGTAACGCGCGCAACGGAATTTTTCCCTGCTGGCGAACCCTGCGTAACTGTGCGTTGTGGCGCACAAGCAACGCTCAGCACCGCCGCAGATAAAATTATTAAACGACCAAAATAATGCATTTTTTTCTCGACTTATTAGCTTATCGGCTATTTAGTTGGCAAATCTACTACCTATCACTAAAGGTGCGCAACTGCATTTGTCTTAATCTGCTATAGGCTCGACGAAACGGGAAAGATAAATAACCCTCGGTATACAAATTTTCCATGGGTACTTGTGCTTCAATATAGATCGCTACTTTACGGTCATAGCACTCATCAATCAAGGCTATAAAACGCCGCACCGCATCATCCATGAGTGTTAATCGCGGCAACTTCCGATCACCAGCCTGAACTTGCTGCACCGCATCCTCAGTACCACGAGCTATTGCGGGTACGTTTTTATCACTGTTTAAACGCGGCACGTCAGCTAATAAAACACTATCAAAACGATCACACAGCTCAATAAAATCAAGCGCCGAAAACGGCTGCATGCAGAGTTCGGTAAAATCACAGTAAAGAATCCGTCCACTACAGCCTAAGACCTGCAACGTTCGTCCTGCCAAGTTCAACTCACTCGCCTTGGCTGCTTCACCCTGATTTAACTGCTTAAATACCTGCGGCAAAACACTGGCTTGCCCAGCTTGGCGCACCCAATACCGCTCTACAGTGTCACCTTCGTGCAGCCGATGGTCCTGCCCGCCATCAACTGCTACCACCTGCATGTTTTTCTCGATGGCGGCAATAGCAGGCAAAAGCCGCTCCCGATTAAAACCATCCTTGTAAAGTTCATGTGGCGGCTGGTTGGAGGTCATAATTATCGCTTGACCTTGCTCAAACAACACTTGAAAAACAGATCCCAGCAGTATGGCATCGGCTATATCGTTAACAAAAACCTCATCAAAGCACAGCACCTTAATTTGTGCGGCTAACTCATGCGCAACCGCCTGCAGCGGATTAGCTGTGCCGCTGAGCTGGTTTAACCGCTGGTGCAGCCACTGCATAAAATGATGAAAATGTTGGCGCTTAGCTGGCACAGTCAGTTGGGCAAAAAAGTTATCCATCAGCCAAGTCTTACCCCGACCTACCGGCCCCCACAAATAAACACTGCCTTGCGCATAACGCTCTTGCAGGATGGCTTGATAGCTTTGCGTCAATACTTGGATAGCCTGCTCTTGCGCACGATCGACAACGAACCCTTCTTTCAGCGCCCGCGCATACCAATCCTGTGGTGATTCCGATTGTTTATTTTTAAACACTTCTTTTGCCCTATAACAAAAGCACTGCAAATTATTTATAGTTAAAATACACTAACCCACTTGGCACCACATACCTATTGAGACGAGTAAAAATGACCAATCTTTCTTTCGCTCACATGCCTGATGAACGAGGCTATTTCGGCGCTTACGGCGGTCAGTACGTACCTGCTGAGTTGCAAAAAGTGATGAACGATATCAACGCAGCGTACGAAGAAATTCGTCAATGTGCAGATTTCCAACAAGAACTGGCCAGCTTATTTGCTGATTATGTTGGCCGTCCTAGTCCTATTTTCCATGCTAAGCGATTATCTGACCAGCTGGGTGGCGCGCAGATTTTGCTTAAACGCGAAGATCTCAACCACACTGGCGCGCACAAAATTAACCACTGCTTAGGCGAAGCCCTTCTAGCCAAGTTTATGGGCAAGAAAAAAGTTATCGCTGAAACGGGAGCCGGCCAGCACGGCGTTGCTTTGGCTACCGCCTGTGCTTTGGTGGGTATTCCTTGCGAAATTCATATGGGCCAAGTTGACATCGAAAAAGAGCACCCGAACGTGGTAAAGATGAAAATCTTGGGTTGCGACTTAATCCCTGTGACCCGCGGCACCGCTACTCTTAAAGACGCCGTTGACAGTGCTTTTGAAGAATACTTAAAAGACCCCGAAAACTATATTTATGCGATTGGCTCAGTAGTAGGACCCCACCCTTTTCCAAAAATGGTGCGCGATTTCCAATCCATTGTCGGCACTGAAGCACGCGAGCAATGCTTAACGCGCTACAAGCGTCTACCTGATGTGGTTACTGCCTGTGTTGGTGGTGGTTCAAATGCGATTGGCATATTTACCGCTTTCCTCGATGATACCCAAGTAAAGCTGGTTGGTGTTGAGCCTGCCGGTGAGGGCTTAGACACTCAGCGTCACGCTGCCACACTGACCAAGGGCAAACCGGGGCATTTGCACGGTATGGCGTGCTATGTGCTGGAAGATGAGGATGGCAACCCTGCACCAGCACACTCGATTGCATCTGGTTTGGATTATCCGGGGATCGGACCGCAACATAGCTATCTAAAAGATCTGGGTCGTGTGGATTACGACAGTGCTACGGATCAAGAAACACTGGATGCTTTTATGCGTCTTTCGCGAGTTGAGGGAATTATTCCAGCATTAGAAAGCGCACACGCTGTCGCTTGGGCTATTCGCACTGCGCCGACCATGCAACCCAACCAGCAAATACTGGTTAATCTATCGGGTCGTGGTGATAAAGATGCCGATTTTGTAGCGAATTTACTTAATCTATAAGCAGCAATACAACTAAATTTAGCGGGCTCCACAAGAACTGTGCGAGCCCGTTTTTTATTCAAGGCGTATACAGGTAGCTGCTATTCGTTCGGCAGCAATCGAGCGCAATAACACTAATCGATCTCAATCTCAGGCACTGCGCCTGCATAGGCTGCAACACTTAAACGAGCACCTACAGTACGCGCTAACTGCTGGTATATCATCGCAATTTGGCTGTCAGGATCAGCCTCAGTAGTCGGCTTACCGCCATCGCACTGCATCCGAATCGCCATCGATAATGGCATCGAAGCCAGCAGGTCAACCTCATATAGTTCAGCTAAACGCTCACCGCCACCCTCACCGAACACATGTTCAATATGACCGCAGTTTGAGCACACATGCACCGCCATGTTTTCCACCACGCCCAGCA
This sequence comes from Thiopseudomonas sp., assembly GCA_023228985.1. GTDB lineage: Bacteria > Pseudomonadota > Gammaproteobacteria > Pseudomonadales > Pseudomonadaceae > Thiopseudomonas. Next base: position 23,651 of record JALOAC010000011.1, on the reverse strand, counting down.
CTGGAATATTCACCTTGCGGAACATTTCAATGCCTTTCTTGGCATCTAACAAAGCAATATCCTGCGGTGTAGTCACAATCAATGCGCCAGCCACCGATACTTTTTGTGACAGCGTCAATTGGATATCACCGGTACCCGGCGGCATATCCACCACCAGATAATCCAGTTCTCCCCAAAGGGTTTGTGTTAATAGCTGTTGTAATGCACCGGCTGCCATCGGTCCACGCCATGCCATAGCCGTATTGTCATCGGTTAAAAACGCCATGGACATAACCTTCACACCCATAGCTTCGATCGGCACAAACAGTTTCTCATTTTGCACGGCTGGACGTGTTCCTGCTGGGATGCCAAACATTATTCCTTGGCTTGGGCCATAGATATCCGCATCCAGCACACCCACCTTAGCGCCTTCACGAGCCAAGGCTAGCGCGAGATTGGCTGCGGTAGTGGACTTACCTACGCCACCTTTGCCTGAAGCCACTGCAATTACATTCTTCACCTGTGCAAGGGTGTCTGGAGCCCCTGCGTTTGGCTGTGCTGGTACCTGCCAAGACACATTCACTTGCGCTTGGCTAACACCTTCAACTTGCTCCACCGTACTTTGCAGCACCTGCGCCCAACCTTGCTTAAACTGGTCGGCGGCATAACCCAACACCACATCCACGACCACCGAGCTGCCGTTAATGCGAATATCTTTCACGCATTCGGCACTCACAGGGTCTTGATTCAAATGTGGATCAGTAAGTTCACGCAAAGCTGACTCAATCTGCTCTCGGTTTAGCTGGCTCATCTTAGGCTCCCAGAATCATTAAAAAGCTGTGTTGGAGTGTAGTGCATTCTATTTCGTTTTGCTTGTGCGATTAATGCAATGGATATCACAGGGGATGAAAAAAACCGTAAAATTCTATATAGTTAGCAACCTTTTTCACTTTAACAAAGTAATTAACACCATGAATCCGATCCGCAAAATTTTAGTGACCAGCGCCTTACCCTATGCCAACGGCTCCATTCATTTGGGCCACATGCTTGAATACATCCAGACTGACATGTGGGTACGCTTCCAAAAAATGCGCGGTCATCAATGCATTTATGTCTGCGCTGATGATGCTCACGGTTCAGCCATCATGCTGCGTGCCGAGCACGAAGGCATTACCCCAGAGCAGTTAATTGAAGCTGTTCATAAAGAACACAGCACTGATTTTGCTGATTTCCACGTAAACTTCGACAACTACTACACCACTCACAGCGAAGAAAACCGCTACTTTAGCGAGCTGATTTACAGTCGTTTAAAAGAGGCCGGTCATATTGCCAACCGCTCAGTGACTCAGTATTTCGACCCAGAAAAAGGCATGTTTCTGGCTGACCGCTTTATTAAAGGCACCTGCCCCAAGTGCAAAGCAGAAGACCAATACGGTGACAACTGCGAAAAATGCGGTGCAACCTATCACCCAACTGAACTTAAAAACCCACGTTCAGCTATTTCTGGTGCAACACCCGAACTAAGAGACTCCGAGCATTTTTTCTTTAAGCTGCCCAATTTTACCGCCATGCTCAAAGAGTGGACGCGCAGTGGAGCCTTACAAACCTCAGTGGCTAACAAACTAGCCGAATGGTTGGACGCGGGCCTGCAAGAGTGGGACATCTCCCGCGACGCACCCTACTTTGGTTTTGAAATCCCAGGCGCACCAAACAAATATTTCTATGTTTGGTTGGATGCACCCATTGGCTATATGGCCAGCTTTAAAAACCTCTGTTCGCGTCGTCCAGAGCTTGATTTTGATAAGTTTTGGGCCGCTGACTCAACTACCGAGCTGTACCATTTTATTGGTAAAGACATTATTAACTTCCACGCGCTGTTTTGGCCGGCCATGCTCGAAGGTGCAAACTTTCGTAAGCCAACCGCAGTAAACGTACATGGTTATCTGACAGTTAATGGCGCAAAAATGTCTAAATCGCGCGGCACCTTTATCAAGGCGCGTACCTACTTAGACCATTTGAATCCTGAGTACCTGCGCTACTACTACGCTTCTAAACTAGGCCGTGGCGTGGAAGATTTAGATTTAAATCTAGACGACTTTATTCAGAAGGTGAACTCCGACCTCGTCGGCAAAGTAGTTAACATCGCCAGCCGCTGCGCCGGCTTTGTGCACAAGGGCAATCAAGGCGTTTTAGTTGGTGATCTCGCTGAACCGGCATTATGGGACAGCTTTGTAGAGGCAGCACCCTCCATTGCCGATGCCTATGAAAAGCGTGACTTTGCCCGCGCCATGCGCGAAACCATGGCGCTAGCCGATGCAGCCAATGCTTGGATTGCCGACAAGGCTCCTTGGGCCATGAACAAGATTGAAGGCAAGCAAGACGAAGTGCAGGCCATATGTTCTTTGGGCATCAACTTATTCAAACAGCTGATAATTTTGCTTAAGCCCGTTCTGCCTGAGTTGGCCAAGCAAGCCGAGCTATTCCTGAATGTTGATAGCTTAAGCTGGACAGACCTCAACACCCGTTTAATCGAGCACCCACTCAACCCCTTTAACCCCTTGATGACCCGCATCGATGCCAAAAACATTGAAGCCATGGTCGAAGCCGCGAAAGAGGACTTACTAGAAATGGATAACCAACCCACCGCCGAACCCAACGAGCTAGATAAAAACCCTATCGCTGCTGAAATTAACTTTGATGCCTTTGCCGCGGTTGATATGCGTATCGCTCGCATTGAAAAAGCCGAGTTCGTTGAGGGTGCAGATAAACTACTGCAATTGACCTTGGACTTGGGCGGAGAAAAACGTAATGTCTTTGCTGGCATCAAAAGCGCCTATCCAAACCCAGCCGAACTGGAAGGTCGCCTAACTGCTTGTGTGGCGAACCTTGCACCGCGCAAAATGAAGTTTGGCATCTCCGAAGGCATGGTGATGGCCGCAGGTCCAGGCGGCAAAGATATTTTCCTGCTCAGTCCTGATAGCGGCGCTAAGCCCGGTCAGCGTATTAGCTAATTACCTCCAAGTCGCACAGGGTTACTTATGCACCTACTAGCGGTTTTATTCTGTGCTTTAGCCACACTGCTGTCAGCCACGACAGCAGTGGGCTATCAACTCATTGATGAACAAAGTTATGGCTTTCCCATCCATAACCCTTTCCAAGCCACCATTGCTGGCTCACCAGTTGAGCTGCAACCGCAGCTGATTGGCAACGAGCAAATCAAGCAAAAAGACTATCAGCTGCGCCTACGTCCAGAGCGTGAACAAAGCTTGCCGAGTAATTTTTGGCCAGTAAAAACCTTGCATTACCGCCTCGCTAAACAAAAAAAACCTGCACCGCTTATTTTTATCATCGCTGGTACAGGTGCTCGCTATGACAGCGACAAGGCCGAGTACCTGAAAAAGCTTTTTTATGGCGCGGGCATGCATGTGGTGCAGATTTCCTCACCCACCAGCTATGACTTTATGGCCGCCGCATCGCATTACGCCACCCCCGGCTACTCGCCCTTAGATGCACAAGAGCTGTATTACGTCATGCAAACCATTGCCCGCAAGCATAAAAACCTCCCAGTAACTGACTGGTTTTTAACGGGTTACAGCCTTGGTGGCTTGCATGCGGCATTTATTAGTGAAATCGATCAACAGCAGCAATTTTTTAATTTCAAACGCACGCTGCTGCTTAATCCGCCCGTTAACCTGTACACCTCGGTAAACAACCTCGACCAAATGGCCAACGTAGAGCTACCCGAACTCTATGAAGGGCATGATTTTTACCAAGACGTATTCGATAAGTTAGCGCGCTACTTTGAAAAAAGAGGTCATTTTAATTTCGACCAAGCCATACTCGCTGACTTCCAAAATTCACCAGAACGTTTTACGGATGCTGAAATGGCCATGCTTATTGGCACTATGTTTCGTTTCACCGCCACAGACATTAACTTCACTACCGACTTAATTAACCGCCGCGGCTTAATCATCCCTACAGGCACAAGAATCACCGACGGCACCAGCTTAACGCCCTATTTTGAAATCGCGCTGCTCTGTGATTTTAGCTGCTATATACGCGAGCAACTCCTACCCTTTTGGCAGAACGTTTTTCAAGCGGGCGAGCTGGAAGACTTAATCCAACAAACCAGTCTTTATGCGGTTAGTGAGCATTTACGCACGAATAAAAATATCTCTGTCATGCACAATCAGGACGATTTTATTTTAGGCGCTGGCGATCTGACATTTCTGGAACAGGTTTTCCAAGACCGCCTGATTCTTTATCCTTACGGTGGACACTTGGGTAATTTAGATTATGTGAAAAATGCCGACGACATACTGGAATTCTTCCATGACTAAGCCTGTATTAATTGCTTTTATTCTATCCGTGAGCGCAAGCTTAAGCCCCCCACTCTGGGCAGAAACTCTTGAGGATGCGGGCTTTAAAACCCCTCTCAAACAGCTGGAATTTACCCCAGCTTTGGAGCAATACCAGTTTGAGCGCTCCAACTTCGCTGCCCTGCAGGTTCACGATCCGCTTGAGCTAGTTAATCGCCATCTGTATCACTTTAATTACAAGTTTGATCAATACGTTTTTTTGCCAAGCGTCAGAGCCTACCGCTACGTAACACCTAAGCCTGTGCGTACGGGCGTTAGCAACTTCTTTAGCAACCTCGGTCAAGTTCCGACCAGTGCAAACAGCTTGTTGCAGGGGAAATTTAAACGCGCCATGCACAGCACAGCACGGTTACTGTTTAATACAATTTTGGGTGTCGGCGGACTCTGGGATCCGGCCAGCAAGATGGGTTTGGTTAAAGTCAAAGAAGATTTTGGTCAAACTCTTGGTGTGTACGGCGTGCCTGAAGGACCTTACCTCGTGCTGCCTTTCCTCGGCCCTTCAAATCTGCGTGATACCACAGGCTTGGTCACGGATTTCTTTGGTGACCGAGAGGTCAACCTGATCAACTACGCTGAAATCAGTCGACGCAATCCAGAGCTTTATGGCTTACAAATAATTGATATGCGCTATACCACTGAGCTGCGCTATGGTCAGCTCAACTCACCTTTTGAGTATGAGAAAATCCGCTATATCTACACCAAAGCGCGGCAGCTACAAATTAACGAGTAACAGCCATCAAGACCTGTTCTGTAACGCCTGCTGTACGGGCTTGAATGAACGGCGGTGGATGGGCGTAGCACCCAGTTCGGCCAGTGCTTTCATGTGTGCCGCTGTTGGATAGCCCTTGTTTTGTGCAATCCCGTATCCCGGATAAAGCGCATCCAGTTGCTGCATTTCCTGATCGCGGCTGACTTTGGCTAAAATCGACGCCGCAGCAATCGCCGGCACCTTGTCATCGCCCTTAACCACTGCCGCACAAGGCACAGCGAGTTGAGGGCAGCGGTTACCATCAATAAGTGCGGAACTCGGCTCTGTACTCAAGCCAGCCACTGCACGCTGCATGGCCAACATGGTTGCGTGCAAAACATTTAGCTCATCAATTTCCGCCACTTCAGCACGCGCTACGCACCATGCCAGCGACTTGGCTTTAATTTCTTCCGCTAACTCAAGTCGTCGCCGTTCTGTAAGCCGCTTTGAGTCTTTTAAACCGAGGATAGGCCTATCTGGATCCAAAATAACCGCCGCAGCCACTACCGGACCACAAAGCGGACCGCGCCCCACTTCATCTACACCAGCGGTCAGTGGTTCTATCGGCACTAAATCCAAATCAATTTGCATGGTTTGTGTCGCCTTGTATTAACTCCAGCACCGCAGCTGCCGCCTGTTTTGAAGCGTCGCGCTTAAGTAGCTTATGCAGCTCTAAAAAGTGCTCGGTTTGCTCCGCACCCTCATCCAATTGCTGCAGTACGGTTTGAGCCAAAGCTTCTGGCGTTGCTTGCTGCTGAATAAACTCTGGCACTAAGGCACGCCCAGCCAATAGGTTGGGTAACGAGAAGTACGGGCTTTTCACCAATCGCTGAAGCAGCATGTAAGTCAAAGGCGCTAGGCGGTAGGCCACCACCATCGGGCGTTTAAACAACATAGCCTCAAGAGTCGCCGTGCCTGATGCAATTAAAACCGCATCGCAGGCTTGCAGTACATCCTGCGATTGGCCATCGACTAAACGAATGGGCAACCCTTGATGCGCTGCTAAAATAAGTTGTAGCTGCTGCAAGCGTTCGGCACTTGCAGCTGGCAGTAAGAACTGCACATCAGGGCGCTGCTGCACTATCAAGGCAGCGGTTTGGACAAATAACTCACCCAGCTTCGCCACTTCACCACCGCGACTGCCCGGCATTAAGGCAACCACGGTTTGCTCGGCAGCAACCGCTAAACGTGCGCGTGCAGGTGCTTGTTCATTAACTAAGGCTATCGTATCCGCCAAGGGGTGCCCCACAAAGCGCACTGGTACCTGATGCTTTTGATAGAACTCTGCTTCAAAGGGCAGTAAACAGAGCATCAAATCACAGGCTTGCTGAATTTTAAACACACGTTTTTGCCGCCATGCCCACACCGACGGGCTGACGTAATGCACGGTTTTAATCCCATGCGCACGCAGTTTAAGTTCTATATTCAGGGTGAAATCGGGCGAGTCGATGCCAATAAAAACATCAGGTTGTTCTGCCAGTAGGGTTTTAATCAGACGTTTGCGGCGTGACAGCAACTCTGGCAAGCGGCCTAATACCTCTACCAAGCCCATTACGGATAGGCGCTCGATCGGAAAATAAGAATGGAGCCCCTGCGCGTGCATCAGCTTGCCGCCGACGCCAATAAACTCTATTGGAGTTGGGCCCAGTTGTTCGCGCAATGCTTGCATCAGCCCAGCACCGAGGATATCGCCTGAGGCCTCGCCGGCAACCAAAGCAACTTTAAGCGGCTTTGTCATGGATAATTAACGCGTAATACCGCGGGTTGAGCTACGGATAGACTCACAAAACAGAGCCACTTCAGCAAACTCAGCGGCGCTGTCTTCAAGTTTTGCCAAGGCATGATCAACTGTGTTACCACTGCGATAGACTATTTTGTATGCACGGCGCAGCGCCTGCATGGCTGTCTCTGATACGCCACGACGACGCATGCCTTCAAAGTTCATGCTGCGTGCTTCTGCCGGATTGCCTGCCACCATAACAAAAGCAGGAATATCTTTGCCAATGGCTGTACCCATCGCGGTAAAACTGTGTGCACCCACATGACAATGTTGGTGTACCAACGTAAAACCCGACAAAATCGCCCAGTCATGCACATGCACATGCCCCGCCAAAGCAGTGTTGTTGACCAAAATACAGTGATTACCAATCACACTATCATGGCCAATATGTACATAGGCCATCAGCAAGTTGTTATCGCCAATAGTGGTTTCGCCACGATCTTGAACCGTGCCACGATGAATAGTGACACCCTCACGGATAGTATTGTTATCGCCGATAACCAACCGGGTGGGCTCACCCTGATATTTCAAATCTGGAGTATCTTCACCCACACTGGAAAACTGCAAAATTTTGTTATTACGCCCAATCACTGTAGGACCCTTAAGCACTACATGGGAAGCAATAACAGTACCCTCACCAATCTCTACATCAGGACCTACTATTGTCCATGGGCCAACCTGCACACCCGCTGCAAGCTTAGCCTTAGGATCAACAATAGCGCGAGGGTCAATCAAACTCATAATTTTCGTTCCGCACAAATAATTTCAGCGGAACACACTGCTGTACCGGCTACTGTAGCCTTGCAGTCAAATTTCCAAATACCACGTTTAACACTAATAAAACGCGCATCAAGTTGCAGTTTATCGCCCGGTACTACTGGATGACGAAAGCGTAATTTGTCTGAACCCACAAAATAATAAAGCACTCCGTCCTCTGGGGTGGCATTCATCATTTTAAAACCTAACAAACCTGCTGCCTGCGCCATAGCTTCGATAATCAAAACGCCAGGCATTATCGGGTGCTGCGGAAAGTGACCATTGAAAAAAGGCTCGTTAATACTGACGTTTTTATACGCACTAATTATTTTATTTTCCAAATCCAATGTTTCTACACGATCCACCAGTAAAAAAGGGTAACGATGCGGTAACAACTGGCGAATTTCATTTATATCCATCATGGTTTTATAGCCTTTTTATAATTGAAGTCCTAATAAAAACCACTATTAGTACTGCAGCTAGAACACAGAACTTCAATTTATCAACAGAAAAATATATTACATGTTTTGTAAGATGAGTTACTACGCCTTAGAGTCACCTGCCAAGGCCTTTTCCAGTTTACGTAATCTCTTAGACATTTCATCCAACTGCCGAAAACGCACTGCGCTTTTTTTCCACTCAGCTGCCGGCTGCATGGCCGTACCGGAAGAGTATGCGCCCGGTTCGGTGATGGAGTGAGTTACCATAGTCATTCCTGTAACAAATACATTGTCACACAGCTCAATATGCCCTACCAAACCAACACCGCCGGCTAGCAGGCAGTGCTTACCAATTTTAGTGCTGCCAGAAATCCCAACACAGGCTGCCATAGCCGTGTGGTCACCCACCTCGACGTTATGCGCAATTTGGATTTGATTGTCTATTTTAACGCCATTGCCTATTAGTGTGTCCTTTATGGCGCCGCGGTCTATACAGGTATTCGCACCAATCTCAACATCATTACCGATGGTGACACCGCCAATTTGAGCAATTTTTTGCCATGCTCCTTCATGTTTAGCAAAACCAAAACCTTCGCCACCAATCACCGCACCTGACTGAATCACCAGTCGTGCTCCGGCTTTAACGTCGTGGTACAGGGTTACTCGCGGCGCTAACCAACTGTCTGCGCCAATACGACTGCGTGCACCAATAAAACAATGTGCGCCAATGACCACATTAGCAGCGATCTGTACGTCCGCTTCTATAACTACACCTGGTCCAATACAGGCCGTTGCATCAATCTGAGCGCTATCATCAATATGCGCGCTCGGGTGAATACCAGGCTGAGTTTTTGGCTTGGGATCAAAGAGGTGGGAAATTCGCGCAAAAGCCAAATAGGGATCGGCCACTATCAGGCAGTTACCGGGATAAACCTGTGCATCCTTTTCTGTCAGCAGTACCGCACCCGCTTGTGTATCAGCCAATTGTTTGCGGTACTGTGGGTTAGCCAGAAAACTAATCTGATTGGCTTGTGCATCCTGCAGGGTAGACAAACCATTAATAATAATCTGTTCGTCACCCTGAACTTGTGCATCAACGTGGTCAGCCAGCTCTTTTAAGCTGTAAGTAAACCCAGCCATATCAACGCATCTGGTTTAAGCGTTCAACTACGCGCAAAGTAATATCCAACTTTGGGCTCACATCCACGACTGCTGCTCTGTCGATAACCAGATCATAGTTACCGGCCTTCAAAACTTCTTCAATAGCTTTATCAAGCTTAGGCTTAATGCCTTGCAAAAAATCTTGCTCAGATTTGGCGCGTGCTTCATTGAACTCTTGTGATTTGCTCTGAATTTCACGTACTTTTTGCTTATACTCGAGCTCTAAACGCTCGTATTCAGCCTGCTGCATTTTCTCGCCATCTTTTTGTAAGCGCTGCTGCAGTTTTAACGTATCGTTTTCTAGCGTTTTTATTTTTTCAAACTGCGCGCCAAAATTCTTTTCATCCTGCGCTTCATATTTTTTGGCTGCATCTGACTCCATCAGTGCCATCTGTACATCAAGCACAGCAATTTTAAGCTCAGCATGCGCTGCACCGCTGATAATTAAACTGGCAAACACAGCTAACTGAATTAATTTACGCACTATGACACTCCTTGAATGATATATATTTTGTACTAGAACGTTTGTCCAAGAGTAAACTGGAAGAACTGGCTGCTTGAGTTTTCTGGCTTTTTAAGCGGTCTACCCACACTGAAGCTAAGCGGCCCCATAGCAGTTACCCAAGTTAAACCCACACCGGCTGAGCTGGCTAATTCACTGGCGCTTATACTGCAACCCTCTTCGTTACGGGCTTTTTGGTACTTACTACAGCTGGTATTAAAGACGTTACCCACATCCCAGAACGCATAACTACGGAATGAGCGCTGATCTTTGATAAAGGGCATAGGGAAAATCCACTCCACACCACCCTGAATTAAAACGTTACCACCGAAAGGCAGTAAATCTTTGTCCCAGTCATTATCATGTGGTGTACTGCGCGGCCCTAAACTGCTGTCTCTAAAGCCTCGCACCGAACCAAAACCACCGGCATAGTAGTGCTCATAGAACGGCAACACCTTGGTGGAACCGTAGCTGTCAGCATAACCAAGCTGGGTATGGAAACGTAACAGCTGTTCACTGCTGCCTAAGCGCTTATACACTTGGCCGTTATAGTCCAAGCTGTAAAAAGACAGATCACTGCCAGGAATCGTTGTGTCTACAAAAACACCCTGCGAATAGCCGCGGGTGGGCAATACACCGCGGTTAAGCGTGGATGTAGACCAACCTGCCGAGCCTTTAAAGATGTTGTGATCTTTACCTTCGCGCTTAGCAAAGTCTTCAATTTCTTTTGCTGGAATAGTACCAATTTTGATCGTGTCTTTCTGCGCACTCAAACCAAAAGTCAGGCGCGACTCTTCACTAATGGGGTAGCCAAGCGTTACACCACCGCCGTAACTATCTACCGAGTAACTGGCCACATCAACCTTGAGCTTTTTAAAGTTAGTTTCACGGTAGAAAGCGTTATAACCCAAACTAACACCGTCAACGGTCCAGTAGGGGTCAACAAAGTTAAAGTTATAGGCGCTCTGGTATTCACTACGGGTTAAACCAAAACTAACGTAGTTACCCGTCCCCATAAAGTTGCTCTGACTAATAGAGCCACCCAAGATTAAACCTGCGTTTTGCGCGTAACCAATACTGGCAGAAATAGAACCGGAGGCTTGCTCCTCAACACTGATATTGACATCAACCTGATCGTCTGTACCCGGCACTGCAGGCGTTTCGACGTTAACTTCTTTAAAGTAACCTAGACGCTCAAGACGTGTTTTAGACTGATCAATCAGATAAGTTGATGCCCAACCGCCTTCCATTTGACGCATTTCGCGACGCAACACTTCATCACGGGTTTTGGTGTTGCCGCGGAAATTAATACGATTGACGTAAGCGCGTTTACCCGGGTCAACGACAAAGGTAATGCTAACCGTATTATCTTCATCGTGAACCTGTGGCACACCGCTCACGTTAGCAAAGGTGTAGCCATCATTACCTAAGCGACGGGTAATCAAATCAGCTGTAGTGGTCATTACCTTGCGCGAGAAAATTTGCCCCTCGCCAGACAACAACAAAGCTTCGACTTCTTCCTCAGGAACCTTGAGATCGCCCGACAGCTTAACCTCGCGAATGCGATACTGCTCGCCCTCGTCTACGTTAACCGTTAGATACACATGCTTTCTATCAGGCGTGATAGACACCTGAGTTGAAGTTATATCCATATTGATATAACCACGGTCCAGATAATAAGAACGCAAGCGCTCTAAGTCGCCGGAAAGCTTTTCGCGCGAGTACTTGTCGTCACCCTTGAAGAAAGACAGCCAATTGCGCTCTTTAAGCTCAAAAATGTCCGTCAGTTCATCATTGGAAAACACCTTATTGCCCACTACGTTCACATGACGAATAGAAGCAACAGAGCCTTCTTTAATTTCAATCTTGATGGCCGTGCGGTTGCGCTCCTGCTGCACAACGGTGGCTTCAATATGCGCACCATAACGTCCTTGGGCTACATACTGCCGATGCAACTCATTACGCACACCTTCCAAAGTGGCACGTTGAAAGATTTCGCCTTCAGCCAGGCCCGACTGTTTAAGTCCTTTAAGCAAGTCTTCGGTTTTAATTGCTTTGTTGCCGGTAATTTCAATACTGGAAATTGATGGACGCTCAACCAGATTAACCACCAACACAGCCTCATCGCGACTCAGTTGGATATCTTGGAAAAAGCCTGTTTTAAACAGAGCCTGTGTCGCTTCAACCAAACCACGATCATCAACTTCGTCACCCACACCCAGCGGCAAGGCGGCGAACACGCTGCCCGCTGAAACGCGTTGTAAACCATTGAGGCGGATATCAGCAATCGTAAAAGGCGCTGCTGAAGCTTCAGACATAATTAGTGCGGAGATTACCGCTGGTAATAACAGACGTTTCATGCTGTCCTTTATTTGTTTTTTTTGTGGTTAAAAAAGCTGTTATTAAACACAACAACCAACAATTTTATAAGCGCGTTATGTCATTAAATACAGCAAAAAACATGACACACATTACCAGAGCTATGCCTATTTGCATGCCCCATGTTTGAATCTTTTCTGAAACTGGTTTTCCACGAACCCACTCGACCGTATAAAATAGCAAATGTCCGCCGTCTAGCACAGGGATAGGCAATAAATTTAACACCCCTAAACTGATACTCAAATAGGCCAAAAAGTTCAAAAAACTACGCAATCCGGATTCAGCTGAAGCGCCCGCTACTTTAGCAATGCTTATGGGTCCACTCAAGTTTTTTGCAGATAACTCACCAAAAAGCATTTTCTTAATTGAGGCCAGCGTCATGCTGCTCATTAACCAGGTGCGCTTAGCCCCCTCAGCAATGGCCGACACAGGGCCAAAACTGGTATGAACTAACATTTCTTCTGGCCATGCCGCACTGCTTGCACCGGCGCCTAAATAACCTACCGGCAACCTCTCATCACCGCGCGCGGTTAAGTTTACCGGAATAAGCAACTGCTCATGCTGGCGCTCGACTAAAATACGTACCTGCTGGTTTGGTTTAGCCTGCACATAGCGCACCACCTCATGCCATGAATCCATCGACTGCTCGTCAATCGCAACAATTAAATCCTGCTCCCGCAAACCTGCCGCATAAGCAGGCCCTTGCTCATCAAGCTGCGTTAACAACGCCTCAACTGCAGGACGCCACGGCACTAAACCTAACGACAAAAGCGGGTTTAAATCCTCAGCGCCCTTCTGCCATTCCTGCAATTGCAGTGAGTAGTCGGCAGCGATTGAGTCACCCGGTACCTGTGCATCAATACGCAGTGTTCCCGTTTCACCAGCGCGCCTAATTAGCTGAATACTGATATCTGACCAACCAACCACTGGATTGCCGTCAATGGCGCTGATTTCCAGCCCTGCTTTTAGGCCTGCCTGCTCGGCTAAACTTTGTGGCAGAACCTGCCCGATGATAGGTCTTGGTTCTTGCGTGCCCAGCATGGCCAGACACCAAAAAAACACTAGAGCCAATAAGAAATTAGCCACTGGTCCAGCAGCCACAATAGCGATGCGCTGCTGTACTGACTTATGATTAAATGCTTGTGTTTGTTGCTGCTCAGTCAGCTCCGTTTCGCGACTATCAAGCATTTTTACGTAGCCACCCAAAGGAATAGCGGCAATGACAAACTCAGTGCCATGACGATCGTGCCAGCGCAGCAAGGGTGTACCAAAGCCCACTGAAAAACGCAGCACTTTCACACCACATTTGCGCGCCACCCAAAAATGGCCGTACTCATGAATGGTTACCAAGACACCTAAAGCCAACAGGGTGCCAAAGAGCATATACAAACTGCTCACGTGCTATCTCCTCGCAAAGCTGCTGTTTTTGCTAGCCATTTGTGCGCCAGCTCACGTGATTGCTGATCTGCAGTTAACACCGCCTGTAAATCGGTTACAGGCTGTACTGATAACTGCTGCAAAATACTATCAATTAAATGGGCAATGTCTAAAAAACCAATCTGTCCTGCCAGAAAACCAGCTACAGCCACCTCGTTAGCCGCATTAAGAATTGCTGGTGCCGTACCGCCCTGTTCAGCCGCATCACGAGCTAACTTTAAACAGGCAAACCGCTCTAAGTCCGGCTCAAAAAAATCCATCCGCGCTAACTGATACAAATCTAAAGGTTGCACACCAGAATCAATCCTGTTGGGCCATGCCAGCGCATGGGCGATGGGTGTGCGCATATCTGGATTACCCAACTGAGCTAATACAGAACCATCGACATAGTCGACCAATGAATGAATCACACTTTGCGGATGCACCACTATTTCAACCTGCTGCGGCTTAGCATCAAACAACCAACAAGCCTCAATCAGCTCCAAGCCCTTATTCATCATAGTAGCTGAATCAACGGAAATCTTTTGCCCCATTGACCAGTTGGGGTGCGCACAGGCTTGAGCTGGCGTCACCTTAGCCAGATCAGCCAAGGCGGTTTCACGAAAAGGCCCACCCGAAGCCGTTAGCAGTAAACGGCGTACGCCAACCTGCTGCAAGCCATCTTGATAATTACAGGGTAGACACTGGTAGATAGCATTGTGTTCGCTGTCTATAGGTAAAAGCTGTGCGCCATGTTCACGCACGGCCTGCATAAAGAGCGCGCCCGACATCACCAGCGCTTCTTTATTTGCTAGCAACACTTTTTTGCCCGCATGCACTGCTGCTAATGTCGGCACCAGACCAGCTGCCCCGACGATAGCGGACATCACGGCGTCCACCTCTGGCGCACTGGCAACCTGGCATAAACTCGACTCACCAAACAGCAGTTCGGTGTCTAAGCCCAAACCGGATAACTGCTGCTGCAGTGCTTCGGCATCCTGCTCGGTTTCAACTACGGCGTAGCGCGGACGAAAGCGCTGACAGAGTTCTGCCAGCTTATCGAGCTGGCGATGGGCTGTAAGGGCAAACACCTGATAAGCCTGTGGATGCTGGCTAATAACATCCAATGTACTAGCGCCAATAGAACCCGTAGCACCAAGAATAGTAATTTGCTGCACTACTGAACCGCCCAACCGGCAAAGATTAAAAACAAAGCAAACAAAGGCAGTGCTGCTGTAAGGCTATCGATACGATCGAGTACACCACCGTGGCCGGGCAGCAAATTACTGCTGTCTTTAACACCTGCTTGGCGCTTAAACATGCTTTCGGTTAAATCACCGATGACAGAGAATAAAATAATCACCACGGCAGCTATCAGAAAGACAATTAGCTGCTTAGCGGATAAGGAAAAATAGAGCGCACACCCTAAGGCCACTAACACACTGGACAGCAGGCCGCCGTATAGACCCGCCCAGCTTTTGCCGGGACTCACATTAGGCGCTAACTTGCGCTTACCAAATGCTTTACCCGAAAAATAGGCGCCTATGTCAGCAGCCCAAACCATCAACATAACACTAAAAATTAAAGCATTGCCTTGCTCGAAAGATTTGAGGACCAGCAAGCCAATACCGGCGGGTAAAAGAATCAGCCAGCCGATTAGCAACTTACCCAACAAGCCGCCCCAGAGACTGACCGAGCGCGGATAACTCATAACCATTAACGCGGCCGCACACCACCATGCCAAAGCAACAAGTAATACGGGTAACTCTATTGCTGGCACTAGCTGTAAAGTCGCAAATAACACAGCGGTCACCGCTGCATAACCAACACGCTGCGACTGCCGCGCACTGCCGGCCAACTGCGCCCACTCCCATGCACCCAGAGTTAACACCACACCAACAAACAAACTAAATGCCCAGCCTGATAGAACAAAGAAACCAAACAAGGCCAACGGCAGCAACCATAAGGCCGTGATAATCCGCTGTTTTAACATACTAATTAGTGCTCCGCTGCAATCTGATCGCTGGTTTTACCAAATCGACGTTGCCGCAAAGCAAAGTCTTCTAAAGCATCACGCATGGCTTGATGCTTAAAGTCAGGCCAGAATAAATCCGAGAAATAAAGCTCTGTGTAAGCAAGCTGCCACAGCAAAAAATTACTAATCCGATGCTCACCACCCGTACGAATCAATAGATCAGGATCACCGGCCCGACCTGTTGCAAGATGCTGGGCCAACAACTCTTCATTTATCTCATTAAGCGCTAAATGCCCTTGCTGTAGCTGCAGGGCAATTTGGCGGGCGGCCTGAGTAATATCCCAACGCCCACCGTAATTAGCAGCAATTTGCAGGGTGAATTTACAGTTATCTGCCGTACGCTGCTCTGCTTGCTCAATTTCTTTCTGCAGCTCGGTATGAAAACGGGTGCGCTCGCCAATGATCTTTAAGCAGATACCATTTTTATCAAGCTTGTTGATCTCACGCTTTAAAGACAGCAAAAAAAGCTCCATTAAAGCACTAACCTCATCTTCGGGGCGGCGCCAATTTTCACTTGAGAACGCAAACAGCGTTAACACCTCAACCCCTGCTTCAACGCACACTTCTATTGCTGCGCGTACCGCATCAACACCGGCTTTATGGCCAGCGATGCCGGGCAAAAAGCGCTTTTTCGCCCAGCGGTTGTTGCCATCCATAATAACGGCCACATGTCTTGGCACCACCGCTGCTTGCGCACTTATCTGCTTGACCATGCCGGCTCCGCGTTAGACTTCCATCAAGTCGGCTTCTTTAGCCGCCAGCATTGCATCTATTTCTTCGATAAATTTATCAGTAACTTTTTGCACTTCATCAGCGCCGCGGCGCTCATCATCTTCACTGATTTCTTTTTCTTTAACCAAGTCTTTAATTTGCGTTAACGCATCACGTCGCACGTTACGCACTGCAACGCGAGCATTCTCGGCTTCTTGACGGGCTTGACGCGTATACACTTTGCGCGTTTCTTCAGTTAAAGCCGGCATAGGTACACGAATGGTGGTACCAGCTGTTGCTGGGTTTAAGCCTAAATCAGCCTGCATAATGGCTTTCTCTACGGCCTGAATCATGCTGCGATCGAATACTGTTAGGGCTAGGGTGCGCGAGTCCTCTGAGACTACGTTGGCAACCTGCCGTAGCGGCGTATCACTGCCATAGTAAGAAACCATGACCCCATCAAGAATACTGGGGTGAGCACGACCGGTACGAATTTTCGCAAATGCATGTTGCAAAGAATCGGTCGATTTCCGCATGCGCTGTTGCGCATCTGTCTTAATTTCATTAATCATTATCTACTTCCTCGATCAGAGTGCCTTCTGCCCCACCCAAAACCACATTCAATAAAGCACCTGGCTTGTTCATATTAAATACACGCAAAGGCATCTTATGGTCACGGCACAGGCAAATAGCCGTCAAATCCATTACCTCTAGCTGACGCGCTAACACTTCATCATAGGTTAGACGATCAAACTTTTCCGCATCAGGATCTTTAAAAGGATCGGCAGTATATACGCCATCTACCTTGGTGGCCTTAAGAACCACATTCGCGTTAACCTCAATGCCACGTAGACAGGCAGCAGAATCCGTGGTGAAAAACGGGTTCCCCGTACCGGCGGAGAAAATAACTACCTGGCCTTTCTTCAAATGCTCCATGGCTTTGCGTCGATCGTAGTGATCAGTCACTCCAACCATAGAAATGGCCGACATCACCAGCGCAGGAATATTAGAACGCTCCAAGGCATCACGCATGGCCAGCGCATTCATTACGGTAGCCAACATACCCATATGGTCGCCAGTAACCCTATCCATACCCACCGCCGACAAGGCCGCACCACGGAACAGGTTACCACCCCCGATGACCAAACCTACTTGGACACCAATACCAACCAGCTGTCCTACCTCTAACGCCATACGGTTTAGAACTTTTGGATCAATACCAAAGTTCTCAGACCCCATTAAAGCCTCACCGCTTAACTTCAGTAAAATACGTTTGTAGCGCGGCTGGCGACCAGCTTCTGGCTGCGTCATACTTTTTCTCCTCGAATTTATGCACAATTATAAGGAAGTTCTAAATAACTGGCTACGCAAGTTCAAATTTAGTGAATTATTTAGAAGCACCTTAAAAAAAAGCTGCCACACATATTCAATGTGGGCAGCCTTTTTTAAATCACCTAGCAACGCTGGTGCTTACTTTTTAGAAGCGGCTACCTGTGCAGCAACTTCAGCAGCAAAGTCTTCTTCTGCACGCTCAATACCCTCACCCACTTCGTAGCGAACAAAGCTGAGCACTTCTGCGCCTGCTTTTTCAGCTAGCTTACCCACAGTAACGTCTGGGTCTTTAATGAAGGGCTGACTCACCAAGCTGATTTCAGAAAGGAACTTGTTAATACGGCCTTTGACCATATTTTCAACAATATTCTCTGGTTTGCCTTGAATTTTATCTTCGTTAAGCTGCATAAAAATTTCTTTTTCTTTAGCAACTACATCGGCATCAACCTGATCAGGGTTAACAACTTGCGGGCTACTTGCTGCAACATGCATAGCGATATCACGCGCTAACTCAGCATTACCACCCTTAAGGGTAACTACTGCACCAATGCGGTTGCCATGCAAATAAGCGCCTAGCACATCACCCTCAGCACGCGCTAAACGACGAATGTTTACGTTTTCGCCAGTTTTAACCACCAAAGCTTCACGCGCTGTTTCGCACTCAACAATTAGCGGTGCTGCATCGGTGTAACCCTTAGCAAAAGCTGCTTCTAAACTTTCAGCAACAAAGGTTTTGAAGTCATCTTGCATCGCTAAAAAGTCAGTTTGCGAGTTTACTTCGATAATAACTGCAGTTTTATTGTCATCAGCAACTTTCACCGAAATAGCACCCTCAGCAGCGATATTGCCAGCTTTTTTAGCGGCCTTAATCGAACCTGCAGCGCGCATATCATCAATAGCTTTTTCAATATCACCACCAGCAGCTTCCAAGGCTTTTTTACAATCCATCATACCTTGGCCGGTACGCTCGCGTAGTTCTTTAACTAGAGCAGCAGTGATTTGCGTCATCTTTTATTCCTCATAAATTTGGATAAACCCAGCACGGATAGCTGAAGTTTTAATCTGAAAAAAAGGGGGTGTACAGCCCCCCTTTTTAAGTGATCAGCACAAGACCAGTGAATTAGGCCTCGGCAGCACCTTCATCAGCAACTTCAACAAACTCTTCTGCGGTTGTTGCGCTGCCTTTACGGGCGTTAATCACAGTGTCTGCCACTTTGGACAAGTAGTACTGAACGGCACGGATTGCGTCATCATTACCTGGAATAATGAAATCGATACCTTCAGGGCTGCTGTTAGTATCCACGATACCTACAACAGGAATACCTAGCTTGTTTGCTTCGCTGATAGCAATACGCTCATGATCAACGTCAACTACAAACATAACATCCGGCAGACCGCCCATGTCCTTGATACCACCCAAGCTGCGCTCAAGCTTTTCTAGGTCACGGGTACGCATTAAAGCTTCTTTCTTAGTCAGCTTTTCAAAGGTACCGTCTTGCGCCTGAACTTCTAGATCGCGTAAACGCTTAATCGAAGTACGAATGGTTTTGTAGTTGGTTAACATACCACCCAACCAGCGATGGTCTACGTAAGGCATGCCACAACGCTCAGCCTGCTCACTGATTAACTTGCTGGCAGAACGCTTGGTGCCAACAAATAGAATTTTGTTTCTGCCCGATGCTTTCTGCTCGATAAAGCTTAGCGCTTCTTTGAACATAGGCAGGGTTTTTTCTAAGTTAATAATATGAATTTTGTTGCGCGCACCAAAAATGTATTTGCCCATTTTTGGGTTCCAGTAGCGGGTTTGGTGACCGAAGTGCACACCAGCTTGCAGCATATCGCGCATATTTACGTTTTGAGTCATGGTAATTCCTAAGATAAGTTTGGGTTAGGCCTCCACATATCCCAGCTCTCAACCCGAAGGCACCCAGAAAACTGTGTCGATATGTGTGTGGATTCACTTACTTTATAGATTTTCTACAAAGCGGCGCGTTTTATAGCATATCCAGCATTAAATGACCAGAAAAACATAAAATTACTTGCTAGAGCCGCAGCCCCTTAATGGTAATAAAAGCCAGTCTTTAAGTATCTACCAATGATCGCGTTACAAAGCACCGCTCTTGTTGGAGCCCAGCTTCTGGGCGATGCGGGCTAACAAGCGATTTATATGCCCGGCTGTACGAGGATGCCATGCATCCGACCGCGAATTAAACCTATAAACACAGCGCCGCCTGACGCACCGCTGTCGCAGGCATGGCCTGCTCGTACAAGAGCGGGTGCGTGATTTAAGCGTCAGTGCCAGTTAAGCCAAATCCAGAATTTCAGAACCTAGACACTCTGTTTGAGCGTTACGCCTGTACGAGGATGCCATGCATCCGACCGCGAATTAAACCTATAAACACAGCGCCGCCTGACGCACCGCTGTCGCAGGCATGGCCTGCTCGTACAAAAACGGGTGCGTGATTTAAGCGTCAGTGCCGGTCTCGCATAGCATTGCGCCTTAAGGTATTATATGCCCATGCAAAACCTTTCTTCACGACCCACAAATCCAGCATCCGAAATCCTTACAGTCAGCCAGCTGAATCAGCGGGCGCGTCAGCTGTTGGAAGATGTATTTCCACGCATCTGGGTAGAAGGCGAAATTTCTAACCTAGCCCGCCCAGCTTCTGGACACCTTTATTTCACCCTTAAAGATGCACAGGCTCAGGTACGCTGTGCTTTTTTTCGGCAAAATGCAGCTCGCACACGGCAAATAATTGAGAACGGCACCTTAGTTAAAGTGGCTGCCCGAGTATCTCTTTATGAGGGTCGTGGTGATTACCAATTAATTGTTGAGCAGCTAGAGGCTGCCGGTGAAGGCGCATTGCGCGCTGCATTTGAAGCGCTTAAACAACAGCTTCTAGCAGAAGGGCTGTTTGATCAGCAGCGTAAAAAAGACCTGCCAAAATACCCTCGCCGCATCGCCGTGGTCACCTCACCGACCGGCGCTGTATGGCAAGACATACTCAGCGTATTTGCACGCCGCGCACCGCAAGTTGCCTTAACTCAGGTGCCCACCGCAGTGCAAGGCAAAGAAGCTACCGCTCAGATTGTACAGGCGCTAAAACTGGCCGATCGCGGACAATTTGATGCCATTATTTTGGCTCGTGGCGGTGGTTCATTAGAAGATCTTTGGTGTTTTAACGAAGAAATAGTAGCGCGCACCATTGCTGACAGCATCACGCCTATAGTAAGCGCCATTGGTCATGAAACAGATATCAGCATTAGTGACTTTGTCGCTGATGTGCGCGCACCTACGCCAACCGCAGCTGCTGAGTTATTAGCACCGGAACGTCAAGCATTACTACAAAGAATCGATTATTTACAGCAACGCTTGCAACGCCGTCTAAGCGATCGACTCAAGACGCTAAACCAGCAATTACATGGTCTTAATGCACGCATACGTCATCCCAAGCAGCGTATCGAGCAAAGCATGCAGCGTTTAGATGAGCTTGAGTTACGCTTAACCCGAGCCTGCACTCAGCTACTACAAAGTAATCAGCAGCAGGTTCAGCTGTGGCACAATCGGTTACAAATACAACACCCACAAACCCTGCTTAATCAACAGCAACAGCGGCTAACCCACTACCAGCAAGCCCTGACTAAAAACATGACCACCCGCTTAAGCACAGAGCAATACAAGCTACAAAGCGTGGCGCAAACTTTACATTTGGTCAGTCCATTAGC
Source organism: Thiopseudomonas sp. (assembly GCA_023228985.1). Lineage (GTDB taxonomy): Bacteria > Pseudomonadota > Gammaproteobacteria > Pseudomonadales > Pseudomonadaceae > Thiopseudomonas. The sequence goes on along the minus strand of JALOAC010000011.1, from coordinate 2,307 downwards.
TACTTTAGACAGAGGCTATAGCATCCTGCGCGATGAGAATCAGCAGGTGATTCGCAGTAACCAACAGGTACGCAGTGGGCAACAACTACAAGCGCATCTGGCCGAAGGCCAATTACGCATTCAAGTACTCTAGTTTTACATCGCAAAAAGGTTTACATATGCAATCTATTTATGAAGTTTGGAATCTATGGGTTTCCCAACATCCACTCATCCAAACCCTCGCATCGGCCGGTTTAGTTTTATTTTTTTCCTATGTAGCCAACTTTATTGTTAAGAAAATTATTCTGCGCGCTTTTTACCGCATTCTTAAGCAGGTTTCCCACGAGCACGCTGAAGACTTTGGTATTGCCAAGCGACTAGCCAATATTGTTCCTGCAATCATCATAGCCCACGGCATCCAGTTTGTGCCCAACTTACCAAACGCCTTAGTCGCCGTGGTTAAAAACGTCGCCAGTGGCTTTATTGTTTTAACTATTGCACTAGCCGTTGGCGCGTCCCTTAACTTTGCCAACATGCTCTACAACAGACGCAAAGATGCGCACCTAAAGCCAATCAAAGGCTATATGCAACTGGTTAAAATTGCTGTGTATGCCATTGCCACCATCCTAATTATCGCCACCCTTATTGACCGTTCTCCGCTTATTTTACTCTCTGGCTTGGGAGCCATGGCGGCGGTATTGATGCTGATTTTCCAAGACACCCTGCTCTCACTGGTCGCCAGCGTACAAATATCCTCTGGCGATATGATCCGTGTAGGCGACTGGATTGAAATGCCGCAGCAAAATGCCGACGGTGATGTGATTGATATTGCGCTGCATACGATAAAAATTCAGAACTGGGACAAAACCATTAGTAGCGTGCCCATTAAGAGTTTTATCAACAGCTCATTTAAAAACTGGCGCGGCATGCAAGAAAGTGGCGGCCGTCGTATCAAGAGAAGTGTGTTAATCGACCAACAAAGCATTCATTTTCTCACCGCCGACGAAATTGAACACCTGAAAAAGTTCAAGCTCATGTATGGCTATTTTGACAGTAAAATCGACGAGCTTAACGTGTGGAACGAGCGCTATCTGAGCGCTAAAGCAGGTGAAACAGTGGATTCGCGGCGCATGACCAACATTGGTACTTTCCGCGCCTATGTAGAGCGCTACCTGCGTAACCACCCGGGTGTGCATCAAAACATGACGCTGATTGTGCGTCAGCTAAGCCCTACGCCAGAAGGCTTACCCTTAGAGATTTACTGTTTTACTAATACCACCGCGTGGGTGGCTTATGAAGGCATTCAGTCCGATATTTTTGACCATCTGCTAGCGATTGCGCCTGAGTTTGGCCTGCGTGTTTATCAAGCCCCCAGTGGCGGAGACTTTGCTGCGTTGGTTCAAGCTACTAGCCATACCAAGGCTAACTAATAACAGCTTCAGCGTGGGCACTGTACGAGGGTGCCATGCATCCGACCACAGATTAAACCTATACACACAGCGCCGCCTGACGCACCGCTGTCGCAGGCATGGCCTGCTCGTACAAGAGCGGGTGTGTGGTTTCAGCGTCGGTGCTCTGCTGATATGCCCAGCCGTGGCACCCGCTTTTGTGGGACCCGACTTGTCGGGGAACGGGGAATGCACTAAAGCCAACCTGAGCAAGAGGCTTTAAGCCCGTGCCATGGTTTAAACTCCGCTTCCCTGCCAAGGCAGGTCCCACACCAGACTGTGCTTTGGCACTCTGCTGGAGCGTTACGCCTGTACGAGGATGCCATGCATCCGACCGCGGATTAAATCTATAAACACTGCGCCGTCAGATGCGCCGCTGTCGCAGGCATGGCCTGCTCGTACAAAAGCGGGTGTCTTGGCTGTAGCTTTGTGCAAGTTAAGCCAAATCCAGAATTTCAGAACCTAGATACTCTGCTGGAGCGTTACGCCTGTACGAGGATGCCATGCATCCGACCGCAGATTAAACCTATAAACACAGCGCCGCCTGACGCACCGCTGTCGCAGGCATGGCCTGCTCGTACAAGAGCGGGTGTCATGGCTGTAGCTTTGTGCTCGTTAAGCAAAATCCAGAATTTCAGAACCTAGATACTCTGCTGGAGCGTTACGCCTGTACGAGGATGCCATGCATCCGACAGCGGATTAAGCCTATAAACACAGCACCGCCTGACGCACCGCTGTCGCAGGCATGGCCAGCTCGTACAAGAGTGGGTGTCATGGCTGTAGCTTTGTGCTCGTTAAGCAAAATACCAAATTTCAGCACCTAGATGCTCTGCTGGAGCGTTACGCCTGTACGAGGATGCCATGCATCCGATAGCGGATT
>JALOAC010000076.1 GCA_023228985.1 Thiopseudomonas sp. | reverse complement strand
TGAAGCAAGCATTGCCCAGCAGCAGGACAATCCGGCACGCAGTAAGCAGCTGGATGCCTATCGGGGCTACCTGATTAACCTGCTGGCCAGTTTTCCTGGCCTTAGCGCCGTCAAGATTGCCCGCAAACTCACCGAGAAGCTGGGCGAGTTGCCCGCGTCTGACCGCAGCATCCGGCGTTATGTCAGCGCCCTGAAGGAAGAGGTGGCCACCGGTCAGCTGCGCTATTACGAGCCGGTGGTGGATGAGGTGCCAGGTGTGCAGTGCCAGGTTGATCCGGGCGAGCTGCGTAACGTGATGATTGGCGGGGTAGAAACGGTCGTTCACTTTGTCGTTTTTGTACTGGCGTATTCTCGCCTGATGTACGTGGGTTTGTCTTTGCGGCCACTGGATACCCAGCAGTTCATTCAGCTGCATGACGAGGCTTTCCGCTATTTTGGCGGCCTGCCCGAAGAGTGCGTGTACGACCAGACCAAGCTGGTGGTGATTGAGGAGAAGTACCGCGAACTGAAGCTCAACCAGCGGTTCCACCAGTATGCAACTACGGCTGGATTTCGTATCCACGCCTGTGAGGGCTACGACCCAGAGAGCAAAGGCAAGGTCGAGGCCGGCGTCAAATATGTCAAACGGGACTGCCTCTATGGCGAGGCGTTTCGTGATGAGCAGCATCTGCGCCAACATGTGCTGGACTGGCTGGAAACTGTAGCCAATGTACGCACTCATGGAACCACCGGTGAGCCGCCCCGCGAGCGTTTTGTTCGCGATGAGCTCGCCCAGCTCAAACCGTACCTGACGCCGCCCTGTGTCACAGCTCAGGCCCATGCCGCCCGCAAGGTGGACAAGACCGGTCTGATCTCCTGGAAGGTCAACAGGTACTCAGTGCCGATGGCATGGCAGCAAGGCCGTGTAGGCGTACAGGAAAGCGGTAACCAGCTGAACATTACCGACCTGCACAGTGGCGAGGTGATCGCCCGGCACGAGCTGGCCAGCGGCAAAGGCCAGCTGGTCAAAAACACCCATCACTACCGTGACCATGCCCAGCGGCGCGAACAACTGGAGCAGGATATACAAGTGCTGATCGGCGACGAGTTGGTCAGTCAGGCGCTGTGTCAGCAGCTGCGACTGTCACTGCCCAAAGTCTACAAAGACCAGCTGTACGCCGTGCGCAGCGTGCTGCGCAAATACAGTCCGGTAGAGCCTGAGGTGCTCCTTAATCTAAGCCAAAAGCCTGGCCTGACGGCCACCCGAGTTGAGCAATACCTGATGGCCACCCAGCTGGCCAACCAACGGGAGCGCCATGCCGAACCGGTGCCCAGAAACCTGACGCAGCTGGATCTGAGTGCTTATCAGCAGCTTGGCCAGCCTGCTGGCCAGGGGGTGACCCATGGGCATGCTTGAGCACACCGCCGCACAGTACCGTAGCCTGCGCCTCAGTGCCATCGCCAGCGAACTGACACAGCTGCTGGCAGACGCTGAGGAGGGTGAAATGTCCTACTTGAGCTTTGCCAACCGGCTGGCTGAACATGAACTGAGCCGACGGCAAAGCAGCCGCGTGCAGCGCAACCACAAGGCCGCTGGCTTTCCGGCACAGAAGCACCTGGAAGGCTTTGACTACCGGCATCAGACCACGATCAGCAAGCGCCAGGTCAATGCTTTGCTGGATTTTCAGTTTATCGACGAACGCCACAATCTGGTTTTTATTGGCCCGCCTGGGGTTGGCAAGACCCACCTGGCCATCGGGATTGGCCACAAGGCGGTCGAGGCTGGATACCGGGTACTGTTTCGTAATGCGCTGGATCTGGTCGAAGAACTGGAGCTGTCGGAGATGAAGGGGGAACTGAAGAAAAAAGTTAGCCAGCTGGCCAAGTACGACCTGCTGATCATTGATGAGCTGGGCTACCTGCCCATGACCCGACAGGCCCGTTACAACCTGTTTCAGCTGATCAACAGCCTGTACGAGTATCGCTCCATCATCCTGACCACCAACAAGGACTTCACCTGCTGGGGGGAGTTTTTCCACGATGACAACGTTGCAGTGCCGATCATCGACCGGATTATCCATCACTCACACATTTTTATGCTGGGAGGTGAAAGCTATCGACTGAAGCAAAAAACTGCGGGTTAAACGAGCAAGGGTGGGTCAATTTTATTGGCCAAAGGTGGGTCAAAATTAATGGCCATTGACAGGTGGAACTGCTTTGTATGCGGCGCGTAAGAACTCTGCCAATGCTTATTATATCTTTCTTAATATTTTATTTTTATTACTGAAATGTAATGTCGGCGTCACGGTTTAGACAGCATCTGATGCCTATAATTGGGGCAGCAATCAACGGAGGCTACCATGAATATACCCAAATTTGTACTCGCGGCACTATTACTAAGCTCCACACAAGTAGCTTTCTCCATGACTTCGGCGGAGAAAACACATGAAAAGCAATTGGTAGAAAACATCAAGATCACACAAAATTATGCCAAACAAAATGGCAAGGACGCACCGGAAATTATCGATTATAAATATGGAATGAAAATGGATATATCCAAACTAATACATCAAACCAAGGACCTCGAAATTTGCGGCCCCTTTAAAAAGGTAATTAGTTATGAAGATTCTCAAGGCGCACTGCATTCAGTTAGATATACAAAGCTAGGTGATTGCGGCAGATCCCAAGGATAAGTAACCACACAACACACCAAGCTCAATAAAACTCAAGCCTGTTAATTAGGCTTGAGTTTTTTAACTTAGCGCTCAGAAAGTATTAACACTTAATATAATACTCCAAAATAAAACCAGGCATGCATTAGCCACAGTTATATCCTGCTTAGCATTCACCATATTATTAAAGATGATGACTTACGCCAGATCGATAAAGTTAAATCAATAAGTATTCATGCCACCTCTATTAGTACAATTTCACAAACAGTGCTATTACGACTTCCTAGTTATACCTAACCTAAGTGATATATTTAGCATTTCTGCTTGCCCAGTCATTTCCAACTGGCATTTAGAATCACTGCAGCGTTAGTAATC
>JALOAC010000075.1 GCA_023228985.1 Thiopseudomonas sp. | reverse complement strand
CGCCCACTTAAATCCGATATAGCTTGAAATTCCTGAGTTAACTGCTCGGTGGCTTGCCTAAAGTTGGCCTGCTGAAAATCAGCATCTGTAGCGTCTAAATCGCCGTAAGTTTGCTGGTCTTCGTCTCTATAGCTAGTAATACTGGAGAGGCTTACTGAATCAAAGTCGTAGTCGATTCGCAGAGAAGTACCCCAGTTTTTAGTATCTGTACCAATATTTCTTAAGTTTGTCGAAGTCGTATAAAAACTACGAGCTACGCTTCCACCGCTGGCGGCAGGTATTTGCTCAGGCAGACCGTCAAACAGGTTGGTAAACGCAAATCCATCAGTATCCTTCTTTTTCAGATAATCAGCGGACCACCTAACAGTTAAGCGATCAATAGCATCAAATAGGAGCTTAGCTCTCCAAAAGTCTTCATCACGATCATTGATTTTTTTGGGACCACCTACGCCGACATTTCTTACATATCCATTATTTTCATCATGGCGATAAGCTACGCGCAACGCCAATCCCTCTGCGATAGGAAGGTTCACCAGGCCGTCAACGGCGACCCTCTCATCTGTACCATAAGTGAGTGCCGCTTGAGTTTCAAACTTATGCTTAGGATCGGCACTGATAATTCTGATAGCACCACCGGTAGCGTTTCTTCCATAAAGAGTACCTTGCGGCCCCTTCAACACTTCAACACGCTCAATATCATTAAGCGAGAACATCGCACTGGAAGCACGTGGCATATACATATCATCGAAATAGATTGCCACGCTACTTTCCAAGCCAACATTAGCAAACTGGGAACCGACGCCTCTAAGATAAGCCGAAGCGTTAGTATTATTAACAGTTACTATTAAACTTGGCGTCACTTTAGATAGGGATAGCGCTGCTTCAATATTAGCTGCCGCCAGCGCTTCTTCAGATAAAGCTGTTACCGCTATTGGCACGTTTTGTAGTGTTTCTGCACGCTTCTGAGCAGTTACTATAATTTCTTCAAGGCCACCTACCGTATTGGCTGCGGCCGGAACTGAACATACAACAATAAAAGCTGCCAATGCTTTTTTGTTTTTCATCAACATCATCGGTATAGCTCCAGTCATTAAACTTATGCTGACATGCCCTACAGGCGTTAAAGCAAGAAATCCTATCCAAGCCACACTTTAAATACAACCTAGAGTTGCATTTATTTTTAGTGTAAAACAGTCCACTTAATCGCTAAGGCAGTGAAAAAACCACCCCAACTACTCAGCCTGTTGGGTTTTCAGCTCACTTACAAAGATCGCGTAAAGGAATAGAGAAATAATACAAAGAAAAGGCGCCTAGCAGAGAACTAAACTACGACAGGGAGAGCAGCTCCGCCTTCAGGCAGACCGCTGCTCTGTCCAAATACTATTTGGCGCTGTTTTTTTCATGCAATTCAGCAGGCGCCAGCCCGATCAAGATTAGATCAACCAGACATCAATGCATCCAGAGTATCCAGATCGTCCATCGCTATTGAAATACGCCGAATAAACTCCAGGGCTGTATCACGCGGCTGCATATCAGGCATAGTGCCTGGTGGACTCAAAGTTACAGTCCACCAAGTCAATGCGGTAATCAACTGCTGGCGATAAGCCAGCCAGCCGTCATCAAAAGAAACCTTGGGCCCACCAGCTTCATGCATCAGCTCCAGATACTCTTTTAGCAAATCCCTCTCCCAAGCACGCCGATCATCCGGCTGCAAGGAAGACGCCATTGTATAGGCCACATCCCGCGCCCAAATTCCGCGCCCAGCACACTGCCAGTCACTTAGCCCCATCTGATCGTTACTAGCGACATACCAATTTTTTAGGTGGACATCACCATGCTGCAACGTATGAGGGACGTTTTCGTGCAGAGCAGCAGAGACGAGAGTAAGCGGCCAAATTTCATTATAACGGCGGTACAAGCGCGCCGGAATAACAGATTCAGCATCGAGAAAGCCTTGGTTAGAGCCTTCCCTCATACCAAAACCAAGGGTTTTCTGAAGGTTCTCTGGCCAAGTAATAAATTTCTGAATGCGCTTTTGCAACTCGGGGGAACCGTATACACTCCCATGCATCGTGGCAAGCAACTTCATCTGGCTTTCCGCACGCGAACGAGAGACCACGGTCTCGTGATCGCAGAACTCAGCAACTGAATCGCTTATATCTCCAAGAATAATTAGCGAGTTAAAGCTCTCTTCATCAACCTCTGCAAAGTAAGCTCTCGGGGCCTCAATATCAAGCAAGTCACGCACACTACGATAGAACGTAGCTTCACTCAGGGCAGCTCCAGAGATACTTAAAACCCAGCGATTGACAAGATCATGAGAAGCCTTGCAAAACAAGGCTGCTGGCAACCCAGCGCTCTGCCCTTTTGAGTTATAGGTGATCTTGATTTTTCGCCGATTTGACGACCCGTCATCAACCGGTCCTAACTCGAACTTATCCACGACTGCGCCGGGCACGGATCGACATAGAGCATGAGTCAACCATTCTGCAGTGAGCGCCTCGTACGACAGTGGCAGCTCATCAATACTGGCTTTTTTTCCTGCACGCGCTTGATCGCGCTCATAAGCAGCTGCGATCTTTTCTACGATTGCCTCTGTCATCTAGATTCTCCTCAAAACGGTTCAGGATTGCTCGCCCTATAAAGCCAACCTTGATCACGACACTTCGCACGCATCCTTAGAACGCACGGCCAAATCAAGCCTTCATCGGAACTGCAAACTTTGCAGCTCAAGGCATCCTATCCGCAGGCGATGAGAGAGACTCTCTCTTGCAACCAAGCACGCTAACCTCAGCGCACTATAGCTATCAGCAAAATTCAGGCGCCATCCTACCCCAGGCTCCCCATCAAATACAACCCCGAGTTTCATTAATTTTTAACCTCTTTTTTTCACCCTACACCCAGGAATACAGTACTCGTAATGGGCGTGGCTTACATTCTGAATGACTAAAAGTGTAGCTGGCCCTCTAGAGATCTAAACTTTAGTGATACGGAACTTCACCGGCTCTGCCTATTTGCACCGCAATACTTAGACAAACCTTTAAAGGTATTCTTTACATACTTATTAGTTTGTTTAAATAACAC
>JALOAC010000035.1 GCA_023228985.1 Thiopseudomonas sp. | reverse complement strand
AGTCATTAGGCTAGTGGTTCCAGCTCATCCAAAGACCTGTAAAAACAGCGGTTTTTTGTAGGAGCAGGCCATGCCTGCGACAGCGGTGCGTCAGAGCAACACTGTATCTATTGGCGAAATCCGCGGTCGAATACGGCGCAACGGCTTCTTGTGGGAGCGCAACTTTTGCGCGATTGGCATTTCCCAGCAACGCTTGAGTTGGTTTTATGGTTCGGGTCGCCCAGAAGCTGGCCTCCAACAAGAGCGGTGCTTTGTAACACGCTCATCCGGAGCAGGTTTTATTGGCTGAGCCAAATATACGTGGGCACAACCTTGAGCCTTATTTAGCCCGCTCGTATAAAGGCATCACCTTAGGAATAGCTTGCTGCAAGTTCTGAATGCGCGTACTAGACGAAGGGTGTGTACTCATAAACTCAGCTGGTCCTTTACCGCCCGCTTGCTCCATTTTCTTCCACAAACTAACCGCACCATTTGGATCATATCCAGCTCTAGCGGCTAGCTCGATACCAATCAGATCGGCTTCAGTTTCTGCACTACGGCTATTAGGCAGCATCATGCCGTAATTCACCGCCACGTTGACCATACCCATGGTGTTTTGGTCAACACCTAACAACGCACCTACTCCGGTCTTAGCCAACTCTACACTGTAGGCTTTCGACATTTGTTCACGGCTATGCTCACGTAACGCGTGTGCGATTTCATGCCCCATGACTGCCGCAATTTCATCATCGGTGAGCTTTAACTTATCAATTAATCCTGAATAAAAGATAATTTTCCCACCCGGGCCGCAGTTCGCATTCATCTCTGGGCTTTTGATGAGACTGACCTGCCAATCCCACTGCCGTGCGTCCTCACGGAAATAAGGTGCCTGCGCAATTAAACGCTTGCCAATGACTTGCAAACGCTTGGCCTGCTTACTCGTAGTATCAAGCTGACCTTTATCCTGCGCTTCACTTAACGTTTCTTGATACATGCGTGCATAAGACTGATTAATCTCATTGGTGCTCAACATGCTGAGCATATACTGCTTACGCTCTACGCCAACCGCGCTGGAGGTCGTTGTATTAACCGCCTGACAACCGGCCACCCCAATCAGTGCTGCCAAGCACAATCCTTTATACAATCGTTTCATTTAGCATTCCTCATTTGTTTTCATGCGCTATTAATGCACGGACTCCAGCACTAACGTCCCTTGTTCTTCACGCCAGCGAATGCGGTTTAAAAAGCTCATACCTAATAAAGCCTCACGTGGAAACTCACCTTCCAACACAGCCGCTTCGACACCCAAAATCTCGATTCCAGCAATTTTTACTGAATTAAGCTTAATGCGCCACGCCTTTGTTAGGCCGCTAGCCGTAGAGGCGGTCATCGGCTCACCCTGCTGCCGATAAGCAATGCCTAAACGCTGAGCATGCACCTCGCTAAAAGCAATGGAAGTCGCGCCGGTATCCACTAAAAACGTCATACTACGACCATTAACCAAGCCACTGGTTCGGTAATGCCCTCCTTCGCCTCGCGGCAAAACATGGCTTTGCTTACCCGGTGCGGTATAACCACCGCTGGCATATTCTCTGGTTAATGTATAAGTGCTTTCTACGCCATTAATTCGCAATACAGCCGACTGACTATCAGCGCGCACCACCTGCACACCTTGCGGCCCTGTCTGCCCAACTTTTACCAATTTACGCTCGCCATCAATGCTAAGCACTGCCGCGTTAGGAAATAAACCCACCACACGCACCTGAGGCGCTGCCGACAGGCTGCAGGACAAGCCTAATAAAACCAAAAAACACCAACGCAGCATAGCCTCTCTCCTTATCAGCCAAGCAAATACCACTGTGCACAGAACAAAACGGCAGCCGCCAACACTGCCGCCAACAGGTCGTCTAGCATAATGCCTAAACCACCGCTCACTTTGCGATCCAGCACACTAATAGGCCAAGGTTTCAGTATGTCGAACAAACGAAATACGACAAAGCCTGCCAACCACCAAGTCCAGTGCGCGGGTAATAAAATTAGCGTCAACCAGATACCAACAATTTCGTCCCAAACAATACCGCCATGATCGTGCACGCCCAAATCATCAGCCACTTTACCGCACAACCACACGCCAAACAGCGTTGCCACTGCAATAATGGCCAGCGCAACCGGCAGCGCTAACCACTGCAAGAAAGGGACAAACACCAATCCGGCCAAAGTCCCCCAAGTGCCTGGAGCCTTACGTGCCAAACCAGTACCAAAACCGAAGGCTAAAAAATGCCAAAAATTACGCCAAACTTGTGGCGGCTGAGGTGCGTTCATTACTTATCCAAAATGCTGATAACCGGTTTTAGTATAGGTTAGCGACCGACCTTGGTCATCGACTAATTGCAATCCCTGTCCAGCCTGCACATAGCCAATACAAACCGCCTGTGGAAATTCATGTTGCAGCTGCTCTTGATACGCAGGCGTTAGGGTAAATAGCAATTGATAATCATCACCACCCGTGAGCGCCCAGTTCAGTGCTTGAGCGGCATCGCAGGCCACAGCAGCCTGCGCTAGCGGTACTTTATGCTGCTCAATACAAAGCTGCACGCTGGACTCATGGGCAATATGCCCAGCATCGGCCAACAAGCCATCGGAAATATCCTGCACTGCGCCGGCTTTACCACGTAACCACTGCCCCAACGCTAATTGTGGCTGAGGCGTCCAAAAAGCATCCAGTAATTGCTGTTGCGTATCCGCTGATAACAGGCTGTCATGCTTAAACAACCTTAACGCTGCTGCGGCCGCGCCTAGCGGGCCACTGACAAACAGCAACTCACCTGCTGTCGCGCCACTGCGCAACAAACCACAGCCCTGCGGCACACAGCCCATGGCTGTGATGCCAATATTTAACGGGCCGGCAGTCGTATCGCCGCCCACTAAACGAATGTGACACTGCTGCGCCATTGCTGCCAAGCCGCGAGAAAAGCTCTGCAGCCAAGCCACATCAGGGTGCGGCAAACTCAGCGCTAACGTAAAGGCTAACGGGACAGCGCCAGCAGCAGCCAGATCGCTCACCGCTACAGCTAAAGCTCTTTGCCCAAGCAAAAAAGGGTCCGCATCGGCTGGAAAATGGACATGTTCGAGGAGGGAGTCGGTGGTCACCGCCAATTGCTGGCCGGCTGGAATATTTAACAACGCACAGTCATCGCCAATCGATTGCGCGATTTGCGCATTAGGCTGAGCATAATCAGCGTTGCGAAATATTTGGCGAATGAGTTCAAATTCTTGCACCACGGCCTCTCTTAAGTCTAGGCAAGATTGGCACTATGGTCGACTTAGCCAGTGGCTAGAATACATATGGCTGTTCATTTAGCCTAAACCGATACAAAAAATGCGGACACAGAGTCCGCACTCCTGAGATTTTCACAGTCATTGCTGCTATTTCTTGCTTTTGTGCTCACGCATTTCTTCGCCGCGCAATTTTGCTGCTAGCTTGTCGAGAACGCCGTTAACATACTTATGACCATCAGTTGCACCAAAGGTTTTCGCCAGCTCAATCCCTTCGTTCAACACCACGCGATACGGAACATCAATGCGCTGACTAAACTCCCAGGCAGCAAGGCGCAAAATCGCTAGCTCAACAGGATCCAACTCGATCACTGGACGGTCTAAATAATGCTCAAATAGCGCATCTAGCTCGGTTTTGCTGTGTGCAATAGCACGCAAACCTTGGCTGAAGTATTCACCGTCCACACCGGAGAAATCATTATCGACCTGAAATTGGGCTTCAATATCATTCAAGTTTTGCCCAGCGATCTGCCATTGATAAACAGCCTGCATTAACAGGGTACGCGCCACGCGTCGTTTAGCGATTGTGCCTTTGGCACGCGGCGGCGGGTTATCGCGGCAGTCGTCATAATTGAGACTCACTTGGCCTCCAACTGCTGCAGCAGACTAACCATTTCCAACGCAGACAGCGCAGCTTCTGCACCCTTATTGCCTGCTTTAGTGCCCGAACGCTCAATCGCTTGCTCAATGCTATCCACGGTGAGGACGCCAAAAGCAACTGGAATATCATATTGCATGGACACTTGTGCCAAGCCTTTGGTGCACTCGCCCGCCACATAGTCAAAGTGCGGTGTACCACCACGAATCACCGCGCCTAAGGCAACAATGGCATCAAACTCATCAAGCTGCGCCACACGCTGGGCCACTAAGGGCAATTCAAAAGCACCTGGTGCACGAATGACTGTGATATCGCTTTGCTGAACACCGTGGCGTACCAGCGCATCAATTGCGCCACTGACGAGGCTTTCCACAACAAAGCTGTTAAAACGGCCCACAACCAAGGCGAACTTACCCTGGGGTGCAACAAAAGTACCTTCAATTGTCTGCATGGTCATATACTTAATTTCCTAGTTAAAGAGCATTATTTCTGTAGCTACGTGTCATTATTACTAGCAAAACAAACGATTAGGCGTTGCATTGCTATATTCATCTATTATCGGTGATATATTTATTGCGCGGCTTACGCGTCTTGCGGCTGTAGATATTCTACCACCTCTAAATCAAAACCTGATATAGCATTAAAACGCATCGGCGAGCTGAGTAGACGCATTTTGCGTACACCCAAGTCGCGCAAAATCTGTGAACCCGCACCCACAGTGCTGTAGGTCCCCTGCTGATTAGCATGTTTGCCGCTGCCTAACTGACGATCCAAGTGCTCCAGCAAAGTGGAGCCGGTCATTTGGTTGGCTAACAAGAGCACTACACCACTGCCTGCTTTTGCCACTTCAGCCATAGCACCTTGCAAGCTCCACAGACCAGGGCGCTTGACCATAAACAAATCACGTAGCGGATCCATGTTGTGTACCCGCACCAGAGTAGGTTCTTCAGGCGAAAGCTCACCTAAGGTCAGCGCCATATGCACATCACCACCGGTACTTTCACGGTAGGTCACCAGATTAAACAAACCTAGCTCTGAGTCCAGCGGTTGCTCGGATACGCGCTCAATAGTGCGCTCATGAATCAGGCGGTAGTGAATCAAATCAGCAATAGTACCGATCTTTAAATCATGCTCTTGCGCAAAGACTTCCAAGTCCGGGCGACGCGCCATAGTGCCGTCATCATTCATGATTTCGCAAATAACACCAGCGGGTTCAAAACCCGCCAAACGTGCCAAATCACAGGCCGCTTCAGTGTGCCCAGCGCGAGCTAACACACCACCGGCTTGCGCCATTAACGGGAAAATATGCCCAGGGCTTACAATATCATCCGCCGTAGCATCTTTGGCTGCCGCTGCCTGAACCGTGCGCGCACGATCCGCCGCTGAAATACCCGTGGTGACACCCTCAGCGGCTTCTATCGACACCGTAAACTTGGTGCCAAAGCCAGATGCGTTACGGTGCGCCATCAGCGGTAAGCCTAAACGCTCACAGCGTTCAGCACTCATGGGCATACAGATCAAGCCGCGCGCGTATTTGGCCATAAAGTTAATGTGCTCAGCGGTCACCGACTCAGCTGCAATAATGATATCTCCTTCATTTTCGCGGTCTTCGTCATCCATGAGAATAACCATCTTGCCTTGACGCATATCTTCAATAATTTCATCAATCGTATTTAAAGCCACAACAACCTCTCCATCTGTTAGCGCAGAAAACCGTGTTCTGCCAAAAATGTTTCAGTAATACCAGCCGAATCGGGCTCTGCGGCCTTGTCGCCAAGCAATAAACGTTCTAAATAACGCGCAATTAGGTCAATTTCCAGGTTCACTAAATGACCAGATTGATAGTCCGCCATAATAGTTTCTTGCAAAGTGTGCGGCACAATGGTGAGCTCAAATTCGCTGCCATTGACGCTATTGACTGTCAAACTGGTGCCATCTACCGTGATCGAGCCTTTCATAGCGATATACCGCGCCAATTCTTTCGGCGCACGAATAGCGAACTGAATGGCACGCGCATTGTCTTCACGCTTAATGACTTCACCGACGCCGTCAACATGACCGCTGACCAAGTGTCCGCCTAAACGTGTGGTGGGTAATAGGGCTTTTTCTAGATTTACTTTGCTGCCTTGGCGTAAATTAACCAGCGCAGTACGCGCAAGGGTTTCGCGACTTACATCCGCGCAAAAACCATCACCGGGTAATTCCACTACAGTCAAACAAATGCCATTGACGGCTATGCTGTCACCCAGCTTAACGTCAGATAGATCCAGCTTGCCGGTGGCGACCTGTACACGCACATCGCCGCCTTTGGGCGTCAAACTGCGAATACTGCCAACGGCTTCGATAATTCCAGTAAACATTGATATTGATTCCTGTTAAGTAGCCTCTAGCTATAAAGAATAGCTGCAATAACAGGGCGACACTGGAGGGAGTTTTGTACGCATCTATAACGCACAGGACGACAACGGCACATGGGGTGCACAGTTGTCGTGGGAACTCGCCCTCTCTCATCCGGACTATAACCGTCGGCCTTGGGATTGCACCAAAGTCTGCTGACCCTGTTAGCGGAAAACCTCTAGCAGGCGCTCGCGGGCTCGACCACATTAGCTGGTCTTTACCGCCGGTGGGGACTCACACCCCGCCCTGAGAACGTAAAGCGCGCTATTTGTAACACAAACTAAGCTTTATCGCATCAACAAACGCAGGTTTCTAAATTTTCTACACAAAACGCAATACTGTACGCCATACCTGTACGAGCTATAGATGCGCAGGCTTCTTAAGAAACAATCCGCCCGTCCAACATACTAATAGTGCGCGGGCAACGTGCGCTAAGCAGCGGATCGTGCGTCACGATTAAAGTGGCACAGCCCGTTTCACGATTAAACTGCTCGAACAGGGTAAACACTTCATCGGCGGTTTGTGTATCCAGGTTACCGGTCGGCTCATCGGCCAATAACAACGCAGGCCTGTTGACTAAAGCACGCGCAATGGCCACCCGCTGTTGCTGACCACCCGATAATGCCTTGGCTGAGCGCTGCGCCAAATCAGCTAACCCCACGGCTTCAAGCAAGTAGTGCGCATATTCGAGCTGCTCTTGATTAGGTTTACCCTGCTGCAACATCAGCGGCATCAACACATTATCCAGCACATTAAAAGCACCGATTAGATGATGAAACTGAAACACAAAACCAATATGATGCGCGCGCAAAGCCGTCCGCCGAGTATCGTCTAACGCTGCAGTAGCCTGTCCTTGAATCAACAACTCACCTTTACTGGGCGTATCCAGCAATCCCATCAAGTTAAGCAAAGTACTTTTCCCCGAGCCGGAGGGGCCAACCAAAGCGGTCAACTCTCCGGCGCGCAACTGTAAATCAATATCAAACAATACCTGCAGCGCGCGAGGTGTATCGGGTTCAAACACCTTACACAGCTGACGCAGCTCCAGCACTACTTCATTAGACATAACGAATCGCCTCCGCCGGATCGTATCTAGAAGCGCGGCGAGCCGGCAGAGCTGCAGCCAAAATACCTGTACAAATCGCAATAAACAGTGCCGTGATGGTTACTTCCGGATGCACGGAAACAAAAAATAAGCGCGCACCAAAGCCATTGAATAGATGCACCAGGACATAACCACCTGCCATACCAAACACTGCACCTATGGCGCCCAGCATGGCACCCTGAATCAGGAACACACGTAGAATTTGATCTCTAGTGCTACCCATGGCGCGCAAAATACCTACCTCGCGAGTACGTTGCACCACACTCACGGCCATCACGCTGGCAATGCCCAAAGCCACGGCTAAGCCCACAAACAGACGGATCATCTGCGTAGTCATTTTCTGCGAGCGCAACGCATTAAGAAGCTGACTGTTGTTATCCATCCAATTTTTTACATGCAGACCAGTTAAGCGCTCCAAGCGCGCACCCCACTCACGCGCAGTAAAAATATCGTCAATTTTCACTTCCAAACCAGTAATACCACCGACCAGATTCAACAGCGTTTGCGCCTGTTTTAAATCAATATAAATTTGTCGGCTGTCTAGCTCTTGCACACCCATGCTAAACACGCCCGACACACGCACCAAAGCTGTGCGACCGTCAACGGCTTGAATGCGCAATTTATCACCGGCTTGCAAACCCAAATCTTTGGCCAACTCACTGCCAATCAAAACGTCTTGACTACTAATGCGATAGCTACCCAGCTGTATGTTGCTGGGTAAATCAACAATTTTCTGATAACGCTGGGCATCAATGCCATTGATAATAACCGAGGCGCTTGCCCGTCCACGTTGCACCAAGGCAGGGCCAGAAACTATAGGTGAGACAGCCGTTAAACTGGGAATCGCATCCAATGCCTGCATGACGGCTTGCCAGCTATCAATGCGTTGCAAGGGTTGCGCGCGCTGGGTTTCCAGGAGGATTCGGTGCTGGTCTAGACTCACCGCTGGCATACGGTTATACAGGCGCGTGGACTCCAGCTTGATATGCGCTTGGCTGCCAAGTGTTTTATTAACGGTATTTTGCTGCAGCCCATTCATTAGCGCTGTGATAAAGATAATCACCGCCGTACCCACGGCAATAGCAATGCTAATCAGCAGGGTTTGCAAAGGGTTTTCAGCCATGAAACGCCAAGCTATGCGCTGTTCAATCCACAGCCGCGCGCTGAGCAAAGACATGGATTAATGCGCCTCCAGCACTGGGCGTACACTTTGACCAAGCTGTTTGACATCATCAGGCAACACCAGCTGCGTGCCGGCAGTAATTCCCTTTATCACCTCAACGGCAGTGGTGCTTTGCAGTCCCAGTTCAATCGGCGTTAACGCTGTTTTGCCATCTGCCAAGGTAAACACCTGCCAGCCTTGTTCGGTGTGCCAGATATAGTCCTTAGGGACCAACAGCGCTTGCTGTTTTTGCGCGGTCAATATACTCACCGATACGGTCATGCCCTGACGCAAGCGCGCCTCGCTATCCTGCACCTGCAAATGCACATCCAATGTCCCGCTACTCTCATCCACAGCGGGTGCAATAAAGCTGACTGTGGCAGGCAGCTCATGCTCTGGCCATGCATCAGCAATTACTACTGCGGACTGGCCAAGCTGTAAAGGTGCCATATACTTTTCATCTACCGCAGCAACAATTTCCAAGCCATCCAAGCGAGCGATCTCCAACAGCACTTTACCCGGCTGCACCTGATCACCCGGCTCCACATTACGCGTTTGTACCCGTCCTGCAAAAGGAGCGCTAATCTGGGTTTTATCTAAATTAGCCTTAGCCGATTGCAAACGTTGCTGTAAGAGACGCTCTTCGTCACCACCGGGCTGTAACGAGCGCACTAATAACTCTGCGCGCGTTAAGCTGGTTTTCCGGGTTTTGGCTAAGCTCTGCGCTTGCTCACTTTGCTCGGTAGATAGCATGCCCTGCTCGGCTAACTGCGTGCGACGTTGAGCTTCTCGCTGCGCTTGTTGATAGGCTAAACGCGCCTCAGCCAAGGACTCTAACGCTTGCGGATAAAGCTGGTTGGTGAGCTGCGCCAAGGCTGTTTGCGCTTGTTGGTACTGGGCAAGCCATTCTTCTCGATGCAGACTAATTAACGGATCACCTGCTTGCACCTGATCGCCTTCGCGAACAAAACGCTCTGCCACTGTGCCAGTAATTTCTGCACCGATGCGCGCCAGCGATTGATAGCGCACCTGCCCACTGGCTACCACCCACTGCTCAAGCGGCAACATTTGCGCCGTGATAACACGCACCGGTGTTCCGCGCCAAGTTTTAAACGCACTAAAACCAACACCTAAAGCCAGCGCAAGTACTGCAAAAAATATGATTCGACGCA
The DNA here is from genome assembly GCA_023228985.1 of Thiopseudomonas sp. Lineage (GTDB taxonomy): Bacteria > Pseudomonadota > Gammaproteobacteria > Pseudomonadales > Pseudomonadaceae > Thiopseudomonas. The sequence goes on along the minus strand of JALOAC010000035.1, from coordinate 8,494 downwards.
TAGATTAGTAACGCTCTTTAGGATTCCCGATGAGAGGAATAAAGCAAGAATTCATTCACCGCCTTACTTTATCAAAATATATAGCAAACAGGTTTGTACCAGCGCATTTGCCGCAGCCAAACGGTTTGGCTGTTTATTTGAGTTCAATATGGGTAGGAAAAATCTCAATCAAACCTTGCTTGTAGAGTTGGCCGATGGCTTTTTTGTAATTGCCCTTGCTCACGCCAAAGCGCTCAGCAATAGCCTGCGCCGAGCTTTTATCGCTTAGCTCTAAACGCCCATCATTGTCGGCCAGCGCGGCTAAAATCTGCTCGCTTAGATGATCACGTACTTCTTGCCCCTGCAACTGTAGACTCAGACTTAGACGGCCATCTTCACGTACTTCCCTGATATAACCCGGCAGGCGCTGACCTATACGCACCGGCTGAAACACTTCGTAATGATGCAAAAGACCCAGATACTGCTTATCCACCAAACAGGTAAAACCCAGATCGGTACGCTCAGCTACCAACAGTTTTACCGGATCATTCACCGCATAGCCCGCGTCCTCAACTGTGCTTTTGGCAAAGCGATCCAACTGAGCTGAAGCCACCAAGCGTCCGGTATGCACATCTTGGTAAACAAATACCACAACCGAGTCACCCACCTGTACGGGGCGTTTTTCTTCAGAGTGCGGCATCAGCAAGTCTTTGCTTAACCCCCAATCCAAAAAAATACCCGTACGGTTAATATCCACCACCTGCAAACTAGCAAATTGACCTAGCATGACCTTAGGCGTGCGACCTGTGGCAACAATACGATCTTCACTATCATAATAAATGAACACGTCCAGCCACTCGCCGGGTTCGGTATCAGCGTTTTTGGGGATCTCGCGCCGTGGCAACAGGATCTCGCCGGAGTCGCCATCATCAAGATACAGGCCAAAATCAACGTGATGACTGACTTGCAGTCGGTTTATTTGCCCAACACTAACCATTGTTTGATACCTTTTCTGATCGCTAAATAAACCTATCATACAGCCTTAGCGGACGGCTGTACGGGCAGTACTGCTGATATTTCTTGCCTGTTTTTAGTCACGCTGCGGCTCAAGAATGTGCCTAGCCTATCATCCAACAGTGCTTATGGCTTATGTGGTCGCGCCAAAAACTCATGGGACTGCATTTCCAGTAAGCGACTTAGAGTGCGCTGGAACTCAAATTGCAGACGATTACCGGTGTAAAGGTCTTTGAGCTCCACTTCAGCCGAGAGAATCAGCTTAACGTTACGATCGTAGAACTCATCTACTAAGTTAATAAAGCGGCGCGCAATGTCTTCGTTTTTACTGCTCATTTGTTCCACGCCAGACAGAATCACGGCGCTATAGATTTTACCCAGTTCGATATAGTCATTTTGGCTGCGTGGCCCGTCACAGATGGCGCGAAAATCAAACCATGCCACATCGTTACCGACCTTACGGGCAATAATTTCTCGATTTTCGACGGTTAACACTTCGTTTTCAAGAATTTTGCAATTCTCTAGCAGTAAACTGCGAAAGCTTTGCTCCAGCTTGGCATCCACCTCTGCTGATAACGGCCAGTGGTACAGCTCTGCTTGCTCTAAAGCGCGTAAACGGTAGTCAATGCCGCTGTCCACGTTAACCACTTCGGTATGCTCTTTAAGCAATGCAATTGCCGGTAAAAAACGCGCGCGCTGCAAGCCGTCTTTATATAGGCCATCGGGCACAATGTTGGAGGTAGCGACTAGAGTCACGCCGTTTCTAAACAACTCTTCCATGAGGCCGCCCAAAATCATGGCGTCGGTAATATCTGAGACAAAAAACTCATCAAAACAAATCACCCGCGCCTCACTAGCAAAACGCTTAGCCACGATAACCAATGGGTTTTTTTCGCCTGCTAGACTACGTAACTCCTCGTGTACACGCTTCATAAAGCGATGAAAATGAGTGCGCATTTTCTGTTCAAACGGCAGCGCTTCAAAAAAAGTATCGACCAAATAGGTTTTGCCACGCCCCACACCACCCCAAAAATACAAACCTTTAATGGGCTGCAGATTTTTACGACCCAGCATAATGCTGAGCCGACTTTGCTTTGGTGCTTCAGTTAGAAGATCATCGTACAACCGCTGTAAGTGCCTTACTGCGTTCTCTTGGGCTGCATCGCGGAAAAAATCCGGACGCTTTAAATCTTCTTGGTAGCGTTCTAATGGAGTCATAATGGTGTCGATGTATTAACAAAAACAGGGGCGTAACTTTAACCATGCAACAATCAATTGGCAATCTTTGCGCCAATAGAAGCGCTTAAGAGCGGTGCTTTTTTAACCCTTCTTTATCAGGACAAAAGCATCTTCCATGCAGCAGAGCTCATGTTGCCACTGATAGCAAGATGCCTGTCCAAGTTTTGACATCCTCACCGCCCTAAAGAGGCGGTGATTCCTACTGCTAGACGGCCATGCCCGACCGCGAGAATGTTCTTGGCCGCGTTTATATCACGGTCGCTGTGCGTGACACCACACGCACTGCACGTCCATTCTCTGATTCCAAGCCCTGCGATACCTCTCGGCCTGCTATCGGGCAGTGCGCCACAACAGCTACAGGTTTGGGTGGTGTATGCCTCGTTCACTTCCTTAAAAACAATGCCTGCGTGAGCGCATTTATAGTCCAACATTGTTTTTAATTGACCCCAGCCAGCATCCAATACTGACTTAGCCATCTTGGTTTTAGCGAGTTTTAAACTACTGACATTGCCCACATAGATCTCACCGCAGCGGTTGACCAGCTCGCGGCTGAACTTGTGCAGCGTATCTTTTCTACGGTTAGCGATTTTCGCATGAATAGTTTTAACTTGGGTTTTATTCCTAGCCCGTTGCGCTATGGCTAACTTTTCCTCAAGCCCACGATAGAAGCGTCCCGCTTCCAGCTTTGTACCGTCGGAACAGGTGGCGGTATCCGTTAAGCCTAGATCAATACCGATACGGTCTTGGCCTTTGGGTGGCTCAACCTCCACATCAACCACTACATTGAAGTACCAGCGGCCACGGGCATCTTCATTGAAGCTGGCAGAGCGAAACGTATATTGGCTCAAGCCGTAGCTGTCCCACACTTTAAAGTAGTGGCCATTGTGGTAGACCTGCCCATTTTTCCATTGGGCCGCAGCCGTATTAACCGGAATCCAGCCCAGTGAGCGGCGCACACCGCCTGACTTGCGCCAGTTCAGCCGCGCCTTCTTAAACTGCTTGCGGCGCGTCGTGTACTCAACTGCAATACGTTGCACTGTTTGGCTGTGTAGCCCTAAGTCCTTACCTGCGCCATTGGTATATTTCTGAACATCATAGGCTGACAAAAACACACCACGCTCTTTAATCGAGCGCTGGCTCAACTCATTGACAAAGTTCCAGACGAAATTGACGCTTCGAGCCATGCTATTAAGCAAGGGCAAATGCCTGTCTCGTACTCGGACTTTTAATGTTTTGGTGTGCTTTATCATGCTGTATATAATACCAGTACCAACCTATACTGCAAAAACTTGAACAACCTATTAGGGGGCTGCTTACGTCGCCCTCGCTATCCATCCTCGCACTCAAAGTACGAGGCTTTCCGCGATTTTGGTAAACAGCGTCTGTGGCAGCAAGGTCGTGCGATCTTTACCGCCCTTGCTGCTGCGTATCATCAGGCGGTGCAGATTAAAATCCACATCCTTGATGCGTAAACGACAGGCTTCGCTGACCCGCAGACCGGCCCCATACATGAGCGAAGCAATCAGCCGATGCGGGGGAGGCAGCTGGGCAATGACGGACATGGCTTCCTCATGGGACAGCACCACGGGCAGCTTGCGTGGTTTTTTAGCACGAGCGATGCCGTCGATATGTTGCAAAGGCTGTTGCAGAACGTGCTTGTAAAGAAATACCAGCGCATTGAGCGCCTGGTTTTGGGTGGCCGCCGCTACATTCTGGTGTGTCGCCAGCCAGGTCAGAAACTGAGCGACTTCAGCTTCGGCCATGTCGCGGGGGTGGCGGAGTCGATGAAAGCGTATGAAATAGCGTATCCAGTACCAGTAGGTCTTTTCGGTACGCAGACTGTAGTGCTTGGTGCGGATAATTGCATGCAGCTGTTCGCGTAGCTTGAGTGCAGGCTTGGGTGTCTGGGGCATAGCAATTTCCTTTTGCTGTATGGATAAACAGTATTTTGCTGGTGAAGGCAAGGCGGGTCAAGCGAAAATAATCTACCAAAAAGTATGGTCTTGTAACGGGTTGATCCCTATGGTCTAATCGGGCAATCAAAATTTAGTCGCATCGGGTTATACCGCCTTCACGATGATTGGCTTATGTGGAAGGCGGTCTAATACATGTTAGTTGCTTGGAGAAGCTATGCCCTTACAGAATCGCGTTACCCCGTCTGGTCAGCTTCAAGCCGTCTCGGCAAGAGGCGCGTGGCTCGGCAATCGCGGCATTCTTCACGACGAGAATAAGAAAATCGTGGCGCCCTGGCGGCACAAGGCGTGGGTTACGTGCAAACTTGATTTTCCAGGCCGGCACCGCGCCATCTTCAGCCCAAACAACTACTCGGAGCTTTTCTTCCTCGACGAAGCCACCGCTTTTTCAGCGGGTCATCGGCCCTGCGCTGAGTGTCGAAAGGACAGATATAACGAGTTCAAGGCGGCGTGGTGCGCCGCCAATCTCGAAGTTGCGGGCAGCAAGCCGCCCATCACGCAAATTGACAAGAAACTACATTCCGAGCGCGCAATTCGCGGCGGCAACAAAGTCACATTTGACGAGCAGTTCAAGAATATTCCGCCGGGCACCTTCATAGATTTTGAGGGTGTTCCTCACCTGTTCTGGCTGGGGCAACTCTACCCGTGGTCTCATCACGGCTACGGCCAACCGCATTCAGCCCCGCCTGAATCCATGCAAGTAACGGTTCTCACTCCTGCTTCGATAGTCGCCACATTTCGTCATGGCTTCAAACCGCAAGTCCATGAATCGGCACATAGCTAACTTTTCGCTCCAAGGGACGCGCCGCAAGCGGCGTGCCCCTGAGCTTGGCCGTTAGGCGTTATTGCGCCCGCGTCTAGCAACTCATCCACAGGGCGTGGAGAAACAAAATGAGCAACGTAAAACAGAAACAACTACCACTGGCAATTGGCCTGAATTTTTTACTCCCAGGCACCGGCTACATGTACATGGGCAAATGGATTGTCGGAATATTTGCAATGCTTTTAATTACGGCAATAGTTCTGTCCGTAAGAATGAATATGGCCCTTCCTACCTGGCTTGGCATAAACATAATCATGGCTATTGACATGTATATGCTATTCAAAAGAAACGAGAGCAAATACATTGAAAACAACTCAAAAAAATGCCCTAACTGCGCAGAGCAAATTCAGAAAGAAGCAAAAGTCTGCCGTTTCTGCAACAGCAACGTCGAGACAACAACCGCCTAACAAGGCGCTCAAATCGTTCGCTTCGCTCACTGGGACCGGCTAAAGCCGGCCTCTTAGCTTAATCGTTAGGTGGACTCCGCATTCGCGGAGCAAAGAAAAAGGAGAGAATATGGAAATCAATGTGCTTGACATTCTTAAGATTGGAAATCCAGAGGATTATAAATTGCATCTCGGATGTATGAACGATGAAGGATATCATCCTTTAGATTTGTTTATTGAAGATGAACAAAAATGGAAAGGATGGAACGAGTGGCGTGGAAATAAAAATGATTGGACAAGAGATTATATTTTTTCGCTAATTGAGTTTTATCCGAAGTCAAATACTTGGTTGTTTGGTGGCGTTTTTAAAGTTATTGAAAGAAAAGATGATTGTTACGTTATCGAAGAAGTAGAAGAGCTCAAAAAATATACAGGCAGGTTGCTTTTAAATTTTTATAGATATCAAGGTCTACGTGGACGTGCTTTTAAGTTGGAAGGATATATATCAGATATTACAGTTAATCAAGTTTTAGAGTATAGATATTCCGGTGAGGTATTTCCTGGCTATGAGAACATAGACCATGATTATTATTCATTAGAGTCAATTTTTAAACTGGAAAAATCAGATTGGAAAACAGCATTGGAGAATGTTAAAGGTATTTACCTAATAACAGATAAAGAAAATGGAAAAATGTATGTTGGATCAGCTTATGGTGATTCAGGTATATGGTCACGCTGGGGTAATTATATTGGTACTTTACATGGTTGGAATGATCAACTAGTAAGGCTAATAAAAGACAAAGGTCCAGATTATGCAAAGACAAATTTCAAATTTACTATATTAGAAATTCATGGAATGTATTCATCTGATGATCATATAATAAGCAGAGAAAACTATTGGAAAGAAAAACTGATGACAAGGATACATGGTTATAATAGTAATTAATGGTTTCGTAGAAACCTTAGAAAACAACGTGGAGGAATATATGAGCAAATTTATTTGTCAGAAATGTGGAGAAACATCATCAAATCAGCATGGTTTAGAATGCAATGCTACAAAACTTAAACATGTTTGGCGTATGTTAAATGATTCTGCAAAGTATATCTGTGACGCTTGTGGTGAACAATCATCTAATGCTCATGGTCTTAGCTGTAAAGGTACTGGATTCAAACATGTTTGGAGATCGTTTACAAATCAATCAAGATATACTTGTAATAAATGCGGAGAAACATCTACTAACGCACACGGATTAACATGCAAAGCTACAGGTTTGAAACACTCATGGGAATAATCACCTAACAACTGCTTCAACCTGATTTGGCTTGTGTCATGGTTCTTGCACTCGCTCCGCTCGTCGCAAGAACACACGCCACTACGCCAAACAGGTTAAGCAAATGTTAGAAAATCCAGCATGAATGAATATTTTTGGCTAATTTGCGGCTTATGGTGCGGGATCGGCGGAAGTGTTTTTGCTTGGTATAGATTGAGCAAAGGTGTAAAAACCGGCGAATTTTCTCAAGTAGAGGTCTTATCATTTGTTAGAGGTATGGCTTTTTGGATTTTTGTTCCTTGCTTGGTTCTTTGGATTTTGCAATTCTCAGTAAATGGTGCCACGCAGCCTGACTACCTATTCTGGCCTTCTCCACAAAAATATATCGCCTTGGCATTGCAGATTTTTGTCTGGGTAGCTCTTGCTGGGTGGGTTTTATTTAAAGATGGAGCAGACACTCTTTCCAAGTTCAGTGTTGGTTTTTTTATTGCTCCCGAATTTCTCCGCACACCGGCTGCATTTAAATTTTATGCCATTGCTATGATTTTATCAGGCATTTATTTTGTGTTTAGTTCACATATCTAGCCCTTCAGTCAAGCGGAATGGCCTACGGCCAGCCGCTTACTTTACTCGTTAGGTATCAGTATCATGGTCATCGATCCGCAAATTACTGGCAATGTTGGCTTGTACTACTGCTGCTACAAGTTATCGCTACTCGGCTGGAATGTTATGCCCACTGCAAGAAACGCTCGTGGCGTTGACATCATGGCTTACAGCGCGGATGCATCACGTACTATCAGTGTAGAGGTCAAGGCATTGAGCAAGCGCAGCGCCGTTCCGCTTGGGTCAAATCTTAACAAGGTCATGGGAGACTTCTGGGTCATTATCAACAAAGCAGTAACGTCACCATCTGCCTATGTGTTACTTCCATCAGAGGCCAAGTCCCTCGCCGCGCGTAACGAGAAGGATGGGCGAGTTTCATTTTGGCTCGATCCGCCACGGTACGACCAACCTCAGTTCAAAGAAGCATGGGAGCGTTTGAGGCATGGTGGACTTGATACCTAACAATGCGCTCAAACCGTTCGCTTCGCTCACTGGGACGGGCTAAAGCCCGCCCCTTAACCAAACGTTAAGTTGCAAGGAGGCATAAGTGAAAGATAAAGAAAAAATTGCAGTATTTATTGATGCTGATAATGCTCCAGCAAAAAAGATTGATAAAGTGCTGTCTGAGCTTGCTCGTTATGGTGTGGTCAATATCAGGAAAGCTTATGGGAACTGGAAAAATCAAAGCCTGAAAGCTTGGGAAGATGTGCTGCATGAGTTTGCTATTCAACCGATTCAGCAATTTGATCTTACAAAAGGCAAAAATGCGACTGATATGGCGTTGGTGATTGATGTCATGGATGTTCTGTATACGAAAAATGTTGATGTTATTTGCCTTGTATCATCTGATTGTGATTTTACTCCCTTGGTAACGAGGACTCTGGCGGATGGTAAATTTGTTATTGGTTTTGGCGAGCGTAAAGCCCCAGTAGCTTTTGTGAACAGTTGCTCTCGCTTTCTCTATTTAGACGATGAAGTAGAGGTTGAACAACCCATTCAGAAACAAAGCCGGAATATTAAAAGCGATACCAAACTAATTAATTTGCTACGACAAGCTATCGAAGCAGTGGAAGATGAAGAGGGCTGGGCTATGCTTGGACCTATCGGCACTCATATTTCTAACCATGCATCTTTTGACCAGCGAAATTACGGATTCAAAAAATTGAGCGATCTATTTATGGCAATAGATTTGTTTGAAATGAAAAA
>JALOAC010000010.1 GCA_023228985.1 Thiopseudomonas sp. | reverse complement strand
ATCCTTAAAGTACGGATGTCTTTATTGTCGGTAAAGAATAGGCCAAACATGCCGCCCACTTGCGTGGTTGTGAAGGCGATACCGGCGGCATCAGCACGCTCTTGCAAACCCTGCGTCAGACGCTTGGCATAGCTACTGAGTTGCGCATGAAAATCCGCTTGTTGCACCAGTTTGAGCGTGGCTAAACCTGCGGCCATCGCTAGCGGGTTGCCAGATAGCGTACCGGCTTGGTACACCGGACCTAATGGCGCAATGTGCGACATGATCTCTTTTTTACCGCCAAAGCAGCCCACTGGCATGCCGCCGCCGATGACTTTGCCGAAGGTGGATAGGTCCGGCTTAACACCGTAATGTGCCTGTGCGCCACCTAAGGCCACGCGGAAGCCTGTCATTACTTCGTCAAAAATCAACACTACGCCGTGCTTGTCGCATAGCTCGCGCAAACCTTGTAGGTAGCCGTCTACAGGTGGAATACAGTTCATGTTACCCGCTACCGGCTCGATAATAATACAGGCAATGTCTTGGCCTTTTTCTGCCAAGTACTTAGCCACGGCATCTAGGTCGTTATAGGGTAGGGTGATGGTGTGTTTGGCAAAGTCCGCAGGCACGCCGGGCGAGCTTGGCACGCCCAAGGTCAGTGCGCCTGAACCGGCTTTCACCAGCAGACTGTCGGAGTGGCCGTGGTAACAGCCTTCAAATTTGATAATGCTGTCACGTCCGGTGAAACCGCGCGCTAAACGGATCGCACTCATAGTTGCTTCGGTGCCGGAGCTGACCATACGCATCATTTCCATGGAGGGCACGAGCTGGCTAACCAAGTCAGCCATCTCTACTTCCAACGCTGTTGGTGCACCAAATGACAGACCATGATCCAACTGTGCACGGACTGCATTGAGCACCTCAGGATGGCCATGACCAAGAATCATTGGACCCCACGAGCCGATGTAGTCGACATAGCGCTTGTCGTCCTCGTCGGTCACATAAGCGCCTTCGGCGTGCTTGAAGAATAACGGCGTGCCGCCGACACCGGCAAAAGCACGAACAGGAGAGTTTACGCCGCCAGGAATGTGTTGTTGGGCGTTAGCAAATAAAGTGGCTGAACGAGACATGAAAAACCTCTAATTTGTCGCAAAGGGTGGGAAAAGAACGGTAAAGGCACGGGCGCGCCGCTCAACTTCGGCAGTTGTGGACGCGGCAAACAGTGCATGAATGACCGCTATCATAGCAGCTCCATGGCTGATTAGGGGAGCAGCGCTATCGAGTTCAATGCCGCCAATAGCCACGATGGGGCGCTGTAAAAACTGCGCCTGTTGTAGCAGGTCAGTGTCCGCCAACACCTCGCCGGGCTTGGTTTGTGAGCTGAAAAAACGACCAAAAGCAACGTAGCTAGCACCTTGGGCGACGGCATGTTCGGCCAGCTGTAAATGATGGTGGCAGGTAGCCCCGATAATGGCGCTTTCAGCTAAGCGTAAACGTGCTTCTGTTAGCGAGCCGTCTTCCTGACCTAGATGTAAGCCGCAACCCAGTTGCTCGGCCAATGCCAGATCGTCATTGATAATCAACTCGGCATTGTAGGCGTGGCACAGCTCCAGCAGCGCGCTGGCTTCGTATAAGCGCTGTTTGGTTGAGCTGCTCTTATCACGGTACTGCAGCACACGCGCACCACCTTTAAGCGCTGCTTCGCAGTAAGGCATCAAGCGGCCATCCGCAAGCAGTTGGCTGTCAGTGATGGGGTAAAGTCCGTATAGCTTCATAGTGGTCTTATGAAAAATTACAAAGGTAAACGGCGCGGGATATATTGCCCTTTACCCGGAGCTTCTGCGTCACGCAATGTGCGCCATGTATAGTTTAAAGCGCTGTGTACCGCGCTGAGTAAGTTTTCGCCCTGGGCAATTCGACCAGCAAGAGCGCTAGCAAGTGTACAGCCCGAGCCGTGGTATTTTCCGGGTAAGCGTTGTTGGATAATATCGTGGCGACTGCCGTCTTCTAGGTAGAGGCGGTTATGTAGCTCGTTTTCAGGGCCGTGACCGCCGGTGATGAGCAGGTTTTTGCAGTGTTTGAGTAGTACCTCAGCACATTCGTCCTCAGTACCATAGGGTAGTTCGGCTAGCATCTGCGCTTCTGGCAGATTAGGGGTAACTATATGAGCTAAAGGCAACAGCTCCTCTCTAAGCGTAAAGCCAACATCGCCCGTGCCTAAAGAACCGCCGCCTTCGGCACGTAATACAGGGTCGCAAACTACAGGGGTGTGGGGGGACATATGCAAAACCTCACATGCAGTGCGTACCATTTCAGTTGAGCCAAGCATACCCAGCTTAATGGCTGAAACGCTCACATCACTAAGAATGGCGCGTGCCTGAGCGATAATCCAGTCGTGGTCTAGCACGCGAAAATCGCTGACATTGACCGTATCCTGAATAGTTAATGCGGTAATGGCAGGAGCAGCATGACAGTGTTGCGCTAACAGTGCTTCGATATCAGCCTGGATGCCTGCGCCGCCGATAGGGTCATGACCGGACAGGCACAGCACAATCGGGCGAAAAGGAGGGTTGGTCATTATTAAGCCTTAGTCCATAAAAAATTATTGGTGGTTAGGTGTTTCACAGGCGGCAGGATCTTCTAAACATTTTTGCGCGCTTAACCAGCGCAAAGCACGGGCTTTGGCCTGCTCAGGAGTATTGGTGAATGATAGCTGTCCTTTGCGCATACGAACATCAGCGCGGCGCATTTTTCTGCGCACGCGTGCCGAGGTGCCAAGGAAGATAATACCTATACCCTGTGCATGGTAGTCGTTTACCACGTTTTGTAGGGCTGCCAAGGCGGTCATGTCCAGCATAGAAACTGCGCTTAAATCGACAATGACGATCTGCAATCCAGGGCTGAAACGACGCAGTACGCTCAGAGCCTTTTCAGCAGCCCCGAAAAACAAAGGGCCGCGGATAGCATACAGGGCAACAGACTCTGGTAGCTCGTCGAGCTCATCAAAATGTTCGCGGCTAATGCTGGTGGTGTCGGTAAGCTCACTCATGCTCTTAATAAATAGACCGGCAGCCAGCAGCAGGCCAACTCCAACGGCGAGCACCATGTCGAATAGCACCGTCAAGATAAAGCACGTTAATAGCACCAGTACATCATTGCGTGGAGAGATTTTAAGCGTGTGAATAACGTGCTTAGGCTCGCTCATGGTCCAAGCAACCATCAGCAGTAACGCTGCCAACGCAGCCATTGGAATGTAGGTAAACATGGGGGCCAGCACGAGTATAGCCAGTAGGACTACAGCCGCATGGATAATGGCGGCAATGGGCGACACCGCACCGGCGCGCACGTTAGCAGCACTACGAGCAATAGCAGCGGTAGCCGTGATGCCGCCAAACATGGGGGCAACAATATTGCCAATGCCTTGGCCTAGCAGTTCACCGTTAGGGTCGTGCTTGGTGCCTGCCATACCATCGGCAACCACCGCGCATAACAGAGACTCAATTGCGCCCAGCATGGCGATGGCAAAAGCAGGGGCTAATAACTGACGAAAAAGCTCAAAGGATAAAACTAGCGGAGCGTCATCTGGGCCAGATAGCTGCCAAGGCCAAGTAAAGGTAGGTAGAAAAGGAGGGATGCCAGGGTGACTCACGCCGTCGACAACATAGCTAAACCGGTCACCAATAGTGGCTACATCTAATTCTATGCTGTGAAACACGATACCGAGCAAAGTGCCAAGCGTTAAGGCAACTAAATGTCCGGGTATTTTAGGGAAAAACTTAGGCCAGACAATTAGGGTACCTAAGGTGAGTGCTGCAACTAGAGTATCGCCAAGGCGAATACTGGGGAAGGCGAACACCAGGCCTTGTATGCGTTCAATGTAGTTGGCTGGAGTATCGATGCCCGTTAAACCGAAGGTATCCTGTATTTGTAAGGTGGCGATAACGACACCGATGCCGGCGGTAAAGCCGAGTACGACCGGATAAGGAATAAACTGTAGCAATGCCCCGGCACGTAGAAAGGCCATTATCACTAAAATAACGCCTGCCAGCGAAGTGCAGAGTAAAAGCCCGCCAACGCCAAACTGTTGCGTGATGGGCAGTAGAATGACGACAAAAGCTGCGGTCGGGCCAGAGACGTTAAAACGTGAGCCGCCCAGTAGAGCGATTATAAAACCGCCAACCAGCACGGTGTAGAGTCCGTGCTGTGGGGGAGCGCCTACCGCGATAGCTAATGCCATTGCTAAAGGAATAGCGATAATACCAACGGTTAAGCCCGCACTAATATCCCCGCGCAGTGAGTTCACTGAGTAGCCAGCAGCAAAGCTTTGGCGTAAAGCAGAAAATAAAGGGGGAAGGTACATCACTGACTCCAAAGGCGGTTTTTTAGTGGAATTAAGTTGCAATTTTCTCTGTAATAGGCATAATTGCCCGACTCTTTTGGCCGGTAAGCCTAGCTGGACAATTGAATAGACAGGAAGATGCTACGCCTGTCGAGCATATAAGTTCAAGTAAGCACGAGACCCGAGCCCCCGAAAGTAGTGCTTGCTATGCAGCTTTAACAGTCAACAACGGTCAATACAAGACTAATGATTAAGATTTGCCGCTTAAATTATAATCAAGCGGCTCTGAGGCTATAGCGAATGAAAACTTTTAGTGCAAAACCAGAAACAGTGAAACGCGACTGGTATGTGATCGATGCAGCTGGCCAGACCTTGGGTCGTTTGGCTACTGAAATTGCCACCCGCCTGCGTGGAAAACATAAGCCTGAGTACACCCCTCACGTTGATACAGGCGACTATATTGTCGTAATCAATGCAGAGCAGGTGCGAGTAACAGGTAAGAAAACATCTGATAAGCTCTACTATTCACATACAGGCTACCCAGGTGGAATTAAGTCAATCAGTTTCGAAAAGCTGATTGCGCGTGCACCTGAGCGTGTGCTTGAAGGCGCAGTAAAGGGCATGTTGCCTAACAACCCACTGGGTCGTGCAATGTATCGTAAGCTTAAAGTTTACGCAGGTACTGAGCATCCACATGCTGCACAGCAACCCACAGAACTGAAGATTTAACGGGAATAGTAGATTATGTCGGCGAATCAAAATTACGGTACAGGCCGTCGCAAGACTGCAACAGCACGTGTCTTCTTGCGTCCAGGTACTGGCAGTATTTCAATTAATAATCGCAGCATCGACGATTTTTTCGGTCGTGAAACAGCGCGCATGATGGTACGTCAACCGTTAGAGCTCACTGAATCCGCAGAGAAATTCGATGTGTACGTTACTGTGACAGGTGGTGGTATTACAGGTCAGGCTGGTGCTATTCGTCATGGTATTACTCGCGCGCTGATGGAGTACGACGAGACTTTACGTGGTGAATTGCGTAAAGCTGGATTTGTTACTCGTGATGCACGTGAAGTTGAGCGTAAGAAAGTTGGTTTACGTAAAGCGCGTAAGCGTCCACAGTACTCCAAGCGTTAATTATTTGTGCATACAGAGAACGCCCATATTCTGTCTGGAATTGGGCGTTTTTTGTGTCCGCAAAAGAGCGTGCGACAAATTGTCATGGTTGCATGGAGCTAGCAAAGACAACGCTAAGCCTGCTGATAAATTAGGTTTTCAGCAGGTATAGTTAGCCAAGATCAAACTTCTGAGTTTTTCTGCTAGTCAATAATCTTGTCAATTGCACGGCTTTTCTTTACCATTCTATGGATTGAAAAAAGCAGTTAGTTTTTTTCTTAATAAAAGGCTTTGTAAAAAAGCCGAATAAGCTGATGGGAGACGACTTAATGAGCAATGACGGCGTGAATGTAGGCCGACGTCGCTTTCTAGTGGCAGCCACAAGTGTTGTGGGTGCAGTAGGAACGGCAGGCGCTGCTATCCCGTTTCTGGGGTCTTGGGCCCCCAGTGCGAAGGCTAAGGCCGCGGGCGCACCAGTGCGAGTAAACATCAGTAAGGTTGAGCCAGGACAGCAGGTTGTTGCTGAGTGGCGTGGTCAGCCTGTTTTTGTTGTTCATCGCACTCCTGAAATTATGGCTGGATTGGAAACACTCGAGCCAACCTTGGCAGACCCAGATTCCAAAGAGTCTGACCAGCCTAGTTATGTAGACCCTAAACACCGTTCAATTCGTCCAGAGATATTGATTGTTATTGGACTCTGTACTCACCTTGGATGTGCGCCTACGTTCCGTCCAGAGGTTGCCCCTGCTGATTTGGGTCCAGACTGGATTGGCGGTTATTTCTGTGCTTGTCACGGTTCTCGCTATGACTTGGCAGGCCGAGTATATAAATCCCAGCCAGCACCATTGAATTTGCCAGTGCCTCCGTATAACTATGAGACAGATGACATTGTCATTGTTGGCGTAGATGAGGAGACAGTCTAATGATGAGTAAATTCATGGAGTGGATCGACGCTCGCTTTCCTGCAACTAAAATGTGGGAAGACCATCTGTCCAAATATTATGCACCGAAGAACTTTAACTTCTATTATTTCTTTGGTTCCTTAGCACTGCTCGTATTGGTCAACCAGCTTCTTACTGGCGTTTGGTTAACTATGAGCTATGAACCATCCGCAGAAGGCGCTTTTGCCTCCGTTGAATACATCATGCGTGATGTAGAGTACGGCTGGATTTTGCGCTACTTGCACTCAACGGGTGCTTCAGCATTCTTTGTCGTAGTTTACCTGCACATGTTCCGTGGTCTGCTTTATGGTTCGTACCAGAAGCCGCGTGAGCTGGTATGGATCTTCGGCATGCTGATTTACTTAGCGTTAATGGCAGAAGCCTTTATGGGTTACTTGCTGCCTTGGGGTCAGATGTCCTACTGGGGCGCCCAAGTAATTATCTCGCTGTTTGGTGCTATTCCAGTCATTGGTGCTGATTTGACTGAGTGGATTCGTGGTGACTACCTGATCTCAGGCATTACCCTGAACCGCTTCTTTGCCCTGCACGTTGTAGCTGTTCCCATCGTTTTATTGGCTTTGGTTGTGTTGCATATTTTAGCACTGCACGAAGTGGGATCTAACAACCCAGACGGCGTTGATATCAAGAAACTTAAAGATGAAAACGGCATTCCTTTAGACGGCATTCCCTTTCATCCTTACTACACAGTGAAAGATATCGTTGGTGTGGTGGTGTTCTTGTTTGTGTTCTGTTTTGTAGTGTTCTTTATGCCTGAAATGGGCGGCTACTTCTTAGAGCGTCCTAACTTTGAGCAGGCAAACTCGCTGAAAACACCTGCTCATATTGCACCTGTTTGGTATTTCACTCCGTTCTATGCGATCTTGCGTGCGGTGCCAGACAAGCTGATGGGCGTTATCGCCATGGGTGGTGCTATTGCAGTGCTGTTCGTCCTGCCGTGGTTAGACCGCAGTCCGGTTAAATCCATGCGCTATAAAGGTTTGATGAGTAAAGTTTGGTTGTGGGTGTTCTGTATCTCCTTCGTTATTTTGGGAGTGCTGGGTGTGTTAGCACCAACGCCTGAGCGTACTTTGTTAGCACGTATCTGTACCATTCTTTATTTCGCGTATTTCATTCTGATGCCTTTCTACACCAGAATGGAAAAAACCAAACCGGTTCCAGAAAGGGTGACAGGCTAATGAAAAAGAAAATTGTTGCATTGATTTTCGCTGCACTGCCAATATTTGGATTTGCAGCGAATGGAGCATACCCGCTGGATAAAGTTAACATCGATTTAACTGATAATGCGGCTATGCAAGATGGTCTAAAAACCTTTGCTAACTACTGCATGGGTTGTCATGGTGCAAAGTTCCAGCGCTATGAGCGTGTAGCTAATGACTTAGGAATTAGCAATGAGCAAATGATGGAGAACATTGTGTTCACTGATGCAAAAATCGGTGACCACATGAAGTCTGCTATGACTGATGCTCAAGCTAAACAATGGTTCGGTGCTGCACCACCTGATTTAACAATGATTGCCCGTGTGCGTGGTGCTGATTGGTTGTATAACTATATGCGCACCTTCTACCAGGATAAAGCCCGCCCCTTTGGTGCTAACAACAAAGTATTCAAAGATGTGGGTATGCCTAACGTGTTAGTTTCGTTGCAGGGTAATCAAATTTGTGCTGATGAAGCTTGTACTACGCTAACTATTGAACCAGGTACTGGTTCTATGTCAGCTGCTGAGTTTGATGAGACTATTAAGAACCTTGTTACTTTCTTAGAGTATTCAGCTAACCCAGTGAAGCTAAAAAGTCAGCGAATTGGTACTTACGTTCTGATTTTCTTAGTGATTTTCTTTGTATTCGCTTACTTGTTGAAGCGTGAGTACTGGAAAGATATTAAGTAATAATTCGCTATGAATGAGTGAAATGCACGCGGTCCTGTGGTCGCGTGCATTTTGCGTCTCAAACGAACGTAAGCTTCTGTTGTTTGTTTCACTTAGCTATAAGGAGGGAAGTAATGGCTGCCCCAAACAAATTAGGCTGCTATTCTGATCCTGTATGTCAATATTCGCATCGGATTCGCTTGGTTTTAGCTGAAAAAGGAGTTGCTGCAGATATATTTGATGTCCTCAGCGGCGAGAGTCCTGAGTATTTAGCTGAGGTAAATCCTTATGCTTCTGTACCGACCTTAGTTGATCGTGATCTGGCTCTGTATGATACCCGTGTAATTATGGAGTATCTGGATGAACGTTACCCACATCCGCCTTTGTTGCCTGTATATCCGGTAGCACGCGCAAATACGCGCATGCTGGCTGAACGCGTACAGCGTGACTGGTGTGTGCAAGCAGACACTATTCTGGATGCTAAAGCTAAAGAACCAGCGCGCAACAAAGCGCGTAAAGAGCTGCGCGAGAGTTTGATTGGTGTTGCTCCAGTTTTTGCTAATAAAGAATACTTTATGAGCGATGAGCTGACACTGGTTGACTGCAGTTTATTACCATTATTATGGCGTTTGCCTATTCTAGGTATTGAGCTACCAAAAGCAGCTCAACCTTTATTGGATTATATGGAGCGCAACTTTGCTCGTGATGCTTTTCAAGCCAGTCTTTCAGAAGCAGAACGTCTTATGCGTGCCTAAGCATAACTATGAAATCAAGCAAACCTTATCTGATACGCGCACTGTATGAATGGATAGTTGATAATGACTGCACGCCTTATGTGCTAGTAGCTAGCAACTTGCCGGACGTACAGGTGCCTGAAGGCTACGGTGAGAATGGCCAGTTGGTGCTTAATTTTTCGCCTAGTGCCGTGCGTAATTTAAATATTGATAATGATGCTATCTGTTTTGAAGCGCGTTTTGCTGGTGTAGCACGCCAAATCTATATTCCTATTTATGCAGTGCTAGCTATTTATGCGCAGGAAAATGGCCAAGGTATGTTTTTTGAGGCTGAGTTAGGCGATATTAGTTCTGTTGATGCTGAAGACAAAGCAGATGCTGATGAAGCTAATACAGTTACCGATGAGCCTCCTGAGCCACCTACAACACCTGGTGGCGGTAAACCCAGTCTACGAATCGTTAAGTAGACGAATTGATGCGGGTTGATTATCTCTGAGATATTGATCTGTAAGGAATAAAAAAGCCTTTTTGCGTTAAGCGAAAAGGCTTTTTTTGTTGAACGGAACGCGATTAGTTTACATATTCAAACAGTCGAACTATTTTTTGTACGCCGCCGACATGACGAACGGCTTCGGTAATGTATTTAGCTTGGTTGCGGTCAACAATGCCTAGCAGGTAGACCACACCATTCTCAGTGATAACTTTTACCTTGGATGCGGGTACGTTGGCATCACCAACTAGGCGTGCTTTCACTTTTGAAGTTAGTAAGGCATCGTTACTGCGGATTAAGCCGGTCACCGGTTCCTCTACAGTTATTTCGTTATGCACCTTTTTTACGCCTTCAATCTGCTGTGCGGCAGTCATTGCGCGCTGCTTAAGTTCAGCAGTGGGCGTTTGACCAACCAGCAACACAATACCGTTGTAGCTAGTTAATGAAATAATAGAAGTGGGGCGGTTTAAGTCCACATGCGCTTCTTTAATTGCAGTGGTTACAGCAGGCGCAATAAACTGGTCATCAATTTTATTACCCAAACTGCGGCCACTACATGCGCTGAGGACAGCAAGGCTGGCGACTAAAATAAAAAATTTGCGCATCATTCTTCACACCCGAAAAGTTGGTTATCAATCAGATCACATAGGCAGTGTATGGCCAGCAAGTGGACTTCTTGCACGCGTGCAGTGACGTTTGATGGAACGCGTATTTCAACGTCATCAGGCAATAATATGGGCGCTATGTTGCCACCGTCACGGCCGGTAAGAGCGACTACGCGCATATTGCGGTCGTGTGCTGCGTGAATGGCTTGGATTACGTTAGCTGAGTTACCGCTGGTAGAAATTGCCAGCAGGACATCGCCATCACGACCCAGTGCGCGAATTTGCTTAGAGAATATTTCTTCATAGCTATAGTCATTAGCAATTGAGGTAATGGTCGAGCTGTCAGTGGTTAGTGCAATCGCAGGCAAGCTAGGGCGTTCGCGTTCGAACCTGTTTAGTAGCTCGGAAGAAAAGTGCTGTGAATCGCCAGCTGAACCACCGTTACCGCAGGCAAGTATTTTGCCTTCATTGAGTAACGAGTTGACCATAAGAATGCTAGCCTGCTCAATGGGCTCAGGCAAAACGTCTAAGGCTTTCTGCTTGGTTTCAATGCTGGCTTTAAACATTTGTTGGATACGGTTTTGCATGTTGATTACTTCTTCTAAAAATAATGAATTGCGATCGTTATCTGTATCAAGCTATAGGGCTTCAAAAGCATGTTGCACCCAATCGAAACTGTATGTTTGGTTGCTGCTCTTGGCTGCCACCACATCAAAACGACAATTATGTTCTTGCCACTGGTTGTTTTCTTGTAAAAAACAATGCGCTGTGGTGATAATTTTTTGTTGTTTGGCCTGATTAACAGTTTCAAGCGGCTCAGCAAAAGTGGTGTTTTTTCTATAGCGAACTTCAACGAATACTAGGGTAGCACGATCCAGCATGATCAGATCAATCTCGCCGTAACGGCAACGCCAGTTGCGTTCAACGAGCTTGAGACCTTGGTCAATGAGAAAACGCGCTGCGTAGTGCTCGGCGTGTTTGCCAACGAGTGTCGTGCTATTCATCTTCCAAAACGGGAACTGCTTGTCCTTGTTTTATTTTCGCCCAATATAAGGTTCTTTCGATTTGCTGTTGCTGATTAAGTTGCAGTGAGCCGGTAAAGCCTTCAGTTTTATTATTGGGCAATGCTTTGAGCTGTTGTAATTGCAAGGCAAGCTGATAGGCGTCCGCTCCCATGGCATAAAAACGGCCCATGAATGCATCGGCTTCTGGCCAGCGAGAAATGATTTGCTGGCGTAGAGCGTCATCAGTATTAAACAGCCAAGGGATTTCGGTTAGGAAAATACCTTCAAGATCTTGTTGAATGCCACTGTCTTGTGAGCTTGGGTTAAGAGAAGACGTGGCGTAAATGGGCAGATCGCCCGCATACTGAAATCTTAACGTGGGTTGAATTTGTCGAGCCTGTAAGGGGCCGGCAGCTAGGAAGATAAAGTCAACATCGCGGCGACGGCTTGGGTTGGAGAATAATTTGGTGCCCAGTAAGTTCTGCAGTCTTTTACTGCGTGCCTCGCTGTCGCGCAGCTTCAATAGAGTACCAATTTGCTGTGCCAGTTCAACGGGCTGTCCGATGGCTTGCGAGCCTGCTACTTGTCCGCCCAGAGCTAACCAGCGCTGATTAAACGCATTCTGTACACGTCGGCCCCACTCGCCCGATTGAACTAAAATAATGGCATTACGCTTGCCGTCAGCCCAGGCGCGATCAGCGACCATGCGTGCCTCATCTTCAGCTGCCAGTCCAAACTGAAATAACTCATTGGGTGGACTTTGCTCAGAGGTTTCTGTGTAGTTTAACGCTAGCGTTGTTACAGGTAGGCGCTGCTGTGCTGCTAATCGTTTTACGGTGTCTTTTTCCCAAGGGCCGATTAGTAGGTCAATGTTTTTGCTTTGTAGATCGTTGTATAGCTGGCCTAACGAATTCTGTTCGCTGCTGTTATAAAAGAATAACTCAGGAACTGTTTTGCCAGATTCCTGAGCATGATAATAAGCGCTTAGAAATCCATTGCGAATAGCGTTGACGACGTTTTGATTGGCATCTGTTGTGGGTAACAGTATTGCAATACGTTTTACTGGCTGCACTGTGAGTTGCTGCAGCGCTAACAATGCCTGTGGTAGTTGAATAGCTGCAGGGTGCTTGGCATGAGTTTCAATCCAATGCTGGATTTCTTGTTGTTTTTGTTCTAGTGAGCCAGTGCTTTTAGTGACTTTGGCTAATTGTATCCAGCCGTCAAGGTCAGGTTCGTTTTGTATTTGATAGTGGGTGCTCGGTAATTGGCTAATTAACTGCCAGATGTGTTCATGGTTGGTATCGGCTTGCTGGCCAGTTAGGTATGAGGCGGTAAAAATACGTTCGCGTGCCGCTGCTAAAGGGCGGCCTGTATCCTCTAAGGCTTGAGCGCGTGCAAGTTGGCTACGTGCTTGTTGCTTGAGCGGTAATTCGCTTAGTCGCTGAAATTCAGGCTTGTTTAAAATCTGTAATGCCAGCTCAGGTTGTTTGCGGGCAATGGCTAATTCAGCAGCTAAGGTGTGGGCAAAAATTAACTGTGCGGGAGAAGCTTCGTTTAGATTGATTGCATCTAACAGAGTTCTCGCCTTTAGTGTGTCGCCCTGCTGCCATGCGAGGTCGACCGCCGAGAGATAAAGATTTACGGCTTCGGAGCCGCTTTTCTTTTCGGCTAGCATAAGCGTTTTATCAACGTCGTCATGCTTTGAGCTTGGCAATGTGCCAACATGATTGTCAGGTGTTCCGGCACAGGCTGCTAACAAGACAGTGCAGATTAAAATAAGAGGTAAAGGTGCACGATTGATCATAGCTATAATCCACAGCAAGCAAGAGGTATGAAAGGTGCACATTGTACCTAAGCAAATGCCAAGCTGCGATGCTTAGTACACATTCAAGTTATAATCTCGCCCTAAACCCAATATTGGAAAAGCAAATGCAAGCAAAAGCCCTTACTAACGCCGCAGGTTGTCTCTATGTGGTCGCTACGCCCATTGGTAACCTTGAAGATATTACTGCGCGAGCATTGCGTGTTTTGGCTGAGGTGCAGCTGATAGCAGCAGAGGATACGCGCCATTCAAGTCGCTTGCTGCAGCACTTCTCGATTAGCACGCCTTTGGTTGCCTGCCATGATCATAATGAGCGCGCAGAAAGCGTTAATCTTATTAAGCGAATCGAGCAGGGCGCTAATGTGGCTTTAATCAGTGACGCGGGCACACCGCTGATATCCGATCCCGGCTATCACTTAGTGGCTCAAGCGCATGCGGCTGGTATTAAAGTGGTTCCTGTGCCGGGCGTGAGTGCTGCGATCACTGCTTTATCTGCTGCTGGGCTGCCTTGCGATCGTTTTGCGTTTGAAGGGTTTTTACCTGCTAAAGAAGGTGCACGGCAAAAATACTTGCACGGCTTGGCGCAAGAAAATCGCACTATGATTTTCTACGAAGCGCCGCATCGTGTGCTGGACTCAGTTAGAGCAATGGCCGAAGTGTTTGGTGGTGAGCGTCAAGCGGTGTTAGCACGCGAGCTAACCAAAACCTTTGAAACCATTAAAGGAGCAAGTTTGGCTGACTTGGCGCAGTGGATTGGCGCGGATACTAACCAGCAGCGTGGCGAGTGCGTGTTGTTGGTGAAAGGTGTTGATACAAAAGCAGCAGCCGATGAAATCAGCGTCGATGCACAAAACACTCTTAAGCTGCTGTGCACTGAATTGCCATTAAAAAAAGCCGCAGCCATAACTGCGCAAATTACGGGTGTACGCAAAAACCTGCTTTATCAGTGGGGGCTGGATAACTTAGCGTCTACTTAACGGCAGTTGTTCAAAGGCAACGGCGCTGAGCCCTGTTAATAACAATTGGCGGATATTCTGATGATCTTGTCCGACTGGACTGGCTAGTACATGGCGGTAATGCTCACCAAAAGCTAGCAGGGCTTCTTCTGTGCTTAAGCCTTCCAGAAGAGCTAGCCCCAGTATTTTACAGGAACCCTGATTTTCGCCCGCGGGATTGGTAATACCGCCGTTGCGAAAAGCCTGCGGCTGATAATGATAATGCTGCTCAATAAACGCCAAGCTGTCGGTAAACAAATGCGTGGGTAGCTGTAGGCGTAGTTTAAAATCAGCCAGTATTTTATGCATGACGCTGTGCGGTTAAGGTAATGGAAACGGACTCAGAAAAACGCAGCGCGTGGGGTTTGTCGATCTCGACTTCAGCAAACTCAACTCGCTCAAAACTCATCACGCAGTCGAGCACTTCTTGGGTGAGGCGTTCCAGAAGTGCAAAGCTCTTGCTTTCAACCAGCGCAATTACCGCTTTGCAAATGCTGCGGTAATTTAGCGCGTCTTCTATGTTGTTGCTGATTACCGCATCTTTAGCGCGGTACACTAGGGTGATATTAATGAGCACATCCTGTTTGTTACGGATTTCATCATCATTAATACCAATATAGGTACGCAAGCGCAGATCTTTGATGCGAATTTTAGCCAGACCCGGCTTTAAATCAAACATGTTCAGTGACTCCGAATAAGCTGTAAAAACTCTTGTCGGGTGTTGCCTGAGCGGCGAAAGCTGCCGAGCATGGCGGAGGTGGTCATGACGGAGTTTTGTTTTTCTACACCGCGCATCATCATGCACATGTGTTTGGCTTCGATAACCACGCCCACACCTGCAGCGCCAGTTACGGATTGCACCGCTTCGGCAACTTGGCGAGTGAGGTTTTCTTGGATTTGCAAGCGGCGAGCATACATGTCCACGATGCGAGCAATCTTAGACAGGCCAAGAACTTTACCGGTCGGTATATAGGCAACATGAGCCTTACCGATAAAAGGTAGTAAGTGGTGTTCGCATAGAGAATACAGCTCGATATCGCGCACGATGACCATTTCTTCGCTGCTGGATTCAAACAGTGCATTGTTGACGATTTCGTCGAGGCTTTTTTCATAGCCGTTACACAGGTATTGCATGGCCTTAGCGGCGCGCATAGGAGTGTCGCGTAAACCTTCACGCTCTGGATCTTCCCCTAGGCCGAGCAAGATTTGTTGGTAGTGTTTTGCAAGATCGTTACACACAGGGTGTCTCCTTGTTATAGCAGGTGGCGACCGCCATTAAGGGTTAGGGTGGTGCCGGTAGTGTAGGGGCAGTCAAGTAGAAATTTTAGGCTTTGGTAGACCACGTCAGGGCCGGGAATTGTTTGCATGACGGACTTGTTTTTTGCTTGTTGTAAATACTGCTCATCGTCATCTGGGTGCTGCATGATCAACGCCGGAGCGATGGTATTTACTTTGATGTGTGGCGCAAAGCGTGCGGCAAAGGATAGGGTCATGTTGTCCATGCCAGCTTTAGTAGCGCTGTAGGCGATACGTTTGCGGCTGCCTCTGCGGGTTACATCATCACTAATGTGCACAATATCAGCTATTGGGCTTTGTCGTAAGAGCTCTTCGCAACCAAGATTAATCATGTAGGGAGCTAGCATATGTACATGAAAGAGCAGGCTCAGTGGTTGTTGTTCCGGCTGTTCGTTATCGGCTTGCCAAGCAGAGGCGTTATGAATAATGGCGCGCAGACTGCTGGTGTGATTTTTAACCTGCTCAATAAACGTAAGGATGCTGCGTTCGCAAGAAAAGTCGGCTTGGATGCAAGTTACGCCCAGTTGAGTGAGTTGCTCTAGCTGTTCGTGCTCGCGGCGATAGCTAATAATCACAGGGTAACCGTCAGTGACTAAACGCTTGACGCAATGAAAACCAATGCGCTGTCCGGCACCAGTGATGAGAATGGAAGCGGTTTCTTGCATAATACCCAAAGCCTTTATTAAGTTAAGCAGTCTGCCATAACTGGTAGACTAAATGAAACTCGTTATGTTTTTAATCCGCATTAAGCCGTATCCGTACAATGCAGTACAGGAACAGGCCATGGTGTCGGACTGCAGGTCAGTAAAGTGAGGGTAAAACAGTGCAATTAGCAGTTATTTCAGGAACGGCTTTTGGAACGGCAGAAGAGGTGGCCTATCACGCAGTAGAGTTGCTGCTTAAGGCCGGCGTGCAGGTTGAGTATAAGCAGCAGTGGCAGTTAGATGAGTTGGTAGCAGCGGATCCACAGGCTTTATTGTTTATCAGTTCAACCACAGGTATGGGCGAGATGCCGCCGGCATTGCAGCTTTTAACGGTTCAACTAGAAGATCGCTTGCCGAGCTGGGCAGGTCGTCCTGCAGGTATTATTGCTTTGGGTGATTCCAGTTATGGTGAAACCTTTTGTGCTGCAGGTGAGCAATTGCATGAGCTGTGTGGGCTTTTAGGCTTGGTTGAACTGCAGGAGATGTTACGCTTGGATGCCAGTGAAACTGTAACCCAAGCGCAGGACTCCGAGCCTTGGGTTGAACGTTTTGCTGCTGAGCTAACTGCTTGGGAATCGGTGTGAAGATAAAACAGCGTAAAACCCCCGTTGTGGCGGCAGGTAAAGCAAGACGAGTTCTCGAGCAAAAAAAGCCTACGGTGTTGATAGCGTTCAATAAACCCTATGGTGTGTTGACGCAATTTACGGATGAGCAAGGACGCGCCACGCTCAAGGATTTTATTGATGTGGCTAACGTGTACCCAGCAGGACGACTGGATCGTGACAGTGAAGGATTACTGTTGCTGACCAATGACGGTGCATTGCAAGCGCGCATTGCCGAGCCCAAATACAAACTCAGTAAAACCTATTGGGTGCAAGTAGAGGGTGTGCCGCAGCCTGAACAGCTAGCGCAGTTGGCGGCAGGTGTTGAATTAAAAGACGGTTTAACTCTGCCCGCACAGGTACGCTTAATAGAAGAGCCTGATTTATGGCCGCGCAATCCGCCGGTACGTTTTCGTCAGAGTATTCCAACGCGCTGGTTGGAGCTAACTATTTGTGAAGGCAAAAACCGTCAGGTTAGGCGAATGACGGCAGCGGTAGGTTTGCCTACCCTGCGTTTGGTTAGAGTGCGAATTGGGCAATGGTCATTGGCTGATTTAGCCTTGGGGCAGTGGCGGTATGAATCTGTGAGTCGCTAGGCTTTACAGATCCAGCACGGCCATCAGTACGGTTTTAATAATAAAGCCGAGCACGCCTAAGCCGAGGGCGAAAAATAATACCGCGGTGCCAAAACGACCGGCTTTAGATTTTTTTGCCAAATCCCAAACAATAAATCCCATAAATAAAATCAACCCAGAGACTAAAAACGTCACCATGAGCTCTTCAAATACCTCGGTTTCCATTAGAATTACTCACTCTTATGTCGGAAAAAACAAAGGGGTTTTGAAGAGTCAGTCTGCATCGACAGAACTGCAAAACCCTTGTTAAGAAATAAACCAACTTGCCGATCTGCGCAATAAGATTAAAGCTGCATGTGTTCTGCGAAAATCTTCACTTAAATAGCCCTTTTAAAAACCTTTCAAGTGTTCCAGTGGCAGTTGGGTGGTGGATTGTATGTGATCTAGCACAAAGCTGGAACGTACACTGGTAACGCCTTCGATGCGCGTAAGTTTTTCCAGCAAGAATTTCTGGTAGTGGTCCATGTCGGGCACTATTACCTTGAGTTGGTAATCAGCTTCCATGCCCGTAATTAGGCTACATTCGAGTACTTCGGGACATTTATTAATATTTTTTTGAAAGTTGGCAAAGCGTTCAGGCGTATGACGATCCATACCTATCAGCACATAGGCTGTTAGGGTGAGACCTAGTTTTTTGCGATCCAGAATAGCGACTTGGCGTTGAATATAACCGCTGTCTTCCAACTGTTTCACTCGTCTGGAGCAAGGGGAGGGGGATAAGCCAATAAGGTCGGCCAACTCTTGATTGGAGATGCTGGAGTCGTTTTGTAACGCAGCAAGGATGCGAATGTCGTATCTGTCTAGCTTTTCCATAATAAATGCCATGAAGTAATGTGACGGTGAGAATATATTGCGATAAATATTATATTTGCGCAATTATTTGCTATAAGAGATGGAGTATTTGCGCAATAAGCAATAATTAACTCGTGTTGTTAGCCTATACTAATTCCATGTTCAGAGCACAGTCAGCCAGAGGAGAAGCCTTTACCGAGGGTTCTAAACATTAAGCGGTTTACCCAATCACTTAATTGGCGCGCAACAGCTTACCGAGCAGTTGTAGACAGGCAGCGTAGAGTTGTTAACCGACGAACACAGATCAAAGGAGCCTTAGGGCTCCTTTTCTGTATTTGGTGGCTCAGCTGTTGCTTTGTCTAGATAGCCGTCAATGGCTTGCACAATATTTGCCGCATTGGGGTGGTGTTTGGACACAATAAAGCTGATGGGGATTTGCTTAAGTATTACAGATGGGATGCTCAGTTTGTCTATGCCAAGTTTGTTTTTGGTGAACTGCATGGGTTCTTGGTAGCTAAGTAAAAAATTGCTGCGCCTTTTCAGTAGCATGGCAATTGCTGAGGCATGTGAGGAAGCTGGAATCAGCTGCGTGTTGAGAGCCTCATCATTGAGCCAAGCGTTCACATTTTCCCAATAACTAAAACCCCTGATGGCAATGATTTTTTGGTCCTGCAGAGCAGCTGGTAAAACCGGGGGTGAGAGATCAGGATGATAATAAAGGGCAAGATTAATTTGGCTAATAGCGTGCGTGCTTTCGAGCACATGATCTTTTAATTCGGACTTTCCTTTTGCGCCCATCCAAATGTGCACTTGGCCAGTAGCAATCTCGCGGTATAGGCGCGCAGAAGGCAGTGGACGAAACTTAACTGTATAACCTAGCTCGGAAAATACCTGCTGGGCATAGATCAATAGTGTTCCTTGGCTTTGCCCTAGCTCATCAATGTAAGCAATGGGTGGGAAATCATCGTGACCAATAATAAGCACCTCTGGCTCTTGTGCGTAGAGCAGTGTTGCCAACAAACTGAAGAGAAGCGCTGTAGGGTATAAGAGCAGGTTCTTCATAAGTGGTTCCCGAAGCTAGGGGTGCTTGATTTTTTGTAGTAGAGCGAAGCAGTCAGGCACGTATAGATCAGCTAGTTGTGGCCAAAGGTTATGTGTGGTGTTAACTAAGACACTGCGCGCGCCGGCATGCTTGGCGCTGGTTAAGTCGAAATGGAAGTCGCCCACCATAATAAGCTTGCTGGGACAGACCTGCCAGCTTTGTGCGATTTTCAGCATACCATCAGGGCTGGGTTTGGGCTGTGCTTGTTCGCGTCCGTAAATGTTATGTGGCTGGAAGAATGGCTTTAAGCCAATGGCCTCCAGCGTCACTTCAACTAGGCTGTGGGCATTGCGAGTTAAAATAGCCAGCTGACGGTTTTCTTGGGACAGCTGTGCTACCAGCTCAAGCGCGCCGGGTGCTGGCTGCGAGTTAGCAGCCAGCTCATACTCGTGTTCTAGTAGCCATGCATGCTTGGCCTGTGCTTCAGTTGTGGGCAAGCTGGCTAGGTGTTCTAAGATATCGGCAGTCGGTGGTATGTCTAACTGCTGGCGGATGTGTTCAAAATCATGCACTGCAAGAGTTAGAGTGCCGTCCATATCGAACACCCAGTGTTGGCATTGCTGTAGAAAGTTTCTCATTGGTTACTCCGCACAGCTTTTGCTGAGCCAGTCGTTACGCACCCGTACCAAGCCTTCCTGTGCTACTGAGGCTACCAGTTTGCCATCGCGGGTGAAAATACTGCCTCTGGAAAAACCTCTAGAGCCTCCAGCCCAAGGGCTGTCAGTTGAGTAGAGTAACCAGTCATCGAGGCGCACTTCTTCGTGAAACCAAATGGCGTGATCAAGACTGGCCACCTGCATCTGTGGCTGCCAAATGGATGCGCCGTGGGGCAGCAAAGATGTAGTCAGTAAACCAAAGTCAGACGCATACGCCAATAAATATTTATGCAGTGCGGGATCTGTAGGAAGCGTACCGTTGGCTTTAAACCATATTTGTTTGATGGGGTCGCTTTTTTCTGGGTGCAGCGGATCAAGAACCTGAACAGCGCGCGTTTCGATAGGTTTGTCGCGCAGCATTTTAATTTTTTTCTCTTCATTAAGTGACTGTGCTAAAAGAGGCGCAAGATCTTGCTCTGGAGTGAGCTCTTCAGGTGGTGGCACATCCGGCATGCAGGTCTGGTGACGGAAACCTTCTTCATGGATATGAAAAGATGCGCTACAAGCGAAAATAGGCTGACCATTTTGAATACCCATTACGCGTCTTGTGCTAAAAGTAGCGCCATCGCGCACCCGCTCTACTTGATAAACCACTGGCTTGTTCGGATCGCCAGCGCGTAAGAAGTAGCCATGCAGTGAATTGGCTTGTCGTGCTGAGTCGACAGTTTGGCTGGCCGCGGATAGGGCTTGGCCTAAAACTTGGCCACCAAAGAGCTGGCGAAAACCCAGATCTTGGCTGACGCCGCGAAACAGGTTTTCTTCGATGGTTTCCATATTCAGCAGACTAACTAGGCTGTTGAGTAGTGCATTCATGGGTTAGGGTCTCCGAGCGCAAAAAACATTATTAAAACCAGCTACTGTGCAGGTGAAAATCAGGGGCAATAAAACTTTGCTGAGGATGTAGCGTGGTTTGTTTTTGAAGGATTTATGCGTATTTATAATTATAGGTGCTTGTTATGGATAAAGGTTGCGCAAAAAGCAAAGGAATCGTACCCTTGCGCAGCAGAGTCAGTCAAACAGTCGCTGTTTCTTTATCTTTGATAAAGGAAGGGAGGAAAGTCCGGGCTCCATAGGGCAAAGCGCCAGGTAACGCCTGGGAGACGCGAGTCTACGGAAAGTGCCACAGAAAATACCGCCTAAGCACGCAAGTGCCGGTAAGGGTGAAAAGGTGCGGTAAGAGCGCACCGCACGGCTGGTAACAGTCCGTGGCTAGGTAAACCCCGCTGGGAGCAAGACCAAATAGGAATCCATCGGCGTGGCCCGTGCTGGATTCGGGTAGGTTGCTTGAGGCAGTCGGTGACGGCTGTCCTAGAGGAATGACTGTTCACGACAGAACCCGGCTTATCGACTGACTCTGCTTTTATCTTTTCTTAACATGAGTCGCCCTGACTTATACGTTAAAAACACCCTCTCTTCATAATTCACATTAACTTGCGATGCTAGTGTGTTGAACTGCAACAGCTTAGCAAAATGAGTGCTAGTTCGCATTCAGCAAGCCTCGAATAAAAATCGCTAAGTTACCGTCAGTTAAGGGTTTTTCACCCGTTTTAACTTGACGCTCTACCCGTTTGATTCTTATAGTGTGCGGAAGTGGCGCAAAGTGGGAAAAAGTGGGTTTTTCTCCAAGTTTGTCACTACAGCCTAAGGGTAAAACAGTGTTTCGAGGAACTAGCGCGGTCAATTTGGACGCCAAAGGGCGCCTCGCGATGCCGAGTCGGTATCGTGATGAGCTTGATGAGCGTAGTGAAGGTCAATTGGTGATTACCATTGATCTCGCTGATCCTTGCCTGTGTATCTACCCTTTGAACGAGTGGGAAAGAATTGAACAAGAGTTGAGTCGTATGCCGTCGTTGCGTCCTGAAACACGCCGATTAAACCGCTTGCTGATAGGTAGCGCGGTGGACTTGGAGTTGGACGGTAACGGTCGTTTGTTAATACCGACGCGACTACGCGAACACGCCAAGCTGGATAAGCGGGTGATCCTAGTGGGTCTGCTGCATAAATTTCAGCTTTGGGATGAAGATACATGGAATGAGTTGCTAGAGAGCGATTTGGCAGCTATCCGAGAGCCAGATTACTTGCCTGATGACTTAATGAACTTGGTTTTGTAGTCATGAATAGTGCATATAGCCATACCACCGTCCTGCTAAATGAAGCTGTCGGCGCACTGAATGTGCAGCCGGATGGCTGCTATGTGGACGGCACTTTTGGCCGTGGTGGGCATAGCAAACTTATCTTACAGCAGCTCGCAACTGGAGGCTGTTTATTAGGATTTGATAAAGATCCGCAGGCTATCGCTTCAGGTACTGAGTTAACGCAGCAGGATGCACGCTTTGCCATTGTGCAGCGCAGTTTTGCGCAGATGAGTGAAGAACTGGCTGAGCGCGGGTTAAAAGGTCGGGTTGATGGCATCTTGTTAGACTTAGGAGTTTCTTCGCCGCAACTTGATGACGCTGAACGTGGTTTTAGTTTTAGCCAGGATGGCCCTTTGGATATGCGCATGGATCCGAGCCGAGGCTTAAGTGCTGCACAGTGGATTGCGGCGGCTAGCGTAGAAGAAATTACCCGTGCATTTAAAGAGTATGGCGAAGAGCGTTTTGCTAAGCGCATGGCTGGCGCGGTAGTTAAGCGTCGTGCAGAAAAACCCTTTACTCACACCGCAGATTTAGCCGAAGTGCTTAGCGTGGCCAATCCTGCTTGGGAAAAAGGCAAGCATCCAGCAACGCGCACCTTTCAGGCGTTGCGCATTCAGGTCAATAACGAGCTAGGTGATTTGGAGCAGGGGTTGCAAGCAGCCGTGGATAGTTTGGCAGTAGGCGGGCGCTTAGTTGTCATTAGTTTCCATTCGCTGGAAGACCGTATTGTTAAAAATTTTATGCGACGCCTTGTTAAAGGTGAGCCAGATAACTTGCCAAGACATTTGCCGGTTATGCCAGAAAAGTTTGATCCGCAGCTGCGATTACTGGGCAAACCAAGCTATGCAAGTGACGCTGAAGTGCGCGCCAATCCACGATCACGTAGTGCGGTAATGCGTGTAGCGGAGAAATTGCGATGAAAATGCCTTTATACCGTCACACATCATTGGCCGCTATTGGCGTGCTGGTGCTGTTTATTGCAGTGGTATCAACCGCGGTGCTGGTGGCCTACGCTGCTAATGAAAGTCGGCAGATGCTCAACTCTTTGTTTGTGGAAATGAGTAAGCGCGACAAATTGCAGGCCGATTGGGGCCGTTTGGTGCTGGAGCACAGTACTTGGACTGCACACAACCGCATTGAAAGCTTGGCCGTTGAACACTTGGGTATGCTGATTCCTGAACCTGCAGCAGTACGGGTGGTGACACCATGAAGCTGCTTAGAGGATTTGCGTTCAAACGGTATCACTTTATTTTGCTGGGCTTGTTTCTTTTAGCGAGCATTGCCTCTGCGCGTATTGTTCACTTACACATTTATCAGCACGAGTTTTTATCTGAACAGGGTGATGCGCGCAGTGTGCGCAACATACCGATCTCCGCTCATCGCGGCACCATTACAGATCGCAACGGTGAACCCTTAGCCGTGAGTACGCCGGTAGTTACTCTGTGGGCCAACCCCAAGGTGCTGATTAATCAAAAACCGCGCTGGTCTGAGCTGGCTAAAGTGCTGGGCGAAAGTGAAAAGAACCTTGCCGAGCGGATTGAGAAAAATGCCCAGCGTGAGTTTATGTACTTAGAGCGCTCCATGACACCTGAGCGTGGGCAGGCAGCGCAAGATTTGGGTATTCCGGGCGTTAAGGTGCGTGAAGATTTTCGTCGTTACTACCCAGCTGGTGAAGTAACGGCTCATTTGGTTGGCATCACCGATATTGATGAGCAAGGCCGTGAAGGATTAGAGCTAGCCTATAACGAGTGGTTGGCAGGAGTGCCAGGTAAGCGTCAGGTATTGAAAAATTTACGCGGTGATGTGATTCGCGATGTACAGGTCTTACAAAATGCTAAGCCGGGTCAGTCCTTGGCGTTATCCATTGACTTGCGTTTGCAATATTTGGCTCATCGAGAGCTGCGCAATGCACTGCAGGAGTTTAAAGCTAAGGCTGGCTCGCTGGTGATCTTAGACGTTAAAACCGGTGAAATATTAGCCTTAGTTAATCACCCAACCTACAACCCTAATAACCGCAGTACCTACAGCGCGGAAGCTATTCGTAACCGTGCGCTGGTGGATGTGTTTGAGCCGGGTTCAACAGTAAAACCCTTCACTATTGCAGCCGCATTAGGTACGGGTCGCTGGCAGCCGCAGTCCACTGTGGATGTGGGTAATGGAGTGATGAAAGTAGGTCGCTACACAATTCGTGATGTATCGCGAGGCGGTGTGCTGGATCTGACGAACGTGCTGAAAAAATCCAGCAACGTGGGGGTCAGTAAAATTGCTTTGGATATAGGCGCTGAGCCTATTTATACCATGATGCAGCAGGTGGGCTTCAGCACGGATACGGGGCTGGGTTTTCCGGGCGAAAGCCTAGGTTACTTCCCTGCTTACAGACGTTGGGGCTCGGCAGAAATTGCAGCCATGTCCTATGGCTATGGTTTTTCTATTACCGCCGTGCAGCTAGCGCATGCTTATGCCATCTTGGGTAATAACGGTCAAAGCAGCCAGCTGACATTTTTACAGCAAGAAAAACAAGGTCCTTCGATTCCCATTATCGAGCCTGACATTAGTCACACAGTGATGGAAATGTTGCGCTCCGTAGTGGAAGACGAAGGCGGCGGTGGCGTGCGCGCACGTGTACCTGGCTACCATGTGGCAGGAAAAAGCGGTACTGCCAAAAAACAAGCAGCCAGTGGTGGTTACACCAAGGATAGTTACCGTTCTTTATTTGCCGGTGTCGGTCCAGTGAGTGAGCCACGCATTGCGGTAGCTGTAGTGATTGATGAACCACGTGAAGGCGGGTTTTATGGTGGCGTTGTTGCAGCTCCTGTATTTAGCCGTGTGATGGCGGGTTCTTTACGTTTGCTTAATGTGCGGCCGGATAACCTTGCGCAGCAAGTAGTTAAGCAAGGCCAGAGTGTTCGCGGAGGGCGCAGCTAATGCCAATGCCATTAAACCAGTTGCTACCACAAGCATCGAGCAGTGTGCTTATTCGTGAATTGACCTTAGATAGCAGGCAGGTCAAGCCCGGAGATTTGTTTTTGGCCGTGCCGGGAGCGCAGGCTGATGGACGCTTGTATATCACCGATGCTATCGCCCGTGGTGCAGCAGCTGTGGCCTATGAGGCTGAAGGCGCACCGGATATGCAAGACAGTGCAGCGTTATTGTTGCCAATGCAGGGTCTGCAAGGTCAGTTGTCGGCTATTGCTGGCCGTTTTTATGGTGAGCCTAGCCGTGCTTTGAGCATGATTGGAGTGACGGGCACCAATGGTAAAACCACTGTCAGTCACTTACTGGCGCAGGCTTTAGATGCTTTGGGTGAAAAGTGTGCGGTGATTGGTACGCTGGGTAATGGTTTTTTAGGCGCATTAAAAGTAGGTGTACACACCACGCCTGATCCTATTCAACTGCAAGCTGCTTTGGCTGATATCCAGCTTGCCGGTGCTGATGCGGTGGCTATGGAAGTGTCGTCCCATGGTTTGCAGCAACAACGTTTAGCGGCTGTGGATATGGATATTGCGGTACTGACCAATTTAACCCGCGACCACCTTGACTATCACGGCAGTATGCAAGCCTATGCACAAGCGAAAGCACAGTTATTTGCCTGGCCTAATTTACGCGCCCGCGTACTTAATATAGATGATGCGTTTGGTGCAGAGCTGGCGCAGCAATATGCCAAGCAGGGACTGAAAACTTACAGTATTGAGCGCACTGACGCGCATGTGCATTGCAGCCAATTTACGTTTGGCGTGGATGGCATTCAAGCCTATGTGGTGACCACTCAGGGTGAGGCTTGGTTACGCAGTTCATTGCTGGGCCGTTTTAACCTCAGCAATTTATTGGCGGTGGTGGCTACGCTGTCCTCCATGGGTTATGCCATGGGTGAGATTTTATCTGTGATTCCAAAGCTGCGCGCCCCAGCCGGCCGTATGCAGGCGCTAGCCCATGAAGGTCAGCCGCTGGTTGTCGTGGATTATGCGCATACCCCTGATGCATTACAGCAAGTGTTAACCGCCATTCGTCCGCACGTGGCGCAAGGCGGACGCTTGTGGGTGGTGTTTGGTTGTGGCGGTGATCGTGATAAAGGCAAGCGACCCTTAATGGCGCAGGTGGCGCAGACTCACGCCGATGTGCTGGTGGTGACGGATGATAATCCGCGCAGCGAAGAAGCTGCGCTAATACGTCAAGAGATTTTAGCTGGGTTAACTGCCGAAATTGCAGTCAGCGAAATAGCTGAGCGTGCACAGGCCATTGCCTATGCGATTAGCGAAGCTCAACCGGGCGATGTGGTGGTGCTTGCCGGCAAAGGCCATGAGGACTATCAAGAAATTAACGGCGTGCGCACGCACTTCTCCGATCTAGAACAGGCGCAGCACGCGTTACAAGCCAAGGAGGTGACCGATGTTTAAGCCGTGGTCACTGACCGAATTACAAGCCCCTTTGGCGGCGGACTTGTTGGGCGCAGATGTGCAGGTTCAACGCGTGCACACCGATACGCGCACCCTGCAAGCCGGCGATTTATTTGTCGCTTTGCAAGGTGAGAATTTTGATGGTCATGAATACTTAGCTGCTGCTGAACAGGCCGGTGCTGTTGCGGCAGTGGTTGACACCTGGCAAGAAGACAGTGATTTACCCCAGCTAATAGTCGCCGATACGCGCTTGGCTTTGGGGCAGCTTGGCGCACTTAATCGCCAAGCCTTTAAGGGCAAGTTGCTTGCGCTGACAGGATCCAGCGGTAAAACCACAGTTAAAGAAATGCTCGCCAGTATCGGTCGTGTCGCTGTGGGTGAAGCGGCTGTATTAGCGACGCGCGGTAATTTAAACAATGACTTAGGCGTACCTATGACCTTGCTGGAATTAGCACCGCAACATCAGTGGGCAGTGATTGAGCTGGGTGCATCACGCTTGGGCGAGATTGCTTATACCCGCGCATTGGCTCAGCCACAGGTAGTGCTCATCAATAACGCTGGCATGGCGCATGCCGGTGAGTTCGGCGGGCCTGAGCAAATTATTAAGGCTAAAGGTGAAATCCTAGACGGTTTGGATGCCAGTGCAACAGCCATTTTAAACAAAGATGATGCCGCCTTTACGCAGTGGGCCGCGCGCAGTAGTGCGGGTCGTGTGCTGAGCTTTGCTAAAGAAGACAGTCAGGCAGATGTGTACGCCAAAGACTTAACCCAGCATGTCAGTGGTTGTTATAGCTTTGTGCTCTGTGCGCCTACTGGTGAAGTGTCAGTGCAGTTAACTGTGCCCGGTGAACATAACGTCAGTAACGCTTTGGCCGCTGGTGCCGCGGCAATTACTCTGGGTTGTGATTTACCAACGATTGCCCAAGGTTTGGCGCAGATGCAGCCGGTAGCTGGTCGTTGCATGGTGCATGTGCTGAGTGATGACAGCTATGTCATTGATGATAGTTATAACGCCAACCCTGCGTCCATGCGCGCGGCAATGGATGTGCTGGCAGAAATGCCGGGTGAGCGCATTTTGTTGTTAGGTGATATGGGTGAGTTGGGCGAGTGGGCTGAGCAAGAGCATCGACAGCTAGGTGTGTATGCCCAGGGTAAAGCGGATGCGCTTTATGGTGTAGGTCAGCATATTCAACAAGCTGTGAACGCTTTTAAAGGCGAAGCAAAACATTTTTCCAGCCAGCAGGAGTTGTTGGCTTTCCTATCTGCTAAAACGCCGGCTTTGGCTAGCTATTTAGTTAAGGGCTCTCGCAGTGCTGCCATGGAAAACGTGGTTGCTGCACTAATAAATACAAAAGAAGGTGGGTACTGATGTTGTTACTCATTGCTGAATATTTACAGCAATACCATAAAGGCTTTGCGGTGTTCCAGTACCTGACTTTGCGCGGGATTCTGGGCATTTTAACCGCACTGGTGATGTCGCTGTGGCTGGGGCCTTGGATGATTCGCACGCTGCGCAGTTTGCAAATTGGCCAGTCGGTGCGTACCGATGGTCCGCAGAGTCATTTGTCCAAGTCGGGTACACCCACTATGGGCGGTGCACTGATTTTGGCCTGTATTGCCATCAGTACCTTGCTATGGGGTGATTTGAGTAACCGCTATGTGTGGATTGTCTTGGTTACCACCTTGCTGTTTGGCGCGGTTGGTTGGGTAGATGATTACCGCAAGGTGATTGAGAAAGATTCGCGTGGCTTGCCCGGGCGGTGGAAATATTTTTGGCAGTCAGTGTTTGGTTTGGGTGCGGCTATCACGCTGTACAGCATGGCTGAGTTACCTGCAGAAACAGCATTGATTTTCCCGTTTTTAAAGGGCGTCAGTCTGCAACTGGGTATTGGTTTTGTCGTGCTGACCTACTTTGTGATTGTCGGCTCCAGTAATGCGGTCAACCTAACTGATGGTTTAGATGGGTTGGCAATTTTGCCCACGGTGTTAGTGGGCGGTGCGTTGGGCGTCTTTGCTTATTTGTCTGGTCACGTCACCTTTGCTAATTATTTGTTTATTCCCTATATCCCGGGCGTGGGTGAACTGATTGTTTTTTGCGGTGCTTTAGTGGGTGCAGGTTTGGGCTTCTTATGGTTTAACACCTATCCCGCGCAGGTATTTATGGGTGATGTGGGTGCGTTGGCGCTAGGCGCGGCTTTGGGTTTAGTAGCGGTGATGGTGCGTCAGGAAATCGTGCTGTTCATTATGGGCGGCGTGTTTGTCGTGGAAACCCTGTCGGTGGTGATCCAAGTGGCTTCGTTTAAGTTGCGCGGTAAACGCGTGTTTCGCATGGCGCCTATTCATCACCATTTTGAGTTACAGGGCTGGCCCGAGCCGCGTGTGATTGTACGGTTTTGGATTGTCACCGTGGTGCTGGTGTTGATTGGTTTAGCCACCTTGAAACTGAGGTAAGACATAAAAATGAATAAGCAGCTACAGGTCGTCGTCGGCCTTGGAAAAACAGGACTCTCTCTGGTGCGTTTTTTAACGCGCCAGGGCTTGCCTGTGGCTGCTGTAGATACCCGCGCACAGCCGCCAGAGTTGGCTGTGTTGCAAACTGAGTTCCCACAGGTTGAGCTGCACTGCGGCTCACTGGCGACGCCCTTATTGGCGCAAGCACAAACACTCTACGTCAGCCCGGGTTTAGCTTTGGCCCAGCCTGAACTTCAGGTCGCACTGGCGCAAGGCGCTCAGTTATCCGGTGATGTGGATTTGTTCTTACAGCACGCGCAAGCACCAGTGATTGCCATTACTGGCTCGAACGCTAAAAGTACGGTAACAACCCTAGTGGGTGAAATGGCGCAGGCAGCCGGTATGCAAGTTGCGGTGGGTGGCAATATTGGCACGCCGATACTGGATTTGCTCAGCGATGAAGTTGAGCTGTATGTGTTGGAGCTGTCCAGTTTTCAGTTAGAAACTATTAGCCATCTACAGGCTGATGTGGCGGTATGTTTGAACATCAGCGCGGATCATCTGGATCGCTACCGTGATTTAACTCATTACACCGAGGTTAAGTTGCAGGTGTATGCGCAGGCAAAAACGGCAGTGATTAATCGTGATGATACAGCCGCGCAGCCGTTACAGTTGCCCGAGTCGACGCTGAGCTTTGGTTTGGCTGAGCCAGCGCCAGGGCAGTTCGGTTTGCGCCGTTTAAACAATGAGCTGTATTTGGCTCAGGGTGATACGCAGTTACTGGCAGTATCCGAGTTAAAAATACGTGGCACACATAATTACAGCAATGCATTGGCGGCACTGGCACTGGGTCAGGCGGCTGGCTTGCCGATGGCAGCCATGCTGCAAGCACTGCGCACCTTCCCAGGCTTGGCGCACCGTTGTCAGTGGGTGGCGCAAAAGCAGGGCGTGCAGTGGTACAACGACTCTAAAGCCACCAACATTGGCGCAACCTTAGCTGCCATCGAAGGGTTAGCTCAGCCAGAACACAAGCTAGTCTTGATTGCCGGCGGTGATGGCAAGGGTGCGGATTTTAGTGAGTTGGCAGTAGCGGTTGCTGCGCATTGCCGTGGCGTCATTGTGCTGGGGCAAGATGCGCAACGGATTGCACACGCATTGAGTGCTACAGGCGTGCAAATCGAGCCTGTTAGCAGCATTGAACAGGCAGTAGCGCAAGCGGCTAAAGTGGCGCAAGTCGGTGATAGCGTTTTGCTTGCGCCCGCCTGTGCCAGCTGGGACATG
Source organism: Thiopseudomonas sp. (assembly GCA_023228985.1). Lineage (GTDB taxonomy): Bacteria > Pseudomonadota > Gammaproteobacteria > Pseudomonadales > Pseudomonadaceae > Thiopseudomonas. The sequence continues at coordinate 52,753 of JALOAC010000010.1, read as the reverse complement.
TTTAAAAATTTCGAACAGCGCGGTGACATGTTCGTACAGGCAGTGGAGGCATTAGCATGAAAGAATTGCTGAGCAAACTACTGCAATTAATACCAGCATCGCCGTGGCGGAACCAACGTAAACGTGTGGATCTTGATTACTGGCTATTAACAAGCTGCTTGTTTTTGTTGGGTTTAGGGTTGGTGATGAATGCCTCCGCATCCTCAGCAGTAGCAATGGCGCATCATGAGGATTTGTATTACTACTTTTCTCGCCACTTATCCTATGTGGTTATAGGATTGGTAGCGGGCGCAGTGGTTTTGTTGGTGCCGATAAAACTTTGGTTAAAAATGAGCTGGCCGTTACTGTTACTGGGCGTCTTGTTGCTGGTTTTGGTCTTCGTCCCCGGCATTGGTCATGAAGTAAATGGCTCCAAGCGCTGGCTGAATCTAGGTTTCTTCAAGCTGCAGTCTTCAGAGCTGGCCAAGCTGTTTATAGTGTTTTTCATTGCTGGTTATTTAGTGCGCCATAAAAAAGAATTACAAGAAAAGCTACTTGGCTTTGTTAAGCCATTGATGTTTTTGCTGTTGTTTGGAGTGTTGATTTATAAAGAGCCTGACTTTGGCGCAACGACCGTGATGGTTGCCAGCATCGTGCTGATGATTTTTATGGCCGATGTCAGTTTAAGAGTAGCTATACCGTTGTTGGTTATTTTAGGCGGTCTAGGTATTTGGTATGTAACGGCTGAAAATTATCGTTTAGCGCGCATTACGAGTATTGCTGATCCTTGGCAAGATCAGTTTGGCACAGGCTACCAGTTGACCCAGGCATTAATTGCCTTTGGCCGTGGTGAATGGTTTGGCACTGGGTTGGGTAACAGCATCCAGAAACAGTTTTACTTGCCGGAAGCGCACACGGATTTTGTCTTTGCTGTAATGGCTGAAGAACTGGGTATCTTTGGCTCATTATTAACGTTAGCGGTGTTTGTTTTTATCTGCTTGCGTGCCTTGCAAATTGGGCATCGGGCAGAAAGCGTTAAACATTATTTTGCCGCTTATAGCGCCTATGGCATTGCGTTGATTTGGGCCGCGCAGAGTTTTATTAATATTGGTGTCAATCTGGGTTTATTGCCTACCAAAGGTTTGACCTTGCCATTTGTAAGCTATGGCGGCAGCTCGCTGGTGGTGTGCTGTGTGGAATTAGCAATTTTATTACGTATTGAATGGGAAGTAAGACAAAGCCTTATCCGCCAGCAGGGTGGAGCCGTTATGTCAGTGCGTGAGCTGACTTCTTTAGCCAAAGGAGTGAGATATGAGCGCTAATATTCTGATTATGGCCGCTGGAACAGGTGGACATGTCTTCCCCGCACTGGCCTGTGCGCAAGAGTTTGTGGCGCGTGGTTATCAGGTGCAGTGGCTCGGTGCTGGTCGCGGTATTGAGTGTCGCGTTGTCCCTGAGGCGGGCTTCGTTTTGCATAATGTGTCTGCAACAGGTTTGCGTGGTAAAGGATTGATTAAATTAATTAAAGCGCCTTTTCAGTTATTACGCGCTTTATGGCAGTCCTACCGACTGATTAAACAACTTAAGCCGGTTTGTGTATTGGGCATGGGTGGCTATGTCACGGGCCCAGGTGGATTGGCTGCGCGCCTTTGTGGCGTGCCGCTGATTATTCATGAACAGAATGCGGTTGCCGGTACTGCCAATCGCAGCCTAGCCAAATGGGCGGCGCGTATCTGCCAAGCGTTTCCAGACACCTTCCCCGTACAGAAAAACGTCTTAACTACGGGCAATCCAGTGCGCAGTGCAGTACTACAGGCAGCCAGTGACAAAACCGCCATCAGCCAACCTGCCCGGTTATTAGTGCTAGGCGGCAGTTTGGGCGCTGAAGCGCTGAATCAATTAGTACCGCAAGCTGTTGCTTTACTACCTGAGGAAATTCGCCCAGAGATATGGCATCAAGCGGGTGAGGGGCATGCTCAGCGCACCCAAGAACGCTATCAGTCAGCGGCTCTGGACGCCAAGGTAGCGCCCTTTATTGATGATGTAGCTCAAGCCTATGCCTGGGCTGATTTGGTGGTGTGTCGTGCTGGCGCTTTGACGGTAAGCGAACTAGCTGTGGTAGGGCGAGCTGCTTTCTTGCTGCCATTACCGCACGCCATAGATGACCACCAAACGAAAAACGCAGAATTTTTAGCGCAGCACCAAGCCGCCGTTGTGTTGCCACAGCGCACAACCACAGCACAAGACTTGGCTGCACAACTAACCGAGGTTTTTATGCATAGCCATAAGCTCATAGAGATGGCGCAGCAGGCGCGCAACGTTGCCAAGCCTAACGCAACACAGCAGGTCGTGGATGCCTGTTTGGAGGTGGTTCATGGTTGAGACATTACAGACCACAGCAGCGCAAACACGCCGTATGCGCCGTATTAAGCGTGTGCACTTTGTCGGTATTGGCGGCACAGGTATGTGCGGTATTGCTGAGGTGATCCGCAATCTAGGCTATGAGGTGTCAGGCTCTGATATCAAAGCCAGTGCAGTAACCGACCGCTTGCAAAGTTTAGGTATTCAACTGAGCTTTGAGCACCGAGCGGAAAACGTTGACGAAGCTGATGTACTGGTGGTTTCCAGCGCGATCAATACTGAAAACCCAGAAGTGGCGCGCGCATTAGAGCGCCGTATTCCTGTAGTGCCTAGAGCTGAAATGTTGGCAGAAATCATGCGCTACCGTCACGGCATCGCTGTTGCAGGCACGCATGGCAAAACCACCACCACCAGTTTGTTAGCTTCTGTATTTGCCGCAGCTAACCTTGACCCGACCTTTGTGATTGGCGGGCGTCTGACTGCAGCAGGTGCTAATGCTCAGTTAGGTGAGGGCTGTTATTTAATTGCTGAAGCCGACGAAAGTGATGCCAGTTTCTTGCATTTGCAACCCATGGTGTCTGTGGTCACCAATATAGATGTTGACCATATGAGCACCTACGGCGGTGACTTTAATAAGCTCAAGCAAACCTTTGTCGATTTTTTACACAATCTGCCCTTTTACGGTTTGGCTGTACTTTGCGTCGATGACCCGGCAGTGCGCGATATTGTGTCGCGGGTGAAAAGACCCATGCTGACGTACGGTTTTTCAGAGGACGCTGACGTGCGCGCAATTGATGTGCAGCAGCAAGCCATGCTGACCTGCTTTACCGTGCTGCGTAAGGGCCGTGAGCCCATGCCTGTGTGCTTGAATTTGCCGGGTCGCCATAACGTGCTTAATGCATTGGCGGTGATTGCCGTGGCAACCGACGAAGGCCTGGACGATGAAGCCATTTTAACGGGATTGTCTGGGTTTCAGGGAGTGGGTCGCCGTTTTCAGGTGTATAGCGATTTGCCCGTAACCGATGGCTCAGTGATGTTGATCGATGACTATGGTCACCATCCGCGCGAAGTGGCTGCTGTGGTTAAAGCCATTCGTGATGGTTGGCCCGAGCGCCGTTTGGTGATGATTTACCAACCACATCGCTATACCCGTACACGTGATTTGTACGAGGATTTCGTGCAGGTGCTGGGAGAAACCAATGTCTTGCTCTTGTTAGAGGTATTCCCCGCAGGCGAAGAACCTATTCCCGGGGCAGATAGCCGCCAGTTGTGCCACAGCATTCGTCAACGTGGACGCTTGGACCCTCTGTATGTGGAGCGTGGCACTGAGATCGCCCCGTTAGTACAACCGCTGCTACGTGCGGGAGATATTTTACTCTGCCAAGGCGCGGGTGATATTGGTGCAATTGCGCCGCAACTTATTAAACACCCCTTGTTTCAGCAGTCTGGGAGTGAGCAGGTATGACAGCGTTGGATGTAAAAAAATTTGGCCGTGTGGCGGTGCTCTATGGTGGCCGCAGTGCAGAGCGTGAAGTTTCACTCAAGTCGGGTGCAGCCGTGCTATCGGCTTTGCAGCAGGCGGGTGTGGATGCGCAAGGTATTGATGTAGGTAAGGATTTTCTTAAGCTGCTCACTACAGAGTCCTTTGATCGTGCGTTTATTTTATTGCACGGTCGCGGCGGTGAGGACGGTGTTATTCAAGGTGTGCTTGAACACGCAGGCATTCCTTATACCGGCAGTGGTGTGCTGGCTTCGGCTTTGGCGATGGATAAGTTACGCGCCAAACAAGTCTGGTGCACTCAGGGCTTACCCACACCTAGACACAGCAGCTTGCAAGATGAACAAGATTGCCATGTAGCCGCTGAATCATTGGGTTTTCCGCTGATGGTTAAACCCAGTCAGGAAGGCTCTAGTATCGGCATGGCAAAAGTACATAGCCTAGCTGAGCTGTTAACCGCATGGAAAAACGCTCAAGAGTACGACAGTAATGTATTGGTAGAGCAGTGGATTGCGGGACCTGAATTTACCGTAGCCATGCTCGATGGTGAAATTTTACCGCCGATTCGTTTAGGCACTAGCCATGATTTTTATGACTACGAGGCTAAATATTTAGCTAACGATACTCAGTACCAAATTCCTTGTGGCCTGAGCGAAGAGAAAGAGCAAGAGTTACGCGAATTAACCCGCCAAGCCTGCGTTGCACTAGGCGTTACGGGTTGGGGGCGCGCTGACATGATGCAAGATGCTCAGGGTAAATTTTGGCTGCTGGAAGTAAATACCGTGCCGGGCATGACCGATCACAGTTTGGTACCTATGGCCGCTCAAGCCGCGGGTATGAATTTCCAGCAATTGGTTGTAGCTATTTTGGCTACCACCCTAGTTGATAAAAAGTAGGCGACGAACACATGAATAGCATGAGTGCATTACCCAGCAAACAGGGGCAGCGTATAGCTGCTGAGCCTGTGCGCCGTGGTGCTACTCGTGCGCCAGCGCCCAATTCAGCTAAGCCTCAGCGTAACTGGCCGCAAATAAACTGGTTGGTTGTGCGCCGTGTGTTTTATGTGTTTTTAGCTGTAATAGCTCTAGGTGGTTTGATGGAAGGCTGGCGTTATGCGCAGCCTTATATCAACCAGCCGATTGCGCGCATCGTGGTTAAGGGGAATTTGACGGAATTTAACCAGCGTGTGCTGGAGCAGCGTGTTGAACCCTTTGTCAATGCCAAATTTTTTGCCGTGGATATAACAGGCATACAGGATGCGTTAGGACAAGTGGCATGGATTAGTAAGGCGAACATCAGCCGGGTTTGGCCTGATCAGCTCGTTATCGATGTGGTTGAGCAAAAGCCTGTGGCGCACTGGGGCGAAGAGAATTTGTTAACGGTTAAGGCGCATGTATTTAGTAAGCAGGGCATGCAGGGATATCAAAAACTGCCGTATTTGGCTGGACCAAATAACAGTCAAGAGGCTGTGATGGAGCAATATGGATTTCTCAGTAATGTGTTGCGTCCTTTGGGGTACTCAATCGATAAATTAGAAATGCGTGAGCGCGGAAGTTGGTTTATTACCACCCAAGATGGCTTGGAGTTGCTATTGGGGCGTGAGCAAGTGATGGAGAAAATGCGCCGCTTTGTAACCATTTATGAGAAAGAACTTAAAGAGCAAATCAATCAAATAGCACGTATAGATTTGCGCTATGCCAACGGTTTGGCTGTGACTTGGCGTGCCGCTGCTAATGATGCAGCAGTGCAGTAAAGAGGAAGACTACGAATGTCGCTTGAAGAAAACACCAACTTAATTGTTGGTTTAGATATCGGAACATCCAAGGTGGTGGCCTTGGTGGCAGAGGTAATGCCCAATCAAGACATACGCATTATTGGCGTGGGTACTCATCCGTCACGCGGCCTAAAAAAGGGTGTTGTGGTTAATATTGAATCGACGGTGCAGTCCATTCAGCAGGCGATTAATGAAGCGCAACAAATGACAGAGTGCCATATTCATTCGGTTTACGTGGGCTTGGCAGGCAGCCATATCCGCAGTTTGAACTCGGATGGCAGTGTGGCGATTCACTCTGGCGAAGTGAGCCGTATGGATTTAGCGCGGGTCTTGGATGCAGCACAAGCTGTCGCCATTCCTGCAGATCAGCGTGTGCTGCATACTTTGCCGCAAGACTATGTGATTGATAAACAAGAAGGTATTCGCGAGCCCTTAGGTATGTCAGGCGTGCGTCTTGAAGCACGTGTGCACGTAGTGACCTGCGCAATTAATGCGGCACAAAACGTTGAAAAATGTGTCAGTCGTTGTGGCTTAGAAGTTGAGGGCACTATTTTAGAACAGCTCGCCTCAGCCAATGCGGTACTGACCGAAGATGAACAAGAGTTAGGGGTGTGCTTGGTAGATATTGGTAGTGGAACAACTGATATCGCTATTTTTACCGAAGGTGCGATACGCCACACAGCCGTAATCCCAATCGCTGGCGATCAGGTTACCAGTGATATCGCTATGGCTTTACGCACGCCAACGCAGTACGCAGAAGAAATTAAAATACGTTATGCCTGTGCGCTGGCTAAGCTTGCACGCGCAGACGAAACCATCAAGGTGCCCAGCGTAGGCGATCGTCCGCCAAGAGAGCTGTCACGCCAATCGTTAGCGAACGTAGTTGAGCCGCGCTATGAAGAGTTGTTCCACTTGATTTTATCTGAGCTCAGACGCAGTGGTTATGAAGACTTAATCCCTGCAGGCATTGTGCTCACCGGTGGTACAGCAAAAATGGAAGGGGCGGTGGAGCTAGCAGAAGAGATTTTCCATATGCCGGTCCGTTTGGGCATGCCGCAGGGCATTAAAGGCATGACAGATGTGGTGCGTAACCCGATTTACTCAACGGCTGTTGGCTTGCTGCTTTATGGCATGCGTGCACAGGTGCAGGGCGAGTCAGAGCGCACAGCTAAAGAACCTGTAGTTGATAAACCATCAGCGTTAGTACGTGTTAAACGCTGGATACAAAATAATTTTTAACGCAATACCGGTTAAGCCGGAATACTTATAAATAAAGAGAGAAGGAAGGAGAACGCTATGTTTGATTTAGTTGACCAAACAGCACAGAGTGCAGTGATCAAGGTAATTGGCGTTGGCGGCGGTGGCGGCAACGCTGTTAACCATATGATTAACAGTAATCTTGAGGGGGTAGAGTTCATTTGTGCGAATACCGATGCCCAGGCCCTAAAGGGAGTGGCGGCGCGCACTATTTTGCAATTAGGTACTGCTGTCACCAAGGGTTTAGGTGCTGGTACTAATCCTGAGATTGGTCGTAAAGCGGCCGAAGAAGACCGTGAGCGCATTATCGAAGTGCTGCAAGGCACAGATATGGTGTTTATCGCTACAGGTATGGGTGGTGGCACAGGTACAGGTGCTGCGCCAATTATTGCTCAGGTAGCAAAGGAAATGGGCATTTTGACTGTTGCTATTGTCACCAAGCCTTTCCCGTTTGAGGGCCGTCGTCGTCTAGCGGTTGCAGATGAGGGTATTAGTAAGCTGTCTGAGCATGTTGACTCGCTCATTACTATTCCTAATGAAAAACTACTGACCATTTTAGGTAAAGACGCAAGTCTGCTCTCTGCTTTTGCCAAGGCTGACGATGTGTTGACAGGTGCTGTACGCGGCATCTCGGACATTATTAAACGCCCTGGTACTATCAACGTCGACTTTGCTGACGTTAGAACAGTCATGAGTGAAATGGGTATGGCGGTTATGGGAACAGGTCGTGCCAGCGGTCCAAACCGTGCCCGTGAAGCGACGGAAGAAGCTATCCGTAACCCACTGCTCGAAGATGTAAACCTGCAGGGTGCGCGCGGTATTTTGGTTAATATTACCTCTGGTCCAGATTTAGGTATGGGTGAGTTCTACGAAGTAGGACAAATCATCGAAACCTTTGCTTCTGAAGACGCTATGGTGAAAATTGGTACAGCCATTGACCCTGATATGGAAGACGAGCTACAAGTAACAGTAGTGGTGACAGGTATAGGCCATCGTGCAGAGAAGCCTGTAAAAGTCATTGACAATACGATTAACACACAAGCAATCGCTGCTAGTATGCCGACCGCTATGGCAGTAGGTGATGATGCTATGCAGCCAGAGGATTATCGTCGCTATGATCGACCCGCATCATTGCGCGCTAATCAAACCAAATCGGCTCCGTCTAGTTTTGCTAATAGCCAAGAGGAATTGGATTACTTAGATATTCCTGCTTTTTTACGTAAACAGGCTGATTAAACTGAAAGCTTTTGTTGCAGACTGATTTCTTTATTGTTGTTGCATCTGTTAATATGCACGCCAATTGAAAACTATTCGCAATCAAAGCGTCAGTGATTTAACTTATGATTAAACAACGTACCTTAAAAAACACCATCCGAGCCACAGGTATAGGCTTACATTCAGGCGAAAAAGTGTACCTGACCCTGAAACCTGCGCCAGTGAATACTGGCATAGTATTTCGACGTATGGATTTAGATCCTGCAGTCGAGATACTGGCTGCAGCTGAAAACGTAGGCGAAACTACCATGTCGACTACCCTAGTAAAGGGTGATGTAAAAGTGGATACGGTGGAGCACCTGCTTTCAGCGATGGCTGGCTTGGGTATTGATAATGCTTATGTGGAAATATCTGCACCCGAAGTACCTATTATGGATGGCAGCGCAGGACCCTTTGTTTTCTTGATTGAGTCTGCAGGTTTGGAAGAGCAGGACGAGCCCAAACAGTTTATTCGTATACTGCGCGAAGTGACTGTTACTGATGGGGAAAAGAAAGCAACCTTCTTGCCGTTTGATGGGTTTAAGGTCAGTTTTGAAATTGACTTTAATCACCCGGTTTTTGCTGGGCGGACGCAAACTGCAACTGTAGATTTTTCCAGTACTTCTTTTGTTAAAGAAGTCAGTCGTGCCAGAACCTTTGGTTTTATGCGTGATATCGAATACCTGCGTGCTAATAATTTAGCACTCGGCGGTAGCGTAGATAACGCCATTGTAGTAGACGAGGATACTGTACTGAACGAAGACGGCTTGCGTTATGAAGACGAATTCGTCAAACACAAAATACTGGATGCTATCGGTGATCTATACCTGTTAGGTAAGAGTTTAATCGGTGAGTTTAGAGGTTATAAATCAGGGCATGGGTTGAATAATCAGTTGCTACGCGCTTTATTGGAGCAGCCCGATACATGGGAAATAGTAACCTTTGATGATGCAAGTGCGGCGCCCATTTCATATATGAAACCTGCTGCTGCATTCTAGTAAAACCTTCTCTTTTTTTAAGCCACCTATTACGGGTGGCTTTTTTTTTGATACTATAAGTTCACATAAAATGATGCTGTCTTATTAAGAAGCCTCTGAATAACTACCTGCGTAGCTACCTGCGTAGCTACCACCGCGTTAAAAACGTACTCACAATCTTTAGATTGAACGTGCTTTAGCACGGCCCGAAGGGGGAGCGAAGCGAATAAAATGCTCATTTACTCGGTGTAAACTGCGCTTTTTCGTACGTTTTGACTCGCTAGCGCTCGCCCTTCGGGTCAGCCTTTGGCTGTTACTCCCGTTGGTCGTTGCGCCTTGTGTTAGCGTCCTCGGTAACGTTATTTAGAGGCTCCTTAAACATACAACTAGGGTTTTTTGTTCGATATGTTAATAAAAAAGCAGCAAGATGAACGCAGCAGCTATACGAGGGGTTTGCTATGGGCGATGAGTTACAGGTAACGCATAATGAGCAAGAGCAGTGCTTTGAAATGCATGTGGATGGCTTTCGTGCTCACTTAGATTACCGTCCGCTGGGTGATAATAAACTGGATTATTACCACACTTTTGTACCCAATGAGCTGCGTGGGCGTGGCATAGCCGCCGTTTTAACCAAGGCGGCTATCGAGTATGCACAGGAGCGTGGCTTGGAAGTGCTGCCAAGCTGCAGCTATGTGGAAGTGTTTTTGCAGCGCCAGAAAAAGAAAAGCTAACCGGTTAAATTTTAAACTGCGTTAGTAACTGGCTGAGCTCATGCGCTAGCGACTTTAACTGCTCGCTGGCTTGTGTTGAGCTCTGAGCTGCGCCGGTGGTGTCGTGGGATAGCCCAGCAACACGGGTAACATTCTGGTTAATTTCTTCTGCTGCGTGCGATTGTTGTAGCGTGCTACTGGCAATGGAGGTGTTAAGGTCATTTAGCACCTCTAAGGCTTGTGTAATAGCTAAGAAGTTTTCACCGGCTATTTGTGCTTGTGCTACTGTTTGCTGTGCGGACTCGTTGCTGCCCTGAATAGCCGCTACGGCAGCCTGTGATTTGCTTTGCAGGCTTTCAATCATGGTGTGTACTTCATCGGTAGATTGTTGGGTGCGCTGAGCCAAAGAGCGCACCTCATCAGCAACCACTGCAAAACCGCGACCTTGCTCACCTGCTCGAGCGGCTTCGATAGCGGCATTTAAAGCCAGTAAGTTGGTTTGCTCGGCAATGGAGCGAATAACATCTAACACGCTTTCAATTTGATTACTTTGCTCAGCTAGGCTTTGCATAACGCTCACAGCTTGGCGAATACTTTGGCTTAAATTGTCAGCTTGTTGCAGGCTGTGTTGGATGCTTTGTTGGCCGGTACTGGCTTGTTGGTTAGCATCGTTGACGGCCTGAGCTGCTTGATTGGCATGCTGTGCAACATCCTGCACGGCGTAAGTGACTTCATTAATGGCGGCAGCGATTTGCTCGGTTTCTGCCAGCTGGCTTTGGCTGGAGTTTAGAGTGCTATGTGCGGTTTTTCCAAGCTCGTCTGCCGATCTGCTTAGCGCGCTAGCACTAGCTAAAAGCTGTTCGATAATTTTTCGCAGTTTGTTATTGAACAGGTTGAAGTTTTTACTTAGATTGGCCAGCTCATCTGTACCTTGATCCGCCAGCTTAATGGTTAAATCACCGTCACCACTAGCAATGTTTTCCAGTGCTTGTACTGCTTCGTCGAGAGGCTGGGTGATGCTGCGAATAATGGATGAAACAAGCAGTGCTAAAATGACAATAATAAAAAAACCAGCAAGTGCACCCTGTTTAATAGAGCTATGAAACTCGGCTTGGATATCGTCTAGATAGACCCCAGTGCCTAGCACCCAGCCCCAAGGTTTAAACAGTTTAACGTAATTGATTTTATCTACGGGTTCTTGCGCGCCAGGCTTGGGCCATAAATATTCCACAAATCCATGACCTTGCTGTTTGGCGATTCGGGCAAACTCAACAAATACGATTTTACCGTTCGGGTCTTTAAAGTTGGATAGGTCCTTATCATCCAATGCAGGGTTCATTGGGTGCATGATCATTTTTGGACTAAGATCATGGATAAAGAAGTAGTCGTTATCATCGTATCTTAGTTGTTTAATAAAAGTGATAGCTTGCTGCTGTGCTTGTTCGCGAGTGAGTTCCCCGGACTGTTCTTGCGCGTAAAGCTGCTCGAAAATCCCCGTGGTAGTTTCCACCAAGTGCTGTGTTTTAACTTTTTTACCGTTAAACAGGGATTGATAATTCTGTGTAATTGCCAAACTACCCACGGCAAGCAACATAAAAATGGCGATCAACAAAATGAACCACAGTCTTTTACTAATGGAAATATTACGAAACATGAATGAGTAGTCCCTGAATAATTAGTTGCTTAGGAAGCTATTAGTCGGCTAATGATAAGCGAACTTTAACACTAAATACCGTGAATGTATCGAGGCAGGAAATTGTCTGACAGCAAAGTGTTTTTTGCAGGAGCGGGGGAGTTTGCTGTGGGAGTGAGGTGATAGCGGCAGGGATGAAGAGGCTGCGCTCGCCGTGGTGCACGAGCGCATGGGTTTTGAAGTTAAATTAAGGCGCGTTGGCGCAGCAGTTGTAGCACCTGCTCCACGCTGTCTTCGACACTCAGCTCTTGGGTGTTGAGGATTAAGTCAGCGTCCTGTGGGATATCGTAAGGGAAGGACTCGCCGGGGATGTTGTCTTCACCCGCGGCATACAAGCCTTGCGGATCGCGTTCGCGACATACTTGCGGTGAGGCTTGGACGTACACCGTGATGAGCCGCTCTTTGCCGATAATGGCTTTGGCTTGTTCGCGGCCTTCGTTATCCGGGGCCACAAAAGCACAGAGGCTGATCAGTCCGGCTTCGTTAAACTGTCGCGCGACCTGTGCCGCCCGACGCCAGTTTTGCGCGCGTCCAGCTCGATCCGGCGGCAGGCCTTTGTTTAAATCATGACGCAGGTTTTGTCCGTCCAACACATACACGGCCCGACCCGTATCAAAGAGTCTGCGTTCCAGCGCATAGGCTAGCGTGCTTTTGCCCGCGCCGGATAAGCCGCTAAACAACACAGTCACCGGCTGCTGACCAAAGCGCAGCTGGCGTTCACGCTGGTTAACACGGCCTTGCCCCAGTGGCGTATCCGTTTGGTTTGCGCTGCTTGAGGTTTGAATCATGCCTGCGCCGACGGTGATATTGCTGAGGCGGTCAATCACGATAAATGCACCGGTGGTGCGGTTATCGAGGTAGTTGTCGAGTGCCAGTGGTGCATCCAAGCTGAGGGTGACTTGCGCCACTTCGTTGAGCTGCAGTTGGCTGGCAGGGCTTTTTTCCAATGTATTGACATCAATGCGCTGGTCAATTTGGGTAATGTTGCCGGGCACGTAGGTGGTGGCGCGTTTAATGTCGTAGCGTTTGCCGGGTTGTAGTGGTTCTTCACCGAGCCAAACCAGCGTTGCTTGAAAGCGGTCGCTGACCATTGGGGCGCTGCTGGGGTGGATAATCAAATCACCACGGGAAATATCAATTTCATCTTCCAGTGTTAGGGTAATGGCTTGTCCGGCAATGGCGCGATCCAGCTCGCCATCGAAGGTGACTATGGATTTAACTTTGCTTTGCGTACCGGCGGGCAGCACTTTAATGGGGTCGCCTTTGCGGATTTGTCCGGAGGCCAGCGTGCCAGCAAAACCGCGAAAGTTGAGGTTGGGGCGGTTCACGTATTGCACCGGAAAGCGCATGGCTGATTGTTTGGGGGCGCTGTGAATATCAACGCTTTCCAGCAGCTCCATTAGCGTTTGGCCGTTATACCAAGGCGTGTGTGCGCTGCGGTTAACCACGTTGTCGCCTTTGAGTGCGGATAGAGGGACAAAGTGCAGTTGTGCGGCATCGAGCTGTAGCTTGTCGGCAAAGGCGAGGTAGTCCTCACGAATGGCGTTGAAGGTGTCTTGGTTGTAGTCGATTAAGTCCATTTTGTTGATGGCGACGACTAGGTGGCGAATGCCTAGCAGTGAGGCGATATAACTGTGGCGGCGGGTTTGGTTTTGTATGCCTTTGCGTGCGTCGACCAGAATAATGGCCAGATCGCAGGTGGAGGCGCCAGTGGCCATGTTGCGGGTGTATTGTTCGTGGCCTGGGGTGTCGGCGATGATGAATTTGCGTTTGGCGGTGCTGAAGTAGCGGTAGGCGACGTCGATGGTGATGCCTTGTTCGCGTTCGGCTTGTAGGCCGTCCACTAGTAGGGCGAGGTCGATGTCATCGCCGGTGGTGCCAACGCGTTTGGAGTCTTGGGTGATGGCTTCGAGGTGATCTTCGTAGATCATTTTTGAGTCGTGTAATAGCCGACCAATTAAGGTGCTTTTGCCGTCGTCGACGTTGCCGCAGGTGAGGAAACGTAGCAGTTCTTTGCGTTCGTGTTGGGCTAGATAGCTGAGAATATCTTGGCTGATTAACTCGGATTGGTGGCTCATGGCTGGGTTCTCTTTTCTTTATTCTGTGGTGTTTGGTTGTTTGTGTCAGTGTTGTGTGTGGGTGTGGGTGTCGGTGTTAGGCCCAGCTCTGCAAAGTCGCCGTGAATACATCCCTGTAGGCTCTGTAGCGCCATCCTTGGCGCTATAAGCTTTGCAGTTCTGTGCCTAACCCCTTGTTCCATGTTTGTGTTGGGTTTGGGTTGTTTTGTTTTATTTCAGTTGTTTGGTTGTGTGTCGGTGTTAGGCCCAGCTCTGCAAAGTCGCCGTGAATACATCCCTGTAGGCTCTATAGCGCCATCCTTGGCGCTACAAGCTTTGCAGTTCTGTGCCTAACCCCTTGTTCAATACTTGTGTTGGCTTCAGTTAGTACGTAGCTGGTTGGTGCGGAGGCTGTAGTGGTGTAAAGCGTTTGTCGCCATGGATGGCGACAGCGAGCTTACAGGGACGTACTGGCAGCGTCTTTACAGAACTACGGCCTCTGCGCCTTCACTGTGTATAGCTGGACTAAAAATACCCCTGACGTTTTTTCTCTTCCATCGAGCCAGCACCGTCGTGGTCAATGACGCGGCCTTGGCGTTCGGAGGTGCGGGTGAGCAGCATTTCTTGGATGATTTCCGGCAAGGTGCTGGCGGTGGATTCCACCGCACCGGTTAATGGGTAACAGCCCAGGGTGCGAAAACGCACGCTTTTCTTTTGGATGCGTGCTTTTTGTTCGGCAGAGAGGTGCTGCAAGATGCGTTCGTCATCAATTAATACCAGTGTGCCGTTGAGCTCGATAACTTCGCGCTCGGCGGCGAAGTACAGCGGTACGATAGGGATGCTCTCTAAATAGATGTATTGCCAGATATCCAGCTCGGTCCAGTTGGAAAGTGGGAAGACGCGAATCGATTCGCCTTGGTTAATCTTGCCGTTGTAAATATTCCACAATTCGGGTCGCTGGTTTTTTGGGTCCCAGCGGTGTTTGCCATCACGGAAGGAATACACGCGTTCTTTAGCGCGGGATTTTTCTTCGTCGCGGCGCGCGCCACCAAACGCGGCATCGAAGCCGTGGCGATCCAGCGCTTGCTTTAGCCCTTCGGTTTTCATAATGTCGGTGTGCACGGCGCTGCCGTGGACAAAGGGATTGATGTCTTGGGCAATGCCGTCGGGATTGGTGTGGGTGAGCAGGTTGAGGTCGAAATCCTGCACCATTTGCTCGCGAAAACGGTACATCTCCTGAAACTTCCAGCGGGTATCCACGTGCAGTACTGGGAAAGGCAGCTTGCCCGGATAAAAGGCTTTACGCGCTAGGTGTAGCATTACTGCCGAGTCTTTGCCGATGGAGTACAGCATGACGGGATTAGCAAACTCTGCCGCGACTTCGCGGATGATGTGGATGCTTTCGGCTTCGAGTTGTTTCAGGTGGGTTAGGGTATCAACCATGATGGGTTCTCTTTTGTTGCGAGTCAGGCAATAGGGACGGAGAACTTTAACATGGGGGTTTGTTCTATTAAATCGGTTATCTAGACTATAAAGGCATATGAATATGCTTGCCAATAGTGTGCTTACTGGCACGTGCTATCCGTTTGGCAGGTTAAGCGAGTTGCGTGCGGATATGCTGGATAACGGCGTTAAGACCGTTGCTGCGCGAGGGTGAGAGTTGGCGGCTAAGGCCCAGTTGCGTGAACCAGTCGTTGATATCCACCTGTGCCAGATCAGCGGCAGTGATGCCTTGGATGCGCACCAGCAAAACAGCGAGCAAGCCTTTTAATAAGCGCGCATCGGTGTCCAGTTGAATCTGTAATGTGCCGTCTTGCTGTTGTAGTAGGCACCAGACGGGGCTTTCACAGCCACGAATGAGGTTGTCTTGCTGGCGCTGTTCGTGGGTGATAGAGGCGAGCTGTTGTCCGTATTTAAGCAGCAGGCGGGCGCGGTTTTCCCAGCTGTGGCAGCCTTGGAATTCGCTCAAGGTGTTGTGTGCTGCAGGGCTTAATAGGCTCATGTCAGTATCTCCAAGGCTTTATCTAGAGCTTGAAAGAAAGCCTGAAGGTCCGAGCTGTCGTTATACAGCGCCAGTGAGACACGTACAGCACCGGGCAAGCCTAGTTGCTGGAATAAAGGCATGGCGCAGTGTTGCCCGCCGCGCACGGCAATACCCTGTTCGCTTAATAAATGCGCGAGATCCGCTGGGTGGACTTCTGGCGCGTTAAAGCTAATAAGTGCGGTATCGGGCTGCCCAACAATCTGCATGTTGCGCTCGGTTAAGCCCTGCTTTAATTGCGTAAAGAGCGCTTGTTCATGGGCTTGCACTGCAGCCTTGTCTAGGCTCAACAACCATTCGAGTGTGGCTGCAAACGCTATGGCATTGGCGATACCCGGTGTGCCGGCTTCAAAGCCTAAGGGTAGGGCGCGGGCTTGTGCGCTTTGATAGGTGCAGTGTTCAATCATTTCCCCGCCCCATTGCCAGGGCTGCATGAGCGCGTGCTGCTCAGGGTGGGCATAGAGCAGTCCAACACCATCGGGGCCGTAGAGTTTGTGGCTGGAGCAAACAAAAAAATCACAATCTAGCTGTTGCACGTCAGGCTGGCGATGTACTGCGTATTGCGCGCCATCCACTACAGTAATAATGGATTGGGCGCGCGCCTGTGCGAGCAGGGGTTGCAGGCTGTGTAGTTGCCCCAGCACGTTGGACAGCGGGCTGATGGCTAATAAGCGCGTGCGCGAATTAAAGTAGTCGGCCGCGTGGGCGATCTCGATCGTACCGTTGTTATCGACCGGTAAAATTTTTAGCTGCAGTTGTTGCCGTTGTGCGAGTTGCTGCCATGGCAGTAGGTTGGCGTGGTGTTCGTAACCGCTGAGCAGGATTTCATCACCGGCGTTGAATTGTCCTGCCAGCGCATGGCTGAGCAAGTTAAGGCCTTCGGTGGTGCCTTTAGTGAAAATAATGCAGTCACTGTTAGACGCGTTGAGCCAGTGGGCGGCCAGTTGACGTGCCTGTTCAAAAGCTAAGGTGGCGCGTTCACCGGGTTGATGCTGGGCGCGATGCACATTGGCAACGCCCTGCTGATAATACTGCAGCAAGGCGTCCAGCATGGCTTGAGGCTTTTGTGCGGTGGCGGCACTGTCGAGCCAGACCTGACCGGTATCGTTTAGCTGTTGTATGCCGGGAAATAGGTGACGCCAAGGGGAGTGCAGTTGCTGCATGGTTGGCTCAGCGTTTTGCGAGTTCGGCTTGATAGTAGTCAGGCTTAAAGCCCACCAGTGTGCGCGCGCCCAAGTCGAGCACGGGGCGCTTGATCATGGAATTGTTTTCCAGCATCAGGGCGATGGCTTTGTTCTGGTCTAAATCCTGTTTGCGATCCTCGTCGAGCTTGCGAAAGGTAGTACCTTTGCGGTTTAAAATAGTTTCCCAGCCGTGCTCGTTGCACCAGCGTTCTAATGAGGCGGCGTCAATGGTTTGTTTTTTGTAATCATGAAACTCAAAGACATGTTCGTGCTCTTGCAGCCAATTCATGGCTTTCTTCATGGTGTCGCAAGCTTTGATGCCATACAGAGTTAACTGAGTCATTGTTGTTCTCCTTAGTGTATGGATACGGCTAAAACAATGCGGTAGCTGAGCGAACTCATCATGGTTAGAATGCCCAGCAATACAACTACCGGCCCCCAAGCTTTATCCCGCCACGTATAACCAACAATCAGCACAATCATGCTGAGTACTATAATACTGGTCATAATATTGAGTGGGTTATCCATGCGTTGGTCCTTGTTTATTTAATGAGTAATTTTGGGTTAGCTAATACTGGTGGCCAGTTGTGCTATCAGAGCTTCTTTTAGCCTGCCGCACAACTGAGGATCAGTTAAAGGTTGACCGTTATTGTCGGTTAAGAAAAACACGTCTTCAATGCGCTCGCCCTGAGTGATAATTTTGGCACTCACCAGTGATAGGTTAAATTCTAAAAACACCCGCGCAATACGTGCCAGCAAACCGGGTCGGTCCGGTGCGACAACCTCGACGACTGTATAAGGACGCTGTGCATCATTACTAATGTTGACTTGTGGGCTAAAGGCAAAGTGCTTTAAGCGCCTAGGTACACGGCGCTGAATGATTTCAGGAAATTTATCCGGGTTGTGCAACGCATTATTCAGCCCTTGGCGAATGGCTTGAATACGCTCTGGATTATCGCCAATGCGCTCACCATCGGCCTCTAACACAATGTAACTTTCAATGGCGACTTGCGCGCTGGAGGTCATAATGCGTGCTTCGAGAATACTCAAATTCAGCTGATCCAAGGTGGCTGCGGTTGCGGCAAATAGATCGCTGCGATTAGGGGCGTAGACGAACACCTGCGAGCCGCCATCAAAGCCACGCTGACTGGTTTCGCGCACTAACACTAAAGGTTCGTGGCTGTTGCCATGCTGAACTAATGCAGCGCTATGCCAAGCGATATCACCAGCGCTATGGCGTAAAAAATAATCATCATCCAGCGTTGCCCAAAGTTGATTAACGGCCTCTAAGGAAATATTTTCTGCGCTTAATAGGCTTAAGGCGGTGGTTTGCCGGGTTTCTATTTGCTCATCGCGTTCTAATGGGTTTTCCAGTCCACGTCTGAGCGCGCGACGGGTTTCGCTATACAGTTGACGCAACAGTTGTGCGCGCCAAGAGTTCCAGAGTTTGGGATTGGTGGCATTGAGATCAGCTACTGTGAGCACGTACAGGTAGTCCAAACGGATTTGCTCACCCACCTGCCTGGCAAAATTGTAGATGACTTCGGGGTCGGTAATATCTTTACGTTGCGCTGTTTCAGACATAATTAAATGGTTGCGCACTAGCCAAACCATTAGGCGTCTATCCCACGTGGGTAGCTGATGACGTACAGCAAAAGCCTCGGCATCCAGGGCGCCAAGCTCGGAATGATCGCCGCCGCGACCTTTGCCAATATCATGGTAGAGGCCAGCAAGGTAAATGAGCTCTGTTTTGGGTAAGCGGCTCATGATGGCGCTGGCTAGGGAGAACTTTTCTGCAAAATCCGCGTGACGTAGTTTGCGCAGATGCTTGATTAGATTAAGGCTGTGCGCATCCACGGTATAAATATGATAAAGGTCATGCTGCATTTGTCCGATAATGCGGCCAAATTCCGGTAGATAACGGCCTAAAATCCCGTATCTACTCATCCGTCTGAGATTCATATGCACGCCTTCTTGGCAGCTGAATAACTCGATAAACAGCGCGGTATTGCGTGGGTCTAGACGAAACTCGTCATCAATCAAATGACGGTGGTCGCGTAGTAAACGAATGGTTTCAGAGCGCGCCCCTTTGATTTCTGGGTGCTTGGCCAGCAGAACAAAGACTTCCAAAATGGCCGAGGGGGTTTTACGAAAGACGTCCGTATCAACGTGCTCAAGAAAGCCATCACGCACCCGAAAACGCTCATTCAACAGCACCGGCAGTGCGGTACTGGTTGGGCGTAAGATGTTTTCTTCAAGGAACTGATTAGTAAAATCGCTCAGTTCAGCCACGCTCATTACGGTGCGGTAGTACTGCTGCATAAAGTGTTCGATGGCTTGCTTGGCGTCATCACCATGAAAGCCAAATAGCTCGGCAACTTTGTGTTGATACTCCAGTAGCAGACGATCTTCGGCGCGTCCAGCCAACATATGCAAAGCGTAACGTACACGCCATAAAAACGCCTGAGAGCGGACCAACAGCTGATATTCGTTGGTGGTCAAAAAACCCGGTGCTTCAAGGCTGGCTAAGCTGCGCATGCCAAAGCGTCGCTGTGCAATCCATAAAATAGTTTGGATATCACGCAGACCGCCGGGAGAGCTTTTAACATTGGGCTCAAGATTGTATTCGGTGTCGTTATATTTGTCGTGTCTTGCGCGCTGTTCTTCGCGCTTGCTTAAAAAAAATGTTTCGCTGGGCCACATATACTGCGGACCTAGTTGCTCGCTTAGGGTTTTATGCAGCTGGTGTGAGCCAATCACGGTGCGGCTTTCCATGAGGTTGGTAATGATGCTTAAATCATTGGCTGCTTCAGTGAGGCACTCAGCTAGCGTGCGCACGCTATGACCAACTTCTAAGCCAATATCCCACAGAAAAGTGAGGAACTGACCGATATGTTCTTGCAGCGGGGTATTAGGCTCGTGCTCCATCAGTACCAGCAAATCGATATCTGAATGAGGGTGTAACTCGGCACGACCGTAGCCACCGACGGCAATAAGGCTGAGGCAGTTACTGTGATTCTCTAAGCCATAATGTACCCAAGCATGACTGATAATCTGGTCAATAACTTTGGCGCGCGCATGCACCAGCTGTTCGATATCGCGTCCATCTAAAAAGCATTGATCCAGCGTTAGACGTGCATGCTCAAGGGTGGAGCGGAATACTTCCAAATGGTTGTCATGCTGAGCCAGGCGCAGTTTAAAATCGGCAGCATCAAACAGCACAAGTTCATCAGCGGACATTGTTACCTCTTGCAAGGCATAGGCTTGCGGTATAAACGACTACTATGGGAAAACAGCGGGGAAGGTTTCTTCCTTACGCAGGGTAAAAATCTCATAACCGTCTGCGGTAACCGCCAGAGTGTGTTCCCACTGGGCACTCAGTTTGCGGTCTTTGGTGATCGCAGTCCAGCCATCGCCCAGCACGCGAGTACCTGCTCGACCAAGGTTAATCATCGGCTCAATGGTGAACGTCATGCCTTCTTCCAGCGCCATGCCGGTGCCGGCTTTGCCGTAGTGTAAAATTTGTGGCTCTTCATGGAAAACTGTACCAATGCCATGTCCGCAAAATTCGCGCACCACAGAATAGCCATTTTTTTCGGCATGTTGCTGAATCACCGCGCCTATATCACCCAAGCGTGTGCCGGGGCGTACTATCTCAATGCCTTTATACAGGCACTCTTGTGTTACCTGACACAGGCGCTGCGCCCACTCAGGCACGGCACCGACCATAAACATCTTACTGGTATCGCCAAAATAGCCGTCTTTGATAACGGTGATATCAATATTGATAATGTCGCCGTCTTTAAGTGCTTTGTCATTGGGGATGCCATGACACACAACATGGTTGATCGAGGTGCAAATGGACTTGGGAAAGCCGTTGTAGTTAAGCGGTGCAGGGATAGCCTTTTGCACATTAACAATATAGTCATGGCACAGAGTATTGAGCTGATCAGTGGTGACACCTATCTGAACGTGCTCCTCAATCATCTCGAGTACTTCGGCGGCCAAGCGGCCAGCGATACGCATTTTTTCGATGTCTTGGGGTGTTTTAATGGATACGCTCATGTAGGCCTCTTGTCGCAGTAAACTGGGAAATAGTCGCAAATCTATATCGTGATAAATAATAAGCTGCAAATTTTAGCACAAAATGTGCTCATTCGCCGAGAAGTGGCAAGGGCTGAGGATTTGTGCACAGCTTGGTTTTTTAGAGTTGGTATTTAATCATTGCCGCTGGAAGTTGCCAGATAATAGCGGCGACGAGTAAAACGCCACTAAGGGCAAAGTATTTATACCAAAACGCTTTGCCAAGCTGAGTCGGTGGGCATTTAAGTTGCAGTACGGTGAGGGAAAAGCCGCAAGCCGCAATAGCAATCAAAGCGCCTGCCATCGTATCCGTTGGCCAGTGCGCGCCTAAATAAAAGCGGGAAAACGCCACCAAGCTTGCAAGAACGCAAGCCATCGTAATGGTTAAAATACGCCAATTAACGGCCAAACCACGGTTCAGCAAGATCGCGATGATCAGAAAAAATAAAAATCCGCGCGCGCTGTGACCGCTGGGAAAGCTGCCGCCAGATAAAGGCTCAAGCAAGATATCAGGGCGACTGCGTTGCAGTAGGTATTTTAATACTAGTGTTGCACCGTAACCCGCTAGAATACTGCCGGCAGTAAAAAACAAAGCAGCCCAAGCGCGCTGTGCTAACAAGAACAAGCAGAGCAAGGCACACAAAGCCAGCTGGATATAACGATCCGCTACCAGTGTGCTAATCAGCATCAGCTTGTCGAGTGCAGGGCCGCGTAGCTGCTGCGCAAGATCCAGCACAAAGGCATCGAACTGACTTAACCAAGGCAGGCTGATAATTAGAGTCAGTAGCAGTAAGCCGGCGGTTAGGGTTATCGCTGCATAGCGCCACTGATGTTGGCGACGGGTTAGGTGATAGCTGATCATTAGAATACTCAAAAATTCAAGCAGTGGGATTAGAGTTTGCAGCCAAAAACCCTCTGGCGGCTGTATGTGCATGGCAGTACCGGTAAACCAAGCGGGTAAAATAAACAGTGCTGACCAGCCCACCGATGCGAATAGGATAATAATACTAAACTGCTGGCGTGGCACGCTGACCATACCGGCAACCATAGGCAGCAAAGGTCTGAGCAAGCCAACAAACTGGGCAAAAAATATACTGGCTGAACCGTAGTTCTGTAAATAGAGCTGTGCATGCACCAGCCAAGCAGGGTTTTTGCGCAATAAGCCCAGTTTTTCAGTTTTGCTTTGTAGTTTGGCTCCGAGGGTGTAAGAGGCTAGGTTGGCACTAAAGGCGCCAGAGCTGGCCATAAGCAGGGTCAGCCATAGGGGTAAGTCGCTGTTAGCAGCAATGACGGTAATCGAAACCAGTAAAACCACACCAGGAAAGAGAATACCGAACAGCGCCAAACACTCTAAAAAAGCGATGACAAAGATACTGACAGCTAGCAAAACAGGGTGGTTGGCGCTCCAGTTAAAAAACGTCTGGAAAAAATCAGGCATAAAGACTCTAGCCTAGGGTTAACCAAATGGGCGCATGATCCGAAGGTTTCTCTATGCCGCGGATTTCGTAATCAATTCCCGCATCCAGCAGGTTGTCGGCAAGTCCTTGACTGGCAAGGATTAAGTCGATGCGCAAACCGCGTTTTGGGTTGTCTTCAAAACCACGGCTGCGGTAATCAAACCAGCTTAGGGTGTTGCTGGTATCAGGAGCCACGTGGCGGAAGCTATCAATAAAACCCCAGCTCATTAAGCGCTGCATCCATTCGCGCTCTTCGGGTAAAAAACAGCACTTGCCGGTGCTGAGCCAGCGTTTGGCGTTGTGCTCGCCAATACCGATGTCGGCATCTTCTGGGGCGATATTAAAATCGCCCATTAAAATAACAGGCTGCTGGTTGTTAAATTGCTGTTCCAGCAGTTGTTGTAAATCGGCGTAAAATTTGGTTTTAGCGGGGAATTTGGTTTCATGCTTGCGGTTTTCTCCCTGTGGGAAATAGCCGTTCATCACAGTAATGGGTTCGCCATTGAGTCCAGCATATTCAGCCCAAATAAAGCGGCGCTGCGCATCTTCGCTGTCGTTGGGAAAACCCTTGTGTACTTTTAACGGCGCTTGTTTAGACAGCAGAGCAACACCGTAGTGACCTTTTTGTCCGTGATGTTCAACGTGGTAGCCCAATTCATGAATCATTTCGAGTGGGAATTGTTCGTCGGCGACTTTGATTTCTTGTAAGCCAATAATATCTGGCTGATGTTTATCAATAATGGCGCTTAGCTGATGTGGACGCGCACGAAGGCCGTTGATATTAAAACAAATGATTTTCATAGTGCTGGATTACCTGAGGCTGTACTGCGGGTGTCGTAAGTGTGTGATTATACAGACTCAGGGCGATAAATCCTTTGGTGCGTCGAGAGTTTCTGCGTGCTCAGTCTTTAAAAAACGCTGCAGCCCAGTGTGAGGCAAGGTAAAATCCACCCATGTTAATACGTATTTTTGTCAGTCTCTTACTTTTGCTCTGGTTGCCATGCACGTGGTCACAAGCACGTCTTGATATTGTGGTAACGCCCGCCAATAAAGCCATCAAAGAGAATATTCAGGCCTATATCGGCAGCCTAGAAGACTATGATGAAGACGCGTTGCAGCGTTATCGCCGCACTGCGTTAAGCATGGCGCATAAAGCCAGTGAAGCGCTCGGTTATTATCAAAACAGCTATCAAGTTACTACCGTACCGGGTAAAAAACCTACGCTGCGTATCGAGGTTGCTTTGGCTGAGCCGGTGCGTTTGCGTAAGGTTGATATTCAGGTGTTGGGTGAAGCCGGTCAGCTGCCTGTTTTTACCGAGTTTGCAGACGAGCGCTTGCAGACCGGCGCGATTTTGCACCATGGTGCCTATGAGGATTTAAAGTCTAAGCTGCAGCAATATGCGTTGCGCTATGGTTTTTTTATGGCCAAATTTACGCAACAACGCTTAGAGATTGATCCCGAAATGGGCGCTGCTGACATCAGCCTGCACTTTGATAGTGGTCCACGGTACTACTTGGGTGCTGTGGAGTTTTCTGAGCAGAGTTGGATTGAGCCACAATTATTAAACCGATTAGTGCCTTTTAAAGAAGGGGATGCGTATAACTCAGCGGTTTTGGCAAGATTGAGTCAAAACTTGCAAGCCACGGGGTATTTTGAGCAGATTCGTGTGGATGCTGTGGGTGAACCCGAGGGACCGTTGCTAGTGCCGGTTCGTGTCAGTCTGCAGCCGGTAAAGCCACGAACATTTGGTGTGGGTGCAGGGTTTTCTACCGATATCGGACCCAGGGCGCGCTTTAATTGGGAGCAGCCCCGAATCAATAAATACGGACATAAGCTGGGCTTTGAAACAGAATGGTCTGAGCCGCAGCAGAATGTTACCGGCTGGTATGCCATTCCGTTAGAAGCACCGCTAACTGATCAGTTGCGTTTTGTTTCAGGCTATCAACGTGAAGAGTATATGGACGCACAGAGTCGTCGTTACACCTACGGTGCACAATGGCACAAACATGTGGGTCATGATTGGCAGCGTGTGGCGGGTTTGCGCTGGGATGAAGAAAGATACGACTATGGCCGAGCGCAGCCAGAAAAGCGCAGTCAGTTTTTGCTGCCTAGTCTGGGTTTTAGCAAACTTAAATCCGACTCAGCCATAGACCCAAGCGTAGGTTATCGATTGCAAGCAGATATTAGCGGTGCAAAACAGGATGTTTTTGCTGATGCGGATGTGTTGCATGTCAGTGCGCTGGTGCGCGGTTTGATTACGCTGGCCGACAAGCATAGGTTTTTAGGTCGTACCCAGGTGGGTGCCATTGCCACTAATAACTATGCTCGCATCCCACCTTCACTACGCTTTTTTGCCGGTGGTGACCAAAGTGTGCGTGGTTATGATTACCAGAGTCTTTCGCCACGCGATGAGTATCGTAATCGAATCGGTGGTCGTTATTTATTCGCGCAGAGCGTGGAGTATCAATACAGTCTGACGGACACATGGCGCATCGCTAGTTTTGTCGACCGGGGTAATGCAGTGGAAAACTGGACTGATGCCATGAAAACGGGCGTCGGTGTCGGTGTGCGCTGGGTATCGCCGATAGGTCCTTTACGCTTGGACTGGGCGCATGCACTCAATGATGACCGAGGGTGGCGCATTCACTTCTCTATGGGGCCTGAGCTATGAGTAAGTCCAGGCTAATCAAGCTGCTCATCCTGCCGGTGATTATTTTGGTTTTGTTGCTGGCACCGGTCGTGCTGCTGTCAACGCAGTCCGGCAGTCAGTGGCTGCTCAGGCAGGTGCCGGGCTTAACCGTGCACAAATTTACCGGTGCGCTGCTGGGTCAGTGGTCGGTTGAGCAATTGCAGTGGCAGGATGAGCAGACGCAGATTCAGCTGGAAGAACTCAGCATGGCGATTGACCCCAGATGTCTGTGGCGCGCAGAGCTGTGTGTGCAGGAATTATCGGCTAGGCAGCTGTCCATACAGGTATTGGAAAATGATGAAGAAAATACGGACGCTGAGTCTTTCGAGTTAACTGATTTGCAACTGCCGCTTACTATCAGTGTGGCGCAGTTTAGCCTGCAACAGTTGCTGTTCAATGATGAGCTGATACTGCAGGGTATAAAGACGCAGGCGCAGTGGGTAGATAATCAATTACAGATCCAGCAACTGAGTCTGGCCTATCAAGAAAATACACTAGAGCTACAGGGCTCGCTTACCGCCAAGCAAGACTGGCCGCTTGAGCTAACGATTCAGGCGCAGGGAATATTGCCTGAATTGGGCGAACAACAGCTGAGCTTAGACATCAGCGGCACACTTGAGCAATTACTGCTCAAGGGCGAATTAACCGGTGTGTTACAGGGCAGTGTGGCCGCTGAACTGCAACCCTTAACAGCGAATTTTCCCACCAAACTGAACCTAGAGCTCACGCGCTTGCAGTTGGCGGCGGTGTTGCCTGAGCTGTTAGTAGTACAGCAGTTATCAATTAGCGCCCAAGGCGATCTGGCGGCCGGTTATCAGTGGCAGCAATCGGCGCGGCTGTTAGCCAATCAGCAGCCCATTGAATTGGTGGGTGAAGGCGTGCTTGATCAGCACTCAGTCAACATTAAACAGCTTAAGCTGATTGAATCAGACACGCGTTATGCACAAATAACTGGGCAGCTGGATTGGCAGCATGAGCTTTCTGCGCAGGCGCAGGTGTATTTGCAGCAACTCAGGTGGCATCAGTTATTAGGTGTCGAGGACGTGGGTATTGAGCTTAATCGCGCGCAGATTGAGCTGAGTTATCAAGAACAGCGCTACCAAGCAGAGTTAACGTCTGAGTTGTTAGGACCAGCGGGTGAGTTTGAGGTCAATGCCCAGCTGCGCGGCGATCAGCAGCAGCTGGATATTTATAAGTTGCAGGTGATTGCTGGGCCGGGACAGGTGCAGGGTGATGCTCAACTCGACTTTACTCAAGGGGTGCGCTGGCGCAGTGAGTTACATGTCAGTGAGTTAAACCCTGCCTACTGGGTGGCTGATTTGCCCGGTAACTTGGCAGGTGATATTACTACTTCCGGGCAATTTGCTGAGCAATTAAGCGCTGAGGCGCAGATCCATATTGCTGGCCAGTTACGTGGCGAACAAGCCAGTGTGCAAGGCAATTTGTCTGGTGCGGGACAGCATTGGCAGCTTACCGAGTTGCTCGTGCAGTTGGGCGATAATCAGCTTAGTGGTCATCTGCAAGTTGATGAACAACTGGCGGGGAAACTACAGCTGGATGTGCCAAGGCTGACGCAGATTCTACCGGGATCAGCGGGACGAGTGCATGGTCAGGTGGATATTAGTGGGCGGTTAGAGCAGCCTGCTGGAGCCTTAAACCTTAAAGCTGAAGGCTTGGCGTATCAGGGTTATCGAGTCAAACAGTTGGATGTGCAGGCCAGGCTTGAGTCCAGCGGTCAAGCGGATATTAAGCTAAATGCTACAAAGCTGGCGAGTGCGGAGCAGTTGTTCGGCGACTTAAAGTTGCACGGCAATGGCGATATACATACGCAAGAATTGAGTCTGCAGTTAGAGGGACCGGCGCGAGCGCAAGCCAGCATACAAGGGATGCTGGATGTGCAGACTTTGCATTGGCGCGGCTCGCTGCGCCAGTTAACAGTAGATGTCGAACAGCAATATTGGCAGTTAACAGAACCGGTGCAAATTGATTATCTGCATGAACAGCACTTGCAGCTGGGAGCCCATTGTTTTATAGGCGGACAAGCCAGCCTGTGCGCGCAACAGCAGCAGCTGTTACCTCGACTGGCTATTGACTATCAACTCAAAAGCTTTCCTTTAGACAGTTTGCGACCATGGCTGCCCAAGGATTTACAACTTGATGCTTTGCTCAATGGCCGCATACAGCTACAAGAACAACCGCAGGGACTGCAAGGGCACGTCCAGTTAGATGCGGGTAAGGGCAGCGTGCATTATGTTGAACAAGAACAGCGTCATGACTTTGCTTGGCAGGTATTGCAGCTAAACAGCGTGCTTAATCCGCGAGAAATCACTCTGCAGCTGGAATTGCTGGGTGCTCAAACCGGTCATTTGTTGCTCGATCTAGCTATGGATCCACAGCAAGCAGATAAACCGCTGAAGGGGAAGTTTAAGCTAGAGCGTCTTGAGCTGGCGCCATTAAAGGCGTTTGTGCCAGAGATAGAGAAAATCCAAGGCTTGGTGCAAGGGCAAGGAACGATCGGTGGTACTTTGCTGAAACCCAGCATTGATGGGCAAATCAACTTAACGGACGGTTTGTTAGCCGGTGATCGATTGCCGTTAAGTCTGGAGCAGCTCTGGTTGCAAGTGCAGATTAACGGCAGCCTGGCCAAAGTTGGAGGCGGTTGGCGCAGTGGCGCAGATGGACAGGCGCACGTGAATGGCCGTGTTGATTGGCAGAATGCCATGCTGGTGGATATCGATTTAAACGGCACACAATTACCTGTCCAGGTGGCGCCCTATGCTGATTTAATCGTTGAGCCTGATTTGCAATTGAGCCTTGATGAGCGGCGCTTGTTACTCAGTGGCAGTATTTCCGTGCCCAAGGGTTATATCACCGTGCCAGAACTGCCAGAGCAGGCGGTGCGGGTCTCTGCCGATGCCTATGTTCTAGGGCGTGAGCAGCAACAGCCCGGTCTGCCGTTAGCAATGGATATTGAAATCAAGGTCGGTCAAGAGCGTTTGCATTTTAGTGGTTTTGGTCTTACTGCTGACGTGCAAGGGCAGATTAAAGTGGTTGATAACCTGTCCGCTCGTGGGGTGCTTGAACTGAAAAATGGGCGCTATCGTGCGTATGGGCAAAGACTGCAACTGCGACGTGCACGCTTGGTGTTTTCTGGTCCTATCAGTCAGCCCTATATTGATATTGAAGCCGTGCGCGTTACAGGTGATGTGACCGCTGGTTTGCGTTTGTCAGGGTTGGCTGATCAACCACAAACAGAGATTTTCTCCCAGCCGCCCATGAGTCAAGAACAGGCGCTGTCATGGCTGTTGTTGGGACGCCCCTTGACCGGTGGTAACTCAGATGATTCTAATATGATGAGTCAGGCGGCGTTGGCATTAGGTATGTTGGGCACAGCACCTATTGTTAACCGTATGGCCGACACTTTTGGGATAAAGGAGTTTGAACTCGATACCGAAGGCAGTGGCATGAGCAGTAGCGTTATGGCCAGTGGGCGCATCACCGACAAGCTCGTTCTAAGCTATGGCGTGGGTGTGTTTCAGCCCAGCAGCATCATTGCGTTGCGCTATGAGTTAACCAAGCGTTTATACCTAGAAGCAGCCTCGAGTCTAGCCAGTTCGTTGGATTTGTTTTATCGGCGTAGCTTTTAATCAGCGCAAAAGCGCGAAAAACTGCTATAATGCACACATTATTGGCTACTCCCAAGGCTTTATGTCTAGTTTTAACGCGGTTTGCTTCACCCCTTTTTCTCCCCATTTGCTCACCATTCAGTGGTGTGGCGGTCGTTAGCTTAGTTGCCCCCTCTTTTTTTACGATATTGATTCGTTTCTAGAGTTTTAGTGATTTTTAGGATGCTCTAAAAGAGCGCTGTAGCCTATGCAAGCTTTTACAATCAGTGCTTTTTCAGAGAATCCCTAACAGGGGTTTTACTATGTATTACTGGGTTATGTTAGCCCTAGCAGTGTTGGCAGAAGTGATCAGCACTATAAGCATGAAATATGCGATTTCAAATTCACCGTGGTTGGGCTACTTAGTCATGGCGGTGATGATATCTTTTTCCTTTTATGCTTTTTCTCGCGCCGTTGTGCATATTCCTTTGGCTGTTTCTTATGCCGTCTGGGAAGGCTTGGGCTTGTTTCTAATTGGCGTGGTCGGTGTGCTGTTTTTCGGAGAATATCTAAGTGTTGGCGAAATGCTCGCTATCGCGTTAATGATGTTCGGCTTGTTGTTGGTTACCTTTGATAAAGGTGCTAAACCGCAGGATGAAGCCAATGAAACGGTCGAAGTAGCCGCGAAGGTGGCGCTATGATGATTCCAATGACGTTGCTGTTAGGTTCGGTATCGCTAGACTTAGTTGCTTTGTATTGCGTGAAACGCTCGGATGGCTTTAAGCGTGTTATTTGGGGACTAAGCGGTTTGTTGGCAGTTATTTTAGCCTTTGTCTTGCTCAGCTTTGTCCTGAACTATATGCCTTTAAGTGTGGCGTACTCTGCTTGGGGTAGTTTGGGTGTATTAGGGACTGTGGTGCTGGACCGTTACTTGTTTAATTCAAGGCTGGGCAAGCAGGGAATTATTGGTGTGGTCTGTATCGTGGTAGGTATTGTTGCTTTGCAGCTTTAATGGTTCTATCAAGCCTCGGCTCCCAAGGAGCTTTAATCTTATTCTTTCCTAGCGGCAGTTCTTTGCCGCTTTTTTTGCCTGCGTTTTCTTGTGGTTGTGCATAGCGTGTTTGTACGGCTCTTGTTGTCTGGCATGGAAGTTGCATTGTTATTGGTAGTCAAGAAAGGGTGCCGTTGCGTACCCAAAGTGGAGGATTACCATGGACAAGATGCTGTACATTTCCATGACTGGTGCAAGCCAGAATACTAAAGCGTTGCAAGCGCACGCGAACAACTTAGCTAACGTTTCGACCAGTGGCTTTCGCCGGGATTTTGAGCAAGCACGCTCGATGCCGGTGTTTGGCGATGGCTTGCCAGCTCGCGCCTACGCCATGACGGAGCGTCCAGGCACTGATTTTACCTATGGCACGCTGCAAGAGACGGGACGTGATTTAGATGTTGCCGTACAGGGTGATGCATGGATTGCCGTACAGTCAGCAGACGGCAGCGAAGCCTATGTGCGTACTGCCAGTATGCAGATTGATGCGTTGGGTGTGTTGCGTACTTCAACTGGCTTGCCGGTACTCGGTAATGCCGGTCCAATCGCTGTTCCGCCGGAACAGAAGGTAGAAATTGGTCAAGATGGCACCATCAGTATTCGCTCTTTAGGTGAGGCCCCCGATGTGATGGCCGAAGTTGACCGCATCAAGCTGGTCATGCCAGATCCGCGTGAGTTAGAAAAGGGCCAAGACGGATTAATTCGTAGCAAGAACGGCCAAGAATTCGAGCCTGAAGCCAATGCGCGCATGATTTCTGGTTTTACCGAATCCAGTAACGTTAACGCAGTGGCAGAGATGACCTCCATGCTGTCTTTGTCGCGCCAATTCGAGCTCCATGTGAAAATGATGCGTACTGCTGAAGAGAATTCTTCAGCGATGGCACGAATCATGCAATTAACCTAGGTAAGAAAGAATTAATAGCTGGGTGTCATAAAACTGGCGCTCAAGGAGAACTACCATGCTTCCAGCACTCTGGGTCGCGAAAACAGGTTTATCCGCACAGGATATGAACCTGACCACGATTTCAAACAACTTAGCCAACGTATCAACTACTGGTTTTAAACGGGATCGAGCTGAGTTTGAAGATTTGCTTTACCAGATTCGCCGCCAACCAGGCGCTCAGTCGAGTCAAGACAGTGAATTGCCAAGTGGTTTGCAGCTAGGTACGGGTGTACGTATTGCCGGCACACAAAAAATATTTACTGAGGGCAGTTTGCAAACTACTGATCAACCGTTAGATATGGCCATTAATGGTCGTGGTTTTTTCCAAATTTTATTACCTGATGGCAATCTTGCTTACACTCGTGATGGTAGCTTTCAGCTGAACTCTGATGGTCAGGTTGTAAACACGCAAGGTTTTCCTTTGGAGCCAGCCATTGTTCTGCCGCCAGAAGTGCGCACCTTTACTGTAGGTGAGGATGGTACGGTTTCGGTGACTGTCGCTGGAACGCCGCAGCCGCAAATTTTAGGCAATATTCAAACTGCAGACTTCACCAATTACGCAGGTCTTGAGGCTATAGGTAATAACCTATTTTTAGAGACGGGTTCCAGTGGTGCGCCACAGGCGGGTACGCCGGGCATAAATGGTCTGGGTAGTGTTTTACAAAATACCCTAGAGAACTCAAACGTCAGCGTGGTGGAAGAGTTGGTCAATATGATTACTACCCAGCGTGCGTATGAAATGAACTCCAAAGTTATTTCGACAGCAGACCAAATGTTGTCGTTTATTACTCAGAAGCTTTAGTAGAGGGATGATGTTATGAAACCCGCAGCGATTTTGCTTCAGTTAGCAGCCGTATTTGCCTTAGCCAGTTGCGCAGAGATGCCACAGCCAAAACCGGATGATCCTTATTATGCGCCCGTGTTGCCGCGCACTCCGGTACCAGCAGCGCAAAATAACGGAGCTATTTATCAAGCTAGCTTTGAATCTAACTACTTCACTGATCGCAAGGCTTTTCGTGAGGGTGACATCATCACCATCAACCTGAATGAACGTACTCAGGCTAGCAAAAACGCTAACTCACAAATGCAGAAAGACAGCGATATTGATATTGGCGTGCCAAATATATTCGGCATGGCGATGACGCCAAAAAACCCACTCGCAGGTCTTAGTGCTTTAGGTATGGGTAATGAAACATTAAGTTTGGAAGCTAGCGCAAAAGCTAAGCGCGCCATGAAAGGTTCGGGTCAAGCAGGGCAAAGCAATAGTCTAAACGGTTCTATTACAGTAACTGTGGCTGAAGTATTGCCTAATGGAATTTTGGTGGTGCGCGGTGAAAAATGGCTTACACTTAATACAGGCGATGAGTTGATTCGCATTTCAGGATTAGTGCGCGCCGATGATATCAGCACAGATAACACCGTTTCGTCGACACGTATTGCTGACGCACGCATTACATATTCTGGTACAGGCGCGTTTGCCAATGCCAGTCAACCGGGCTGGTTAGGCCGTTTCTTTATGAGTCCAAGGTGGCCTTTCTAGTAAGAGGGAATGACAATGTTTAGATATGCATTAGCAGTGTTTCTAACACTCGGCATGGTTGCAGGGGCTCAGGCTGAGCGCTTAAAGGATTTAGCCAAAATTCAAGGCGTGCGTACCAACCAGCTAATTGGTTATGGTTTGGTGGTTGGTCTAAATGGTAGTGGTGACCAGACCACGCAAACACCTTTTACCGTACAGACCTTTAATAATATGCTGGCGCAGTTTGGTATTAACGTACCGCCTGGCACGGGCAACATACAGCTTAAAAACGTAGCGGCGGTTTCTATCCATGCTGAGTTGCCACCTTTTGCGCGCCCGGGGCAGACCATTGATATTACGGTTTCCTCTATTGGTAATGCGAAAAGTTTGCGTGGTGGCAGTCTCTTGATGGCGCCACTTAAAGGGATCGACGGCAATGTCTATGCTATCGCCCAAGGTAACCTTGTTGTTGGCGGCTTTGATGCGGGTGGTGCGGATGGTTCGCGTATTACTGTGAACGTACCTTCTGCGGGTCGTATTCCATCAGGTGCAACAGTTGAGCGTTCAGTGCCGACGGCTTTTGATCAAGGCAATTATTTGACGCTTAACTTAAATCGTCCAGATTTCACCACGGCGAAAAATATTGTCGACAGACTGAATGACTTGCTAGGCCCCAATACTGCGCAAGCCATAGATGCCGGTTCGGTTCGTGTAGCTGCTCCGGTGGATACGAATCAGCGAGTAGATTACTTGGCTGTAATTGAAAATCTTGAGATAGAAGCAGGTAAAGGGGTTGCTAAGGTAATTATTAACTCCCGCACAGGCACTATTGTGATTGGTCAGGATGTGCGCGTGCAGCCCGCTGCGGTAACACACGGAAGTTTGACGGTTGCAATCAGTGAGGATACCAGCGTCAGTCAACCGGAAGCCTTTTCTGATGGGCAAACGGTTGTGGTTCCGCGCTCCCGCGTGAATGCTGAACAAGAAATGCGTCCTATGTTTAAATTTGCCACCGGCACTACGTTGGATGAAATAGTGCGTGCGGTAAACCAGGTAGGTGCTTCGCCTTCGGATTTGATGGCTATCTTAGAGGCCTTGAAACAGGCGGGTGCTTTGCAGGCGGATTTAATCGTCATCTAACGGCAGCTGATAAGAACGCTCTGACAGTACGGCTAACTCATTGGCAATGCTGTTGGGGCGCAGCCCTTAGGCTCCACTCCCTTCTCCGCCCGATCGGGCTAATACGCGTAAAAACCAGTTCGTAATCTAATTCTAAAATGCATACGGTTTTGTGGCACGGTTGTTGCTTGAGTATAAGTATGTATTTTTACTCATCTGAAACTTGACGCACTCGCTCAAGTGGCAAGAGGGAAAGGTTATGGATCTGCATCGTACACATACTCAAAGCACTGCTAGCTATACCGATTTAAATCGACTGCACAAATTAAAAGTCGGTGAAGATCGTGACAGCGAAGCCAATATTCGCCAAGTAGCGCAAGAGTTTGAGTCGTTATTTATTGGTGAAATGCTCAAGGCTATGCGCTCTGCAAACGATGTCCTAGCCGATGACAGTATTTTTAATAGCAATGAAAGCAAAGCCTATCGCGATATGCATGATCAGCAGCTGTCCGTCACAATGGCTCAGGGTCGTGGTATTGGTATGGCGGATGTGCTGGTCAGACAAATGTCTGAAATGCATAGCCCACGTGCCGGCTCAAATCCATTTCCAGGTATGCAAGGCGCTGCTGCTTCAGCTAAAAATGATATCCAGCCTGAGCAAGATGAACAAATTGAGCAGATTGAGGCTCAAGCAACTTTTCGTCGTACAGCAATACAAACGCCTGTTATGCCTCAGTACGCTGTTAATGGCATGAATACTGCAGATGAAAGAATGAGTACCAAGCACAAGGCAGCGGTACATAGTTATGCAGCAGTCAGTAAACAGAATGCGGCACAGACAATTAAGCCGACAGGTAATAATGAAGTGTTTAACTCACCGCAAGAATTTATTTCAGCCATGATGCCGATGGCACAGCAAGCAGCAGAACAGCTGGGTGTAGAGCCACGCTACCTTGTTGCTCAGGCCGCTTTAGAAACAGGCTGGGGGAAAAATATGCTGCGCGATGCGCAAGGTGGAAACACCTTCAACCTGTTTGGCATCAAAGCACATGGCTGGAAAGGTCAGTCGGCACAGGCAACCACCAGTGAGTTTGTTAAGGGAGAAAAAGTGAAAGAGCAGGCAGATTTCCGCCAGTACAGTTCTTTCGAACAAAGTTTTAACGATTATGTGAGTTTCTTACAGAGCAATGGTCGCTATAAAGAGGCCTTAAAAGTTGCCGATAATCCAGAGCAATACTTACGCGAATTACAGCGTGCTGGTTATGCAACCGACCCTCAGTATGCGCAAAAAATTAGCCGCATTGCTCAGCAAATGCAAGATTTTCAGCAAACAGCTCGTGCGCCGACACCGCGCATCGCTGAACGGGGTTGAGGTGAATCATGGCTGACTTACTAAGCATTGGCCTATCAGGCTTATCGGCTGCTAAAACAAACCTGTCGGTAACAGGTCATAACATTACCAACGTCAATACGCCGGGTTATAGCCGTCAAGATACCGTCCAGCAAACGCGTGCACCGCAGTTTAGCGGAGCTGGTTATATTGGCTCGGGCACCAGTTTGGTGGATATTCGTCGTAGTTACAGTGAGTTTTTAACCACTCAGCTGCGCTCATCCACTGCACTGAACACTGATGTAAAAGCCTATAAAAGCCAAATAGACCAACTGGACTCACTGTTGGCAGGTTCAACAACAGGTATTACCCCTTCTTTGCAGTCCTTTTTCTCGGCCATGCAAACCGCTGCAGAAGACCCTGCCAATATACCAGCACGTCAGTTGGTATTAGCTGAGGCTGAGGGGTTAACCCGACGCTTTAATAATATTTACGACAATATTAATGCGCAAAATGAATTCATCAACAAACAAATGCAGAGCGTTACCGAACAGGTAAATAGCTTGGCTGGCACCATTGCCCAGTTAAACAAAGCAATTGCAGGAGTGGGTGCTAACGGACATCCGCCGAATGATTTATTAGATTCGCGCGACGAAGCTATACGCCAGTTATCAACCTTTATTGGCGTAACGGTGGTTCCACAAGACAACAACAGCATGAATCTATTTATTGGTTCCGGCCAGCCTTTGGTTGTGGGTGGCGAAGCGAATAAAATTGAAGCCGTGCAAGGTAATGCTGACCCAACCCGTTTTGATATCAACTTTATTAGTGGTGGCTCCAAGCAGAACATCAGCAAGATGGTTACAGGCGGCGAGATGGGCGGCCTGTTGCGTTTTCGTGAGGAGGTTCTGGACCAGACCTTTAATTCCATAGGGCGTTTAGCTTTATCCATCAACCAAGAAGTTAATAGCTTGCTCGGTCAGGGTATGGATCTGAAGGGTAATGTTGGTACAGCCTTATTTAACGATATTAACGACTCCAAGCTGATGGGCTTGCGTGTACTGCCGATGCAGAATAACGTTTCTGGAGTTTCAGGCGGTATCAATATTCATAACACCCAGTTGCTTGCAGCCAGTGATTTTCGACTGGAATATAACGGTACAGGTTACAGCGCGTTTCGTTTAAGCGATGGCGCGCAAATGCATGTAACTGACGCTATAGATCCGATTACCAACGAAGTTAATCTAAGCTTTACTGATATGCCCATTCCAGGGCGTGATCAGGGTTTTACCATGACTTTGTCAGGTACGCCAAATCCAGGTGACCAGTATTTATTACAACCTACGCGTCGTGGCGCCACAGATATAGCATCGGTTCTGGATCAGGCTGACCAGCTGGCTTTTGCCGCTCCTTTGCGCGGTGAGGCATACCTGCAAAATAAAGGTACTGCCGCCATCGGGCAGCCGTCAGTGGATATGGTGTTGAATAATCCAAGCACACCACTGCCAAGTAATTTTGTAACCGAGAAACTGAGTCTGGATCACCTTGCTGTTTTAGATGACATTGAGTTGACGTTCAACTCTGCGACCAACGAGCTGGAATTCACCAGCCTGCCGTCGGGCGTGAGTATCACTGCGGTACCACAAGAAGGTCAGGCCGCACCGGGAACGATAACAGAGTTGGGTATTATCCCGGGGCAGACTAACACTCTAAGTTATGCGGTGCAGGTGAACGTAGCTGGCGAGGTGCAGAGCTATACGATTAAACAAACCATAAGCGGAACACCGCAGAATGGTGACACCTTTTCAGTTGGCTTTAACAAACACGGCGTGTCGGATAACCGTAACGCCTTAAAATTGGCGGATTTACAAAGCAAGCAAGTGGTAGGTTTGGATGCCAAGGTCAAGGATATCGCTACGGGCATGAGCTTTACCGATGATTATGGTAATACAATTGAACGAGTTGGCACGTTAACTGCACAAGCTAGACAAGATGAAACAGCTACTGGCGCGGTCTTAAAGCAAGCCACGGATAATCGTGATTCGCTGTCAGGTGTTAACCTAGACGAAGAAGCGGCCAATTTGATTAAGTTTGAGCAGTATTACAACGCTTCAGCACAGATTATTCAGGTAGCACGTTCTTTGTTTGATACGTTAATCAACACATTTAGGTAGGGACTGGATTCATACAGTCAAGGAGTTAAACCATGCGAATTTCTAGTCAGCAAGCCTTTAATACAGGTGTGCAAGGCATTCAGCGTAACTACGCAGAAGCGATTCGTACGCAACAGCAGATCAGCTCTGGTAACCGTATCCTTACGCCTGCTGATGACCCTGTAGCCTCGGTGCGTTTGTTACAGCTTGAGCAGCAGCAAAACTTGCTCTCCCAGTACAAAGAGAACCTGACTGCCGCCAATAACAGCCTGATACAGGAAGAGTCGACCTTAAATACTGTTAACACCATTATGCAGCGCGTGCGTGAGCTGGCCGGTGAGGCAGGCAATGGAGCCTTAAGCCAAAATGATCGTCAGTCTATAGCAGCTGAGTTGCGTGAGCGCGAAGATGAGCTGTTAAGCTTAATGAATACTAAAAACGCCCGCGGTGAATACCAGTTTGCGGGCTTTCAGGGTAAGACAGAACCTTTTGTTCGTAACGCCGGTGGTGGTTATGACTACCAGGGTGATGAAGGGCAGCGACGTCTGCAAGTTGCCAGTTCTTTGACAGTGCCTATCAGTGATAACGGCAAAAAAGTTTTCCAGAATATTACTAATGCGGCACGTTTGGACCCCACGGTTACGCCTAACCCTTTGCCAGCAGGTTCCACCCTGAGCGTGTCGACGCCGATGGTGCAGGATGAAATTGCCTTTAGTGGTAATAATGGTTTTCCTGCTGTAGGCATTGAAGTACGCTTCACAGCCCCACCGGGCGACCCTAAAACCTATGAGGTGTATGAGGTAGGCGGAGCTATACCGTTGCAGGCAGGAAGTTTGGACGATGACGACAAATCCCATGATAGTCTAGTGTTTCGTGGCATGATCATACATTTTGATGGTGTGCCAGCTGGTGGTGAAGTGGTCACTGTCATAGAGGATGATAACCGGCAGAAACAGGGTGTGCTGGATACTATTCATCAGCTGCGCCGTGCGCTGGAAGATAATCCGGACACCCCGCAGGGTAACCGTGATACGCGTGATGCTGTAGCTATTGCGTTAACCAATATTGACCATGCGATGGTAACTATAGACTCCACTCGTGGTGATATAGGTGCGCGCTTAAATATAATTGAAACTACGCGCGTAGATAACGAGGACGTCACCTTAATTAACAAGACAGTACAGGCTGAATTACGCGAGGTTGACTATCCAGAAGCGCTATCGCGCTTATCGTTCCAAAGTATAGTGTTGGACGCAGCACAGCAGAGCTATGTGCGGATCAGTCAGATAAACCTGTTTAATAAGATCTAACAACCTACAGGTAGTTATCCTGTAGGTTGTTAGGGAGATGCGTGAGCTACAGTGTTGCGCTAGGCAAGCTGTACAGGGATGGCGTCGCTGCTGTGGCTAAGAGAGCCATCGTCTGCCATGTAGAGCAGGCTAGGCTTGTGGGTAGCCAGCTCGTGTTCTTCGTAGTTGCAGTAAGCGCAGATAATTAAGCGATCACCCACTTTGGCTTTATGCGCCGCTGCACCATTCACTGAAATGATCTGCGATCCGGCTTCACCACGAATAGCGTAGGTGGTAAAGCGTTCGCCATTATCAACGTTATAAATCTGAATTTGCTCATACTCACGGATACCGGACATATCCAGCCAATTACCATCGATTGCGCACGAACCTTCGTAATCAACGACGGCGTGAGTGGCTATAGCTCGGTGTAATTTAGCTTTGAGCAGTATGGTTTGCATGTGTTTTCTACCTCTTTGGCTTGCTCTGCTGACAGCGTTGAAAGCAGCGGTTGCGCCCTATAACAAATCGAAAATTATATTATCAATCAAGCGGGTTTCGCCTAATACTGCGGCAACTAAAATGACCAGTTGCTTGCTTGCAGGGGTGGCTGGCTGTAAATCAGTAGCCTGGCGTAGTTCCATATAATCGGTGACAAAGCCCTGTGTTTGCAGCCTGTTGCTGGCTTCTTGCAGTAATACTGCATAATCACGGCGGCCTGCCTGGATACGAGCAACGATGTCCTGTAGGCAATGTTGTAATTGTGGCGCTACGTGGCGTTGCTCGGCGCTAAGATACCCATTTCTTGAGGATAAAGCCAGACCATCTGCGCTGCGCACGATAGGAGCGCCAATAATTTCAACGGGCAAATTCAAATCCTGCACCATTTTACGAATCACCGCCAGCTGCTGAAAATCCTTCTCGCCAAATATGGCGCAGTCAGGCTGCACCATGTTGAACAGCTTGTTAACTATGGTGGCGACGCCATCAAAGTGCCCCGGACGGCTGCCACCACAAAGACCTTCGCTAACCCCGGGTACGCGAACAAGGGTTTGCGCCTGCATGCCATTGGGATACATGAGTTGTTCGGTGGGCGTGAATAATACATTACAGCCTGCTTGCACCAGCTTTTGCTGATCGTCAGCTAGGGTGCGCGGGTAGCTGTCCAGATCTTCGTTGGGGCCAAACTGCAACGGGTTAACAAAAACGCTGGCCACAATAAAGTTAGCGGCTTGTTTGGCGCGAGTTATTAAAGCCAAGTGACCTTCATGCAGGTTACCCATGGTTGGCACTAAAGCTACGCGCTGCCCAGCTTGGCGTGCTTGCTTTACGCAGGCACGTAATTGATTAATATCGGCAATGGTTTTCATGCGGAAAATTCGTGTTCACTCGCTGGGAAACTGCCCTGTTTAACGGCTTGGGCGTAGTTTTCTATAGCTTGGTTGATAGTATTAGCATCCTGCATAAAATTACGCACAAACTTAGGCGTGCGACCGCTGATAGATAGCCCCAGCATGTCGTGTAAAACTAAAACCTGACCGTCGGTATCAGGGCCTGCGCCGATGCCGATGACGGGGATTGTGGCTGCTTGGCTAATCTCGCGCGCCAAAGGACTGGGCACGCATTCCAGCAGTAGCATGGCGGCACCGGCTTGCTCCAAGGCTAAGGCTTCTGCTTTAAGCTTTTCTGCTTGCTCATCGCCACGGCCTTGCACTTTATAGCCGCCAAACACATTGACTGACTGCGGTGTTAAGCCCAAATGTACGCAGCTTGGAATGCCGCGCTCGGCCAGTCCGGTGACGGCTTCGGCCAACCAAGCACCACCTTCCAGCTTCACCATATGCGCGCCGGCGCGCATAAGAGTGGCGCAGTTAGCGTAGGTTTGTTCAAGGGTGGCTGTGGCCATAAAGGGTAGATCGCTTAAAATTAACGCCCCTTTGTTGCCGCGCTTAACCGCAGCGGTATGGTAAGCCATATCCTCTACGCTAACGGGTAGGGTGCTGTCGTGGCCCTGTAAAACCATGCCTAAAGAGTCACCCACTAATAGAACTTCAATGCCAGCGCCAGCGGCGGTAGCAGCGAAGGTGGCGTCATAGCACGTGAGCATGGTGATTTTCTCACCGCTGCGCTTGTGCGCCAATAATGTGGTTAGGGTGATATTTAGCATGTAGGGGCCTCTTAGGTACCACTTTTTAAAGCTTTATAATGACTAGGTTGCGTAAAAGCTGACTAACTTAGGCCAAAAGCTCAAGGCTTGCAAGGCGCGTTAAAGTCGTATCGGGCGGACAAACAGCCAGCAATTCTGCCAAGCTTTGTCCGTTAGGTAAAACAAAATCTTTTGTGCAAAGCTCAGCCAAGGGAATTAACACAAAAGGCCGTGCATGCATATGATAATGCGGAACGCACAGGCGAGGTTCATTTATCACACGCTGTCCAAATAAAAGTATATCCAAATCCAGGGTGCGTGGCCCCCAGCGCTCGCCTTGGCGCACTCGGCCTTGTACGTGCTCAATATGTTGTAAGGCATCCAGCAACTCGATTGGTGTTAATGCGGTAGCTATGTGCGCCACAGCATTAACATAGCGCGGCTGATCTGTTGGGCCTAAAGGTGCGCTGCTGTACAGCGATGAGGCTTTGATAAACTCTGTTTTAGGTAGCTGCGCAATAGCGGTTATTGCTTGCTGTAAGTGGTTGGTCGAGTCACCCAAATTGCTACCTAAGCCAATATATACCTGCTGCATTAGCTTTGCGTTTTATGTTGGAAAGTGTTGTTGGCGCGTCTTTTTCTAGGTCGGCGGGTTTTCTTAGTGTTACCGCCCAAGTCACGGATCATAGCGCGCTGCTGTGCTTCATCAAGCTCTTGATAGTCAGTCCACCACTCGCCCAAGTTGTCGGTTTCTTCGCCAGCGCTTTCGCGCAATAATAAGAAGTCATAGCCAGCGCGAAACCTAGGGTGTGCAAGCACGGCATCGGCTCGTTTTCCGGTGCGGCGTGGTAAACGTTCCTGCAGAGCCCAGATTTCACGAGTTGGCAGAGTGAAACGCTTGGGGATAGAAATGCGACTAAGCTGCTGGGACAGCACCTGTTGCGCGGCTTCTTGCACTGCGGGTACGGGCGGCATGCCGTTTTCTTGTAAGCGTGCTGCCTGTGCAGGAATTGCCGGCCACAGCAATGCGGCAAACAAAAAAGCCGGAGTAATTGTTTTGCCGTCTGCGATGCGTTTATCGGTATTGCGTAGCGCGTTACGAATCAGACGCAGACTGTAGTCGGGATTGTTGGCGATGGCCTGCGCTGTGGCTGGAAAGAGCGGCGCAAATAAGTCGTATTCCAGCAGTAAATCAAAAGTGAGTTCGGCTTGGCCATTTAAAAACAGCTTAAGCACTTCGTCAAATAGACGGGCTGGAGGAATATCGGCCAATAAAGGCGCTAAGCGACGAATGGGTTCTGCTGTGTCTGGTGCAATAGTAAAGCCCAGCTTTGCCGCAAAGCGAATGGCTCTGAGCATGCGTACGGGGTCTTCTAAATAGCGCTGTTCGGGGTCGCCAATCAAACGTAATGAACGCTTGTGTATGTCGGTAACACCCTCAGCAAAATCGTACACGCATTGATTGCTAACATTGTAATACAGGGCGTTAATCGTAAAGTCGCGGCGTAGTGCGTCTTCTTCTAAAGTGCCGTATACGTTGTCGCGCAAAATACGGCCGGATTCGTGTTGGGATGAGCGTTCATCGTCCTCATCACAGTCTTGATGACTGCCGCGAAAAGTAGCGACCTCAACAATTTCACGGCCATGGTACAGATGCACAAGTTTAAAGCGTCGACCGATAATGCGTGAGTTGCGAAACAGGGCGCGTACCTGTTCAGGCGTTGCGCTGGTGGCTACGTCGAAATCTTTAGGGTTTTCGCCCAGTAATGCATCACGTACCGAACCACCCACTAAAAAGGCTTGAAAACCTGCATCTTGCAGTTTTTTTGCTGCTGCAGCTGAGTTGCGGCTGAACTGTTCAATAGATAGACCGTGCTGCTGCTGGGTGAGCACATGCGTATCGGGCGTGGGTGGGCGTGGTTTACGTAATTTAGTAATAAGCTTTTTCAGCATTAATTGGGCCTAAGCAGAGCCTGGTTAGTTGGTATGGCGCTGCATTCTAACACCGCTTGCCTAATAGGTGAATGTGCTAGGGAGTAAGGATTGCTGCGATTTGGTTAAGTTATGGCAATAAAAAAGGAGGCCGAAGCCTCCTGGGTATTTATTTTTATTGTTAACGGGGTTTTGTTGTTTTTATTACGCCGTACCACAACAAGCAATGCCTGCCTTTAAAATCAGCGGATTGCTTTGATAGCTGAGGTTAGTAATCTGTGTTTAGCTGCGCTGTAACCAGCTGTTGTTTTTGTTGTTACAGACTAAACGCGCTACAACTCTCTTCTTCAAAGTAATCAGTTGACTGCCTTTCCACCTTGTTATTGTTGTTAGCATGGATAAGGAAACTTTTTTATTGTTGTTATCAAAGCACTTATTGTTTTTGTTAGTTATACAGTAAGCATTTGCTATGCCAATATCTGTAAGTTGTTGATAACAAAAGAAATGATGATTTTTGAGGGGGTGGTGTTACGGTGAGTGTGTAAGAAACTGTTACCTGAATGCACGAAGATGTTACTTTTTGTGTGCAGGTAACAGTTGGTATGGAGGTTAGATTGCTCCGTGTTGGTGCAATCTGACGGGCTTACACCCCTTGTGGGATTTCTTCGCCACCAAGGGCTTCAAGCAGTTGCGGCATAAACTCGACCAGTGTCAGCATCATCAGGATAAAGCTGGCATCAAATTGACTGGCGGCATCATCACCACCGTCTTGGTCGGCTTGCTCTTGCAGGATGTCCTCAAAACGTAAGCGCTTAATGGCTAGCTTGTCATTAATCACGAAGCTGAGCTTGTCTTGCCAGGCTAGCGCTAGCTGTGTAACTACTTTGCCAGCTTCCAAGTGAGTCTGTACTTCTTCGCTCGATAGGTCTTCACGCTTGATGCGAACGATACCGCCGTCTTCTGCTGTGTCGCGTAGCTCACATTCATCGGTTAGTTGTAAGCCATGACTGGCTTGATGTTGCTTTAACCACTGGGTGAAGGTTGCGGTGGGGGCTTGTTTCACGCCGATCGGACGTACGGGCAGGCTACCCAACGCTTCGCGCAGTGTGGATAGGAGCTCTTCTGCTTTTTTAGCGCTAGATGCATCAATAAAGATTAACCCTTGAGCAGGAGCGATAGCGGCGAAGGTAAAGGAGTTACGAATAAATGCCCGCGGCATTAATGCCTGCATTACTTCGTCTTTGATTTGATCACGCTCTTTTTTATATACCTTACGTGCTTCAGCTGCTTCGATTTCATCGGTTTTTTCGTTGACCGCATCACGTACCACGCTGCCCGGTAGAATCCGCTCTTGCTGACGCGCGCGAATCAGGGTGAATCCTTGTGCATGATGAATGAGTGGTGCGTCCTCCGAGCGACCTAGTGGCGCAACAAAGCCGTAAGTAGACAGGGTTTGGCTGCCGCAGGGCAGAGCTGGTTTGGTAGCCAAAGCCTGTTCCAGCTGTTCAGGGCTTAACTCTTCTGCCAAATTCAAACGATAAACCAATAAATTGCGAAACCACATAATAAAACTCCAAAAAAACTAAGCACACATTATTCACGCTTAGTAAGAATAAGCAAAGAGAAGAGGGGTAAAAAAAATTAAGGGCTAGGTTCTGCGTGGGCATTTATGCTCGCGTTCGTGCTAGCCGCGACGTATGAGCCATACGCCAGCGAGGATGCACATCAAACCAAGAATTTTGCTAAGGCTAATGGGTGCTTCACGAAAGCCAGCCCAGCCTTGTTGATCAAGTAATACTGCGCCTGTTAATTGTCCGGCTAACACTAGCCCCATAAACAGCAGGGCGCCAATACGCGGGGCGGCAAACGCTGCGGTGAAGACAAAAAAAGCGCCCATCAAGCCGCCAGTCCAATGCCACCAAGAAAGGTTTTTTAAGCTGCTGAGGGTGATGGTGTCACGCTGATAAAGCATGATGAGCAACAGGCTGATAGCGCCTATCACAAAAGAAATAGTTGTTGCGGTTAAGGTGCTGGAAATTTCCCGAGCTAATAAGCCATTAATACCGGCTTGTAGCGGCATGAAGGCCCCAGAGATAAAGGCCATAAAAAATAGAAGCCACAGAGTCTGGGTATGCATAAAGAAGCTTGCCTAGAGGATTGGGCTATCGGGAGCAGCTATGAAAGAGCCCAGCTAACGCGAATTAGCTGGGCATCTAGGC
Organism: Thiopseudomonas sp.; assembly: GCA_023228985.1. Taxonomy (GTDB): domain Bacteria; phylum Pseudomonadota; class Gammaproteobacteria; order Pseudomonadales; family Pseudomonadaceae; genus Thiopseudomonas. The sequence goes on along the minus strand of JALOAC010000010.1, from coordinate 8,435 downwards.
GATTACAGCAGGTGTGCAACGCCTTGTTTTTCTTGCTCAAGCTCATCCAGAGTGACATTGATGCACTCTTGGCTGAAGGTATCAATTTCAAGACCTTGAACGATTTCGTATCCGCCGTTAGCGCAAATAACAGGGAAGCCGAACATGGTGCCTTCAGGAATACCGTAAGAGCCGTCGGAAGGAACACCCATAGTCGTCCACTCGCCGTTCGTACCTAACCACCAGTCGTGGATGTGGTCAATGGCAGCGTTAGCCGCAGAAGCTGCTGAGGACAGGCCGCGCGCTTCAATAATCGCTGCGCCACGCTTACCAACTGTAGGTAGGAATACGTTAGCATTCCACTCTTGGTCGTTAATCATGTCTTTTACGCTTTCGCCGTTAATGGTAGCGAAGCGGTAATCAGCGTACATGGTTGGGCTGTGGTTGCCCCAGACGCACAGGTTTTTGATGTCTTTAACATCTTTACCGGTTTTCTCAGCAACCTGGCTTAGCGCACGGTTGTGGTCTAAGCGCAGCATAGCGGTGAAGTTGTTTGGGTTCAGATCTGGGGCAGATTTCATGGCAATGTAAGCGTTGGTGTTCGCTGGGTTGCCAACGACCAATACTTTAACGTCGCGGGCAGCGGCTTTGTTTAGTGCGCGGCCTTGAACGGTGAAGATTTCTGCGTTAGCAGCCAATAGGTCAGCACGCTCCATACCTTTTGAGCGTGGGCGAGCGCCTACTAAAATAGCTACTTGTGCATCTTTGAAAGCTACTTCTGGGTCATCGGAAGCGACCATGCCAGCTAAGAGTGGAAATGCACAGTCTTGCAGCTCCATCATTACGCCTTTGAGTGCGTCTTGTGCTTGTGGCAGATCCAATAACTGCAAAACAACAGGTTGATCCTTGCCGAGCATTTCGCCACTGGCAATACGGAATAATAAAGCATAGCCAATCTGACCAGCTGCGCCTGTGACAGCAACACGTACGGGTGCTTTCATTGTGCGTCTCCAAGTTTTAACTAAATAGGTAAGTCGGTAGAAATTAGGGGCGTGTAAAAAATACCCAGAAATTCAACACGAAATCTTAACAAAGCTAACGAATTAAGTACAAGCACTACTATTGGGTAGGGGGTAAGTAATTCTTGGGGTTGTGGGTATAAGCAACCCGTAGCACATTATGTTTTCATTTAGAGATTTTGAAGTTTAGGCGTAGTGAGTGCGTTCTATTGCAGGGTTTGCAAACAAAATAACCGGCTTATCTGTTAGCATTGCGCGGGATTGGGGATGTGACGGATTTATTACTGTACATAGAGTATTCCCATAAATTGACTAACATTAAACGAGGTGAGCGTGTCTAAACTAAATCTAACCACTGACGAAGCACGAGTAAGTTACGGTATTGGCCGCCAAATGGGTGATCAGTTACGCCAAAATCCACCGCCAAATACTGATATTGAGGCGGTAATGGAAGGTTTGCGTGCAGGCTTTAATGCCGAGCCAAGTCTTGTTACACCGGAAGAGCTAAATGCAAGCTTCACGGTGATTCGCGAACAAATGGAAGCTGAGGCCGCAATCAAGGCCGAGCAGGCAGCATCCGTGGGGCTTGAGTTTTTAGCTGAAAACGCAAAAAAAGAGGGAGTTATTACTCTTGAGTCGGGATTGCAATATGAAGTGCTGACAGAGGGAGAAGGTGCTCAACCTACTCGTGAATCTAACGTGCGCACGCACTACCACGGCACTTTAATAGACGGTTCTGTTTTTGATAGCTCATACCAGCGTGGTCAGCCCGCTGAATTCCCTGTTTCCGGCGTTATTGCTGGTTGGACAGAGGCGCTTCAGTTAATGAAGGCGGGTAGTAAGTGGCGTTTGTATGTGCCGAGCGAATTGGCTTATGGCGCGCAGGGTGTAGGCAGTATTCCGGCGCACAGCACATTGATTTTCGATGTTGAATTGCTAGATGTATTAAGCTGATCTGTTTTTTTTGCTTGATCAGCATCAAGGGTGTTTTTCTGCCTGAAAGCTTAGGCTACTTGCGAGTATTAGGGCGGAAGCTGAGCAATCGACCAGTGCAGTTTGGCTGGTCGATTGTCTTAGTGCTCTATGTAGTATTATTTTCGAATAACTGGAGCATGCAGCTATGAATGTTGAAAATCATCCATTATTACGTGACAACCCAGAACTGGCAGATAAGCTACTTAACCGTAGTATGGCCGACAGTTCTTTTGCGCAAAAAGCGCAGCGCTACGCGCAGTTAGACACTCAGATTCAGTCAGGTGCTGATGCGCAAGCTCAGCAAGAATATTCTCAGTTGCGTGAGCAACTCCTGGGTGAGCTAAACAAGCCAGCAGCTTCCAGCTGCTGTGGCGGTTGTGGCGGCAGCGGGCATTAATCGAGCTGCTTTTATCTATGGAATGATTCCCTTCCTTGCGGCTGCGTCTTTGGCTTTCTATACTGCCTAGCTTTATTGGTTTGTTTGCAGGGGGGTATAAATGGCTAAAGCTAAACGGATGTATGGTTGCACCGATTGTGGTGCAACCCAGCCAAAATGGGCAGGCCAGTGCCCAGACTGTGGAGCATGGAACACGCTCTTAGAAACGCTCATAGAGACCCCCAGTCCAAGTAAAAACACCCGTAGTGGCTGGACAGGTGAGCAGGTAGCACTCAAAACTCTCGCGCAAGTCAGCGTTGAAGAAATCCCCCGATTTTCTACTCGTTCCCAAGAACTTGACCGCGTACTCGGTGGTGGCTTGGTGGATGGTTCTGTCATACTTATTGGTGGCGATCCCGGCATTGGTAAGTCCACTATCTTGCTGCAAACTCTCTGCAATATCGCGGAGCATATCCCCGCACTCTATGTAACAGGCGAAGAGTCGCAGCAGCAGGTCGCCATGCGTGGTCGGCGTTTGGAGTTGCCTTTGGATAAGCTGAAGGTGATGACAGAAACCTGCATCGAAAGCATTCTTGCCGTGGCTAGCCGTGAACGTCCCAAGGTCATGGTGATTGACTCTATCCAAACTATTTTTACCGAGCAGCTTGCATCAGCACCCGGTGGTGTGGCGCAAGTGCGCGAAAGCGCGGCACTGTTGGTGCGTTATGCTAAACAAAACAATACGGCTATTTTTCTGGTCGGTCATGTCACCAAAGAAGGCTCATTAGCTGGACCGCGGGTGCTGGAGCACATGGTGGATACCGTGCTGTATTTTGAGGGCGAAGCGGATGGCCGTTTGCGTATGCTGCGTGCGGTTAAAAATCGCTTTGGTGCAGTTAACGAATTGGGCGTTTTTGGTATGACCGATCGCGGCTTAAAAGAAGTCTCGAACCCCTCGGCTATTTTTCTTAACCGTGCGCAAACAGCAGTGCCCGGCAGTGTGGTGATGGCGACTTGGGAAGGCTCACGGCCTATGCTGGTAGAGGTGCAGGCGCTTGTTGATACCAGCCATCTAGCGAATCCAAGGCGCGTGACGCTGGGGTTGGATTATAACCGCCTCGCGATGCTGCTGGCAGTACTGCACCGTCATGGTGGTATTGCTAGCTACGATCAGGATGTTTTCTTGAACGTAGTCGGTGGCGTTAAAGTGTTGGAAACAGCCTCAGATTTGGCGTTAATGGCGGCTATCATCTCGAGTTTGCGTAATAAAGCATTGCCGCATGATTTGTTAGTGTTTGGTGAAATTGGTCTGTCGGGCGAAATCCGTCCAGTACCTAGCGGCCAAGAGCGACTTAAAGAAGCCGCCAAGCATGGATTTAAACGCGCGGTCATTCCTAAAGCAAATGCTCCTAAGCAGGCACCCCCCGGCATGGAAGTAGTAGCGGTCGAGCGACTAGAGCAAGCATTAGAAGCGTTCTTTGTGGATTGATGTTTTTTGTTCAACGGGGTGCGACGGGTGTTAATGCTCGCGTACGGCAAACTCAGCGAAGCTTGAGCCAAGGGTTTGCCATAGTTGCTCTAATTCACGCGGCTGCTGATTTGCTGCTAGTTGTGGATTGAGCAGGTTACCCTCACGGGCGATTTGAATCACCCAGCGCGGAACACCCATAGCGGCCAGTTGTGCGGCGAGTAGCTTGAGTTGCTCTGGGTTGAGCAGATCCCAATGCACCGTGGTGCGACACTCATAGTCCACGCCGCTGTCGAGTAGCAGTCTTAAGCTGTCCCAGTTGGCGGCATCACTGCCGATTACCTGAGTGATGGAATCCACCGCACCTTGGGGCGCTTTTACATCAAAGCCGATCCAGTCGCACCAAGGCAATGCTTGCGCCAAAGCGCTGGGTTTGATGCCGGCGGTGTGCAAACCTATTTTGAAACCTAAATCTGCGACCTGTTGCATAGCTTGAGCTAAGTGCGGCTGTAAGGTGGCTTCGCCCCCGCTAAAAACGACGGCTTGCAGTAAGCCTTGGCGACGCTGCAGAAATTCCAGTACCTCTGACCAAGCGATGCTGTCTGCGCCTGTGGGTGGGATCAAATCAGGATTGTGGCAGTAGTGACAACGCCATGCGCAGCCTTGGCAAAACAGCACGCAGGAAAGATGGTCGGGGTAGTCGATGGTGGTCAGGGGGACGAGCCCCCCAACACGGATTAAGTCAGTGCGCGTCACGATTAGCGGCTGGCGCTTTCGGTAAAATGCTGGCGTTCGCGGTGCTCAGACTGCTTGCCTTTGTTAAAGGCGCTGACGGGGCGGTGATAGCCCATCACACGGGTCCAGACTTCACAGCGTTGACGACGTTCTTGGGGGAGGGGTTGGTTTTGCATGGGTGTTTCCTCTTGGGTTGGTTTTGTGTTTGTAGTGTTGGGATACGGATTGGTTGTGGGTTTTGGGGTTTGAGTAACGCAAATACGCCGCGAGTACATCCATGGCGACACAAGGTTTGCATTACGCAAGCCCAGCACCTGTAAAAAGTCCGCATTGCTTTCACATTTTTGCTAATACTTGTGCCGCGGTGATTAGCTCGCCGCCTCTTGCTCCAACTCTGCTTTTAGCAAGGCATCACACTGCGGGCAGAATTCATGCTCGCCAGCTAGATAGCCGTGCTTGGGGCAGATCGAGAAGGTGGGTGTGATGGTGATGTAGGGCAGGCGGAAGCGGCTCAGTGCGGTATGCACTAGGGTTTTACAGGCTTTCACCGATGAGATGTGTTCGTTCATATACAGATGCAGCACGGTGCCGCCGGTGTATTTGCATTGCAGTTCATCTTGCAGCTCCAGCGCTTCAAAGGCGTCTGCGGTAAAGCCCACTGGCAGTTGGGATGAGTTGGTGTAGTAGGGCGCATCCTGGCTGCCAGCCTGGAGAATATCTGGAAAACGTTTTTGATCTTCTTTAGCAAAACGGTAGGTGGTGCCTTCGGCTGGGGTGGCTTCGAGGTTGTACAGGTTGCCGGTTTGTTCTTGAAATTCCACTAGGCGTGCGCGGATATGATCGAGCAATTCGATGGCCTGTGCGCGTCCAGCTGGGGTGTGCATGCCTTCTTGATCATTGGTGAGATTGCGCAGCATTTCATGTAGTCCATTCACGCCAATGGTGGAGAAGTGATTACGCAGCGTGCCCAGATAACGCTTGGTGTAGGGGTAGAGTCCGGCATCCATGTGTTGTTGAATCACTTTTCGTTTAACTTCTAAGCTTTGCTTGGCCATGTCCAGCAGTTCATCCATGCGCTGGTAGAGTCCAGCCGAATCACCACGATACAAATAACCCAGTCGCGCACAGTTAAGGGTCACGACGCCGAGAGAGCCGGTTTGTTCGGCTGAGCCAAAGAGCCCGCCGCCACGTTTGAGTAGCTCGCGCACATCCAGTTGTAAGCGGCAGCACATGGAGCGCACTTGGTTGGGCTCCATGTCGGAGTTAATAAAGTTTTGGAAATAGGGCAGGCCATAGCGTGCGGTCATGGCAAAGAGTCGGTCGGCGTTTTCACTGTCCCACGGAAAGTCTTTGGTGATGTTGTAGGTGGGAATGGGGAAGGTGAATACGCGCCCTAGGCCATCACCGGCTTGCATGACATCGATATAGGCGCGGTTGATCAAGTCCATTTCCGTTTGCAAATCGCCGTAACTGAAGGGCATTTCTTCGCCGCCAATGTAGGGGATTTGTTCACGCAGGTCTTCAGGGCAAACCCAGTCAAAGGTCAGGTTGGTAAAGGGCGTTTGTGTGCCCCAGCGTGAGGGCACGTTGAGATTGTAGATAAATTCCTGCATGCTTTGGCGTACTTGCTTGTAGCTCAGGTTATCTTTGCGTACGTAAGGAGCCAGATAGGTATCAAAGGAACTAAAGGCCTGGGCTCCGGCCCACTCATTTTGCAGCGTACCCAGAAAGTTCACCATCTGCCCCATGGCGCTACTGAGATGCTTGGGTGGGCCGGCCTCAACACGCCCAGGGATACCGTTAAACCCTTCGGTTAATAGGGTACGTAATGACCAGCCAGCGCAGTAGCCGGCGAGCATATCCAGATCATGAATGTGTAAGTCAGCATTGCGATGCGCGGTGCCAATTTCAGGACTGTAGACTTCGTTAAGCCAGTAGTTGGCGGTGACCTTGCCGGACACATTGAGAATCAGGCCGCCCAGAGAGTAGCCTTGATTAGCGTTGGCTTTAACGCGCCAGTCTTCTTGGTCTAGGTACTCGTTCATGGAGGACGCCACTTCAACCAAATCTTGCTTGTCACGGCGCAGACGTTGATGTTTTTCGCGATAGACAATGTAGGCGCGGGCGGTGTGGTAATAACCGGCCTGCATCAGCGTCATTTCTACCGCGTCTTGAATGTGTTCAATATCGAGTGTGCCTTGTTGGGGGAGTTGGTCGATGACGTGTTGACAGAGCGCGGTGGCGTCTTGAGTAGAAAATTCTTGCGTGGCTTGTGCGGCGGCGATAATGGCACGCTCGATTTTTTCAGCATTAAACGGATGCGTGGCGCCGTCTCTTTTGCTCACTTTTAACATCATTTGAATGGCATTCATGAAAGGTCTCTGCACTGTATGTTGTGTTTGTTGTGCTTTGATGGCACAAGATGTGGTGATAGTAGAGAGTTGTGCGGGAAAGTAAATTGATCCCAATCAAGAAGCCTAAGTGCGAATTTAAAACGTAGATACTCTGTGGGAGCGCAACTTTTGCGCGATCTATAAAGTAGCGCAGCCTTGCTGTTGTGGTACCCGACTTGTCGGGGAATGGGAAGTGCACCCAAGTCAGGGTTAAACCTAAAACCTCAAATCCGTGCTATGGCTTAAGTTTGGTTCCCTGCCAAGACAGGTCCCACATTTGGCTGTGCCTTGGTTGAGGTTTTGCGCCAGTAGGGTGGGCATTTATGCTCGAGCGTGTGTTATTCGTGCGTTGCAAATACTGCTTCTAAGTTTTCAGCAAACAAGACACGTTCGGTCCATAGGTTAAGCTCATCTTCGTGGGCTTGTTCTATACGCTGCTGGTAGTGGCTGGATGACTCGCCAAATTTGAGTTTTAACAACTTTTGCAAAGTGCTTTGCAGGGTAGACAAACGGCCTTTGCCGACGCCTTGTGCAACTCCCTGCTCAATACCCTGCTCTATGCCTTTTTCAATCCCTTGACGTTCAATAATAGAAATGTAGCTCATGTTCTGTTCCTCTTCGAGGTGTTCTAATTGTTGATTGTAATACGGGGTGATGGTTTCGGGTAGCGCGACTATCCATTCTAGAAAGACCGTTAAACGCATGATATGTTCGCGGCTAAGGTTTTTCTTGATGGCTAATCGGTAGTAGTTGATTAAATTATCCACTCGGTGCTGACTGTTTTTGATCAGTTTAGCGGTGAGTTGCGCGGCGACTAATAACCCGAACGGATTATCGGAATGAAGTAGCTCATCTATTTTATCGCGCCAATCCAGCAGCTTGACCGTGGCGAACTCAAACCGAATCGAGCAGCCTGCGATGTCGCTAGCGTAATGTGCAGGCCGAAAGCTGGGCTTTGTATCGGTCAATACTGCAAGGCTGATAACCGGCTGCGCATACAGATCGCGGATGCGGTAATAATAAATGAACATGCGCTCGGCGAAGTCTTTCTCTGGTTGGCCTTGGACCTCGACGTGAATCAATATCCACTGTTCAGTGCCGTTAAGAAAAGCGACGCGAACCAGTTTGTCGGCATAACGCCGAGTATTTTTGGCTTGCACGGTGATTTTCTGCAGCTCTTTATCCAGAAATTCTATCGGCTGCTGCCAGTCAATTAGTTCTGCGATCTCTGGGTATAGCAACCGCATAAACGGCTGGAAAAATACTTCTAACGCCTCTTTCCACGGGCTGTCGTGATCTTCTGGGGCGGGTTTTTCTGTCGATGGACTTGGTATATCCATAGCAACCTCCTTGTTGCTTGGCTTTATTTATTGGCTAGCGTGAAAATGTTAGCCGTCATTCTGCGCATAGAGTTAAGTATAGACAGGAACAGGCAGACTGCCAGAAAAACACCTTTCCTTCACACCCAGACACGGGCTGTTTTTTTCTGT
>JALOAC010000074.1 GCA_023228985.1 Thiopseudomonas sp. | reverse complement strand
AAGAACGAGTTTTTTAGTCGCTTTGAAGGAGAAACTGAAGAAAGCTTAACCGCCGAAATCAGCGAGTATATGCATTACTATAACGAGAAGCGGATTCGCTTGGATTTAAAAATGAGCCCCGTACAATGCAGACTCAAGTATGAAAACAATTGTGTAAACGCAGTCCAATAAATGGGGTGCATTCCACTGTCGCAGGCATGGCCTGCTCCTACCAAAACCCGCTGACTCTACTGGAACCCGTTACATCTGTACGAGGATGCCATGCATCCGACCGCGGATTACGCCTGTAAACACAGCGCCGCTTGACGCACAGCTGTCGCAGGCATGGCCAGCTCCCAAAACCCGCTGCTTCTACTGCTGGAGCGCAAATTTTGCGCGATGCGGACTGGCCAGCCACTCAAATATCCAGACATGGCACCCGCTTTTGTGGGACCCGACTTGTCGGGGAATGGGAAATGCACTTAAGCCAGCTCTTGGCTGCAGACCTTAATCCAGTGCCGCAACTTGGTTTTGGGTTCCCTGACAAGTCAGGTCCCACATTTGACTCTGCTGTTCTGTTAGTTAGGTGTAAATAAGCAATCTAATTCGCGCAAACATTGCGCTCCAATAAGGGTGCTTCAGTCAGTTGTGCATTATCTACACTGCCAAAACACCCAGATCAGGCAGGCGTAGCCGAGCAACCAACACAGCATTGCGCTGTGCAGCAAGGGAAGGTAGGCGGCTGGGAAGATGGGCGCGAAAATACGTAACAACGCCCCCACCACCAACAAGCCTGCAGCAACATGACTGGAACGCAGCGCATTGGCATCCTTAAAACGCTTTACCACCGTTACCCGCGCCATAACACTCAGCATTAACACACCCATCGCGCCCACGGTCAGCGTATGTGTGGCAATTAAACCGGCCAACGGTGAGAACACACCTGCAGCCAGCAGCAACAAAGCTGTGCCCAGACTCGCGTAACCAAAAAACAACCACAGAATATCCAGTCGCCGCCAATAGCGCCAAGGTTGCCAGCGTAACAATCTTAGCCACACAACAACCCCCGCCATCCCTAAAGCCAACGCCTGCAGCAACGCGATTGCGTCGAGCACCTGCAACAATAAAGCCAGCGCAAGACTAATTAGACCCGCGCCCTCCAGATTCGGTTGGACTCGATTCGCCATGCGCTTTTTTTGTCGCAACCAAAAGCTGGCTAGAGTGGGCGCAATTATTCGGCCACCTATAAAAAACATCAGCGCTGCCAGCACTAATAATCCATGCGCTAACAGCCGATGTAAGACCAGCGCATCGTAGCCAGCCAAGGTAGTAGCAATGCTAAATAGAATAATGATTGGCGCGACACTTTGATTACGCCATTTGTTGGCGCGCCAAAAACGCGGTGCCACCCAATAGCTCAATAACGCCGCACAGGCAGCGGCAAATAGCATAGCAGGCAAACTAAACGGCCAAACGATAAAACTGAGACGCGCCAGCAACCATAAGGCGATATAAGCCAACAGCTGCCACTTGGGCATAGGTCCTAATAAATAGCCGGACACCACCAAGAACGCCATGCCAAAGATCATTTCGTGGGCATGACCAAAGGGTGTCTGCAGTCCAGCGGGTACGGGTAGGTAACCCAGCATCCCCAATACCGATAGTGGCAGCATCAACACCGCATAGAAGGCCGCTAGGGGAAAGAGCCATTGCGTGGCTTGTACTTTAACGGGTTTACGAGATGCTTTTTCTATCTCACTCATGGCTCGGTAAGTAGGCGATATAACTGCGGCAAACGCATAGGCAGCTGTCCGGGTTCTTTAATCAGAGTGTAACCGTTGGCGCCGAACATATAGGGCAGATAGTCGCCAGCTTTTTGGTCAATAGTGATACAAAATGGTAACAATCCAGCTCGACGCGCTTCAAGTACCGCCTGACGAGTATCTTCCACACCGTAACGCCCCTCATACACATCCAAGTCATTGGGCTTACCATCGGTAATCAATAGTAACAGTTTGCGCTGATGCGGACGCTTGCTCAGTAGCTGGGTAGCTTGGCGGATCGCAGCACCCATGCGGGTGTAATAACCGGGTTTTAGCGACTGAATCGCACCGCACACCTTGGCGTTATATTTACTATCAAACCCTTTTATTTCCATCATGCGCACATGTTGACGACGCAGAGAAGAAAACCCATACACAGCAAAATCATCGCCAACGACGGATAACGCTTCGGAAAACAACATCAGACTGTCACCAACGACATCAATCACGCGACGTTCGTTATCCACATGGGCATCGGTCGACATAGATAAGTCTGCTAGGGCCAAGCAGGATAAATCACGCTGCTTGCGTTGCAGATCCATAAACAATCCCGGCTGCTGGGTTTGTCCTTGTCTGCGCTGTACGTAAAAGTCCACACAGGCCTGCAGATCCAGCTCACTGCCCTGCATTTGCTGTTTGTACCAGCGCGGCTCACTACGTAGATTTTCAAACTGGCGGCGTACTTTATGTGCTATAGCAGTTAAACGCTCCGGCAAAGGCATAGGCTCTTGCAAGCGTGGCTGCATCATTTGCACGTTAACGTAATCCTCGCGCAAACAATTACGGCGAAAATCCCACTCGGGCAGCTTGATACCCTCGCCCATAGGCAAATCATCAACATCGGCTGGGGGCAGGTCCAAGTGCAATTTTAAACCACCGCCTTTGCGTTTACGTTTTTTCGACAGCGCGATCTCATCCAGATCATCGGCCACCCGCGCGGCATCAATGTCATCGTTATCATCACCACAGCGATCTAGATCAATGTGCTCTGTCCACGTAAACAGACTTTCTAAGCGAAACAGCAGCAAACCCTGTTTGCCGGTATTGTCATCTACGCGGCTGGCTTGTTTACGAACTTCTTTGCCTTCACCCTGAGAACGACCCAGCAAGTCGCCATCTTCCTCTTCTTCCCAATGGGTTTGTTGCGGATCACCCAGATTAAGCGGCGGATAAAGCCACACAGCCACCGGCCATGGCGCACTCTCACTCACTGGAAATTCGGTAATAGAGCCAGGTTTTAATAATGCTTGACGAATCGCCTCTTCCACAGCGGCCTCTGCCGGCGGAAGATCTTCTGGTTTAGGACGCAAGGCAATATGCGCCAACACCAGTTCGGCATAGCGC
>JALOAC010000034.1 GCA_023228985.1 Thiopseudomonas sp. | reverse complement strand
GCGCCTATTTCAGTGATACGCCAATACATAGAGCAGCAAACCCGACCCCATTAAGGAAGGCTACAGCCTTCCAGCGCTATCCTTCCCCGCACTAAAAGTACGGGGCTTGTCGCGCATTTTGGTCATTTCACTCGCCCCTATAAAAATAAGTACTGAACGAACCACAACTCCATGTATCTATTAAGCGGTCCATTCGTCAATCATATCCGTCCAGTCCTGCAACATAGATGTACGCTGATCACGATACTCGGCTTTGTTATAGATTGCCCTTACGCCTTTTTGCTCATGTGCCAGGCATTTCTCTATCCAATCGGTGTTGTAACCGGCTTCATGGAGCAAGGTACTGGCTGTTCGCCTCAGGTCGTGCGGGCCAAATTTAGCAAGCGGCTGCCCTTCTTTCTGAGCCAGCTTGTAAGTCATCGTCATCACCCGGTTCAGCGTGGCACTGCTCATGGGGACGCCAGAATCGTAGCGTGACGGCAGAACATAATCCGTTCCGATACCATGCTGAAAGACCACCCAAAAATCAGGCAATAAAACCAATAAAAACAGTTAGTTAAGTAATTTCGATACCATGAACACACAGGAACAAGCAGCATGGTATCGGCTATCACTCATGGCATCATGCCTCGATAATACCACCTTGGATACCACGCTCAAGCGGTGCTTCCCGCTGCATCAGTTGCCAAATACTGCCAGACATAAAAACAAAAAAGCCCATGAAAACATGGGCTTATATGTTATTTAATGCCAGTCGCTACCAGCCAATGCCTAACGTGGAATCACTCCCACTCAATAGTCGCCGGTGGTTTGCTGGATACGTCGTAGACGACGCGCGAGACGCCTTCAATTTCTTTGATGATGCGCGAAGAAACCTTCTCTAACAACTCATAAGGTAAATGCGCCCAACGTGCTGTCATAAAATCAATGGTTTCCACCGCGCGCAAAGACACCACCCACGCATAACGGCGCTGATCGTTGACCATGCCCACGGATTTGACTGGAATAAATACCGCAAATGCCTGACTGGTTTTTTCATACCAACCGGCAGCGCGCAACTCTTCAATAAAGATATGATCTGCTTGGCGCAGTAAATCGGCGTATTCTTTTTTGATTTCACCCAAAATACGCACACCCAAGCCCGGGCCCGGGAATGGATGACGGTAGACCATGTCATGCGGCAAGCCCAGCTCCACACCCAGCCTGCGCACTTCGTCTTTAAACAGCTCACGCAGCGGTTCTACTAGCTCAAACTTCATGTCCTTTGGCAGTCCACCCACATTGTGGTGCGACTTAATGGTATGTGCTTTGCCGTGCTTCATCGCCACAGACTCAATCACGTCTGGATAAATCGTACCCTGAGCTAGGAAATCGATGCCTTCCAGCTTGGCGGCTTCCTCATCAAACAGCTCAATAAAAGTGCGGCCAATGATTTTGCGCTTTTCTTCTGGGTCGCTAACACCCTTAAGCAAATCTAAATAGCGCTGCTCGGCATCCACGCGAATCACTTTAACGCCCATATTTTCAGCGAACATCTGCATCACCTGATCGCCCTCATGCAAACGCAGCAGACCGTGGTCGACAAACACGCACGTGAGCTGGTCGCCAATCGCGCGGTGCAACAATGCTGCAACCACTGAGGAGTCCACCCCACCAGACAAGCCTAACAACACTTTTCGCTCGCCCACTTGCGCGCGTACTTTAGCGATTGCATCGGCAACAATATTAGCCGGTGTCCACAGCGCCTCACAGCCGCAGTCCTGTAACACAAACTGCTCTACTAATGCGGGCGTGGTTTCGTCATAGGTCTTTTGTACTTTTATTTTCTGCGCTAGATGGCTCACGTCATAACCAATGCTCAGCACCGGCACTTGCAAGTCAAATAAGCAAGCTGGCGGCTGCGGATTGGTGGTTAACGGTTCAGTAGTAGGATCGTCCGATAAAATCACCCCACATGGATTGAACGCCTTAATGCTGGCATCGTCCACATCAAAAGGATGAATCTCACAGTACACACCCGTGCCGCGCACCTTGCGGGCAATGAGTTGGGTGTACTCAGAACCAAAATCCAAAACCATAATGCGCTGTGCGTGAATATCTTGTCCGGCCATGCTGTTACTCTCAAAAGTTTCTATACATTCGGTGAAAACAACAAACCGCCAATTAGGCGGTTTGTTGTGCGGTTTAACTAACGCGGTAGTTTGGCGCTTCCTTGGTAATCTGCACGTCATGTACGTGCGACTCCGCCATCCCTGCGCCCGTAATACGGGCAAACTCAGGTTTACTGCGCATTTCTTCAATCGTCGCGCAGCCGGTGTAGCCCATGGCAGCACGCAACCCACCCATCAACTGGTGGACAATCGCTGACATAGAACCCTTGTAGGGCACACGACCTTCAATACCTTCTGGCACCAACTTTTCTGCCCCACCGGTTGAGTCTTGGAAATAGCGGTCAGACGAACCTTGCGCCTGCGCCATTGCCCCCAAAGAACCCATACCACGATACGACTTGTAAGAGCGGCCTTGGAACAGCTCAATTTCACCGGGCGACTCTTCAGTACCGGCAAACATCGAGCCCATCATTACGGTGTCTGCACCCGCCACAATGGCTTTAGCCAAGTCACCGGAGAAACGAATACCGCCATCGGCAATCATCGGCACGCCTGTATCTTTTAGCGCTTCTGACACATTAGCAATCGCTGTAATTTGCGGCACACCCACACCCGCAACAATACGCGTGGTGCAAATAGAACCTGGGCCAATACCCACTTTTACCGCATCAGCACCTGCTTTGACTAAATCCAAAGCCGCTTCTGCCGTAGCGATGTTGCCACCAATAACCTGTACGTCTGGGAAGTTGTCCTTTACCCAACGCACACGCTCTAGCACACCTTTAGAATGACCGTGAGCCGTATCTACCACCACCACGTCTACACCGACAGCAGCCAAGGCGCGAATACGCTCTTCGGTGTCTGCACCCGTACCCACAGCCGCACCAACGCGCAAGCGACCTTGCTTGTCCTTGGAGGCTAAGGGATAGCTTCTGGCTTTTTCAATGTCGCGGAAAGTTACCATGCCGCGCAACTGAAACTGCGCATTGACCACCAGCATTTTCTCGATGCGGTGCTCATACAGTCTGGCTTTGATTTCTTCCAAGCCAGTACCTTCTTGCACGGTCACTAGCTTGTCTTTAGGCGTCATAATCGCCGCTACGGTATCGCAGGTATTAGGGGTAACACGCAGGTCACGCCCCGTAACAATACCCACCAACAGCCCGTCATCAACCACTGGAAAACCAGAAAAACCAAGCTCTTCTGTTTGCTTGAGCAGGTCAAGGATTTTCATATCGGAGCTAACGGTAACTGGATCATGAACAATAGCTGTTTCGTAGCGCTTAACTTTGCGCACTTCAGCCGCTTGTTGCTCAATGGTCATATTCTTGTGAATGATACCGATGCCGCCTTCTTGCGCCATGGCAATGGCCAAACGAGCCTCAGTCACTGTATCCATCGCTGCCGATAGCAGCGGTATATTAATCTCGATCTCACGCGTCAGCCGTGTTTTTAACACAACATCCTTGGGCAAAACTTCGGAGTAACCGGGAATAAGTAAAACATCATCGAAAGTCAAAGCTTTTTGACTAATACGCAGCATAATCTGTGCTCCCAAACGGGATAAATTGAAGCGCAAAATTATAGCCTGATCCGCGCCTATTCTCAACGGGGGAAATTTGAGAATTTATGAATGCGCTGAATACAGCTGGCGAATACACAGGCGTTTCTTCTGTCTTTCCTTAGCGTTTATCGTGTCAGTCCTAACGTCAACGACCAACACGCAAATGGCGCGCGCGCATGCCGCCAGCAAACAGAGTTAACGCAAACACAGCAATGCCCGCACCAACCAACACTGTCACCCAGCCAGCACGCTGCTGCCAGCCCCAAGCCAGCCAATCCTCGATAGGCACATTAAGCCAAAAAACCACCGCCAGCATCAGCGCACAGGCCAGCAACAACCTTAGCGCAAACACACCCCAACCCGCCGCTGCTCGGTAGACACCCGCCTTGCGTAGCCCCCACAGCAACAAACTAGCATTAAGCATGCCCGACAAAGAGGTCGCCAGCGCCAGCCCCACATGCTGCAGCGGCCAAATTAAAATCAGGTTCATCACCATGTTTGCCACCATGCAAATCACTGCAATGCGCACGGGTGTTCGCATATCCTGACGCGAGAAAAAGCCCGGTGCCAACACCTTAATTAACATGAACGTCAGTACGCCCAACGAATACGCCCGCAGCGCACCAGCCGACTGCTGCACATCCTGAGCGGTCATTTCACCATAATAAAACAGCGTCGCAATCAATGGCTCGGCCAACACACCCAAGGCCAAAGCAGCGGGCACGCCGACCAAAAGCACCATGCGCAACGCCCAATCCATAGTACCGGAGAAAGCTTTAGGGTCTTGTGCCGCATGCTGGCGTGACAGCGCAGGCAAAATCACCGTACCCACCGCAATACCAAATGCACCCAATGGCAGCTCAGACAAACGATCAGCGTAATACAGCCAAGACACACTGCCCGTCACCAAAAATGACGCCAACACAGTATCTAACAGCAGGTTAATCTGACTCACGCCCACGCCAAATAGTGCAGGCAACATCAGCAGCATAATACGCCGCACACCTTCATCATTACGCTTGAGTTTAGGCGCAGGCAATAAACGGATTTGCCATAAAAAAGGCAGCTGAAAAAACAGCTGCGCCACACCCGCGATAAACACACCCCAAGCCAAGGCCATAATCGGTTGCTCAAACCAAGGTGACAACAATACTGTTGCGCTAATCATAGACACATTGAGTAGCACAGGGGTGAACGCTGGCACGGCAAAGCGGCCGTAACTGTTTAAAATACCGCCACAAAAAGCGGTCAACGACACCAGCATCAAATAAGGGAAGGTGATGCGCAGCAATTCACCAGCAAGCTGTAACTTTTCCGGCTCGTTATGAAATCCCGGCGCAAACAGCATTATTAGATAAGGCGAAAGCACCACACCTAAAGCGGTAATACCCGTCAAAACCAAGCCCAGATAACCCGCAGTGCGGTCTACCAACTGTTTTACATCGGCCAAAGTGCGCTTTTGTCGATATTCTGATAACACGGGCACAAAGGCTTGTGCAAACGCGCCTTCAGCAAATAGGCGGCGCAAAAAATTAGGGATTTTAAAGGCGATAAAAAAAGCATCGGCCGCAGGGCTGGAGCCAAAGTAGCCAGCAATCACCACATCACGCACCATGCCCAGCACACGCGAGAGCATCGTCATCACGCTAACTACCGCACTGGAGCGCAATAAACTGCTTTTCTTCTCAGCCTTGGATTCCTGCATAATCGCCTCATCGTTTAATCAGTGCGCATTGTAGACGCACAACGGTATCAGCGTGAAGAGCCAAGCGTGCTGTAACCGCACCACAGAATGCAGTTTGTTTACATATCTCGCTTGACAAAGCCAAGACAAGTCGGCATCATCTGCGACCTAATTTTTGTTTATCTACTTGTAGAAGTATTCGAGGAGTTCGACTGTGGCCAACACACCTTCTGCCAAAAAACGCGCCAAACAGGCTGAGAAGCGTAACAGCCACAATGCCAGTCTGCGTTCAATGGTACGTACCCATATCAAAAACGTAGTCAAGGCTATTGACAGCAAAGACTTAGCAAAAGCACAAGCGGCTTACGCTAAAGCAGTACCTGTCATTGATCGTATGGCCGACAAAGGCATTTTACACAAAAACAAAGCTGCTCGTCATAAGAGCCGCCTGAACCAACACCTAAAAGAGTTGAGTCAAGCTGCCGCTTAATCGCACAAGCACTATAAAAAACCGGTCTTAGCGCCGGTTTTTTATTGCCTATCTGTTGGACGTTTTCTTCTACTGGAGCCCTGCTTCTGGGTGATGCGGACCCGTTATAAGACTCTAAGCTGCAAGCTGGTACGGACAATGTGGGACCTGACTTGTCAGGGAACCAGTATCCGCCTGTTGCACTAAGCCAAACACCTTACCCAGACTTAAAAGCAAAAAGCTTCCCCGACAAGTCGGGTCCCACAAAAGCAAAGCTCAAGCTCTTGGGCCAGCTGATAGTCCAATCGCGCAAAAGTTGCGCCCCAACAAGCGTCCGCAACACCTGTACGAGGATGCCATGCATCCGACCGCAGATTAAACCCACCACCACCGTGTCGCCAGAGATACCGCTGTCGCAGGCATGGCCTGCTCCTACCAAAGATCGCGTTATCAAGCACCGCTCCTGCGGGAACCCAACTCTTGCACGATTGAAACTGTACGAGGATGCCATGCATCCGACCACAGATTAAACCCACCACCACCGCGCCGCCAGAGACACCGCTGTCGCAGGCATGGCCTGCTTCTACCAAAAAAGACGCAGCTTCTTCTGTTGGAGCCTAGCTTCTGGGCGATGTGGATTACAAAGGTTTCGCGTGGGCATTTATGCCCGCGCGTGCACTATAAGTTACAACGGCTTACCACGGTTGCCGTGCTGGCTGATAAAATCCTGTACGGTTTTCAGGTTATTCGCCAACACCGTACAACGCTCTTGGCGCTCAAATAAATCAGCCATATGCGGTGGTAGCTGTGGAGCTGCACCCGGAACCGCCTTCTCCACCGCCTCTGGGAATTTAACCGGATGCGCCGTGCCCAACGTCACCATTGGCACAGACATACTGCGACGACATTCACGCGCTGCATGCACACCAATAGCCGTATGCGGATCAAGCAACTCTCCACATTGCGCATACACCTGGGCAATGGTTTGACAGGTTTGCTCATCATCCACCGCTAGCGAGTCAAACAGCTTACGCACCTCAGTCCAGCGACTATCCTCTACAGACAACTGTCCCGTAGCACGGAAACTGTTCATTAGCTCCGCCACCAAGGCACCATTACGGCCGTGCATATCAAACAGCAAGCGCTCAAAATTGGACGACACCATAATATCCATGGACGGTGACAACGTCGGATGCAGGGTATCTTTGTGGTAACGGTTCCCACTCATAAAGCGGTGCAAAATATCATTACGGTTCGTCGCCACAATCAGCTGATTAATCGGCAAACCCATATTGCGCGCTAAATAGCCGGCAAAAATATCACCGAAATTACCCGTCGGCACCGAGAAACTCACCGAACGATGTGGCGCGCCCAACTGCAGCGCAGCGTGAAAGTAATAAACGGTTTGCGCCATGATGCGCGCCCAGTTGATGGAGTTCACCGCCACCAAACGCGTACCCTTCAAGAAACTCTGATCAGCAAAACTGTCTTTAACCATTTCCTGACAATCATCAAAGTTACCTTCAACGGCGATATTATGAATGTTATCGCTAATCGCGCTGGTCATCTGCCGACGCTGTACTTCTGAAACACGCTCATGTGGATGCAGAATAAAAATATCCACATTCTCACAACGGCGGCAACCCTCAATCGCTGCAGAGCCGGTATCGCCCGAAGTCGCGCCCATGATAACCACACGCTCCCCACGCTTGGTCAGGATATGATCCAGTAAACGGCCTAGCAGCTGCAGCGCAAAGTCTTTAAACGCCAGCGTTGGACCATGGAACAACTCCAACACCCACTCATTGCTGTCAATTTGACGCAAAGGCGCCACAGCCTTGTTCGCAAAAGCACCATAGGTATCGTGCAAGATAGCTTTGAAATCAGCATCGCTGATACTGCCCGCCACAAAAGGACGCATCACTTCAAACGCCAGCTCGTGATAGGGCAAGCCAATCCAAGACTGCATCTGCTCCAGTGTAAAACGAGGCAGATTTTCAGGTACATAAAGGCCGCCATCACTAGCTAGACCCGCCAATAATACTTCTTCAAAATTCATCGCCGGCGCTTGGCCGCGAGTACTGATATAACGCATGCTCATAAACCTTTGTTAGGCGTTGTACTGAAAAACTTAATCAAGCTGCTCAACGCGGATACGTACCACTGGATTAATCACGCTATCCAAAGCCTCAAGCGCAGCAATGGCTTCAATCATGCGCGCTTCCACCACACGGTGCGTGAGTAAAATAATCGGAATCAAGCCATCATGCTCTTCGGCTTCTTTCTGCATGATCGAAACAATGTTAATCCCACGCTCAGACAGAATAGTAGCCACCTGCGCCAACACGCCCGGATGGTCCTGCGCTTTAATGCGCAAATAATACGCGGACTCACACTGCTCGATCGGCAACACGGGGTAATCTGACAAAGCATTCGCTTGGAACGCTAACGCAGGCACGCGCTCACCAGGCTCGGTTTCCAGCGTGCGCGCTACATCAATAATATCAGCCACAACCGCAGACGCAGTCGGCTCCATACCAGCACCCGCACCGTAATAAAGCGTGCTGCCTACCGCGTCACCATTAACCATCACCGCATTCATCACGCCATTCACATTAGCCAGCAGCTGATCAACAGGAACCAAGGTCGGATGCACACGCAACTCAATGCCCTGCTCGGTTTTGCGCGCCACACCCAAGTGCTTAATACGATAGCCCAAAGCTTCGGCGTAATTCACATCTTCAGTGGTTAGCTGGGTGATACCCTCGGTATAGGCTTTCTCGAACTGCAATGGAATACCAAAAGCCAGCGAGGCCAGAATCGTGAGCTTGTGCGCCGCATCAATGCCTTCCACATCAAAGGTCGGATCAGCTTCAGCGTAGCCCAACTCCTGCGCCTCTTTAAGCACATCTTCAAAGGTACGGCCCTTTTCACGCATCTCAGTCAGAATAAAGTTGCCCGTACCGTTAATAATTCCTGCCAGCCAGTTAATGCGGTTCGCCGCCAAGCCTTCACGGATAGCTTTAATAATAGGAACACCACCCGCCACGGCTGCTTCAAAACCAACCATGACGCCCTTCTCTTGTGCCTTGGCAAAAATTTCATTGCCATATACCGCAATCAAGGCTTTGTTGGCCGTAATAACGTGCTTGCCGTTTTCAATAGCCCTAAGCACAAGTTCTCTGGCAACTGTATAACCGCCAATCAACTCAACCACAACATCGACATCTGGGTTGTCAGCAACCGCGAAGACATCATCGGTGACGGGCACATCGCCTGTATCACACAGAGGATTATTTGAGCGCGCAGCAACCTGCACTACTTCTATCGTACGTCCTGCGCGACGAGTAATTTCCTCGGCATTGCGTTTCAGTACATTAAAAGTGCCGCCACCCACGGTGCCCAAACCACAAATTCCTACCTTAACCGGTTTCACGCTGCGCTAACCTCTCTAAAATAAAATAGGCAGCCCTAGGGCCACCACTGATATTCACATTAATTTTTAATCGCACGAGCAGCTAATTGCTCTGCCGGCAAATAGCCGGGCAGTAATTCGCCACTGTCTAAAATAATTGTCGGCGTTCCCTGAACACCAAACATACGCCCCAAGGCAAAATGCTTGTCTATAGGATGCTTACAGGTTTTTTTCTCAATACGCTGTTGGCGTTTAGCCTTCGTCATCGCCACCAATGGATCATCGGCACACCAAATGCTCACCATGGTGTTATACGTACTGCCAGATAACCCTTGGCGCGGATAGGCCAAGTAACGCACCTCTACACCAAGCGCATTGAGCTGCTCAACCTCAGCATGCAGTTTTTGACAATAACTGCAGTCTACGTCGGTAAATACCGTAATACTGGCGCGCTTATTCTTTGCCGGGAAAATGATCATTTCATCCACTGACAGAGTTTTCAATTTAGCCGCTTGCAGCCTTTGCTGTGCCTGCTCGGTTAAATTCACAGTGGAGTCGCCCTGCACGTGGTAAAGCTGCCCATGCAAAATATATTCGACCGCCTCATCTACATATAAAAACTGTCCACCACGGACCTGCACCTGAAACCAGCCTGGCTTTGCCGCAGGACTGACCTGCTCTATAACCAAATCAGGCTGCAAGCGCAGCATTTTCTGGCGTACAAATTCCGTGCCTGAGTCCGCCCAAGCAAAACCCACACTGAGCAGCAAAACCGCTACGAGTTTAAATACCTGCCTAAGCATCGGCGCAACCCCTAAATAAAAGCTGCAATTCTAACACAGTTTATTAACCGGTTTTCATCCCCACACAGCCTTATTTCCAACAATCGGCACGGACCTGTAGATACCCTATTGGAGCGCAATTTTTGCGCAAATCACACTAACCGCCAGCCGCTAGGCTTAATCCTAAAGATTTGGGCTTGGCTTAACCTCAACCAAAGCACAATCAAATGTGGGACCTGCCTTGGCAGAGAACCTGGGTTTAAGCCATGGCACAGTCTTAGAGTCTCTTACACAGTTCCGACCTAGGTGCACTTTCAGTTCCCCGACAAGTCGGGTCCCACACAAGCAAGTGCCAATCCTGAATTCCTGAGTTGACTTATAGTCCGCCACGCCCAGAAGCTGTACTCCCACAAAAACGGTGCTTTATAACGCGTTCATTGGTAGGAGCAGGCCATGCCTGCGACAGCGGTGTATCTAGTGGCGCGGTGGTAGCAGGTTTAATCTGCGGTCGGACGCATGGCATCCTCCTACGCGCGTAACAGGCTCCCACAAAAGCGGCGCTTGGTAACGCGATCATTGGTAGGGGGAGGCCATGCCTGCGACAACAGTGTATCTGGCGGCACGCTGGTGGCAGATTTAATCAGTGGTCGGATGCATGGCATCCTCCTACGCGCGTAACAGGCTCTTGCTGGAGCCCAACATCGGTAGGGCGGGCATTTTATGCCCGCGCTGTTAAAGCGAGGCCATGAAAGCCTCGCGAGATGGTTTAAGTACGCCAATAATTATTGGCAGCCGCCACGGTTTGGAAATTAACCGCAATCACATGCGAGGCCGCCGTCAACGAATCTGCCGAATTAGCGTATTCAGGACGTAACTTATGCAACACCTCCGGATCAGGCTGAGTATATTTAACCCCACGACGGCTTAGAGTAATTGCCAACTCAAAGCCCTCTTGCGGGGTAGCGGTGATCAGGCTGGGTAACCAAGAATCTGTCATGTCGCGCTCCTTCATTAGTAGTAGGTCACCAAAATAACAAGCTATACACCCACCTACCACTTGACCCGAATCAAGAAAAAAAACTTAAATCGCACCATAACAACCAAACCCAACCAGCCAACCAATCGCAAACCCTCAGCCAACCTATTGAACCACAACACTTTTATTCAATCGCCAGCAAAAATATGAATAAAAACTCCACACCGAAAACGATTTTTTTAACTGCTGCGCTTTACAAAAACGCAACCACAGCACCCAAAATATACTTAGCACGCTAACGTTAAGAATTCTAAAGTCGAATAGAAAACAATTTGTTACGGTCTAGTATAAATCACCAAGGAAAACCACTAAAAACCAGTGGTGACAAAGGAAACGGCTGTTAAATAATTTTAACAATTTTTATAAACTAAAACCCATGAAAGTGGAGGCTGAAGAGGAATTACTCACAAAAAAACAACAACCTTAAGCAATCCTAGCTAACAAATACAATGAATACGTGGAGCGCATAATCATGCCAAAAGAAATTTCCGAAAGAGATAAGGCGTACTGGGCAACCAACCTACGCTTAATCATCATCACCATCTGCATATGGGCAACAGTCTCATATGGTTTTGGTATTTTACTACGCCCTCTTTTAATGGGTATCCACATCGGTGGAGCTGACATGGGCTTCTGGTTTGCACAACAGGGCGCAATCTTTACTTTCCTAGCATTAATCTTCTTCTATTCCTGGAGAATGAACGCGCTAGATAAAGAATACGGCCTGGAGGAGTAACCATGAGTCAATTTGCGATCAATATGATCTTTGTACTGGGCTCCTTTGTAATCTATACCTGGATTGCAGTATGGGCACGTGCAAAGTCAACACGAGAGTTCTACATCGCCGGTGGTGAAGTTCACCCAGTAATGAACGGAATGGCAACAGCGGCTGACTGGCTGTCTGCTGCATCTTTCCTTTCGGTTGCTGGTTTGATTTCCGTTGGTTACGTTAACTCATCCTTCGTTATGGGCTGGACCGGTGGCTACGTTCTACTTGCTACCCTACTCGCTCCTTACTTGCGTCGCTTCGGTACCTATACAGTGCCAGACTTCGTTGGTAAGCGTTACGACAGTAAAGCAGCACGTGTGGTTGCGGTTGTGTGCTTGATCATTATCTCGCTAACCTACGTAATCGGTCAGATGACTGGTGCTGGTGTTGCCTTCGCCCGCTTCTTGGAAGTGAGCGCTGACTGGGGTCTAATCCTCTCAGCTATCGTAGTATTCTTCTACGCAGTATTAGGCGGTATGAAAGGTGTAACTTACACCCAGGTAGCTCAGTACGTTGTATTGATTCTTGCCTTCACCATTCCTGCCATCTACTTGTCGCTGATGATGACTGGTAACTTCTTCCCACAAGCTGGTTTCGTGGGTGATCACACCGCTTCAGGTATGCCTTTACTGCACAAGCTAAACCAAGTGGTAAGTGACCTAGGTTTCCAGGACTACACCCAAGACGTATCTAACAAGTGGAACATGTTCCTGTTCACCCTAACCTTGATGGTGGGTACTGCAGGTCTACCACACGTTATTATTCGTTTCTTCACCGTTCCAAACATTCAGGATGCACGCTGGTCAGCTGGTTGGGCACTAGTATTTATTGCTCTGTTCTACACCACAGTACCTGCACTAGCTGCAATGTCGCGCCTGAACTTGATCGAAACAGTTTTCCCACAGGGCACCGATCAACCTTCACTGGTTTACGAAGAGCGTCCAGAGTGGTTCAAAAACTGGGAAGTTACGGGTCTGTTAACCTTTAACGACAAAAACAACGACGGTCGTATTCAGTTCTACAACGACGGCACCTTGCCTACCCCAGACAAAACCTTCGACAAAGCTGAAGAGCGCGGCTGGATGGGTAACGAGCTGACTGTAAACAACGACATCATGGTATTGGCTGTGCCAGAAATTGCCAACATGCCACCATGGTTGATCGGCTTGATGGCTGCGGGTGCAATTGCAGCGTCACTGTCCACAGCCTCTGGTTTGCTACTGGCCATTTCGTCTGCACTAAGTCATGACCTGTTGAAGAACACCCTAACGCCCAACATCACAGACAAACAAGAAATGCTCTATGCGCGTATCTCTATGACTGTGGCTATTATCGTGGCTACTTGGCTAGGTCTTAACCCGCCCGGCTTTGCGGCACAAACAGTAGCGTTGGCGTTTGGTATTGCAGCATCCTCAATCTTCCCTGTACTAATGATGGGTATCTTCTTTGCCCGCATTAACAGCAGAGGCGCGGTTGCAGGTATGTTAGCTGGTTCAACCTTCACCATTGGCTATATCTTTACCTACCTAGGCATCTTCTTTATCCCAGGAACAAACTTCCTGCAGAACACGCCTAGCGAGTGGATATTCGGTATCTCGCCACTGTCTGTTGGTTGTATCGGTGCTGCAATTAACTTCACCACTGCAATCACTGTTTCTCTACTAACAGAGAAGCCATCAGAAGAAATTCAAGAAATGGTACGTCGCGTACGCTACCCATAGAGCTTGAATCGTGTAAAATAAAGTTTCAAACCTTTAAGTGGGCTTTCTAAGAAAGCCCACTTTTTTATCCGGAGTAAATAAATAATGATATGGCACCTTTTCGCTGTATTGATGGTTGGTCTTTGCGGAGGCGCCTTCCTTCACCTGCTAAGAAAACTAAGCGGTGGCAGACTACCCAAGTGGATTATTTCAGCCGGTGCCGGCGTATGTATGTTTGGCTACCACGCCTACTACGACTACGACTGGTATGAATTTAAAGTCAGCCAATTACCAGCAGACAGCATCGTTATTTACGAGAAACACACCACCAGCTTCTTTAAACCCTGGAGTTACATTTCTCCAGTGGTCAATGCCTTTACCGTCTTTGACGGCACCTCAAAGCGCAGCGAACAAAACCACCAAATTCTTGTGGAGTACTTCACCTACCACTTCATGAAAGACCCCGCAGAACGCCAAATTATTTTTGAGGTAATTTTAAACTGCACCACACAAGAACGCGCCACCCTCGAAAAGGGCAAGCCCGTCAGCGACACCAAATTTGATAAAGTCCAGACCACAGACAAGGTCTATCAACTGGTCTGCAACTAACATCCCACCACCAAAACCCCGCACAACCGTCGCGGGGTTTGCGCTACAACCCCACCCAAACCGTCACTACCTGACAAAAATTGTCACAACCTACCAATAACCGCTCTATCTCAAGGGTTATACGCCTACAGCGCAAACACAGCTAAACGATATTTAATTAAAACAGATAAAGTCCGCATTAGCGCACACCCCATACACAGCAAGGCTTACAGTCATTAACTGCCATTCTCAAATAAAAAATCTTTGCCTAACCCATCACAGAACGCAATGCTGTAGACTAGCCAATGGCACAGCACTTGCTAAAATACACACAGGTTATCTCAGAAGCTGGCAACGCCAAGCAACTGGACCTACTTTTAATAACAAGGAGATACACATGAAAGCACAAATGCAAAAAGGTTTCACCCTAATTGAACTGATGATCGTTGTGGCGATTATTGGTATTTTGGCGGCGGTGGCGATTCCTGCGTACCGAAATTACACAGTAACATCCGCCAACCAAGCCTGCGCAGGTGAAGCCGTGGCTTACGCCCGCATCGCCTTAGCCGAGATCTCAATGGGGGAGCCCGCACCAGCTGCTCCTTCAGGTGGTCGCTGCACTTACGCCGGCGATTTCGTTGACGGCACAGGCTTTACTGCTACAGCAGTTGCTCCCGGCACTGGCACAATTAACTGTAATGCTGATGCCAATTGTTCCGTAACACCGTAGCACCGTAGCACCGTAAAGTAAGCCCACGCGGAAACGCGCGTTAACCGTTTAAAAAAACCTCGCTCATTATTAATGGCGAGGTTTTTTAATGCGCCTGAATCACTCAAACACGGCACCGACACCAACATAAAAAACCACACCACCGCATCGCCGGACGACACACGCACGGGCATAAATACCCGCCCTACCAACGTGCCAGATTTAACCGCAAAGACTCTGTGGGAGCGCAACTTTTGCGCGAACGGGATCATCCGGCAGCGACTAGGCTTAATCCTAATATTTTGGACTTGCCTTAACTGGCGCAAAACCTCAACCAAGGCACAATCAAATGTGGGACCTGCCTTGGCAGGGAACCAAAACCAAACCATGGCACGGATTTGAGGTTTTAGGTTTAACCCCGACTTGGGTGCATTTCCCATTCCCCGACAAGTCGGGTCCCACAAAAGCAAGGCGGTGCTGCTTTATAGATCGCATCGGCAAGCTGCGATCCCACAAGAGCCTGTCACACCTGTACGAGGATGCCATGCATCCGACCGCAGATTAAACCTGCCACCACAACATCGCCTGTCGCATAGCTGTCGCAGGCATAAATGCCCGCCCTACTGACGCAAAACCCCAACCAAGGCACAATCAAATGTGGGACCTGCCTTGGCAGGGAAGCAAAAACCAAACCATGGCACGGATTTGAGGTTTTAGGCTTAACCCTGACTTGGGTGCATTTCCTGGTTCAGGCAATGACAAACTTGTACTTATCAGCCAGTGCATTTTGTAAATAATACTTGCTTCAGCAACCATCAATACGCTGTAAAATGTAACGCTCAGATGATTTTTTTTGTAGATAGTGAAAGCAAAGGATGTAGATAACATGCCTACATTTACACATTACGACCTAGCGTTACTCAATCCTAGTTTTGACTCACCTCTGGTGGATGTCATCACCGAGCTTGAGCATTTACGACGACTTCAACTGTCTGGCACTGCCGCGCCTGCGGTATTTATGCAGATTAAGCAAATTTTCCATCTCTTAGAAAGCCTAGGCTCAGCCCGTATTGAAGGAAACCACACCACGCTGGCCGACTATATTGAGCAGGTCGTTGCAGATGAAGCCACAGGGCAAGACCATTTGCACGAAATCATGAATATTGAAAAAGCCATGACGTTTATCGAGCAAACACTAAAGGCAGGCGATGCGCTCACAGAACATTTTATTCGTGAGCTTCATGCTCTTACTGTGAGTAACTTAGAGCGTGAAGGCGATAAAATCCCCGGCGCTTATCGCACATACCCCGTACAAATTGCCCAGTCAAATCACCTGCCACCAGACGCCTTGCAAGTAGCTGGCTACATGCAGGAATTGGTTGCTTTTATTAACCAGCCGCATCCAGATAAATATGATTTGATGAAAGTTGCCCTTACTCATCATCGTTTTGGCTGGATTCATCCATTTGGCAATGGCAACGGTCGAGTCGTGCGCTTGCTCACCTATGCACAACTAATCCAGTACGGCTTTAACATGACCTCTGTGGGGAGAGTGATCAACCCTACGGCCGTATTCTGCAATGACCGCGACAAGTACTATGCAATGCTCTCTGCAGCAGATGCTGGTACGTCTGAAGGGTTGGAAAGCTGGTGCTTGTATGTACTTAGCGGGATTTTAGAGGAACTAAAAAAGCTAGAAAAATTGACCCAGCATGATTACTTGGTCAAACACATCTTCATGCCCAGCTTACGGTATGCGCGTGAACGCTCTCTTATTACACCGCTTGAACATGATCTATTAGAAATCACTGTTCACCAACAAGTGGTAAAGTCTGCTGATTTTGCTGGGATAATCCCAGCTACTCGCGCACGAACGTACCAAATCAGCAAGCTAGTTGACGCTAAAATGCTCATGCCTACAGAGCCAAACGCTAGGCAGTACACAGTCGGCTTTGCTAACAGTTATTTACTTCGCGGAGTTGTCGCGGCTTTACGGGCTGAAGGGTTTATTTCTGATGCGCTGGCGGGGGATATGTAAATGAGCATTTTATTCGCTGCGCTCTCCCTTCGGGCCGTGCTAAAGCACGTTCAATCTAAAGATTGTGAGTACGTTTTTAACGCAGTGGTAGCTACGCAGGTAGTTATTCAGAGGTTTCTTAAACCTTTCCATGCCCCCCACTAATGGCGGGAGGTTGCGGGTGATAATCAGAATTCGTTGGCGACTCATTTTTTCTTCTTTTTGTTTTGATACTGCTGCACCACAACGCTCCCTAACTGGGTTAAGCGATATTTCTGTAAGCGGCTATTGGGTTTGTCGGGGATGGTCATTTCTACAAGATTTGCTTTAAGAGCTGGTGCTATATAGCTTTTACGCACGTGTTTACGATCGTTTACAGCTAAGTATTCTCGAAGCCCTGCATTACTTAACTCGCCATGCTCACCGATGAGTAGTAGCAGTGTCTCGACTGGGGGTGTAACTGGAGGTGGGACTGGGGGTGCGACTTGACCTGTCACTGGGTCGCCTGCGCCTATTCCTGTGGGCGCAATGACCTGCACATCACTTACTGGGCGTGTTATTACCGCTCTAAACTCATTACCGCTTTTGTGATCTTGCAGTTCTATGTGCGGCCATGCTTGCAATGCACGATTGATGCCGCTGCCCAGTCCTCGATACGGCAGCACATGCGCGGCATGTTCACTCAAGACCGGATTGCGACGTTTGGTTTTACCCCGCTTGATCTCATCTGTGCTGATGTTATCGGGCAGGTGTCCGGGGCTGATGATTTCTATGCGGTCGCGGAATACCAAAATACGAATAGAGGCGCTATCAAAATAATCACGATGCATTAACGCATTGACCAGCAGCTCTTCAATCGCAATGGGTGGCACTTCCAGCTCGCCAAGGGTGTTAAACATCATAAGCCCAGCAGGCTTAGCGTCTGCATCGCGCAAAAATTGCGTTCCAACAGAAAACCTCAGCACCGCCGTGATTGGGTACAAAGGAAAGGCGTTTTTCTGGCAGCCTGCCTGTTCCTGTCTATACTTAACTCTATGCGCAGAATGACGGCTAATGCCTGCAATGCTTGTTAATACACCACGCAACAAGGAGGTTGCTATGGATATACAAAATCCATCCACGGAGTCCACGGATAAAAAACCCACCCAAGAAGATCACGACAGTCCGTGGAAAGAGGCGTTAGAAGTATTTTTCCAGCCATTTATGCGGCTGTTATATCCAGAAATCGCAGAACTAATTGACTGGCAGCAGCCGATAGAGTTTCTCGATAAAGAGCTACAGAAAATCACTGTGCAAGCCAAAAATACTCGGCGTTATGCCGACAAACTGGTTCGTGTGGCTTTTCTTAACGGCACTGAACAGTGGATATTGATTCACGTCGAGGTCCAAGGACAACCAGAGAAAGACTTCGCCGAACGCATGTTCATTTATTATTACCGCATCCGCGATCTGTATGCGCAGCCGGTTATCAGCCTTGCAGTATTGACCGATACAAAGCCCAGCTTTCGGCCTGCACATTACGCCAGCGACCTCGCTGGCTGCTCGATTCGGTTTGAGTTCGCCACGGTCAAGCTGCTGGATTGGCGTGATAAGCTAGACGAGCTGCTTCATTCCGACAATCCGTTCGGGCTGCTAGTGGCGGCACAACTGACCGCTAAACTGATCAAAAACAGTCAGCACCGAGTGGATAATTTAATCAACTACTACCGATTAGCCATCAAGAAAAACC
>JALOAC010000009.1 GCA_023228985.1 Thiopseudomonas sp. | reverse complement strand
GATGCTTCGCCGATGGTAGTGTGGGGTCTCCCCATGTGAGAGTAGGCCACCGTCAAGCGCCAAATAAAAAACCCTTGCAGATACACTGCAGGGGTTTTTTTATGCCAGTTAAATTTTTTTAGTTGTTAAATTTCGTCGCTCAAATCGGCCCTAGGGCTGCCGGCGCGGCTCTGGTGGGACCCGGCTTGTCGGGGACTGTGGAATGCACCCAAGTCAGAGTTATGTCTCAGCCCTCAAGTCTATACCATGGTTCGGACTTTGGTTCCCTGACAAGTCAGGTCCCACATTGGATTGTGCTTAGTTTTAAGTTTTGTGCTAGACCTAAGCTCAAATCGCGCAAAAGTTGCGCCCCAGCAGTAGTTGAGTCAACCTGTTGAAGTGATATGCGCTAACTCTCAAGCAGCCATCAAACAAACACCTAATAAAAAGCCCCTACGATGAAACGGTGCAGGGGCTTTTTTAGTTACTTGCTAAGTAGCAAGCTTTGGTGGATACCAGTTTATTTACAAACCTCTACTATAGCGTCCGTTACGGCGTCTATGTTTTTCATATTAAGGGCTGCAACGCATATGCGCCCTGTAGACACCGCGTAGATGGCGAATTCTTCGCGCAGGCGCTCAACCTGTGCTGCTGTTAGCCCGGTATAAGAAAACATTCCGTGCTGCTCAATGATAAAACCAAAGTTTTTATTAGCGCCTTTAGTTTTGAGTTGTTGCACCATCAGTGTGCGCATTTGTTGAATGCGTTTGCGCATGGAGGCCAGTTCTTCCTGCCATAAAGCATTTAGCTCTGGGTTGTTGAGTACCATGTTAACGATGGTGGCACCGTGAGTTGGCGGATTTGAGTAGTTGGTGCGGATTACACGCTTTACCTGCGATAGAACACGCTGTGCTTCTTCTGTGGTCTGTGTAACGATTGAAAGCGCGCCAACACGCTCTCCGTAGAAAGAAAAAGATTTTGAAAAAGAGCTGGAAACAAAAAACACCATGCCAGACTCTGCAAACAGTCTCACAGCAGCAGCGTCCTCTTCAATCCCTTGCCCAAAGCCTTGGTAAGCAATGTCTAAAAACGGAATGTGCTGTTTGGTTTGTATGATCTTGATAATTTCGTGCCAATTATCAACTGTCAAATCTACTCCAGTTGGGTTATGGCAACAGGCGTGTAAGACCACAACCGAGCTTGGTGGTAGCGCTTGCAGGTCTTCAAGCATGCCTGGGAAATCTAAACCGTTGGTAGAGGGCTCATAGTAACGGTAATCCTGTACTTCGTAGCCGGCGTTTGTAAACAACGCGCGGTGATTTTCCCAGCTTGGGTTGCTAATGGCTACAATACCGCTGGTATCAAGAGTTTTTAGAAAATCCGCGCCGAGCTTGAGTGCACCTGTACCACCTATAGACTGAGCCGTAACGATTCTGTGCTGTTGAATAACATCACTGTCTTGACCGAACAATAGTTTTTGAACTGCGTTATCATAGGCGGCTATGCCTTCAATGGGTAAATACCCACGAGGTGCCATGGCCTGTTGGCGAAACTCTTCTGCTCGTGCAACAGCTTTTAGCAAAGGAATTTTTCCGTCTTCGTCAAAGTACACACCTACTCCGAGGTTGATTTTTTCTTTGCGAGGATCAGCGTTAAAGGCTTCGTTTAGACCCAAGATCGGGTCGCGAGGTGCCATTTCAACAGGGGTAAACAGGCTCATATAAGATAACTCTTAATTAAAGTTGGTTGCATAGATTACTGATGTTAAGTCGATAGCTAAGCAGGCATTATAGCCTAGAAGCAGTTTGTTGTTAGTTTAGTTTTACCCTAATAGGTGGCATTTTAAAAGGTGGCACAATGTCTAAGTTTCAACTGGTTACCAAATTTCAACCCGCGGGTGACCAGCCGACGGCTATAGCGCAGATGGTGCAAGGGCTTGAAGCCGGTCTTGCTTATCAAACCCTGCTAGGGGTTACCGGTTCGGGTAAAACCTTTAGTATTGCTAATGTTATTGAGCAGGTTCAGCGTCCGACTATAGTTTTAGCCCCTAACAAAACGTTGGCCGCACAGCTTTACGGTGAGTTTAAGCAGTTCTTTCCACATAATGCCGTGGAGTACTTTGTTTCTTACTACGATTATTATCAGCCGGAAGCCTATGTGCCGGCGTCGGATACATTTATTGAAAAAGACGCATCAATTAATGACCATATTGAACAGATGCGCTTATCTGCCACCAAGGCTTTACTGGAACGATCCGACGTTATCATAGTTGCAACTGTGTCAGCGATTTATGGTTTGGGTAGTCCCGAAAGCTATTTGAAAATGGTGCTACATCTGGACCGTGGTGATCGCATGGACCAACGGGAGATTCTTAAGCGTCTGGCAGAGTTGCAATATACGCGTAACGATATGGATTTTGCGCGGGCAACGTTTCGAGTGCGTGGCGATACTATTGATGTTTATCCAGCAGAGTCAGATTTTGAAGCCATTCGTATCGAACTCTTTGATGACGAGATAGAGAATATAACCGCCTTTGATCCGCTTACCGGCGAGGTACTTGGTCGTTTGCCACGTTTTACTTTCTATCCCAAAAGCCACTATGTAACACCCCGAGAAGTGCTGCTGGAAGCGATTGATAAAATTAAGAAAGAGCTTGCTGAGCGTCTTAAGCAATTGCACGATGAAAATAAGTTGGTGGAAGCTCAGCGTCTTGAGCAGCGCACGCGCTTTGATTTGGAAATGATTTTGGAGCTGGGTTATTGCAACGGAATTGAAAACTATTCACGTTACTTGTCGGGCCGACCAGAAGGCTCGCCGCCGCCAACGCTCTATGACTATCTACCGGATAATGCATTGATGGTGATAGATGAATCCCACGTGTCTGTGCCGCAAATTGGCGCTATGTACAAAGGTGACCGTTCGCGCAAAGAAACTTTGGTTAATTATGGTTTTCGCCTGCCCTCTGCACTAGATAACCGCCCGATGCGCTTTGAAGAATGGGAGGCGGCTAGTCCGCAGACTATTTTTGTTTCTGCCACGCCCGGCAATTATGAGGCAGAACATGCAGGTCAAATCGTTGAACAGGTTGTGCGTCCCACAGGTTTAATCGATCCGGAAATTGAGATACGTCCAGCTATCACTCAGGTGGATGACCTGATGTCTCAAATAAATAGCCGGGTGGCTGTAGGGGAACGTGTATTAGTCACTACTCTGACTAAGCGTATGTCCGAGGACTTGAGCGAGTATCTTGCCGAGCACGGCGTGCGTGTACGTTATTTGCACTCAGATATTGATACGGTTGAGCGCGTGGAGATTATCCGCGACCTGCGTTTGGGTGTGTTTGATGTATTAGTGGGCATTAACTTGCTGCGCGAAGGTTTAGACATGCCTGAGGTGTCCTTGGTGGCTATTTTGGATGCTGACAAAGAAGGCTTTTTACGCTCTGAACGTTCGTTAATTCAGACTATAGGTCGAGCTGCTCGTAACCTGCATGGTAAAGCTATTTTATACGCCGACCGCATTACAGGCTCGATGCAGAGGGCAATAGATGAGACTGAGCGCCGTCGAGCCAAACAGGTCGCCTTTAATGAGCTGCATAATATTATTCCTAAGGGTGTGCAAAAAGACATTCAGGATATTATGGAAGGCGCGACAGTACCGGGTTCGCGTAGCAAAAAACGTAATGCGCAAACACGTGCTGCAGAGCAAGAAGCGGCTTATGGAAAACAGTTTGGTTCAGCAGAAAAATTAGCGCAACATATTAAACAGTTGGAAGAGCGTATGTATAAACATGCGCGTGATCTGGAGTTTGAGGCCGCTGCGCAGTTACGTGATGACATTCGCCAGCATCGCGATCTGTTACTAACTATGGATTAGTGTTCGGCAAAGGCTTGTCTGAGTTGTGCCAAGTCAAAACCTGCGTTGATAGCTAGCATGAGTAGAATGCGTGCTTTTTGTGGTGGCAGGTCATCGGCAGCAATTAGCTGTAAATCGGCATAACAATCTAAATCTAAGATGCGGCCGCTGGCCAGTCTGCTGCTCATTACGATTGGGATATCCAGCTTGCGCGCTTGCTCGATCGCGATTTCTTCCAGCGGCGAGCAACGTCCCGCACCGGTTCCAGCCAAGACAATCCCCTTGGGACGTTCGTACTTAAGCAAGCTTTGCAGTAAACGCGCATCTGCACCCGCATGGGAAAAAAGAATCGGCACATAAGGCTCATGGTTGTTCAACGGCAGTTGGCTAAATATAGAATTTAAACTGTGTTTGCGGGCGGGCAGGTGGTCTATGCGCACACTACGATCTGTATCAATGCTGCCAAGCGGGCCATTGTTGAGCGCCTGAAAACTTTCGAGGTGATAGCTGTGGGTTTTGCTCACGTCTCGCGCCGAATAAATATTATCGTTCATCGCCACCAAGACGCCTAAGCCATGGCACTGGGGCGCAGCGGCTGTGCGTACAGCATTAAGCAAATTGAGCGGGGCATCGCTGCTTAAGGCAGAGAAGGGGCGCTGTGAGCCGGTTAGAACGACAGGCTTGTCGCTGGCTAGCGTTAGGTGCAAGAAATAAGCGGTTTCTTCTAACGTGTTGGTGCCATGGGTAATGACTGCACCAGCAAAACCTTGTGCAAAGCTTTGTTCCAGTCGCTGCTTTAAATCGAGCCAATGCTGATAGGTCACCGCAGTACTGGTGATATTGTCTATTTGCTCGATGCTGATCTCAGCGTGCGCACTGAGTTCTGGCAGGGCATCAACCAGTTGTTGGGCGGTGTAATGGCCTGTTTGATAGTGGCGCAGTTCATCACGTAGTTCATGATGGGCAGAGATGGTGCCGCCTAACGCAAAAAGCTTGATTCGTGGTTTCATTGGCAGCTCCGTTCTTGTACCAGCACCCAAGGTGAAACGACGCTCGCCCAAAGCTGGGGATCGCGCGCATGAAAATCTAACGCGTCCTGGTCGTTTAAATTACGGATACGATTGCTTTGCATCAGCTGAGTGATGTGCGCTTTATCATCGTTAACAATGGCTATTGCGACTTCAATAAGGTCTTGCTCACTATCTATCCAGAGTAATAAGCCTTTGGCAAAAAATGGCGCCAGTTCAGTCCAGCTTATTTGCGCGGTTTTGCCGAAGATTTCTGCATAAAGGGGGCTAATTTCATCAGACATGGTCAATCCACTTAAAAACTAACATAGCGGCTATGATAACCAGTTATAGGTATTGATGTCTTTGCGGACTTTGATTTCAGCGTTTAACATGGCTTAGCAGTATTCAGTTTGCGTATGGTGGCTGTGTAATTACCCAGACGCAAAGTAATTAAAGGAGAAGATATGTCTCTTCGTTTAGGTTTTGCCGGTATTGGCTTGATGGGCTTGCCTATGTGCGAGCGTTTGTTAGCGGCGGGCTATGCGTTAACAGTGTGGAATCGGACACCTGAGAAATGCAAACCGTTGCTAGAACAGGGCGCACAGCAGGCGGCTACAGCCAAACAGCTGGCAGAGACCTGTGATGTGCTCATACTCTGCTTGGCCGATACCCAGTCGGTGCAAGAGGTGGTGCTGGGTGAGCAGGGCATAGCTAAGGGCTTAAGATCGCAACAGATTATAGTGGATTGCTCCAGTATTGAGCCGCAGGCCACGCGCGAACTGGCCAGCTATGTGCAAACAGAGTGTTCAGCTGTTTGGCTGGATGTGCCGGTATCGGGCGGTGTAATCGGTGCGCAAACGGGCAGCCTGACCCTAATGGCTGGTGGTGATGCACAGGCTTTAGCGCAGGTTAAACCGGTGCTGATGCAGTTAGGGCAGCGCTTAACCCATATGGGTGAAGTAGGTGCAGGGCAGGTGACTAAAGTTTGTAATCAAATGCTGGTGGCTTGTAATGCACTGGTTATTGCCGAGGTGGTGGCTTTAGCTGAGCGAGCCGGAGTGGATGCACAGTTGTTAGCTCCTGCTTTGGCGGGAGGTTTTGCCGACAGCAAGCCACTGCAGATATTGGCACCACAAATGGCGAGTCAAACCTATGAGCCCATCAAATGGCATGTACGCACACTGTTAAAAGACTTGGATACTGCGGTTAAACTCTCCCAGAGCATTCCCAGCGCCACACCCATGAGCGGTCTGGCTGCACAGCTGATGCGCACCCATGCCGTGCAGGGTAATGCAGATAAAGATCCAGCCACGTTGGTTGAGCTGTATCGTGGGGGAAAAGCATGCACGTAATTGCCAATATCTCCATGTTGTTTACGGAACTGCCCTTATTGCAGCGTATCGGTGCAGCCAAGCAAGCTGGCTTTTTTGGCGTTGAGATACAGTTTCCTTATGAAGTGTCTGCTTTAGCGCTTAAACGCGAGCTTGATGAACAGCAAATGCCGTTGTATTTGATTAACTTGCCAGCTGGTGACCTTATGCAGGGTGGTTTGGGACTGGCATGTCAGGCGAAAAGACGCACTGAATTTGCTGAGGCTGTAGATACGGCGTTGGAGTATGCCGCTATTGCTAAACCCAAAATGGTTAACGTACTGGCTGGCCGTCTAGCGCAAGGGCAGGCATGGGACGAAGCCTTTAGTATTCTAGCGGCGAACGTACGTGATACGGCTCAGGCTTTTTCGCGTATGCATACCAAGGTGTTATGTGAAGCGATTAATCCGCTGGATATGCCCGGGTTTTTGCTTAATACACCTGACCACCTACTGCTTTTGTTAAAGGAAGTGGCGCGGCCGAACTGTTTTGCTCAACTTGATCTCTATCATCTGGCGCGGCAGCAAATCGATGTCACAATGGCCATCGAAAAACTTGCTGGACAGATAGGTCATGTACAGTTTGCTGATTGTCCGGGCAGAAATGAGCCGGGTACTGGTACGATTGATTTCTTGCAAATTAGAAAAAAACTGTATGAAATGAATTATCAAGGTGTTTGGGCTGCTGAGTATTGTCCGAGCTCCACAACATTAGACTCTTTGGCGTGGTTAGACTCGGCAGCTTTTACGAGCCCTGTGTAAATCCCGCTTAACTATTTGATTAGGATATGTATGCAGCAGAAAATCGAAGCCGCTTTGGCAGAGTTAACGCCTAACTTTTTGGTTATTGATGACGAAAGCTATATGCACAGCATTGGTGAAAACAGTCACTTTAAGTTAGTGATAGTCAGTGAGCAGTTTGTGGATCAGCGCAAAGTACAGCGCCACCAAAGAGTTTATGCGTTGCTAGGTGAGATTATGCAGCAAATTCATGGCTTGGCACTGCACGCCTATACCCAAGAAGAATGGGATGCAGTAATGGCAGCACCTGAATCACCCGAATGTCAGGGTGGTGGCTTGTTGGATTTGTGAACTGTTAATCGGCTGGCGACTATCTGGTTGCCATCCATATAAGCAACGCCGCTTGGAAAACCGCAAAAACCACTAGCATGGTGATAGTGAATCTGAGCGTATTGTCATCTCTTTGTAAAAACTCAACGCGCTCGGTGAGCTTTTTGATCTGACTTTCTTGTTCATGTAAGTTTTTGTCTGCTGATTGTAGAATTTCAGCGGTTTCATTGGTTTCAATAATGCGGATTTTTTCGCTATTCCAATCCGTATGAATCTGGTTAGCCCGAGGAGCGCTGCAGTTAGCGCGCATCTGTACTCCATCTTCGTAAGCGACAGTGAAGCCTTGAGCTTGTAATGCATAATCCCGGCGTAAACGTGCGTTATCGGTTGGGACATGCTTCAGCAGTAGAGGTGTACTTTGCACGGTATAGTGAGCCCATTTGCGCCGTACCCAGCGCGCTGCTAAAGCGATCATAAAACGTCCGAGCCCGCGGTTGGCTGGCTCTGTTCGAAAACCTTCTTCGGGTAGAAAGCGTATTTCTTTGCTGTCGTGATTGACCCAAACTTCAAGCTGATTAAGGCCCTTGCCTGCTTTTTGATTGGTCAGATCAACAGTGAGTTTGAGCATGCTTTGGCTATCACTATGACGACTTACACGGCCTAAAGTACCAAACAATAAAGGACGCAAACCGGTTTCTCGATCGGCTGGTAAAGGAGAGAGACGGATAAGTTGGTGCCGCTCTGCAGGAAGCGAACCCCAGCTATGCTCTTGTTGTTCAGAGGTGTCGTCTTCTGCTGAGCTATCTGTTTCAGCACCATCCTCTATATCTGCTGCATTAGCGTTGAGTTCAGTCTGCGGATCAGTGCTTCTTGAGGCATTTTCCAGGAGGGCATCCGAGTCTTTTGCGTGCATGTCAGTCTCTAGTGTTTTGTCGTGCAAGGTTTGTTCGCTCATAGCATAGCTTTAAAGGTTCAAGTATAGCCGCTGTCTCGGCTGCAAATGAGATAACTATAGACTAGCAATGTGCTATCTGTTTGTAATTAAAGTTTTTATTTTGCTGTGAAAAAAAACAGTTTGTTCTGCATTTGACCTTTAGCAGCGTGCAAGCAAAGCTTAAGCAAGGGTATAATTCGGCTTTTAATCGTTGTGATGGAGTGTTGCGATGTCGGGCAATAGCTTTGGCAAATTATTTACGGTGACCACGGCGGGCGAAAGCCATGGCCCAGGGTTGATGGCCATTGTTGATGGCTGTCCGCCCGGTATGCCGTTAACTACAGCGGACTTGCAGCATGATTTGGACCGGCGCAAACCCGGCACCAGCCGTCATACAACACAGCGACAAGAAGCCGATGAGGTCGAAATCCTGTCCGGTGTATTTGAAGGTGTTACCACGGGCTGTCCGATTGGTTTACTAATCCGTAATACCGATCAACGCTCCAAAGACTACTCGGCGATTCAAGACTTATTCCGTCCAGCGCATGCGGACTATAGCTATCAACACAAGTACGGTGTGCGTGATTATCGTGGTGGTGGGCGCAGCTCAGCCCGCGAAACGGCTATGCGTGTAGCTGCGGGTGCGATAGCTAAGAAATACCTTGCTACTAAAGGCATTCAAGTTCGTGGCTATATGAGTCAGCTTGGGCCCATTGAGATTCCTTTTCAGTCGTGGGATGAAGTGCATAACAATGCCTTTTTTAGTCCTAACAGTGAAAAAGTGGCTGAACTGGAAGCCTATATGGATCAGTTGCGTCGTGACCAAGATTCAGTGGGTGCAAAAATCACTGTGGTCGCTGACGGGGTGATGCCTGGGCTGGGCGAGCCGATTTTTGATCGCTTAGATGCCGAGCTGGCTCATGCGTTAATGAGCATTAATGCGGTGAAAGGCGTTGAAATAGGTGATGGTTTTGCCTGTGTTGCGCAGCGCGGTACTGAACACCGCGATGAAATGATGCCAGAAGGGTTTTTGTCCAACCATGCCGGTGGCGTTTTAGGTGGCATCTCCTCGGGCCAGCCGATTGTGGCACATATTGCGTTAAAGCCCACCTCAAGCATCACTGTGCCGGGACGTACTATTACGGCCAGCGGCGAAGCCGTAGAGATGATCACTAAAGGCCGGCATGATCCCTGTGTCGGTATCCGCGCTACGCCCATTGCGGAAGCGATGATGGCGATGGTGTTAATGGACCATTTTTTACGCCAGCGCGGCCAGAATGCGGATGTCAGCGTAACGATTCCTGTGCTGAAGCAGTTGTAAAGCTAAAGACTGGTGTTGTAGATATGAACCTTTAGTGACAGTCTCTACAGCACCTATTCACCCACCTAATACATATTTGCCCATGCCCTATTGGCGCTTATCTAATTTTTATTTCTTCTACTTTGCTCTGTTAGGTGCAATAGCGCCTTACGTGCCGCTATATTTTGCGCACCTGGGTTTTAGTCCTGCACGCATAGGTGAGCTGGTGGCCATGCCGATGCTGATGCGTTGCTTGGCACCGAATTTATGGGGTTGGTTAGGAGATAAAACCGGGCAGCGTTTACGGATCGTACGCTGGGGCGCTTTATTGACATTGTTTGGATTTAGCCTGATTTTTATCAGTAAAAGCTATGCTTGGCTGGCATTGGTGATGTTCGTACATGCGTTTTTCTGGCACGCGATTTTGCCACAGTTTGAAGTCATTACCTTTGAACACTTGAGTCAACGACCGCAAGACTACAGCCGTATCCGTCTATGGGGCTCGGTGGGTTTTATTATTACCGTAGTGCTGCTGGGTTATGTATTTGCTGATTTGGGCTTGGATAGTTTTCCGTGGCTGGTTTGTTTAATCATGCTGGGAATTTGGCTTAGCAGTCTGCTAGTTCCCAAAGCGAAAACCCAAACCGCGCGACTTCAAAGTCAGGTTGGCTATGGGTTCATCAGCTATTTGCAGCAGCGCCCGATAGGGGTGTTTTATTTGGCCGTTATGTTGATGCAAATCTCCCACGGCCCGTATTATACGTTTTTGTCAGTGTATTTAACGGAGTTGGGTTATAGCCGCAGTGCGGTAGGCTGGCTTTGGTCGTTGGGTGTGCTGGCTGAAATTGGCTTGTTTATTTATATGCCCAAATTGTTGTTGCGTTTTAGTCTG
The DNA here is from genome assembly GCA_023228985.1 of Thiopseudomonas sp. GTDB lineage: Bacteria > Pseudomonadota > Gammaproteobacteria > Pseudomonadales > Pseudomonadaceae > Thiopseudomonas. The sequence continues at coordinate 73,081 of JALOAC010000009.1, read as the reverse complement.
CGACACGTATTGTTAGCGAGTTTTGCCCTAGCCGCCGTGCGTTGGTTAGCCTTAGGTTATCTGGCGGATCAATTGTTATGGTTGATTGTGATCCAGATTTTACATGCGGCAACCTTTGGCAGTTTTCACGCTGCGGCAATGCAGTTTGTTCAGCGTCAGCTCCCTAGCAACAGGCAAGGGCAGGGGCAAGCGCTGTATGTGTCATTATCTGGTGTGGGTGCAGCTATTGGTGCACTCTATGCAGGCTATATGTGGAGTGCGGCGGGCGCGGCAGGAACTTTTGCTGTCGCAGCTGGCGCTGCTACTATGGCGTTGATTATTGTGTGGATGGGATTAACCGAGCATCGAAATGGACAAACAGCGTAAACATCTAACCCAGCAAATTATCCAAGCTGGACAATTTTTATACCGTCAGGGTTGGTCGCCAGCGACCAGCAGTAATTATTCAACGCGCTTATCAGCCGAGCAGGCGTTATTGACGGTGTCAGGTCGGCATAAAGGAGAGTTAACGGCTGAAGATGTGCTCGTCGTTGACTGGCAGGGGCAAAGCTTGGAAGAAGGTAAGAAACCCTCAGCCGAAACCTTGCTGCATACGCAGCTATATCAGTGGCGTGCCGAGATTGGCGCTGTATTGCATACCCATTCTAACGATGCCTGTGTGCTGTCGTTATTAGAGCAGAGCACAGAGTTGCGCTTACATGGCTATGAACTGCAAAAAGCATTTACCGGCTATACCACACATGAGTCGACTCTGGTGGTGCCGATTTTTGCTAATGACCAGACGATTCCTCGTTTAGCAGCGCAAGTGCAACAGTGGTTGGATACACATCCTGACTGTGTTGGTTACTTAATCCGTGGTCATGGTTTGTATACCTGGGGCGCACAAATGAGCGATGCGCTGCGGCATATTGAGGCTTTTGAAGCCTTGTTTGCCTGTGAGTTGAAGCTAAGAGCGCTCAGAGCTGTTTAAGCTGCCGCTTGAAAACCCAATTAAAACATTAAGATAAAGGTGCATGTATGAGTCATTTATGTGTTTATCACAGCAGTAGCCCAAAACAACCGGTGAAACTGTTAAATCATCTGGAAGATATCAGCAGTGCGCTGGCGGAAATAGGTGTTCGCTTTGAACGTTGGCAGGCTAATCAGCCGATTACTGCGCAGTCCACAACCGAGGAAGTGTTAGCGGCTTATCGAGACGACATTGAGCGCTTAAAGCAAGAAGGGGGCTATGTGGCAGTCGATGTCATCAGCGTAGATGAACAGCATCCGCAAAAAACTGAATTACGCGCGAAGTTTCTTGAAGAGCACACGCACAACGAGGATGAAGTACGGTTTTTCGTTGCTGGACGTGGTTTGTTTAATCTGCATGTCGATGAGCAGGTTTACTCTGTGTTGTGCGAGCGGGGTGATTTGATTTCCGTACCAGCGGGTGCCAAGCATTGGTTTGATATGGGTGAGCATCCGCGCTTTACGGCGATTCGTTTGTTTAATAACCCCGAAGGTTGGGTGGCGCACTATACGGGTGATACGGTTACGGCGCTTTATCCACTGCTGGAGGACTAAACGTGGCGGTACAGGCAATTCTGACGGATATCGAAGGTACGACCAGCTCGATAAGTTTTGTTTATGATGTGCTGTTTCCTTATGCCCGTGAGCGGATGAAGGATTACGTACAGCAACACGCAGCAGAGCTGAACGAGCAACTGGAGACGGTGCGTCTTGAAGCGCAAGAGCCGGAGGCTGATCCTGTTCGTGTGGCAGAGATTTTAGTGCAATGGATGGCTGAAGATCGTAAAGCGACGGTTTTAAAAGACGTGCAAGGTAAAATCTGGCGTGAAGGCTATCTCAGTGGTGCACTGCAAGGGCATGTGTATGCTGATGCCGTGAATGCTTTGCAGCAATGGCATGCGATGGGTTTACAGCTGTATGTGTACTCATCCGGCTCGATCGAAGCGCAGAAACTGATTTTTGGTTACAGCGTGGCGGGTGATTTAACGTCGTTATTTACGGACTATTTTGACACCACTAGTGGCGCAAAGCGTGAACGGGAGTCCTACCAGCGTATCGCCGATGCGATAGCTATGCCTGCAGACAGCATTTTGTTTTTATCCGATATCGTGCAGGAGCTGGATGCGGCAGAGGCAGCGGGTATGCAAACCTGTGGTCTTGCGCGTGAGGGGGGAGTATTAGGCGATCATCAAACAGTAGCCAGTTTTGCTGAGGTGAAAATCTAAACCCGAAAATTTAAATATACTTGACTTGTTTGGTGGGTCTTTATTTTTATCCTGTTTTTGCGTACACTGGGCACAATCTTACCTATTAGTGTGAGGGTGGTTTTTCTTATAATTCGCAAAAACCCAGCCTCCATACATTAATGAATCTTATGAGGAACCACGATGAGCATTATCACCATCACAGCAGCTGCACAGACTTACTTAGCTGACCTGTTAAGCAAGCAAAATGCCCCAGGTATTGGCGTGCGCATATTTATTACCCAACCGGGTACACCTTATGCAGAAACCTGCTTGTCATATTGCAAGCCAGATGATCAAAACCCAGAAGATGAAGTCATCGGCTATGCGGATTTCACGGCTTGGATTGATCGCCCCAGCATCCCGTTTTTAGAAGATGCCGTAGTTGATTTTACTACTGACAAAATGGGTGGTCAGTTAACCATTAAAGCACCTAATGCCAAACTGCCGATGGTTAATGATGATAGCCCTTTGGAAGAGAAAGTGAGTTACTACATCCAAACGGAAATTAACCCAGGTTTGGCCAGTCATGGTGGTCAGGTTAGTCTGGTCGATATAGATAATGGCATTGCTATTTTGCGTTTTGGCGGTGGTTGTCAAGGTTGTGGTCAAGCTGATCTGACTTTGAAAGAAGGTATTGAAAAGACCCTGATGGAGCGCTTGCCGGAAATTAAAGGTGTGCGTGATGTAACTGACCACTCTTATCGCGACAACGCTTATTATCGCTAAAGCTCAAAAATGGTTCGACCTTAGGGGGCCTCTGAATAACGTTACCGAGGACGCTAACATAAGGCGCAACGACCAACGGGAGTAACAGCCAAAGGCTGGCCCGAAGGGCGAGCGCTAGCGAGTCAAAACGTACGAAAAAGCGCAGTTTACATGTGTAAATGAGCATTTTATTCGCTTCACTCCCCCTTCGGGCCGTGCTAAAGCACGTTCAATCTAAAGATTGTGAGTACGTTTTTAACGCGGTGGTAGCTACGCAGGTAGTTATTCAGAGGCTTCTTAGTGTTTTGATATTGCGCTAACTTGTTGTAGTGCTTATAGTTATTTAGTTGATTTACATTGCAAAAATCTGTTTAGCTACTGTTCAAATCAACCTATGCATGTTAAATAATGTGCAAAACACTAATAAAGGGATATACAGATGACCAAATCTGAGTTGGTTGAGCGTATAGCAACCAAGCAAGATCAATTATCGGTGCGCGATATTGAGCTAGCAGTAAAGGCTTTGCTGGAACAAATGACCCAAGCTTTGGCAGATGGCGAGCGTATAGAAGTACGCGGTTTTGGTAGTTTTGCGTTAAACTATCGCGCACCACGCACAGGGCGTAATCCAAAAACGGGTGAGTCGGTGGTGTTGGAAGGTAAATATGTGCCGCACTTTAAACCGGGTAAAGAACTGCGCGAACGTGTGAATACAGTTAAGTAGAAACTGAGAATATTATGCAAAAAATAAAACGTGCCATTGTTTTTGTTTTCTTGTTGGCTGTTGCTTTGGTTGTCTTGCTGTTTACTATGGAAAACCGGCAGCTGGTACATCTTTCATTAATGGGCAAGGAAACCCCTGATTTACCTTTAGCTCTCTTTGTATTGGTTGTTTTTGTTGTAGGTTTAATTGTTGGCTTTGCAATAAATTGGTTGCGTAGCAAAGGCTTAGAGCATAAGTTCCGCAAGCAAGCCAAGCAGCTTGATAAGCTTAGATTAGAGCAAAAAAATAGCCAAGAAAAAACAAATCTTGCCGAAGTAAGCCAGAGCTAATTCTAATTAAGGTTGGGCCTTTAAGCGGCTTTTGTTAAGTTCGCCAGCCGCCTCCAAAACAGGGTAGGCGGTTGAGCAAATGTGCGAATGAATGCGCTTTAAATCTCGAATAATATCCAAGTGCAACGAGCTGGTTTCTAAGCTGGCTAGACGTTCTTCTTTAAGCCTTTTTATATGGTTTTCTGAGGCTCTCAGTTCTAATTCACGAATACGTGATTTCTCCGCTAACAGCATGCGTGCTGATTTGACATCGCCCGATAAAAACACTGCCATTGCCCATTTGAGGTTGTTGACCACAACGTGGTGGAACTCAATTATTTCTTGCGCCCCTTCATCAGAAAACTGCAGTTGATGCTTGATTTTTTTGCTGGCTAATTCCATCAGGTTTTTATCAATAATATCGCCGATATGCTCAAGGTTGATCGACAGACTGTGGATCTCCATAGCTCGGCGGTTTTCGTGATCCTCAAGGCTGTTCTGAGTTATTTTCACCACATAAAGCTTGATGGTTTCATGCAGACGATCAACAGAGTCGTCCATCAGTGAGATATGCGCGACCATTTTCCGGTCGTTGTTCATAATGGCGGTAATGGTGTTTTGCAACATCTGCTCAATCAAGTCGCCCATGCGCATGGTTTCGCGTGTTGCACAGGCTAGCGCGACAGCGGGGTTGCTTAGAGCTTGCTTATCTAGGTAAATAGGTATCGCAGGATCATCAGTTATTTTCTTGTCTGGTAGTAAGCGTTCTAATAGTTTTGCAATTAAGCCCAGCGGCAATAGAAAAATAATAGCCATCACCACGTTAAATAAAACGTGAAAGTTTGCCGTTAGGCGTGCTGGATTGTTATCAAAAACTGCGAGTGATTCGGCTATAAAGGGTAATAAAGGCAAAAAAATCAAGCAGCCCAGGATGCGGTTGATTAGATTGCCCAACGGCATGCGTTTGTGGGCAGGGTTGGCGCTTCCCAGACCTTCTAGCAATGGATTCAGTGCGCTACCTAGGTTGGCGCCTAGCACCAACGCCATCGAAGCCAGTGGCGTAACCAGTCCAGATGCAGCGAGTGACATGGTCAATAAAACCGTAGCAACGCTGGAGTGGGCAACCCAGGTCAGTATTGCGGCCACGAAAAGAGTCAGTACGGGCTCGTCTGTCATGGCGTTAAACAGCTGTTGGGCAATGGGTGAGTTTTGTACCGGCACCAAACTATCGACCAGTAAACCCAGCGATAACAGCATCAAACCTAAACCAATGGCGACTCGACCCAAATCTTTGATAAGCGTTTGCTTGCTGCGCTTGAAGGTAATAAAGCCAGCAATAATCAATAAGGGAGAAAGGGCGGAAGCATCGAAGGAAAGCACCTGCACAATGAGGGTCGTTCCTACGTTAGCTCCGAGCATAACCGCTAGTGCTGGAGCCAAAGCAACTAGGCCAGTGGCCGAGAAGGAGCTGAGCATCAAAGCCGTAGCGGTACTGCTTTGTAAGATAGCGGTGACACCGATGCCCGCAGCAAAAGCCTGTACAGGGTTTTTTAGCACCTTTCCCAGCCCGCGCCTAAGACGTGTGCCAAACGCTCGCACTATGCCGGTGTTGACCATGTGCAGGCCCCACAGAAGTAAGGCTACACCGCCAGCAATATTTAGAATAATTTTGGCGCCCATAGCGGTGTCCGGCTGAGAGATAAGATTGCTTACAGCTTTGACTATGAGGCTTGGCTAGCAATAAGAAAATGCCACATCAGTAGTAGAAAATAGACAATAAAAAACCCCTAACCGAAGTTAGGGGTTTTTGTGCAGCACTCTGAAACAGTTACAACTTAAACGTTGTCGAACTGGTTCATGGTGTTGTCTTCGCCGCTTGCTTTCAGCGCTGCGTCACCGGAGAAGTACTCTTTATGAGTATCACCGATGTCAGAACCCGCCATGTTCTGGTGACGAACACAGGCAATGCCCTGACGGATTTCTTTACGCTGAACACCTTCAACGTACGCCAACATGCCTTCTTCACCGAAGTAGCCTTTAGCGAGGTTGTCAGTTGACAGCGCTGCAGTGTGGTACGTAGGCAGAGTGATCAAGTGGTGGAAGATACCCGCTTCGCGCGCTGCATCTTTCTGGAAGCTCTGGATGCGTGCATCGGCTTCGTTACACAGGTCAGTACCGTCGTAGTCAGCACTCATCAGGCGGTCACGATCGTACTTGGATACGTCTTTACCAGCAGCTACCCAGTCATCGTACACTTGCTGACGGAAGTTCAGTGTCCAGTTGAACGATGGGCTGTTGTTGTACACCAGCTTAGCGTCTGGAACCACTTTACGAATTTCGTCAACCATGCCTTTGATCTGGCCAACGTGTGGCATTTCAGTTTCGATCCACAGCAGGTCAGCACCGTTTTGTAGCGAGGTGATGCAGTCCAGAACAACACGGTCAACACCGGTGTTTTCACGGAACTGGAACAGGCCGCTGGCCAAACGTGCAGGCTTGAGCAGCTTACCGTTTGACTTAACAACCACGTCACCGTTTTCGATTTCGCTTGCGTCGTTGATGTACTCGCCATCAAGGAAGCTGTTGTACTGGTCGCCCAAGTCGCCTGGCTCATTGGTCACAGCGATTTGCTTGGTCAGGCCAGCACCTAGGGAGTCAGTACGAGCAACGATAACGCCGTCGTCAACACCTAACTCTAGGAAAGCGTAACGTAGCGCGTTAATTTTGGCGATGAAGTCGGCGTGTGGAACAGTTACTTTACCGTCCTGGTGACCGCACTGCTTCTCGTCAGATACTTGGTTTTCGATCTGCAGGGCACAGGCACCGGCTTCGATCATTTGCTTAGCCATCAAGTAGGTGGCTTCTTCGTTACCGAAACCAGCGTCGATGTCAGCAATAATTGGCACAACGTGCGTTTCGAAGTTTTCGATTTGGTCTAGCAGCTTAGCTTCTGCAGCTTTGTCGCCCGCTTTGCGTGCTTTGTCTAGCGCGGTGAACAGCATGTCGAGTTCACGGGTATCCGCTTGACGCAAGAAGGTGTATAGCTCTTCGATCAGTGCAGCAACACTGTTCTTTTCGTGCATGGACTGGTCAGGCAGTGGGCCAAACTCAGAGCGCAATGCAGCAACCATCCAACCGGAGAGGTAGAGGTAGCGCTTGTTAGTGGTTTGTAAGTGCTTTTTAATGGCGATCAGCTTCTGCTGACCAATGAAACCGTGCCAGCAACCCAGTGATTGGGTGTACTTGGAGGTGTCAGCATCATACTCAGCCATGTCTTTGCGCATGATGGCTGCAGTGTACTTGGCGATATCTAAACCTGTTTTGAAACGGTTCTGGTAACGCATGCGAGCGGCAAACTCTGGGTTAATCGCCTTCCAGCTGCTACCAGCTTTTTCTACAACAGCGGCAATTGCCTTAATTTCGTTCTGATATGACATGGTCAATCCTTCATAGAGTGTATTGGGTTGCCCCACAACCTGCTATCGCTGGATGTTAAATTGCGGGTAAGCTCGCCGCTGCTTGCCGGTTTTGACTGGAGAATGTTGAGCTGAAGAGGGAAGGCTGGGTAGCATGTTAGCGGCTACCCAATAAGCTTTTGCTTCCACGTCCCTCAGGACAACAGCGTTCCAGTCGCAACCTCGACATGCTTTCTTGTGGAAAGGATGAACACAAATCAACTTGGCAATTCATCAGGCTGATTTGGAGGCGCAAATGCCTCTGGCTAGCGGGAGCGGGCATATGATGCGCTTTCATAAAGCGTTCGTCAAATATTTTTGTAGTGTTTTTGTGCGGGCACTACAAGAAAGGGTGATGCAGGCAAATTACGGTAATCCAATAGTTCAACTTTGATGCGTAACTCATTGTTATTGGTGCTATAAGTTTTGCTTCTGGACAGTGTGTCGCGACTAGTTGAGTTTTGCTGAGCGTCGATATTGCTGACACTGATCCACTCATTTAAGCGGCCGGAAATGCGTGTGTTGGTTGATTGGGTTTCGGTGATATGTTGCTGCTGAGCATTGAGGCGGTCGTCCTGATTGCTTAGTTCTAGGGTTACCCAATCACCTTGTACGGTAGCGGTTACATAAAAGCCTTGGGCAAGGTTGCGCTGGCTGGTTTGTTGTTGAGGCCGACCATTCTGATCTACTGACCAATGGCGTTGTTGAATTTCCTGCCCTGTTTGTACCAGTGCAGCCGAGCCTTCTAGTGTTTGTACACTGCGCACGCCTGAGTTCTGCTCTTGGCTGCTGTAGCGTTTTATTTCTACTCTGTTGCTGTTGCCATCGCCTATAACAACCTCGCCTTGTTTGCCTTTGATACGACCCTGCGCACCAAACTGATTATCATGATTGCTACTGTTGCCTTGCGTATCAACACTGATGAGCAGGCGTCTGGCTGGGGTGTCGATTTGCTCGATAAGCTGTTTTATTTCTTCAATTTTCTTGTCGTCTGCCTGAATAATCAGCTGATAACCCCATTCAGTGGCACGCTCATAGGGCTCCATAAAAGAATTAATAACCGGCAACAGCTCAGCAGCAGTGCGATGCTTAAGCTCAATAACTTCGGTTTTTGCATGGGTTAGGCTAACAAATAACGCCAAGATTATACTGGCGCTAACCTGCAGTATCTTGGTCATAAAGGCATCCTTCTTAGATTGACATCTAAGCGCGCGACAGACCACATAGCTTCAAATTCGAGTCGTTTTTTCTGCGTCAATGCAGGTTCGTAGTAATAAACCGATGCTTGCTTTGGGGTTTCAGCTTGGCGCAGCAATAAGGCTTGCTGGTCGACATCCAGCCAGTAATTATCAGCAAACGGATGCTCGCTGTTAACCAGTCTGATTTGACAGCGGCTGTGTAAACGCTCGGCTAAGGGCAATAAACGATGACCTTCTTGCACTATGCGGCTGGTGTCGCGCAGTAAAACGCGTAAACGGTTGCGCTCATGGGCGAGCAAGAAATCTTTACAGTATTGATAGGTTTCGTCGTTGTCGTACAGCCAAGGCTCGAATTCTAGGCTGTAGATACATAGTTCACGTTTGGCTTGGCTAATTAAGTGGATGCTGTGTGTGCGAACAGCATCCATACTTGTCAGTAGTACGCGCTTAGCTTGACCTATTGTCGCAACGGCCTCATCCCCGTCCGTAACCGGCGCGCTGTAAGTAGGCGCAGTAGGGTTATGCACACTGAAGACGCCGGGCGAATTAAATTCAATATCACCCAAATCTTCTGGGGTCTGTGCCTGTGGGGGGGTGGTTTTTGGCATAGTTAGTTAGCTGTTGGCTCTTAACATGTCGATATGTGGAATACCGGCCTCAATAAACTCATCACTAATAATTTTAAAACCCAAGCGCTCATAAAAACCCGCCGCATGAGTCTGGGCGGTCAAGGTTTGTTCTGCCAATCCTTGACGTTCAGCCTCGCTGATCGCTGCTTGCATCAAGGCCTCACCAATGTTTAAGCCGCGCCAGTCTTTTAAAACGGATACTCGGCCTATGCAGCCATTGGGTAATAAGCGAGCTGTGCCGACGGCACACTCACCTTCGAAGGCGAGAAAGTGGGTCGCTGAAGCATCATCGCTATCCCATTCCTGTTCTGGGCTAACGCCTTGTTCTTTGATAAAAACGCTTTCTCGAATACGGCGAATATCAGCATTATCTTTATGCCAATCCGCCGTTGAAACTCGAATATCAGTCATTTATACACTCCAAGCTGCCTTGTTTAATGAGCTCACACAGGAGCAAGGTGGCTTCTTCATTGTTAAGCCAAGGTTGAAGATTATCAACATGCAGACTGTCACTGTCACAGATTAGTTTAATAAGTTCTACTAATGGCTCATTAAAAATACGGCTATTGCCGCAGCTAAATAACACAATTGCTGGCTGCTCACCGACCTCAACCATGCTCCAAGCAAAGCGTGCGCTGGGGTGCTGTACTAACAGGCTGCCTTGTTGTAGTTGGTTAAGCAGTTCTTGCTCAGCGATGTCGTAGCCCTGTAGAAAATCCGGATACTTGGCTTCAGTAACAAATTGACCAAACCAAGTGAGTAATGTTTGGTCATTAGAGAGTTGCTCGTTTATGAGAGCACGCAAGCGCTGCAAATCCTCGGCGCGGATCTCATTAGGATTGCTAATAGGGCTCATGCCAGCGTCGCTGTAGCGCTGTTCGTCGGTCAGAAAGCTGGCTACAAAGTCTGTATAGCTGAGCAGGACATCTGTCGTTGAGGGTGCGCGATAACCAAATGACCAGGTCATACAGTTATCCAGTGCTGTGCCCCAGTGTGCTAGGCGTGGCGGCAGATAAAGCATGTCGCCGGGCTCTAGTATCCAGCTATCCGAGGTATTGAATTCGGCCAAAATACGCACATCGGGATGGTCTTGCAGTTGGCTGTCACTGTCGCACATTTGCCCAACCTTCCATTCGCGACGACCTTCTGCTTGTAGCAAAAATACATCGTAGTTGTCAAAGTGCGGACCGACACCACCACCTTCAACAGCGTAGCTGATCATCAAGTCATCACTGCGCCAGCGTGGTAAAAAGTCGAATTCTTTCCAGTAGTCAGCCGCATCTGGAACAAATTGGTCTACCGCTTGTACCAGTAGCGTCCAGTGACTGGGCGGCAATTTGGCAAAGGTATCTTCGGTGAAAGGACCGTGCAGTAGCTGCCAAGGTGTTTCGCCATGCTCTAAAACAATGCGTGACTCAACTTCGTCCTCTAACGCAAGGCCGGCCAACTCATCACCCTCAATCGGACTGACAAAATCAGGCATAGCTTGGCGAATCAGTAGAGGTTTTTTCTGCCAGTAGTCACGTAAAAACTCTTCAGCGGTGATGCCACCAAGCAGACTTAAAGGAATGTTGTGCGGGATAGACATGGTGGGGCACCTGTGGGTTTTATGCTGGGTAGATTTTTGTAGACGTGCCTCTTATGCACGACTCCCTGTGCTATAAAAACACGGGTGTCGCGCATAAGAGGCGTTCCGATAGGATAAAAAGCTTAAACCTGCTTGGCTTGCTCGATAGCGTTGCCAATGTAGTTGGCAGGCGTGAGGGCGCGCAGCTCAACTTTGGCGGATTCAGGTAGCTCTAGGGTGTCGATAAACTCTTGCAGTGCTTGGGCAGTGATGCCTTTACCACGCGTCAGGTCTTTGAGTTTCTCATAGGGGTTTTCAATGCCATAGCGGCGCATGACGGTTTGCACTGGCTCAGCTAACACTTCCCAGCAGTTATCTAAGTCTTCGGCCAGTGAAGCAGCGTTCACTTCGAGCTTGCTAATACCTTTCAGGCTCGCTTCATAGGCAATCACACTGTGGGCAAAACCGACACCCAGATTGCGCAATACAGTGGAGTCGGTCAGGTCACGCTGCCAGCGCGATACGGGTAGTTTGCTGGCCAAGTGCTGGAAAATTGCATTGGCAATGCCAAGGTTGCCTTCTGAGTTTTCAAAGTCAATCGGGTTCACCTTGTGCGGCATGGTGGAGGAGCCGATTTCACCTTCGACGGTTTTTTGTTTGAAGTAACCCAGCGAAATATAGCCCCACACATCGCGGTCAAAGTCGAGCAGGATGGTGTTGAAGCGGGCAATAGCGTCAAACAGCTCAGCAATATAGTCATGCGGCTCGATTTGCGTGGTGTAGGGGTTAAAGGTTAAACCCAAATCACCTTCAATAAATTCTTGTGCGTTAGCGACCCAGTCAATCTCTGGGTAAGCCGACAGGTGCGCGTTGTAGTTACCCACGGCACCGTTGATTTTGCCCAGCAAAGGTACTTGTTCAACCTGAGCGATTTGGCGCTCTAAACGATAGACCACGTTAGCCATTTCTTTACCGAGAGTGGTCGGAGAGGCGGGTTGACCGTGAGTGCGTGACAGCATAGGTACGGCGGCGAACTCATGGGCAAGTTGGCGAATGCTATCAGCGACTTGGCGCATCAGGGGTAGCAGTACCTCATCGCGGCCTTCGCGCAGCATCAGCGCGTGGGACAGGTTGTTAATGTCTTCACTGGTGCAAGCAAAGTGGATAAATTCACTGACTTTAGCCAGCTCGGGCAGCTGTTGTGCTTGCTCTTTGAGCAGGTATTCCACCGCTTTGACGTCATGGTTGGTGGTGCGCTCGAACTCTTTGACCCGCTCAGCGTGTTCGATTTTAAAATTCTCGGCCAGCTCGTTAAGCAATGTGTTGGCTTGGTCAGAAAAAGGCGCGACTTCACTGATTTGTGCGTGAGCAGCCAAGCGCTGCAGCCAGCGTACTTCGACGTGAACGCGGTTACGAATTAGACCGTATTCGCTAAAAATAGCGCGCAGGGAGGTAGTTCTGCTGCCGTAACGGCCATCGACAGGGGATACGGCGGTAAGCGGGGACAGTTGCATAGCGTTCTCTTTTAACAGTTTAAGTAATGAAATAAATTGCCGCATTGTACACCAAAGCGGTGCTGTGTTTTAAGGCAGTGTGGAAAAGTATCTAAGCCTGTGCGTGGCAGGTGAGCTTGGCTGAGGCGGTAAAGCCACAGGCCTAGAGCGGCGATTTAACGGATTCGGGGGTGCTCTTATTGCCTTTAGGGTGATAAATGCTGAGTAAACTGGCGCTAAAAATCAGCACTGCTCCCGTAATAGAGGTGCTATCTGGTGCTTCATTCCACAGTATCCAGCCAATCACGCCCGAAAAAATAATCGCCGAATAAGCGACCGGCCCAATCAAGCCCGGCGGCGCTAGCGAATAGGCTTTTGACATGATGATTTGGGCAAAAGAAGCCAACAGTCCGGCTGTCAACAGCACTAATAGCTGTGGTTGTGTTAACGGCTGCCATGACCAGCTCAGTGGCACTGCAGAGATCAGCATGCTAAATAAAGCATAGTAGAACACGATGCGGTAACTGGGCTCGCTGCCGCTAAGCTCACGAATGGAGACGAACGCGCTGGCGGCTAACAGACTGGCGGCTAAGCCCACCAAGGATAAGCTGCTAAATAAAGCATCTGAGGGTTTGGCGACTAAAAAAACACCTACCAATCCCAGCACGGAAAGCACCAGCATGCGCGGTGTGAGCGGCTCTTTAAGCCAGAAGTACGCCAGGATGGGCGTGAACACCGGCGCTGAGTAGGTGAAAATCATAGCGTCTGCGAGCGGCAGGTGGGCGATGGCATAAAAAAAACAATACATGGCGCCCAAGCCAAAACCAGTACGCAAAAGATGGGACTTAACCCGTGCGGTCTTAAAGGGCTGAAAGCCTTTGACTAACACCAAAGGTAGGAAAATCAACACCCCGACCAGGTTACGGAAGAAGACAATGCTTTCATTACCCACTGTGGCTGAGGCTTCGCGCACAAAAACCCCCATCAGTGAGAACAGTAGCGCAGAAAGTGCCAGCAAGGCAGCACCCTGAAGAGGGCGAACACTGCGCATTAATGGGCAAGGCGATGTTGTAAAGCGTTGAGCATGGCGCGGCGTTTAAACAAAAGCTGCCAGCGGTGGCCGCCCAATTGACGCCACAAACGAGCAGAACGGATGCCGGCAAAGAGTAGGGCGCGAATTTTTGCTGCAGTGAGATCGTGTTGCAAAAAACGCATATCGCCGTGTACCTGAATACGCTGGTTAAAGGTACTGATGGTGTCTTGATAGAGTTCGGCGCATGAGCTGATCACCGATTCGCTGGTGATATCCATGTGTGCCAGTTTTCGCTCAACTTGCTCCAATCGTTGACTGGTCAGTTCGAGTAAGTCGTTGCGCCGAGAAAACTGTTGTTCAAGGCTCAGCATGGACATGGCATAGCGCAGACTTTCGCGTGGTAAATTATGGGCATCGCGTAGCAGGGCTGACTGTAAGGTACGGTAGCCATCCAACAAGCCGTAGTCATCGCCACCGTATACTGCCAAGGTGTCTTGCGGATTGCGCACTAGCAAGGTTTTTAGCATGCCTGCTAGTGCGGCATCATGAATTTGCCCGGTGGTTGCTAGTTTGTGTACTAGATGGGCAGCTTGGAACACCCCGCCCAAAGCTATCAGCTGTTCTTGCAAAGGTGTCATGGGCGTACAATCTCCTCATCCCAAGGGGTGCAGGCTTCGATAACACCACCACCCAAACATATTTCCCCATCGTAAAAAACAATGGATTGCCCAAGCGTTACCGCACGTTGCGGTTGGGCAAAAGTGACCCAGTAGCCGTCTTCGCACTGCTCTATTTGACAGGCTTGATCAGGTTGACGGTAGCGTACCTTAGCGGTTAAACCGTCAAGGGTTGTTGTATCTACGGGATTAATCCAGTTCACTTGGCGAGTCAGTAAGCGTCGAGAAAATAGCCAGGGATGTTCATTACCTTGGCCGACAATCAATACATTACGCTTAAGGTCTTTAGCTAGCACATACCAAGGCTCTTCGCTGGCGTTTTTCATGCCGCCAATCCCCAGTCCTTGCCGTTGGCCAATGGTGTGGTACATCAAACCAGCGTGTTCGCCGATTACTTGCCCGTCGGTGGTTTCAATGGTGCCGGGTTGAGCGGGTAAATACTGTTTGAGGAAGTCAGTAAAACGGCGCTCGCCAATAAAACAAATACCGGTAGAGTCTTTTTTGCTGGCCGTAACCAAACCATGCTGTTCAGCCAATGCACGCACGGCAGGTTTTTCTAGTGCGCCAATAGGGAACAGACTTTGGCTGATTTCATTACCGCCGACGGCGTGTAGAAAATAGCTTTGGTCTTTATTGTTATCCAGACCTTTAAGTAACAGGCTGTGACCGTTTTGATCAACGCGACGCACATAATGCCCGGTGGCGATAAGGTCAGCGCCAAGGTGTTTGGCATAGTCTAAAAAGGCTTTAAATTTAATTTCTCGATTGCACAAAATATCTGGATTGGGCGTGCGTCCAGCCTGGTATTCTTGCAAAAAATGCTCAAATACATTGTCCCAGTACTCTGCCGCAAAGTTAGCTGTGTGTAAGACGATACCTAAGGTATCGCACACAGTTTGCGCATCCGCGAGGTCTTCTTTGGCTGTGCAGTGCTCGGTGCCGTCGTCTTCTTCCCAGTTTTTCATAAACAGGCCTTCGACCTGATAGCCTTGCTGCAGTAACAGCAAAGCAGCCACTGAGGAGTCAACGCCGCCGGACATGCCGACAATTACACGGGTTTGGTTTGGGTTTGAGTTTGTCATTGTGCGCAGGAGATTGCTTACTTGAAAGAAGGCCATTCTAACAGGTTTTGTACCGCTAGATGTTAGCTTAGCCTTGCAGCTTACTTAGTAAATGAACTTTGATTTTGAGCGGCTCTTCGACTCGGCAGCAGCAGGGCAGTATTTCGTTGCTACGAAAGCTTGCTAGGGGGAGCTTGTCATAACTGACACTGCCTGCTGTTAACGAAATGCGACAAGCACCACAGTAGCCGCTACGGCATTGGTATTCTATGTGGTGCCCAGTGCGCTCTAGTCCATCCAATAGGCTTTCGTTTTCTTCTAGCTCAAAAACTAGGTCTTCGGTAATAACTTGCATAACGAGGTTTACAGTTCAAACTCACCCAGATCATCGACAGAGACGGAAGAATCAATTTGCCCAACTAAATAGGAGCTTACCTCCACTTCTTGTGGGGCCACCTGAACGTTGTCTGATACCAGCCATGCGTTAATCCAAGGGATTGGGTTTTGCTTAGCACCGGCAAAGGCGGGCTCTAAACCGACCGCTGTCATGCGCAGGTTAGTAATGTATTCAATATATTGGCTAAGAATGTCTAGATTCAGGCCAATCATTGAACCGTCTTTGAACAGGTATTTAGCCCAGTCTTTTTCCTGCTGTGCCGCGTGTTTAAACATAGCCACAGACTCTTGATAGCAAGACTTAGCAACTTCAGCCATTTCTGGGTCATCTTGACCGTTTTGCATGATATTGAGTATGTGTTGGGTGCCGGTTAAGTGCAGCGCTTCATCGCGGGCAATCAGGCGAATGATTTTGGCGTTGCCTTCCATCAGTCTGCGCTCAGCAAAGGCAAAGGAGCAGGCAAAACTAACGTAGAAACGAATGGCTTCAAGGATATTTACGCTCATCATGCACAGATAGAGCTTGCGCTTGATTTCAAACAACTCAATGGTCTCTGTTTTGCCATTAACCACGTGCTTGCCTACGCCGTATTTCAAATACAGCATGCTGTACTGAATCAGGTCGTCATAGTATTTGGAAATGTCCGTCGCGCGCTCAATGATGTGGTCATTGCGCATAATGTCGTCAAAGACGATTCCAGGGTCATTTACGATATTACGAATAATGTGCGTGTAGGAGCGCGAGTGAATGGTCTCTGAGAACGACCAAGTTTCAATCCAAGTCTCTAACTCTGGGATGGATACCAGCGGTAAAAACGCCACGTTGGGACTGCGACCTTGGATAGAGTCTAGCAGAGTTTGATACTTCAAATTACTGATAAATATATGTTTTTCATGGTCGGGCAGGTTTTGGTAGTGGGCGCGATCTTGAGATACGTCGACTTCTTCCGGACGCCAGAAAAACGATAATTGTTTCTCAATAAGCTTTTCGAAAATAGGATATTTTTGCTGATCGTAACGCGCGACGTTGACCGGTTGGCCAAAAAACATGGGCTCTTTTAGCTGATCGTTATCTGTCTGACAAAAAATACTGTATTTCATACTCTGCTCTCCAATTAAATTTTGCAGGCGCCGCCGGCACAACCGTCATCCATATCTGCTTGAGAATCTTCTGCCCCATCGCGGGTGTTTTGGTAGTAGAGGGTTTTTAAACCAAATTTGTAGGCGGTTAACAAGTCTTTGAGTAACTGGCGCATTGGCACCCGACCGCCTTCAAAACGTTGCGGATCATAGTTGGTATTGGCTGAGATCGCTTGGTCAATAAATTTCTGCATAATACCCACAAGATGCAAATAGCCTTCGTTATTAGGCATGCTCCACAGCAGCTCATACTGGTCTTTCAATTGTTCATACTCAGGCACTACTTGCTTGAGAATACCGTCTTTAGACTGTTTCACACTCACTAATCCGCGCGGTGGCTCGATACCGTTGGTGGCGTTAGAGATCTGACTGGAGGTTTCAGAAGGCATCAATGATGACAGGGTTGAGTTACGCAAACCGTGGGCTTTAATATCTTGGCGCAGGGTTTCCCAGTCAAAATGCAGCGGTTCTTGGCAGATGTTATCAATATCTTTTTTATAGGTATCGATAGGCAAAATACCCTGTGAGTAGGTGGTTTCATCAAAGGCAGGGCAGGCACCGAACTCTTTAGCCAAATTGTTGGATGCTTTGAGCAAGTAGTACTGGATGGCTTCAAATGTGCGGTGCGTTAACGCATTGGCAGAACCGTCGGAATAGCGCACGCCATTTTTGGCCAAGTAGTAAGCATAGTTAATCACGCCGATACCCAGCGTGCGGCGCTTCATGGATGCATTGCGCGCAGCTTCGATTGGGTAGTCTTGGTAGTCCAGCAAAGAGTCCAAAGCGCGTACTGCCAAGTCCGCCAGCTCTTCTAGCTCTTCTAAGCTATTGATAGCGCCAAGGTTAAAGGCCGACAGGGTGCACAGCGCAATTTCTTTGTCCGTGTCATTGATGTTCTCCAGCGGGCTGGTAGGTAGAGCAATTTCAAGGCACAGGTTGGACTGGCGTATGGGTGCAACTTTGGGGTCAAAGGGACTGTGAGTATTACAGTGGTCCACGTTCTGAATGTAAATACGGCCCGTGCTGGCGCGCTCTTGCATCATTAGCGAGAACAATTCAACCGCAGGAATAATGCGTTTGCGGATGCTAACGTCTGACTCGTACTGCAAATACAGGCGCTCAAACTCATCCTGATCAGCGAAAAACGCCTCATATAAGCCCGGAACGTCATGCGGGGAGAAGAGGGTGATGTTTTCACTTTTAATCAAACGCTGGTACATCAGCTTGTTGATTTGCACACCGTAGTCCATGTGACGCACGCGGTTTTCTTCTACACCACGGTTATTTTTCAATACCAGCAGTGACTCAACTTCAAGGTGCCATATGGGGTAAAACAGTGTAGCCGCACCGCCGCGAACACCACCTTGGGAGCAGGATTTTACTGCTGCTTGGAATAACTTAAAGAATGGAATGCAACCGGTGTGCTGGGCTTCACCACCACGAATGGGGCTGCCGAGCGCACGAATGCGGCCCGCATTAATTCCAATACCGGCACGCAGTGATACGTATTTAACAATGGCGGCAGTGGTGGTGCTGATGGAGTCGAGGCTGTCGCCACACTCTATCAATACGCAAGAGCTAAACTGACGTGAGGGTGTGCGTACACCGGCCATAATGGGCGTGGGCAGCGAAATTTTAAACTGGGAAATGGCATCGTAAAAGCGCACCACATATTCCAAACGGGTCTCTTTTGGATAGGTAGAAAATAAGCACATACCAATCAGCATGTAGAGCATTTGTGGGCTTTCGTAAACTTCGCCGGTGACACGGTTCTGCACCAAATACTTGCCTTCAAGCTGTTTAACCGCCGCGTAGGAGAAGTTCATGTCACGCGCGTGGTCGATAGCATCGTTGAGCTGGTCGAATTCTGCTCTGCTGTAATCCTGCAAAATATGCTCATCATAGCGTTGCTCGGTGGTGAGCTTGGTTACGTGATCGAATAAGTGCGGCGGCTCAAACTCACCATAGGCGACTTTGCGCAGGTGAAAAATGGCTAAGCTGGCGGCCATGTACTGGTAGTCTGGTGTTTCGGCAGAAATAAGATCAGCCGCGGCTTTAATAATGGTTTCGTGGATGTCTTTTGTATGAATGCCATCGTAGAACTGAATGTGCGACTTAAGCTCAACCTGAGAAACAGAGACATTGTCTAAACCCATAGCAGCCCAATCTAGAACGCGGTGAATTTTATCTAGGTTTATAGGCTCTTTGCGGCCATCTCGCTTAGTTACCTGGATGGCGTTAAAATCGGTCATAATCAGTGTCCTTTATGGTTTTATACGTAAAAGATGCGCGAACAGTGGTTTGGCGCGAAACACAATATGCTGTGTTTGGAGGATAGTTTTTACGCAATATAAGGGAATAAGTGCGTGCTATCAACCAATAAATTTGTGAACTAAAACCTTGACTTTGGTTAAGCCAGTAGTGGCGAGGCCTAAGCATTATACTCAGCAAAAGCTCATGGGCGAAGCAAAGACGCGTACACAAAAAACAACAGGTTGAGCATGCTTAAACACAGCAGCAGGTTAAGAAACCTAGTATGTTGACCACAACAAAACCCATTTGCTAGGCGTAAACGGTGATGGAACAGTTAGAGTTTTTTGAAATTCCTAGTCCTTGCATTGGTGTCTGTGAAGTGAATAACAGAGGCTATTGCAAGGGTTGTTTTCGTTCCCGAGATGAGCGCCAGTTTTGGTTGCAGTACGATGCAAACCAAAAGCGAGACGTAGTGCGCTTGTGTCAACAACGTAAGGCTCGGGTTATGGCGGCGCGCAATGCGTTACTGTTCGAGCAAAAACAGCTACAGGATGGTAGCAGCGAGCAATCTGAGTTATTTTAAATGATTCCCTTTACTGCGTTAAGCGGATAAGTGGAGCCGGCTAAGTAGTCATTCAAACTTTGCAGCACTAAGGGGCTGCGGCATTGTTCTTGTCGTTCAAGCAGCTGGGCATGCGATAACCAAAGTGTTTCAATAATACCCTCGTCCAAGGCGCGTTCTGGCTGATGCATGATGGGCTTGGCGGCAAAACAAATTCTCTGGTAAGTCACGCCATTAGGTGCTTGGTATAGATAAATCCCTACCAGTGCAGTGAGTTCTACAAGCCAGGCGGTTTCTTCTAAAGTTTCACGAATTGCCGCTTGATTTAGACTTTCGTCCATTTCTAAGTGACCGGCAGGTTGGTTTAATACGATGTCGTTTTTTGCATGCTCTTTGACAAACAAAAAGCGTCCTTGTTGTTCGACTATAGTCGCTACTGTTATATGCGGAGTAAAAGCCATTTGAGTTTCTCCCAGCAGGTGCAACTAGGCGTTGTAGACAGCTGCAATTTGCGGTTAATTTTATGTAGTGCCTTTTTAGTTTGACTACATCGCGCTATTGGGTATTGTGAAGCGCGCAACAATAGTTGTAAATGTGTTAACATTCATCCGTTACAAACACGTATTTAATACATAGGTAAATTCTCGGTTCCATCGTTTTACCTAATTAATTAGCTTTATTACTGCCATGCCACACGCGCGGCAGATTTTTTGTACGATCACCTTAACCAATGGAGTTCAGCATGGGATACCAAAAGATCCAAGTGCCAGCTGGTGACAAAATCACCGTTAATGCCGATATGTCCTTAACCGTTCCAAATAACCCAATCATTCCTTACATCGAGGGTGACGGTATTGGTACTGATATCAGCCCAGTAATGATCAAAGTGGTTGATGCAGCAGTTGAGAAAGCATACGGCGGTCAGCGTAAAATTTCCTGGATGGAAGTGTATGCTGGCGAAAAAGCCACTCAGGTTTATGATTCTGAAACCTGGTTACCTGAAGAAACCTTAGAAGCAGTGCGCGACTATGTGGTTTCTATCAAAGGCCCATTAACCACTCCAGTGGGTGGCGGCATTCGTTCTTTGAACGTTGCTCTGCGTCAGCAGCTTGATCTTTATGTGTGCTTGCGTCCAGTACGCTGGTTCGAAGGCGTACCAAGCCCTGTTAAGCGCCCACAAGACACAGATATGGTTATCTTCCGTGAGAACTCAGAAGACATTTATGCTGGTGTTGAGTGGCAAGCAGGTACACCAGAAGCTGATAAAGTTATCAAGTTCTTAACTGAAGAAATGGGCGTAACTAAAATTCGCTTCACAGAAAACTGCGGTATCGGTATCAAGCCAGTTTCTGAGCAAGGTACCAAGCGTTTAGTACGTAAAGCGTTGCAGTACGCAGTAGATAACAACCGCGAATCTGTAACCATCGTGCACAAAGGCAACATCATGAAATTCACCGAAGGTGCTTTCAAAGATTGGGGCTACGAAGTTGCGCGCGATGAGTTCGGTGCAGAGCTTTTGGATGGCGGTCCTTGGATGCAGTTCAAGAACCCTAACACAGGCACTAATATCGTTGTTAAAGATGCTATTGCTGACGCCATGCTGCAGCAAATCGTTCTGCGTCCAGCAGAGTACGACGTTATCGCAACCTTGAACCTAAACGGTGACTACATCTCTGACGCACTTGCGGCGCAGGTTGGTGGTATCGGTATCGCACCTGGTGCAAACCTATCTGACAGCGTTGCTATGTTCGAAGCGACTCACGGTACAGCACCTAAGTACGCAGGTCAGGACAAAGTGAACCCAGGTTCACTGATTCTTTCTGCAGAAATGATGTTACGCCACATGGGTTGGACTGAAGCAGCTGATTTAATCATTGATGGTATCAATGGCGCGATCGCGGCCAAGACCGTAACCTATGACTTTGAGCGCCTGATGGACGATGCTAAGCTGCTGTCCTGCTCTGAGTTTGGTGATGCAATGATTGCTAAAATGTAATCATTACAATTACTTAGCGGTAATCAACGCCTCACTCTAGTAGTGGGGCGTTTTTAATCGTGCGATGAGAGAATTATGACCAGTGATGATGATTTCGCCATATTTGCTAAGCAAATGCAGGGTGTTAGGCGTATTCATGTAGATCAAGCAGAGACGGGTAAAAAGCGAGCCAATCAGCAGCAGCTCTCTAATCGTCGTTTGCATGCGGTTGAAACACCGACGCAAATCACAGTCGATGGCCTGTCAGATCAGTTTGTTTTGGATGTGGGTCCTGAGGATTTCTTGCTGTGGCAGGGCAATGGCGTTCAGGAAAATCAGCTACGTCGCCTAAAGGCCGGGCAAATTCCCTTTGATGGCAGCATCGATCTGCATGGCATGAGTGTAGAGAAAGCGCGCTCGGAGTTATGGGCATTTTTAGCCGAAGCCGTGCGCCTAGAGGTGCGCTGTGTACGTGTTACCCATGGCAAATCCAATCGTCTTGATGGGCGCAAGCCCATGCTGAAAAGCCATGCCAATACTTGGTTGCGTCAACACGACAGGGTGCTGGCTTTTAGCTCTTGTCTGCCTAAGCATGGCGGCACAGGTGCGTTGTATGTACTGCTGCGCCGAACCATGCTGGAAGGTCGAGAGGAACCTGTATTTTTAGACTAGCGTATCGGTGTTTGTAGGTGCAGAGAGTTCAGTAACGTATCTAAAATACCATTATGAATATTTACGGGGTGGTTAAGGATAGCCACTATCACCCAGGGATCACCGTTTTTATCATTGCTATAGCCAGCAATGGCACGAACGTTTCTTAAGGTGCCGGTTTTGATGCGTGCTTGGCCGGCAATGGGGCTTCTGCGTAAACGTCTGCTCATAGTTCCGTCAATGGCTACCAGAGGTAATGAAGCCTGAAACTCAGCGGCATAAGGACTGCTGGCCGCATCTTTAAGCATTAACGCCAATTCATAAGCGCTTAATCTTTCCGAGCGTGACAAGCCGGAGCCATTTTCAATAATCAGGCTTGGGCGCAGAATGCCTTTGCTTTTCCACCACTCAATGACCACGCGTTTGGCTGCCTCAGCGTCATCTGTATCTGCTGCGAGACGATTGCGGGCACCGATGGTTAAAAATAGTTGCTTAGCCATAGCGTTGTTGCTGTATTTGTTTACATCACGAATTGCTTCAGCAACAGAAATTGAGGGTAAAGAGCTTAAACGTCTGGCTGAGCGAGGCGTTACGGCAAAAACAGTGTCGCCAGAGATGGTCCCGCCCATGTCTTCCCAAGTGCTGCGAATAATGCCTGCGGCGTAGCGCTCATGTTCCATAAAGGCAAAATACTTTTGCGTTGAGCAGCCCTCAGGAATAGAGCCTGTGGCTCTTAGGGTAAGACTGTCCTCAGTCTGCAGCGGGTGGAAATATACCTTGGTGTGTGCGTTACAGTTTTGTGGCGGCACTACTCTGACCTGATTATCCACCATCACGTCGGGGATAAAAGGATCGCTGGTCACTGTGGCGCCGGTTAGGCTTCCGGTAACAATGAAACGTTGGGCGTTAAAGTTAACCAATAAGCTGCTGCCATCAACCATAAAAGGACGGTACAGATCACTTTTCTCACCATCAAATGCTTTCAGGCTTTCTATTTGATAAAAAGAGCCGTCTAAAACCAAGTCACCATTGATGTGCTGAATACCCTGTAGTTTTAGATTGCGTAGCAGTAACCATAAGCGCTCTATCGTTAATTTAGGGTCACCACCGCTACGAAAATACAGGTTGCCATTAAGCTGGTTGCCCTCTATTTTTCCGTCGGTGAGCAAATCAGTCTGCCAAGTAAAAGAAGGCCCTAGGTTTTCCAGTGCGGCATAGGTGGTAACCAGCTTAATAACAGACGCTGGATTAACACTGGTATTTGCGTTGTAGAAAGTTCCTTTGCTTGTCGAACTTTTACTAAGGGGCAAGGCAACCAAGGCGAGCGCATGTGCCGGCAGTTGGTTTTTTTGTAATATTCTTTGTATATCTGTTAGGTCAGGGTGAGCAGGCTGTGCTTGGACGTGAAGAGTGGAGAAGACAAATAGAGCGGTGAAGCTGAGTATTTTACGTAACATTTTTACCACTACTGCTAAAGGAATAGGTATGAAGCTTATTGTTGCGCACTTTATCAAGTAATGGGCGATTGATGAAGCAGTAAATTTTTTAAAGCATGGCTTTTTGTAAGAATAACTCTGGTAAGATACGCGCACAAATAGGAGACCTACTATGGCTAAAAATCGTTCCCGTCGTTTACGTAAAAAACTTTGTGTTGATGAGTTCCAAGAATTGGGCTTTGAAGTACAGCTCGAATATCCAGAAAATATTGAAGATGAGGCCGTTGAGGCGTTCTTTTCTGATTTTATTTTACAAGCGATCGAAGCTAACGGCTTAGCGCTTATTGGTGGCGCAGAGTATTCATTAGTGTGCTTGGCAAAACGTGGTTCAGTGAGTGAAGAGCAGCGCGCTGCAGTTGAAAGCTGGCTTAAAGCGCGCACAGAACATAGTTCTTGCACTGTTAGCCCGCTGATGGATGCTTGGTATCCAGGGAATGCGATTGCGTAAGTAATTTATGTATAAAAATAAAAAACGCCACTTAGTTGTGGCGTTTTTTTTTGCACGGAAGAATTAATCTTCGCTCTGGCCATCAATGTCGTGTGTAATCAAAGACAGCAGAGCATTTTGCTGACGTTGAGCTAAAAAACGAAAGTGTTGTAATAACTCGCGCTCATGGATGCTTAGCTCGGGGCTATCCATGCGCAATCCGTTTTCTAAACTCACTCCTTCTTCCTGGTTAAGGCTCTGCTCCATGCGTGCGATAATTTCTGAGTTCATACTGCGGTGGTTGTTTCGTGCTACTTCAGCAATACGATCGCGCATGCCGGATGGTAGGCGAACAACAAACTTATCTGCAGTACGGCTAGTGTAGGCTATTTTTCTTGCAGTGCTCATATGTCAACCAATTTAATGTTAGGAGTTTAATGAAGTGGTAATAAAATAAATTTCTGGGTTTTTTGCAGCGAAATGGCTCGTGTGCGTTTGCTTTATTCCAGACTTTATACAGCTTTGAGTGGATTTTAGTCACTGGGATACTTTAACGCTAACATTAAAATAGTCAATTGGAAAAGCAAATTGATACAAATAAGCCTATAGTAATTGTGGTATTAGCATTTGAGCCGGCTGTTCTTGCGTTGCGTGTATTTGAATCTGGTTTTTTGCTGGCAGATTAAAAGCAAGCTATTGGTTTTTGGTGTAAAGTAGCACCTTAGATAATTTTAAAGAAGTGGGTGGCAAAATGAGAAACTTATGGGTTTCCCTAACCATATCCGTGGGTTTAATGCTTGCTAACCCTGCTTTTGCAGCGGATAAAGATACTGCTAAATGGAATTTGGCGCGTTTACCTGTATTACAAGAAGCTGTGGCTGGGACTTCATTTGAGGTGCACCAGTTAGAAAATGCGCTGCTGATTAAAGTTTATGCTGCAGGTACGTTTAAACCAGAGCGTCCAGAGCTGTTGTTGCCATCGGCTTTAAGTAAAGTAGGCAAGTTGGGGCGGCACTTAGCCGCGGATCAAGAGCTCTCAGTTTTAGTGTTAGGTATGTCGGCAGAGCAAATTAATCCAATCAAACAACAGGAAATCAGCCATGCGCGCGCTAAATCGCTGGCTAGTATTTTACGTTTAAATAAAATCTCAACGGTGCGTATGCAAGCTTTTGGCGTAGGAGCATCACCCCAGGCGGGTCCAGAGCTGGCTGCCAGTATTCTTATCGTTCCTGTCAACGAGTTACCGACTTTTGCCGCACATTTCCGCGAAACTCCAATATTTTTAGCGCACGAATAATTTCAGTAGCCCAAAAAAATACCATTCCAACAGAGCAGCACGTCATGAACCATGAAGAACTGGCGCACATGCGCAGAAACTATATTAAAGAGGGTTTGCTCGAACAACATGCCCCCGCTGATCCTTTTGCGTTATTTGACTTATGGTTGGAACAGGCTGTAGCTACCGAGTTGGCACCCACGGAGCCTAATGCCATGACGCTGGCAACTGCTGATGCGCAGGGGCAACCTCACTGTCGCGTGCTGCTGCTTAAGGATTTTGATGAGTCGGGCTTTGTTTTTTATACCAACTATCAAAGCAATAAAGGCTTGGAGATTGAGAAAAACCCCAAGGCGGCGATGATGTTTTTTTGGCCTGTACTTGAGCGCCAAGTGCGTATTGAAGGTCGGCTTGAAAAAGTAAGCGAGCAGGAGTCGGATGAGTACTTTCAGATTCGTCCTTTAGGAAGTCGCATTGGTGCGTGGGCCTCGCCACAAAGTAGACCGCTGTGTGACAGAGCAGAGCTGGAAGAACGGGTTGTCCAAGCTCAGTCGCGTTTTCAACAAGAGCCACCACGGCCACCGTACTGGGGCGGTTATAAATTGGTGGCGAACAGCATTGAGTTTTGGCAGGGGCGACCGGATCGCTTGCACGACCGTTTGTTTTACCTAAAGCAGAGTACCAATGACTGGTTGCGCCAACGCTTAGCACCTTAAGCGTTGGGCGATGGGACGGTTTAGTGGATTGAGTAGCGGTCTGCGGCGGCTTGTAACCATGTTGCTAGTTCACGTTTTGGGATTTTCTGCTGCTGTGCTTGTGCCAGTTGCTCTAGCATGTAGACCTGTTTGGCTTTGTCTTTTTCAGCCATAGATAAAGCAAGGTCACGGTTAACCCAGCGCTTAATGCGCACGTACAGCCACCAATGAAAATAAAAGCCAGAAATGCTTACCACTGCAACTATAAAGTAATCCATATAAAACTCTTACCTGATTTGGAAGTCTTAAGACTCACGGAGTCATAACTTAGGTTGATAATACATCGAGCCAAAGGAGAAATAGAATATGCTTAAAACAAGTCTAATCGCAATACTTTTGACCAGCACGGCGCTGGTCTCCGGTTGTGCTAGTAAGCTCAGCGGGGAAAGTTACTCGCGTGATGAAGCGCGCCAAGTGCAGACTGTACGTATGGGAACAATTGAATCTCTGCGTCCCGTTAAAATTGAAGGTACGAAAACGCCGATTGGAGCCGGTACAGGTGCGGTAATAGGTGGTATTGCCGGCAGTGGTGTTGGTGGCGGTCGTGGTAGTGCTGTGGCAGCGGTTATCGGTGCAGTAGCAGGGGGAATGATCGGTGCGGCCTCTGAAGAAGGGTTGACGCGCACACAGGGTGTTGAAATTACAGTGCGTGAAGATGATGGTGTGATGCGCGCCTATGTGCAGGCATTAAACCCCAATGAAACCTTCCATGTGGGCGATCGTGTACGTATCACTAATGTAAAAGGTGCTTACAGAGTAAGCCGCTAGTAACCTGTAACACCTTGCAAAGGTTCTACGACAAATAAAAACTCCAGCTGTATATCTTAGTAATGTTTAGGTATGCCGCTGGAGTTTTTTGATTGTAACATTTTGATTTTTAATGTGGGTTTTCTTGAATAGACAGTTAAGGTTATCGTGTAAAATAATTTTGGTGTATGCGCACGCTTGGTATGGTTTCGTCCTGCATAAAGCGTAATAACAAGAACTGGGGATGCATGTATGTTGGTTGCTTTACTGTTATTGCCATTTTTCTGTGCCTTGTTGGTACTTTTTTTGGCTAACCGTCCGCGTCGATTAATCGTGACGTTATCCAGTGTTGCTCCAGTATTAGGCTTGCTTTTGTTAGGCAGCAAAGCGCCTGAAATTTTGGGTGGTGAGGTTATTTGCGCGCAACAGGCTTGGCTGCCAAGCTTGGGACTTAATCTTAATTTTTGCTTAGATGGCTTAAGTTTTCTTTTTTCACTCTTAATTCTTGGCATTGGCTTGCTGGTCATTATCTATGCACGCTATTACTTGGCGGAGCAGGAAAGAGTCGCCAAATTCTTTGCCAGCCTGTTGCTGTTTATGGGCGCCATGCTGGGTGTGGTACTGTCCAGTAACCTGTTGCTGATGCTGATGTTTTGGGAGCTGACCAGTCTTTCTTCATTTTTACTAATTGGTTTTTGGAGTCAGCGTGCAGAAGCTCGTGCTGGTGCGCGCATGGCGCTGGCGGTTACCGGTGGTGGTGGGCTGGCGCTGTTAGCCGGTATTCTGCTGCTCGGTAATATAGTGGGCAGTTATGAGTTGGCCGACGTCATTGCAGCCAAAGAACTGATTCTTGCACATAAACTCTATCCCATTACCTTGATTTTGGTGCTGATCGGCGCATTCACTAAGTCCGCCCAATTTCCTTTTCACTTTTGGTTACCCCATGCCATGTCGGCACCGACCCCGGTATCTGCGTACTTGCACTCAGCGACCATGGTGAAGGCCGGGGTGTTTTTGCTGGCGCGTTTATACCCAGCGCTTGCTGGAACGGATTGGTGGTTCTATCTGGTTACCTTTACTGGGCTGGTGACATTGTTAATTGGTGCGATTACGGCGCTGTTCCAACACGACCTTAAAGGGTTACTGGCGTATTCCACTGTCAGTCATTTGGGTCTGATTACCATGCTGTTTGGTATCGGCTCTGACTTAGCGCCCGTGGCGGCTATTTTCCACATTATTAACCATGCCACCTTTAAAGCCTCTTTGTTTATGGCGGCAGGAATTATTGATCATGAAACTGGCACTCGTGATATGCGGCGTATTAATGGGCTGTGGAAATACATGCCCCATACCGCGCTGCTGGCGATGGTGGCGTCTTCAGCGATGGCGGGTGTGCCTTTGCTGAATGGGTTTTTGAGTAAAGAGATGTTTTTTGCCGAAACCCTACACCAGCAACTCTTGGGCAGTTTTAGCTGGCTGATCCCCGCGTTGGCGACTGCCGCAGCGGTGTTTTCGGTCGCTTACTCACTGCGCTTTATTCATGATGTGTTCTTTAACGGTGAGCCCATTAATTTGCCGAAGTTTCCACCACATGAACCGCCGCGCTATATGAAAATACCGGTCGAAATATTGGTGTTCTTATGCCTGTTAGTGGGCATGTTACCGGCTTATAGCGTGTCGGGTCTGCTGGCCAGTGCCGCGCAAGCCAGTTTGGGTCACGCACCGCCTGAATATAGTCTCACGATTTGGCATGGCTTAAATACGCCGCTACTGATGAGCACGGCTGCGATGTTGGGTGGGATTTTGATTTACCTATTTAGACGACCGCTCTATGCATGGTATGACGGACTGCCCAGCCTAAACGCACTGGATACCTTCAAGTCTTTTTTACAGCGCTCAACGGCGCAATCCTCGCAGTTTGTGGCACGCGTGCAAGCGGCTTCATTGCAGCGATTTATAGCTATTGTTTTGCTAAGCGTGTGTGCTGTAGTGCTGTGGAAGCTGTTGCCCATGACGCGTCTGAGTGGTGATGAGCCCTTGTCACCGGTGGACCCGCTCACCCTGATTGGTTTGGCAGCCATGGTGCTGACAGCGCTGCTAACCGTTA
The DNA here is from genome assembly GCA_023228985.1 of Thiopseudomonas sp. Classification (GTDB taxonomy): domain Bacteria; phylum Pseudomonadota; class Gammaproteobacteria; order Pseudomonadales; family Pseudomonadaceae; genus Thiopseudomonas. The sequence goes on along the minus strand of JALOAC010000009.1, from coordinate 44,190 downwards.
TGTATCACCGCCAACGCCTGATCTCACTAACCACTTTAAGCGTGGTGGGGCTGGTTACTGCGATGTTGTTTGCACGCTTTTCTGCTCCGGACTTGGCATTAACGCAGTTAGTGGTGGAAGTAGTGACCATTTTATTAATGCTGCTGGTGTTGAATTTCATTCCGGAAAAATCGCCGATAGAAAGTAGTAGCTTGAGGCGCTTACGGGATTTTTGTATAGCCTTGGTCAGCGGTGGCTTAGTGGCGGTGTTGACCTATGCCGTGCTCACGCGCCCCTTTAGCAGTATTGCCGATTATTATCTGGACAACAGTGTCAGCGGTGGCGGTGGCACCAACGTGGTCAATGTGATTTTGGTCGACTTTAGGGGCTTTGATACTCTGGGTGAAATTAGCGTCTTGGCCATTACCGCTATGGCTATCGTGGCGTTACTGCATGGATTGCGCTTGCCGCAGCGACGCACCGACCATGATGGCCGCTCATGGGCTACGCACAGTCATCATTTAATGCTTAAGATTTTGGCAAGACTGCTGCTGCCGCTGGCATTACTGGTATCCGTGTTTATTTTCCTGCGTGGTCATAATGAACCCGGCGGCGGTTTTATTGCTGGGCTGGTTACCGCGGTTGCGCTGTTGTTGTTGCAGGTGAGCTCAGGTCAGGCTTGGGTTGAGCGACGGCTTAAATTTAATTACCGTGTGATGGCTTCAGCCGGAGTGTTACTGGCGGGCTTTACCGGTTTGGCCAGCTGGTTTTTTGGCAAGCCGTACCTCACTTCAGCCCACGGCAGTGTGACTATTCCTTGGTTGGGTGAAATGGAGTTGGCTTCTGCCATGGTGTTTGACTTGGGCGTGTATTTAACTGTGGTGGGCGGTACGTTGTTAATTCTGAGCAGTCTGGGTCGTTTGGGCCACTATGTTAAGTTACCGGAGGGCAAGTAATGGAGCTGTGGATTGCTTGCGCCATTGGCGGCCTGGTGTTTTGCGGCGTGTATTTGATTTTGCGTGCGCGTACCTTTCCCGTAGCCTTGGGCCTTACGCTGTTGTCGTACGCCATTAATATCTTTCTGTTCTCCATGGGCCGTTTAAAAACAGGCCAGCCTGCAGTGATTGGCACCTCGGCTAGTTATACCGATCCTGTTCCGCAAGCCTTGGTGTTAACCGCCATTGTGATCGGATTTGCGATGACGGCGTTTTTACTGATTTTATCCCTGCGCGCCTATGTGATTTTGGGCACGGACCATGTGGATGGTTCTGAGAAAAATAAGCAGGAGGCACCGTGAGTCATTTAATTGTTGTGCCCTTTATTTTGCCCTTGTTGATTGGCGCATTATTAAGCTGGGTAAAAGACGAGCACATCAGTCTACAGCGCAACATCAGCCTTGCTGCCAGCTTGGCATTGCTAGTGGTGGCTTTACTGCTGTTGAGCATGGCCGAGCAGGGTGGTGTTCAGGTGTATAGCATGGGTAACTGGCATGCACCTTTTGGTATTGTTTTGGTGTTGGACCGCCTGAGTGCTTTGCTCTTAGCCACCACTGCGATGTTGGCGCTGTGGGTGAATTTTTATGCGGTAGCTGGGGATGACCAACGCGGGCGCAATTTTCATGCATTATTTCAGTTTCAATTGGCTGGCATTAACGGTGCTTTTTTAACCGGTGACCTGTTTAACCTGTTTGTTTGCTTTGAGATTTTGCTGATAGCCTCTTATACCTTGCTGCTGCATGGCTTGGGTGCTGAACGACTCCGCTCTGCGGTGCATTATGTGATTTTAAACCTAGTGGGTTCGAGCTTGTTTCTGCTCGGCGCGGGTTTGTTTTATGGCGTGGCTGGCACGCTTAACATGGCGGATTTGGCACGCTTTGTGGCGCAAGCGCAGGGCGACGAGCAATATTTATTGCAGGCTGCAGGCTGGGTGTTATTACTGGTGTTTGGCTTAAAGGCTGCTTTCTTACCGCTACACTTTTGGTTACCGCGCGCCTATGCCAGCGCTACAGCACCGGTGGCGGCTTTGTTTGCCATTATGACTAAGGTGGGACTGTATGCGATTTTACGCATGACGACCTTGGTGTTCGGGGGACAAACAGGCGCTGCAGCAGGTTTTGGTTTGGATGTGCTGTTTGTAATTGCGCTGTTGACCATGATGTTGGGCGCAATAGGCGCTTTTGCTGCGGGAACGCTGCACAGCATGCTGGCGTATTTGGTTCTAGTATCCGTAGGTACGTTGCTGGCAGGTATTAGCATGGGTTCTGAGGCGGCACTTACAGCTAGTTTGTATTACTTATTACACAGCACTTGGGGCATTGCCGGCCTGTTTTTATTGGCCGACTTGATCGCTAAACAACGCGGCAAGCTCAAGGGTATTTTGCGCACAGGCGCGCCTTTGTTAACCCCGGCTCGATTGGGTGCTTTGTTTTTTGTGGGTGCTGTGGCCACTGCAGGTTTGCCGCCGTTTTCTGGCTTTGTCGGCAAACTCAGTTTGTTGCAAGCAGCGCAGGGCATACAGCAGGGCTTTCTTTGGGTAACGGTATTACTAGCGAGCTTGGTGGTTTTACTCGCCCTCAGCCGCGCCGGTAGTGTTTTGTTTTGGCAGCACACAGGCGCAATTGATGAACATGCGCGTTTTAGCACGCCTGCTTTTGTCAGTGCCGTGGCGCTTATCGGTAGTGGCGTGTTGCTAGTGATTTTTGCTGAGCCTGTACTGGCTTTTTGTCAGGCTAGCGCGCAGCAGTTATTGCAGCCCGAGCTGTATTTACAGCAATTAACAGGAGAATAGGCAATGGGGAATTGGTTTAAACAACCCATGCTCAGCGCGCTGTTATTGCTAGCGTGGTTATTGTTGGTGGACAGTTTCACCTCGCCCGGTCAATGGGTGTTTGGTGCGATTTTGGCGTTGGCGATTCCGCGGCTAATGCAAAACTGGTGGCTGCCCGGACCAAAAATACGAAGCTGGTCGGCCTTGGTGGTTTTTTTGTGGCGCGCATTAACCGATATTGTTTTGGGCAATATAGAAGTGGCGCGTTTAGCCTTGGGGCCACAGGCTAAGCTAGAGCCCAAGTTTGTTGAGTTTTACACTGAGCTGAATAATGATCTGGCGATTTTTATGCTGATGAGCGCCATTTCGCTGGCGCCGGGCTCGGTGTCGACCTGTTACAACAGGGAAACCAGACGCATTGAAGTGCATGCACTGCACTGCACCGATGTCGACGCATTGCGTGCCAGTATTCGGCAGCGCTACGAAGTACTCTTGCAGCAGGTGTTTATATGATAGGCGTGGTTATCTGGATCAGCATGCTGATGATGGGCGTGGCGTTTGTGTTAAACCTTGTACGCTTAATCAGAGGTCCCGCCATTGTTGACCGAGCTTTGGCGGTGGATACGCTGTATATCAACGGTCTAGCTATTTTGATTTTATTTGGGATGGCGCTGGATAGCCGCTTGTTTTTCGAGGCCGCTTTGTTGATCGCGCTGTTTGGTTTCTTCAGCACGGTGGTGATCAGTAAATACATTCTGCGCGGCGACGTGATTGATTAGGGTGAGTCATGAATTTTTTTGTTGAGTTAGTGGTGTGTTTCTTTCTGCTGGTCGGCAGCTTTTTTGCTTTGGTTGGCTCGATTGGCTTGTTTCGCTTTAAGGACTTTTACATGCGCTTGCATGGTCCGGCCAAAGCCACCACCTTGGGTGTGGGTGGAATCCTTATCGCGTCCATGATTTATTTTAGTTTCGCCCATGGCGGCTTGTTGGTGCACGAATTGTTGGTAACGTTATTTTTGGTCATTAGCGCGCCGGTTTCAGCTTATATGCTGTCTGCGGCGGCTAAGCGAAGCTAATTAAATCTTCGTCAATCTCATACAGCACCAGCAATTTCATGTAAGATTCCGTGTTCGATTAATTATGTTTTAGGGTTGCCAATGTTTGCAGAGTTAGGGTTACACGAGCGTCTATTAAAAGCGCTGGCCGAGTTGGAGTTTATTGAGCCAACAGAGGTACAAAAACAAGCCATACCGGTTGCTCTGCAAGGCCGCGATTTGCGTGCAACAGCGCAGACGGGTAGTGGCAAAACAGCCGCTTTTGTGTTGCCGATATTACAGCACCTGCTAAACCAAGAAGAAGGCACCCACGCAACCCGCGCACTGATTATTGTGCCTACGCGCGAGCTGGCGCGACAAATCACCGATGAAATCGAGCGTTTTGCACGTTTCACCTTTATCAAAGCCACCATGCTCATTGGTGGTGAAGGTTTTAGAGAACAAGCCGCCGAGTTGCGTCGTGTACCAGACATTCTGGTCGCCACTCCAGGACGCTTGCTAGAGCATATTGAAGCCGCCAGTTTTCCTGCCAAAGAAGTGCGTTGGTTGGTGCTGGATGAAGCAGACCGCATGCTGGACTTGGGCTTTGCGGATGCGATGCAATCCATCATTAATGCCTGTGAACTGCGTGAGCAAACGCTGTTGTTTTCTGCCACCACCGGCGGACGTGTACTGCGTGAAATTACCCAGAGCCTATTGCATGAGCCTGTGCATTTAATGCTCAATCCGGTTTCACAGCTAAGCGAAACCACACGGCAGGAATTTATCACAGCAGAAAGCTTTGCACACAAAGAGCAGCTGTTAGCTTGGTTGCTGGCCAATGAAACCTATCGCAAAGCCATAGTGTTTACCAACACGCGCATTGCTGCAGACAAACTGTACGGTCGTCTACGCGCTAAGGATTTCCGTGTGTTTGTTTTGCATGGTGAAAAGGATCAGCAAGAAAGAAAACAAACGTTACTGCGTTTTAGTCAGGGCAGTGAGCGGGTGCTGTTAGCTACAGACGTAGCAGCGCGCGGATTGGATATTGAAGGCGTTGATCTGGTGATTAACTTTGATATGCCTCGCTCGGGTGACGAATACGTACACCGCATTGGTCGTACGGGTCGTAGCGGCAATCAAGGTTTAGCGATTTCACTGATTGAACATTTGGACTGGAATCTGATGTCCAGTATTCAACGCTACCTTAAGCAAGAGTTTGAAAAGCGCATACTGCCAGGCTTGAAGGGTGGTTACCACGGCCCGAAAAAAGTAAAAAGCTCGGGTAAAGCGGTTGGCGTGAAAAAGAAAAAAGAAGCGGTTAAAGGCGATGCTAAGAAAAAAGCAGCGAAAAAGCCCAATAGACCCCGCAGCGCACCCAGCAAACCGGCCGTGTTTAGCGATGACGGTCATGCACCCTTGCGTAAAAAGCAGCCCTAAGCAGGGGGTTTCTGCCACTGTCCCATACTGTGGTTAAGGAATAATTGATGCACAGCATAGAGCAGATACTCGCTAAGGCTTATCCCGTATTACCGGTCTTAGTGGTTAACCAGCCCGATACAGCGATTGCGTTGGCGCAAGCGCTACATCAGGGAGGTGTGCAGGTCTTAGAAATCACCTTAAGAACACCGCAGGCGCTTGAGGTGGTCACGACTTTGCGTCAACAACTGCCAGAGCTTCTAGTGGGGGTGGGGACTGTGGTGCAAGCAGAACAGTTTGAACAGGCCAAACAAGCAGGCGCGCAATTTGCCGTAAGTCCAGGGTTTACGCCGCAATTGGCTGAGGCTGCACAAGCCAGCGCATTACCTTATTTACCCGCTGTAATAACGCCTTCTGAGGTGTTGCACGCCATGGAATACGGTTATCGCACGCTAAAGCTGTTTCCGGCCAGCTTAGAAGGCAGCTTAAAACTGCTGGATAGTTTTAAAGGCCCCTTTGCCGACATTAAATTCTGCCCCACGGGCGGTATCCATCTGGATAACCTGTTGAGCTTTCTTAAGTTACCCAATGTGATTTGCTGTGGCGGCAGCTGGTTGGCACCGGATGCTTTGGTGCGGGCTAATGATTGGCGGCAAATAACCGCCTTGGCGCAACAGGCGCAGGAGTTAGCGAGGAGTTTGGTATGTGTTTAGAATGGGATTGGCCTGCGCCATTTCAAAGCAAGTTTCAAGCAAGTGCTGAACAAATCGACGAGCTAAACCACGTCAATAACGCTGTCTATGTGCAGTGGATGGAAGATTGCGCGTGGCAGCACTCACAAAGCTTGGGCTTGGATGTCAAACGCTACCAAGAATTGGACCGTGGCATGGCAATAGTGCGCCATGAAATTGATTACCTCGCCAGTGCGTATTTGGGTGAAGAACTGTGCATGGGTACTTGGATTGTTACACCCGACAATCGCCTGAAAATGGATCGCCTGTTTCAACTGATTCGTCCTGCCGATGGTGCTACTTTGCTGCGCGCCCGCACGACCTTTGTTTGTGTGCAGCTCACCACCGGTCGCCCAAAGCGTATGCCAGAAGAGTTTTTGACCGGCTACGGCAAAGCTTGGCGCGATTTGGATAAGGACTGACCCAGTGGAAATCGCTTTAGCCCCCATGGAAGGCTTAGCCGATGCCATGATGCGCGACCTGCTCACGCGCCAAGGCGGTATCGACTGGTGCGTGACCGAATTTATCCGCATCACCGACACGCTGCTACCACCGTCAATCATTCAACGCATTGCACCCGAACTAAAGCAGGGCAGCGCAACGGCAAGCGGCACACAACTGCGCGTGCAATTATTGGGTTCTGATCCTGTTTGCTTGGCTGAAAATGCCGCACAAGTAGCGCAGTTGGGAGCCTCTGTCGTGGATTTAAACTTTGGTTGTCCCGCCAAAACTGTTAATAAATCCAAAGGCGGCGCGATTTTGATGAAAGAACCTGAACGCTTATTTCGTATTGCTGAACAAGTGCGCGCCGCTTTACCCAAACACACACCTCTCACCGCCAAAATGCGCTTGGGTTATGACAACACAGACACTGCGCTAGATTGCGCGCGCGCGTTGGCGCAGGGCGGAATTGCACAGCTGGTGGTGCACGCACGCACCAAAACAGACGGTTATAAACCACCAGCGCACTGGGAGTGGATTGCCAAAATTCAAGACGTGGTGGATGTGCCAGTCATGGCGAATGGCGAGGTGTGGTCGGTGGCGGACTGGCTGCGTTGCCGTGAAGTCAGTGGTGTGCAGTCTGTGATGATTGGTCGGGGATTGGTGACGCAACCGGATTTGGCGCGGCAAATCCAAGCGCTACAGCGTGGCGAATCTTATCAGCCACTAACTTGGGAAGGCTTGATGCCACTGATACAGGAGTTTTGGCAGCGAGTGCGCATCAACGTCACCCCGCGCCAAGCACCGGGCCGATTAAAACAATGGCTGGCGCTATTAATGCGTAACTATCCCGAAGCGCAGCAGCTATTTAATCAAATCCGTCGTGAAACCGACCCGGAAGTAGTGGAGCAGTTGTTGAAAAGGGCTATGTAATCCTGACTCAGCCTAAAGCGGCTTGGCGCACAAACTGCTCCATCTCCAGCAGGGCACGCGACATTAACTAATGAGGTCAAAAGGATATGAAAATAACACGGAAGCAACTCACTAGCGCTGTCGAGCACGGTATTCTCTCGGCAACTCAAGCCGATTCTCTGATTGAATTCATACAGCGGCAAACGGCTGATGTGCCTCGGTTTACCTTTACCCATGTGCTGTATTACTTGGGCGGGCTGATGGCCATTGGCGCGATGACCTTATTTATGAACCTTGGCTGGGAGTCTTTTGGTGGCGCGGGCATCTTCTTTTTATCGCTGCTTTATGCTGGAGTTGGTTTAAAGCTTACCAACCACTTCGCAAGCAGGCAGCTCAGCATCCCCGCTGGCATTACTGCCACCTTTGTCGTCTGTATGACCCCGTTGGCTATTTACGGCCTACAGCATTGGCTTGGGCTATGGCCGGATGAAAGCCAGTACCGCGACTATCACCGCTACGTTAAATGGCATTGGTTGTACATGGAGTTGGGCACGTTAGCGGTGGGGGTGATTGTTGCTTGGCGCTATAAATACCCCTTCCTGATCATGCCGATTGCCTTCACCCTGTGGTATATGACCATGGACATCGTTGCCATCATTGGCGGAGGCGCAATTACTTGGGAGCTGCGGCAGCTGGTTTCGATGTACACAGGGTTACTAATGATTGCGCTGGCCGTGTGGGTTGATATTCGTGCGCATCACACAGCCGACTATGCCTTTTGGATTTACCTGTTTGGCGTGTTGGCCTTTTGGGGCGGTCTATCAATGCAACACTCAGACAGCGAACTGGCCAAATTCATGTACTTCTGCACCAACTTGTTCATGATCGGTGTTGGCGTATTATTGGTGCGCCGCATCTTTGTAGTTTGCGGTGCGTTAGGTGCGTACGGCTACCTTGGGCATCTGGCATTCAGCGTCTTTAAAGACAGCTGGATGTTTCCTGTCGCCCTAACCGCTATGGGTCTGAGTCTCATTTACTTAGGCATTCTTTGGCAAAAGTACGAGCAGCGTCTTACCCAGAAATTCCACAATATCCTTCCCGCACCACTTAAAAGTCTACTGGCATCGAAGCGTGGTTAATCAGTAAGCTCTGCTAAAGCACATCCACACACTGAAGGAGCAGTTACCTAATGAGCGATTTAAAATACGACTCTTTTGCTTGGTTGGTGGAGCTTTTAGCTTATTGGGAAGGTCGCGTGCAACCAGCGCAACTAGCCAGCATCCACGTTATCAGTCGCCAGCAGGCAAGCAAGCGGATGCGGACGTTTCTCGCACAAAATCCAGAAGCTTTGCGTTACCACGGCAGTGAAAAAACCTACCGCCCGACCAATAAGTTTTTTCCGCGGCACATCAATCGTGAAGTGGGGCAATACCTTAGCTGGGTAACAGGGCAGAGCGCACACCACGATGCTATCCCCGCCAATATATGTCTAGAACCGCCCAGACGTCCCATCACACCAGAGCTTATGCGCCCATTGATGCAAGCCCTGCGCGAAGGACGTCGTGTAGAAGTCAATTACGTTTCTATTAGCAACCCTAATGACGAGGGACGCATTATCGTGCCGCACCATCTGGTCAATACCGGCCAGCGTTGGCATTTGCGTGCTTGGTGCGAAAAAAGTAAAGGCTTTAGAGATTTTGTTCTGGCGCGCTTTCAAGAAGTTGCCGAGCTACTAGATAAAAGCCCTATTTCTGCCAGCGATGATGAGGCTTGGCACACACAAGTCCGCATTATAATCGCCCCCGATCCACGCCTCAGCGAGTCGCAACGCAAAGTACTCGAGCACGAGTACGACATGCACGACGGACAACTAGAGATCCATACTCGCGGCTGTTTAGTCAGTTATAAGCTACAGCTTTTAAATATAAACCCCCGCATTTATGAAGCCGACGCTAAGGCGCAACAACTCATCATCGTCAACAAAAACGACATTCAACCATGGTTATTTGGCTGAAATAGTGCGGAAACACAAAACACTGTCAAGTTTGATTACGGTGTTTTTGTACAGTGTTGCTATTTAGTTTCATTAATCGCAAAGTGTCTTTAGCTTATAAAAATAGTTCTACAAGGGTAAAGCTACATGGATGATTTATCTGCTTCAGATCTGAAGGCTATCCTGCACTCAAAACGAGCCAATATTTATTACCTGCAATACTGCCGCGTAATGCAAAAAGACGGGCGTGTGCTTTACCTTGCTGAAGATGACAAACAAAACAGCTATTACAACATTCCCATAGCCAACACTACCTGCCTGTTACTGGGTACAGGAACCTCCATTACTCAAGCAGCCATGCGAATGCTAGCTCAGGCAGGTGTACTGGTTGGTTTTAGTGGTGGCGGCGGCACTCCTTTGCTAATGGCTAGTGAAATAGAATGGTTGTCCCCTCAAAGTGAATACCGCCCTACCGAATATGTACAAGCTTGGCTCAGCTTTTGGTTTGACGAGCAAAAACGCCTCGCAGCCGCAAAAGAACTCCAGCAAGCACGCTTAGGTTTTTTGCAAAAAACTTGGGCTAAGGATAAAGACTTAAAGCTGGAAGGTTTTGATTCAACTAATCTGGCCATCGCACAGCTGTTGGAAAGCTTTGTATTGCAAATAGATAAAGCAGACCGAGTGGGGAAGCTGTTACAGCTTGAAGCAGAGCTTACCAAAAAGCTTTATAGGCTTGCTGCTGGTAACACTAACCACCAAGGTTTTAGCCGCGAGCGTGAAGCTACAGATAAAGCTAATGGGTTTTTAAATCATGGCAATTACTTAGCTTATGGTTTAGCTGCTACAACCTTATGGGTATTAGGCATACCTCACGGCTTTGCAGTGATGCACGGTAAAACAAGGCGGGGCGCTTTAGTCTTTGATATCGCTGATTTAATAAAAGATGCCATTATTTTGCCTTGGGCATTTATCAGCGCCAAAGAAAACGCCACCGAACAAGAATTTCGCCAACAGTGCCTACAAGCTTTTACTAATCATAAAGTTTTAGACTTCATGTTCAATGAAGTTAAGCGGATTGCCTTTCAGTTTGCATCACCTAGTGTCGCCAAGTGAAGAGGATGACTCACTATGATGGTGATATTTGTTTCCCAGTGCGAAAAAAATGCTTTAGCTAAAACCCGGCGAGTACTGGATGCCTTTGCTAACCGCATAGGTGATAACACTTGGCAAACTGTAATTACCGAAGAAGGCTTGCAAGCAGTTAAAAAGTTGTTGCGTAAAACAGCGAGTAAAAGTACAGCCGTTAGTTGCCACTGGCTGCGCTCGCGCTCAAGAAGCGATTTATTGTGGGTTGTGGGAAATAAAAGAAAGTTTAACGAAAGAGGCATAGTGCCGGTGAATTATACTGAGAAAGAAGTACCTATGGATGTGATAACTATGAAAGCAAAGCAAAATGAAAGTTACGCTAATACTAAGCTACAACCACTTGCAGAACATTTGTTTGCAGTAGGCTATTTAGCTAAAAAAATATTTGAACTTTCAACAGATAATGATGAACATCAAAACTTGGCTGGTGTAGCCTTTCTTGCAGGTATTCTGCATGACATTGGCAAACTCGATCCTTGTTTTCAAGATTGGGTGAAAAAGGGCAAGCAAAAAAATCCTGATGAAGATGGGCAGCATATAGATACCAAGTTTACGTTTGATAAGCACCCTAGACACAATGAGGTTTCTTTATTTATATTCAATCTATTTGAATACCAGTGTATAGGGCTAAACCCAACTCAAAAGACTGCATTGCAGCATGTTGTTTACTGGCATCATGCAAAGCCATATAGGAAAGATGACCAGCTTTCAGGTGTTTTTAAAGTATATGAGTTCCTAAAGAAAAATATAGCAGTAAGTGAGTTAATCAATTTTATTGAAGCTGCTCCAAAAGCTATAAAGCGTATTAACTCCTTAGCTAAGCAATATGGATTAGAAAATGAAGTTGATCTAATTGATAAGCTTGATTGGAGTGCTGATAATAGCCAACAGTTAATTGAAGGATTTTTATATCAATTTGAAAATAAACTATTTCCGGATTTTAAACACTATTCGATTGCTGATGATTTTTCAGCTGTACATAAGAAAACAGAGACTAATGCGCATAATAATTTATTAAGAAGTTGTGTTATTAGCGCGGATAGAATTATATCTTCATTATCAGCCCATGATTTACAGGAATTAATTACTGAACAACGATTAGATGAGTTATTGGCTGAGCAGCAGGAGTTGATTTCTAATTTATCGGAGCAGATACAAGATTGTTTAGGTTTGTTTCCTAATAGTGAGCGCACAAATCAGCAAGCAGAAGTTGCTAAAAAACTATCTGAAATACGTGATATAGCAGTGTTATCAGGCGCTGCTGGCTGTGGTAAAACTAAAATTGCACTTGAATGGGCAATGCTTGGCAAGGCACAAAAAATAATATGGGTTTGCCCTAGAGTACAAGTTTGTCAGGGCATCTTTGAAGAACTAACAAGCCAATATTTACCAGAAAGCAGCATCGAGATTTTTACAGGCGAGTTCAAATTTACTAATAAATGGAATAACCCAACGAGAGAAGATGACTACTTTTCAGCAGATGTAGTTGTTACTACGATTGATCAAATCTTAAACTCAATTACCACTCACACCAAAGTGGACAGCTTGATACCATTTATGCAAGCACATGTGGTGTTTGATGAGTATCATGAATATATCAACATGGAAATATTTAACCTGCTTTTCGCTGAGCTAGTTGCCAATAAAAATATGAATAAAAATTATGATAAACGTATTTTGTTGGTTTCTGCCACACCACATTATTCATATTTAAAAAATATTTTGAATTTAAATGTAAGTGATGGTCAGTATTCAGATGTAATCGAGATGCCTTCTTTTAATAAGAGTAAGTATCAAATTGATTTTATTGATTATGATGAGACCAAAATAGAAGACAGCCCATTTTTTCAGGTTTATGACAATAATACATTTGTTATTAGCAATACAGCCAAACTAGCACAGCAAGGATTTTTGATACAAAAGGATAATGAAAATTCGGTCTTGTTCCACTCGAAGTTTAAACGAAGTGATAAAAAACACTGGTTCTCTGAGGTTTATAAGTCTTTCAGTAAAGAGGGCACAGGTCGGTATGATGTGTTAAGAAGCGGGCCAATCGTTCAAGCATCATTAAATATTAGTTGCGATGCGATGCTATCGGAGATAAGTAGTCCAGAGAATATTTTGCAGAGACTAGGAAGATTAGATAGATTTGGTAAAAATAATGAAATCAATATACTGACCATCGCACTAACAGAGCATGTTAAAAATGGTAAGCAGTTAGGTTCTTCAGCAAGGTTTCTAGCTTCTTTGCATAGCCTTAGGTCTGCCAAAGCGTGGTATGATTTTTTAGACAAAAAGTTATTAGGGAGAAACTTTACTTTGCCTGAAATTTATAGTTTGTATAAAGAATTTAGTATCCATGCTGCTGATGCAATTGAGCAAGATCTTGAGCAAGCTATAAAGTCAAGTGTTAAATTACTGGATAATAAAGTTACTGAACCTACTAAAGTTGTTCAAACTAAAAGTAAGGATAAAAAGCAGAAAATAAGTAAAAATTCTTTGCGTGGCGATAGCCGTTTTGTCCAATTAGCTGTTTTAGAATTAAATGATGTTGAATATCCTGTTTTTATAAATGAATACGCTTACCTCCCATCATTAAAAGATAATGAAGAGTATGATAACTTAACTGAATCTTTGTCGTTAATAGAGAATATTGATTTATTACATTTTATGGCACAGAAGCACGCTATTATTGACTCATCTCATCCTGTAAAAGGCATTCCAGCTAATAAAATGAAAACACGCTATTCAATTTTAGGTAACTGTGCAAGAGATGCAGAGTTTCCATTATATTTAAGCTATACAGAAGAAGATTTAAATCGTGTGGGAGGCGTTAGTGTTCGCCATTCTGAAGCTATTTATTATGCTATTTGTGATAAACAGCCTGTAGGCTCAATTTCGATTAAAACAATTAATGATTTATCTAACTAAAATAGGAAGTGAAAATGACTAAAGTAACAGGTATTAAAAGCGTAGATTTTAAAATAAAAGCGTTTGGTTATGGTGTAGTGAATTGGAATGGGCCAATTGCATTAGTTGGTGATAATGGAAAGGAGGTTAAAAACCATACCATACCTAAGCTGAGAGGGTTTACAAACCAAACCGGAAAGGTAAAAGAAGAATCAGGATATAAGTATAAGAAGCACGTCGCGGATATAAACTTCATAGAAAATCCGCTTTATATCAGTCAAAACTGTATTCGTCATCATTTATTCCGTGATCAAGCTTTTGATTTGCATTATGCAAAAGATAAAAATTTATTAGCCGTTTTGGCTTCTATTACAGGTTTGATCCGTGGCTATGTTGTACCTAGTAGTCAGTGTAAGCGCACAAGCCCGTTGCTGTTGGAAGATTTCGTTGACCATCTAGGTAATGGTAACTTTGAACAGATGGGGCGCTCTGGCTCTAAGGAAAAAGAGATAAATAAAAAAGGTGAAGAATCCAGTAATTCATTCTTTTCTAAAACCACCTTTGGCGACACCGAGTATACAGCTTATGGCTCTATCAGCATTGAGCAGCTTGAGTTTATCTCTCTGGATAAAAAATTTGATCGTGCTGCTATGGTGGTCTCAGAAGAGGAAGGAAAAAAAGTTGCTGAAAAAGTGCAAGAGTTTATCCACTCCATCGATCCAAGTCGTTCACCTAAAGCTGTCTTTCACGCAAATTATGTTCGTAAAGGAACAATTTTTGAAGAAGGTGAAGTAGGTATATTGCTGGATAACACAGCGATTGACATTCTAGTAAAAGAAACTCTGCGAATGATTGAAGAATTGAGCATTAAACAAGCTAAAGGCTACATGTACGTTGATAGCATAGAAGTTGACTATAACAACAGTAATAAAATGATGCGTATTAAGCGCAGCCCTGAACAGGCTAATCCAGAAGCACAAGATGGTTATGCTGTGTACTTTTATGCTAAATAGTAGGTTCGGATATGAAAATAACTATTGAATACGAAGCTTCATGGCGTAATTCTTTTTTGGATGGCTCAAACAATGAACCTCTTCCTAAAAAAGGAAGGAAGTTTGTTGGCTCTATGACTGAGCTTAGAAAGCCTGAAAACTATTTAAGAAGATCCATAACTAAAAATACAGTTATGGGTATTTTAAATCGTTTGATTGGCGAACAAGCAAAACTTTATCAAGCAAGAGAGCGTGAAAATTACTACTTCTCTGAGATTGAGGCAAATTTAAAGGAATCAGATATTATTGATAAACCAAGTATCACTAATGAGATGGTTTATATACGTAATATGTCTGGTAGTGATGACCAGAATTCTTTTTCAGGAATGTTAAAAACTAGTAGCCCTGCATTTTCATCGAGTTTTTCTGGAGTGCTTTGGGGAGTTTTATGGCTTGGTCTGGATGATCTGTTTAACTTTATCACTAATAGTAGTTATGAGGTTGAGCCTAAGCAAAATATAGAGCCGCTAATAATTAGCGAACGTTTTGAAGAATTAAACAATAAGAAATTAAATAAAGATTTGGAGCTAGATAGCTCTGTACAAAAAGTGCTTGATGAACTATCTAAAGAATTTCCTGATGTCAATTATATTTCTAATTCTGGGAAAATACCTGTAATAAGCCTTTATTGTTCTGCTTTATATCTACAAATAAAAAGGATGCGCCAATATTTTGATATTGACTCTATTTTAACAAAATCAGGTAATTTAAGCGGAATTTCAAAAAGAGGATTTACTAAAAAAGATTTTATGTCTAATCATGTTACAGGAGGTAAGAAACCAGTCTGGGGCGGAGCTTATCTTAGAAAAGAAAGAGTTAAGGGTGAGGGTGAAGTTGTCTCAGTTTTGAGCAAAGCTAATGGAACTCTTACAATTAATTTAGATATCACACGACAGCAAGCTATTGACTTAGAAGAAAAAATAGAAAACGCAGGCGTTTCTTCTTTTTATCTAGGTAAGAAAGGTTTGGCTTATGTTACTGATATACGGATTTAAAAGAGGGCTTAATGAAATATTTTATTGAATTAACTTTGATAGAAGACAGTAAATACTCTTTATACGAAGTCTGGAGCAAGCTCTACATGCAGGTTCACCTTGCCTTTGTAGAGCAGCAAAACCCAGATGAAACGGTTAATTTCGGCGTGAGCTTTCCAGACTATCGTTTTCAAGAAGAAGGCGATAAAAGTTTTGGCTATTTAGGTGACAAGCTGAGAGTTTTTGCCAGTACGGAGCAAGAACTTGAACAGCTGAACCTTCATAAGTGGCTGAATCGCTTGGCAGACTATGTGCATATTAAAAGCATTAAACCAGTGCCTGAAAAAATAGATAGCTATTTACAGGTTAATCGTTATAGGTCTGTAACTAATCTTGAACGCTTAACACGCCGCTTTATGCAGCGTGAAAGCAAAAGATTGGGTAGACAGCTGAGCTTTGAAGAAGCACAAGCATTACAAAATCAACGCTTTGCCGAAAAACAAGAGGTCAGCTTGCAAGAAGCTGAAAAGCATTATCTTAGTCCGAAAGTTAAAGCTTTCCCTTTTATTAAACTTAAGAGCGAAAGCACTCAAAAAGAATTTTCCTTACAGATAGAGCAGCAAGCAGTAAGTGAAAAAAAGGAGGGAAGTTTTAGCACTTATGGGTTTAGCAGCCACGCTACTGTTCCACACTGGTAAAAAGGAATAAAAAACCTTTTATTTTGCTCTTTAAAAAAATAGCTTGTACATCAATAAGTTACATCTTGTAGAAAAAGTATTCATAAAACTTAGGTTTTAGGGATAAATACTTGATGTAACTTATTTTTTTTGCTCAAATCTGCAGTCAGCCGCCGCACACGCGGCTTAGAAAATCCGCTGCTGCTTGCCGTTTTTGTCTTTGTAGTCAGCCGCCGCACACGCGGCTTAGAAAATGGCACCGCAAATTAAACAGCCGGCCTTAACGTCAGCCGCCGCACACGCGGCTTAGAAAATTCAATGCCGTTTGCATTGTGCAGCGTGCCAGTCAGCCGCCGCACACGCGGCTTAGAAAAAACTGGGTTCTTATTGCTAATAGCTTGTTTAGTCAGCCGCCGCACACGCGGCTTAGAAACAAAGATTGCCGTTAATATCAAGCAAGAGCAAGTCAGCCGCCGCACACGCGGCTTAGAAAATTCGCACGGCGGCTTTGCTGAGCGCCTGTCTGTCAGCCGCCGCACACGCGGCTTAGAAATTCCTGTAAGTACGTAAACAACATCGCAGCCCGTCAGCCGCCGCACACGCGGCTTAGAAATATTAACTGCTTTAGACGGCCTTGGTTATGATGTCAGCCGCCGCACACGCGGCTTAGAAATTGCTAGCTCTTCTGTCGCCTCTAATGTTGATGTCAGCCGCCGCACACGCGGCTTAGAAATTGCTACGCTTACAGACAATCTAGATCATGCGGTCAGCCGCCGCACACGCGGCTTAGAAATTGCGGATCGCTTGAGTCTGGTATGACCTGTTGTCAGCCGCCGCACACGCGGCTTAGAAAGTGATCACCACGCAAGCGAAGGTCAAGCTGCTGTCAGCCGCCGCACACGCGGCTTAGAAATCTGGCGTGAACTTTATGAATCACTGGCCATAGTCAGCCGCCGCACACGCGGCTTAGAAATTATCCAGCGGCCCCCAGGTGCCGTTATTCAGGTCAGCCGCCGCACACGCGGCTTAGAAAAATCGCCGGTAATTTGTCGCTGGTACGCTCTAGTCAGCCGCCGCACACGCGGCTTAGAAAACTCTGTGGCTGTGTAAGTCAGCTCTGTAGGCGTCAGCCGCCGCACACGCGGCTTAGAAAATAACGAAGTGACTGCGGTGTTAGCGCTTTTTGTCAGCCGCCGCACACGCGGCTTAGAAAGTGCTGAGGTTATCGACAGGGTTAATGCATCGGTCAGCCGCCGCACACGCGGCTTAGAAATTGCGCGCCGCGCGTTCAGAGCTAACTCGATTGTCAGCCGCCGCACACGCGGCTTAGAAATGACAAGGTGCGCTCTGCGCTGGAAGAAATACGTCAGCCGCCGCACACGCGGCTTAGAAATGGCAGCTGGTCGGTACCGCCGCCCTGCATTTGTCAGCCGCCGCACACGCGGCTTAGAAATCAATGGCCTTGTTGATTCGCTCGTGTCTTTCGTCAGCCGCCGCACACGCGGCTTAGAAAAATTGCGCGAACACAACTATAACTGTCTATAAGTCAGCCGCCGCACACGCGGCTTAGAAATTCTGTAAAGCTGCTGATCAGTCCGCCACCGAGTCAGCCGCCGCACACGCGGCTTAGAAAAATCACGTTGATCTTCTTCAGGAACTCGCTTGGTCAGCCGCCGCACACGCGGCTTAGAAATTCAACCGCGACGCGGAACCACTTACTTGTTTGTCAGCCGCCGCACACGCGGCTTAGAAATACGGCAGAAATGGCGTTGTCGATGATGAGCTGTCAGCCGCCGCACACGCGGCTTAGAAATTTATAACAATTGGTATTGCTTTATTTGTTACGTCAGCCGCCGCACACGCGGCTTAGAAAAAATATCCAAATAACTGATAAAGGCGTACAAGGTCAGCCGCCGCACACGCGGCTTAGAAAAAGAGCCGCCGCCGCGTTGCTGATACCCATGAGTCAGCCGCCGCACACGCGGCTTAGAAATGCACAGCATTGGCAATAGAATCAGCGTCCATGTCAGCCGCCGCACACGCGGCTTAGAAAATCAACCACGTTCAGCCCCGGCATGCAGTGGAGTCAGCCGCCGCACACGCGGCTTAGAAATGAAAACCTGATCCCGCACCGTGCGGGCTTTTGTCAGCCGCCGCACACGCGGCTTAGAAAATTTATCTCAACCGTTTGCGAATCGATTGCACGTCAGCCGCCGCACACGCGGCTTAGAAAAACCACAAAACCCAGTGGTGATTCTATGATTTGTCAGCCGCCGCACACGCGGCTTAGAAATGTAATCAATCAGCCATGGACGGCGAAAAAGGGTCAGCCGCCGCACACGCGGCTTAGAAAAAAAACTATCACTGGCAACTCACTAACGTACAGTCAGCCGCCGCACACGCGGCTTAGAAATCTTCGCGAGAGGACGCTTGCAGGGTGATAAAGTCAGCCGCCGCACACGCGGCTTAGAAAACCATTGCAGCAAATACCTGCGCAGCATAAAAGTCAGCCGCCGCACACGCGGCTTAGAAAAGTATATGCCCGTAGATATTTGACTGGACCTGGTCAGCCGCCGCACACGCGGCTTAGAAATATAACTGCTTCTATACCTGCAGCTGGCAAACGTCAGCCGCCGCACACGCGGCTTAGAAATCTGCGCTCAACGGCCGCGCCTTGTACCCACCGTCAGCCGCCGCACACGCGGCTTAGAAAGACCCGACCCTGTTTGCCCAGCTGGCCGATGCGTCAGCCGCCGCACACGCGGCTTAGAAAATCCACCGTGGCCGAATCTTCGGGATTGGCAAGTCAGCCGCCGCACACGCGGCTTAGAAAAATCTAAACCGCTGGGTGACGGGGCGCTATGCGTCAGCCGCCGCACACGCGGCTTAGAAAAATTTAAGCCTTGCAGAACAGCAGGGCTTTTTGTCAGCCGCCGCACACGCGGCTTAGAAAATCCAGTGTTGCAAAAAGCGCAGGTGTGCCGCGTCAGCCGCCGCACACGCGGCTTAGAAAATGGGAGCTAAATCTGAAAACGCCAGCAGTGGGTCAGCCGCCGCACACGCGGCTTAGAAAGGGCGGGTACGCAGCGTGCCATTTTGCGTTAAGTCAGCCGCCGCACACGCGGCTTAGAAAACTGGCATCACAAAACGCCCGAACACCTCATTGTCAGCCGCCGCACACGCGGCTTAGAAATTAACGCGCAGTCCTGCAATACAACGTACCGCGTCAGCCGCCGCACACGCGGCTTAGAAAATGAGCGCGCTGGATGCTGTGCTTGTAAATGGGTCAGCCGCCGCACACGCGGCTTAGAAATGCATCGGCTGATAGCCGCTCAATAGTTGCCAGTCAGCCGCCGCACACGCGGCTTAGAAATCATGGTTTGTTAGGGTGTGCCAGAGATTATCGTCAGCCGCCGCACACGCGGCTTAGAAAAGCGTTCGACCATCTTTTCCCTGCTGGCTGTAGTCAGCCGCCGCACACGCGGCTTAGAAAAACCACTCCGCTTTCGCCTGCTTTTTCTTTGAGTCAGCCGCCGCACACGCGGCTTAGAAAGGATGGGGCTGGGTTGTCCAGCGACTCATAGGGTTAGCCGCGGCACACGCGGCTTAGAAATAGAACCTGCGCGCAAAACAAAACTGCAAGCAGTTAGCCGCGGCACACGCGGCTTAGAAAATGAATGATGCTCTTAATGCCCTGTTTGGGAAGTTAGCCGCGGCACACGCGGCTTAGAAAAGCCGTAGCGACATCTCCACCAGCAGCACGATGTTAGCCGCGGCACACGCGGCTTAGAAATGCCACTTTTTTTCATTGGCCTTGATAGCGTTGTTAGCCGCGGCACACGCGGCTTAGAAATTAGGGCGTGGCTATGACTTGGCACGCCGCTAGCTAGCCGCGGCACACGCGGCTTAGAAACGGCGGCGTTGTCACGGTTCGCGCCATATCATGTTAGCCGCGGCACACGCGGCTTAGAAATAGAAAAGGCTGCATAAGCACTGGCCGCGCCAGTTAGCCGCGGCACACGCGGCTTAGAAACTTAATTATCTTACTATATCCTTCTATGGTGCGTTAGCCGCGGCACACGCGGCTTAGAAACTGCGGGTATCAGCAGTGCCCGTCAAGGTCAAGTTAGCCGCGGCACACGCGGCTTAGAAAAGTGCGCCAGCGTCAGCCGCGCCGGTGGATACGTTAGCCGCGGCACACGCGGCTTAGAAAAGCAGGATTTTTCCTTCGTAGCGCGCTTCATCGTTAGCCGCGGCACACGCGGCTTAGAAAGCACGATGGCGGCAGCCAGAAAGGCACATTCAGTTAGCCGCGGCACACGCGGCTTAGAAACTCCAGTCTTAGCAATTAGTGAGTCGTAGAAGGGTTAGCCGCGGCACACGCGGCTTAGAAAATCATGCTTCCGTTGCTGGCAGTCATGCCCTCGTTAGCCGCGGCACACGCGGCTTAGAAAGTGGTGTCTGGTGGAAGCCACCGACACTCGACGTTAGCCGCGGCACACGCGGCTTAGAAATGTTAGCGTCATCAACCAATAACCAATTGTCGGTTAGCCGCGGCACACGCGGCTTAGAAAGACTCAAGGTGCACACTGGATCGAGTGGACCGGTTAGCCGCGGCACACGCGGCTTAGAAATGTTCGAAAAACCGTACACCGCCTGAAAAAACGTTAGCCGCGGCACACGCGGCTTAGAAACCACGCAGTGGCGGTTAGCAAAAGTAGCATTCGTTAGCCGCGGCACACGCGGCTTAGAAAACTCAAATTCATATTCTGAATAAGTTCCAGAAGTTAGCCGCGGCACACGCGGCTTAGAAAAATATGCTGACCTGCTCGACAAAGTGGAAGGCGTTAGCCGCGGCACACGCGGCTTAGAAATAACGGAACACGCGACAGCGATATGACGGGCAGTTAGCCGCGGCACACGCGGCTTAGAAAAGTTTCAGCGTGCAATTTTGTCGCATCAGCTGGTTAGCCGCGGCACACGCGGCTTAGAAAGTCAAGGTATGCCACTTCGATGGTGTCGTACAGTTAGCCGCGGCACACGCGGCTTAGAAATCCGTGACACCTAAAAAAGACTTTATATGTAGGTTAGCCGCGGCACACGCGGCTTAGAAAGCTGCCCATCGTGCGGCAAAAAGGAGCTGTACGTTAGCCGCGGCACACGCGGCTTAGAAAAGCTCATAGAGTTTTCATAAGTAACATCAACCGTTAGCCGCGGCACACGCGGCTTAGAAATCGTGCAGCGCTGAGCGCAAACAGGACTGAATGTTAGCCGCGGCACACGCGGCTTAGAAAGGCATGACCGGTATGAACATGGTCTTGTACGGGTTAGCCGCGGCACACGCGGCTTAGAAAATATGTTAATGAATCAAAACAGTTTGAGGGTCGTTAGCCGCGGCACACGCGGCTTAGAAAATTAGTTGTTGTCACGTTGCCACTATCCCTTCGTTAGCCGCGGCACACGCGGCTTAGAAAGTAGTGGAAGCCGGCAATTAGGCGGGCGTCAGGTTAGCCGCGGCACACGCGGCTTAGAAAGTGCAGCGGGTTTGATTCAATCAGCTCGTCCAGTTAGCCGCGGCACACGCGGCTTAGAAAGGCGCAGCTATGCGTTGCGCCGATTATTTAATTGTTAGCCGCGGCACACGCGGCTTAGAAAGGCCAGCTTTCAAGCATGCTGCAAGCTGAAACGTTAGCCGCGGCACACGCGGCTTAGAAACGTACCGGTAGAAACCGTGACGGCTGCTCAGGGTTAGCCGCGGCACACGCGGCTTAGAAATACGTCAAGATTCAAGTGGTCACGGAGGCCGCGTTAGCCGCGGCACACGCGGCTTAGAAAAGTCGGCAGGTTTTCAAGTGGCTGCAGGATACGTCAGCCGCGGCTCACACAGCTTAGGTGCTTTAGCTCCCTAACATCCAACCCCAGCTATACATCCTTCGACTCTTCCGCCGCCTGCAGTATTTCTGCTTTCTTAACCGGGTAGGGCTGCTTTGATTTCTTCTTGCGCGCGAAGTATTGCGCCAGGCGCAGGTCGATCAATTCTTGGAAGTAGTCGGCAAAAATCTCTTGTAGTTCAGGTGTGACTGTAAAGTTAAGCGCGAAGCTGTTGCCGTGCTCGATAAACCAAGCTTGGCTGCTGTTTTTGTCTTGTTGGCAGGAATAAAAAATCGGGTTTTTGCGCCAGTAGCTCAGCCATGGGCGGCTTTCAGCGCTGGCTTGTTGAATACTTTGCGGCAACTCGTTGCGCAGGTCATCGGGTCGGTGTTCTAAGAGCTGCCGGCTGCGCTTAGCTAGTTGTGTGGTGGCAACGGGTTCTTGTACGCCGCTTAAGTCTAAAAAGGCTTGATATAGAAAGCCTTTAAAGCTTTTGTTCATGCTGGTGGTTTCTACACCTTTGGCGAAAAACTCGCCGTGCTCGCTAAGTAACTGCTTGAACAGTGCGTCTTCTTCTTGTTTGGCAACCAAGGCCAGCCAGCTACCGGCCTGTTTGCGCATTTTCGCGAGGTCGTAGCCTTTGTGAAAAAATTCAGTAGCGGTGGGGCGATGGCCTAACTCATCGCGTAGTTGTTGGTAATCTTCTGCAGCAGTGCTGCCTATTTTGCGTGCAAGCTTTTCCCAGAAGCCCACTATTTTTGGGGCAAAATTAATGAAACAGCCTTCGGCTAACTGGATGGGCTGTTGCTGGCGAATTGTGTTAAGCACTGTGTTACGGTCTTTTTCACCGAGCAAAGTCGCTGGACTGTTTAGAAAACTGTGGTGATTGCCCAAAAAGTCCAACACCACCACGTGGGTTTTGTTGGTTTCTTGTGAGAGGCGTAAACCACGCCCCAGTTGCTGCAAGAAAATAATTTTAGACTCAGTGGGGCGCAGCATCAGTACGGTGTCTAGGGCGGGCAAGTCGGTGCCTTCGTTAAACATATCCACGGAGAAAATCACCTCCAGTTGGCCCTGTGCTAGCTGGCTTAATGCAGCGTGGCGGGTCAGTTGTGAACCGGCATACACAGCACCGGCACGCACGCCCTGTTGCTGAAAGTACTGGCTCATATAGTCAGCGTGCTTTTGTGAAATACAAAAGCCTAGGGTGCGGGTTTGCTTGTGCTTAAGCCAATGTTGGTAAATGTGTTTGGCACGTTTTTGGGTGGCAAAAGCAAACTCGATTTGCGCCGGTTCAAAGCGGCCACTGCGCCATGGGATTTCTTGATAATCCACGTATTCGTCATAGATACCGTAATAATGAATCGGTGCTAGTAATTGCGCGTTAATGCCGTGAACTAAGTTGCGCTCAAAAACCAGATTGTTGTCGCATAGGCTGAGGATATCGGCTTGGTCGGTACGTTCTGGGGTGGCGGTCAGACCTAATAAAAATTGCGGATTAAAATGCTTAATAATGCTGCGGTAACTGGGTGCACTGGCATGGTGAAACTCATCCACGACGATGTAATCAAAATGCTTACTGCTAAAACGTTGTAGTGCTTCAGGCTTGCTGAGGCTTTGTACCGAGGCAAACACAAAGTCTGCCTCATGTTCTTTTAATGCACCTTGAAACAAGCCGGTGTGGGCGTTGGGATGCACGCGGTTAAACACCGATTGGGCTTGCAGCAAAATCTCTTCGCGGTGGGCGACAAAGAGCACGCGCTTGGCTTGCATCTGTAGTGCATCAAAGGCGGCGAGCCAGGTTTTTCCCATGCCGGTGGCGAGTACGACTAAACCGCGAGAAAACCCTTCGGTGCGAGTCTCAAGCAGCGCTTGCAGTGCTTCAACTTGCACGCTGTTAGGGCTGGGCTGTTCGATATTTTCATCAATAAAACCGCTAATCGGTGCCAGTAGCGGCAAGTTGATTTGTCGTCGGACACTGTAGGTATCAATCCAGTCAGCGGTTAAAGACACGCAACTCGGCTCATCAAACAGCTGTGCAAAGGCGTGGCGAATTTTGACAAACTCTTGGGCTGCGGATGAGTCTTCTGGGGGTTGCCAATCATGACGCCATGACCATTCGTAGGCATGGGTGAGTGCCGTGCGACTGATGTTGTTGGAGCCAATAAAAGCACTGCCTTTAATAATCTTAGCGTTTTTGTTTTGCGTAAAGATGTAGCTTTTAAGGTGGAAGCTGGTTTGTCCGGTGCACTCAAACACGCGCACCTGTGCACCGCGCTCAGCCAGCATCAATAGTTCGCGTAAGGCGCGCGGGTGAGTGATATTTAAATAATCCGAGGTCAGAAGGCGTATCGAAGCGCCCTTGTTAAGGGCTTCTAGCAGGGGGTCAAATAACAGCTCTAAACCTGATGGCTGGATAAAAGATACGGCTATCTCAATATCAGTGGCTTGATAGATGGCTTCAAGCAGTTTAGGCAGTAAAGGGTCCTGCGCTGTTCCCGTGGTTAGGCGTGGGCTGTTAGCTAACATCAGTACGTCTGTCTATGCCAAGGTTAATAACGCATTGAGCCATTGCTCGTCATCGCGATCAGGGCGTCTGTCTGTGCTAATCCAGACTTCTTTGGTGTGCAACCCTGTATTTTCAAGAAATTGCTCTAAACGCGCTTCAGTGCAGTTGGTGAAATGACGACCACTGCGAACGCTTTCATCTTCGCCGTATTTAAAGGACACATACATCACGCCCTTGGGCTCTAGCAGTTCGCCTAGGTGCTTTAGAGTGGCGGATAGACTGACGGTAGGCACGTGCAGTAAAGAGGCGCACGCCCAAATTCCTGCATAGCTGTGCTCGCTGCTAAAGTTAAGAAAGGTGCTGAGCTGGACAGGGATGCCGCTGACTTCTTTAGCGATTTTGACCAGTTTTGGGCTGGCATCAAAGGCATCAACTTGATAGCCAAGCTGTATAAAAGTGGCAGCGTCACGACCCGCACCGCAGCCGGCATCTAGGATGCGACTGGTGGGAGGTAGGTGCGCAAGAAAACGCTCATACAGTTCGCTCATATCAACGTCTAACGTGTTTTGTGCAAATTGCTCAGCGTTGTCTTCGTAATACTGTAGTGTCATTTCTGTCCCTAATTTTAAACAAGTTATTGCTCCGATGAGGTGCTGTATACGCTAATTCAGTAAAGCTATACAAGCAAGTAAAACACTTTGCATGCTTCGTTAGTATGCTTATTTAAAGTGCAAGGGCTGGGCGCTTGTAAATACTGAGTGCATTGCCTCAAGCACCTTTCTTTTATAAGCATAACCGCAAAACCTCCAAGCAAAATTTTGATAAGCATCAATAAACATAGACACTATTAAACTAAGCTTTGGTTTTTAATGGCGTTCGTGTTTCTGTGCGTACATGGGCTGCCAGTGTTGTGAATTCATTGACTGCGCAATAACTCAGAAATGATTTTATTTTGGCATTAAGGTTCAGTTGGCACGCCAAGTGCTTGTTAGTGGGGGCTGAAAACAAAAACAATTTTACAGGGCCGTAAAAAGCAGGGTGTACTATGAAAGTCAATTTACCTATTATAAATGAACAGGTTTCATTTAAAGCAGAACAGCAGTTAATTTCAACGACAGATTTAAAGGGAATTATCACCTCGGCAAATGATGATTTTGTTGAGGTAAGCGGTTACTCACGGGATGAGTTAATCGGTAAAAATCATAATATTATTCGCCATCCAGATATGCCGCGCGCTGCTTTTAAGCAGGTGTGGGATACCATACAAGCCGGTCATTCATGGAAAGGAATGGTAAAAAACCGTTGTAAGGATGGCCGTTACTATTGGGTGGATGCGTTTATTACGCCGATCTCGAAAAATGGACAGAGGGTGGGTTATCAGTCTGTGCGTGCGCTGCCAAGTCAATGCAATATTGAGCGCGCGCAAAAACTGTATAAAAACTTAGATGAAAGTAATAAAAAATCAGCTTACCAGCAGCCTGTGTCTTACTTTGCACAGCTTTTCTTAAGTTGGTTTTTGCCGCTTTGTGTCAGTGCCGGTTTGCTGGGCTATTTTTATGGTTGGCAGGCTGTGGTTGTTTTACTGGGCGGATTGGCTGTCAGTAGTTTGGCGTTTTCATTGGGGCTGAAGCCCTTGCTGCGTTTAAATGAGTACGCTAAGGGCATAACCTATAACCCGTTGATGCGTTATTTGTACACGGGCTATAAGCACGAAGTGGGCGATATTCAGTTTGCTATCCAAACACGCACCTCGGGTTTGCGGGCTGTGACGGCGCGTTTGCAATACACCGCTTCTATACTGAATGAAGTGAAGAATAAAAGTGCAGCCAGTCTGGCAGGTTCTAATACCTTGATAACCAAGCTGAGTAAAACGGTGGATGCGATTTTTGTCGCCATGGAGCAGCTTTTGGCCAGCCAACTGCAACTTACCCAGGCGTCGGGCAATATGGCCGAGACGTCGAGCGAGTCGCAACGTTTAACGCTGTCTGGACGCGATTATATTGAGCGTTTGCTAGGCTCGATTAATGAGCTGTCTGATGAGCTGCAGCACATAGAGAAAGAAGTGTCCGAGTCCACGACACGCGGACAGCGCATTGGTACGGTGCTGGAAGTTATTACCATGGTGGCTGAACAGACCAATCTGTTAGCGTTGAACGCTGCGATTGAGGCGGCACGGGCAGGTGATGCAGGTCGTGGTTTTGCGGTGGTGGCAGATGAGGTGCGTAAGCTTGCTTACCGCACGCATGATTCAACCACGGAGATTCGGCAAATCATTGCTGAACTGCAAGACAATACCAAGGCATCGTTACATGCGATCGAGTTGGGTGTGGAGCGCTCCGAAGCCACGCGCAGTATGGCCAATGAGGTTGATCAAGAGCTGCGCGCTATTTTGGATCAGGTGCAGTCCATGAGCCGTTTGGCGTTAACCATTGATAGTGCGATCCAGACGCAAACGGCGTTGAGCACGCAAACCAGTGATCAAGTAGCGGACTTGCGCGAGGACAGTGCGGGTGTGATGCAGGTAAATCATCAGGTTAACGAGCACAGTGAGCAGGTTGAAAAGAATGTGGATGAGCTGTTGGATTTGGCTAACCATTTTTTGAAAATCACGGTTAATACGCGCCGTGCAAGTTAAGAGCTAAGCTCGCTCAATAGCATCATAAAAGCGTTAGCGGCATTGGAGAGGGTGCGCTCCTTGTGCACTATGTAACCCAAGTCGCGGCTGAGCTGGATGTCTGGCATATCCAGCTCGACCAATTCCTCATCCAGCATGGTGCGTGGCAGCACGCTCCAAGCCAAGCCAATTGATACCATCATTTTTATGGTTTCCATGTAGTTGGTATGCATGCTGATGTTGGGTGTGAGTCCGGCGTCCGCAAACAGTTTCAAGGCGATTTTGCTGGTGAAGGTTTGGCTGCCGGGGAAAACAGCTGGGTAATCACTGAGATCCTGTAAGTTAATTTGTTTTTTGTGGCTTAACGGATGTTCGGGTGCAACCACAAATACTAGGTCGTCCTGCCAGACTTTAACGCTTTCTAGGTGTTCAACATGCTGTGGCGACAGGGTGATCAATGCCAGTTCACAACGCCCTTGCAGCACATCGTTGTACGCTACTTCTGAATCTAAAAAACGTATATCCAGCACGACCTCTGGGTGCTCCTTGGTGAAGCGGCGCAAAATAGGCGGCAAGCGTCTTAGGCCGATGTGGTGACTGGTGGCTAGACTTAAACGCCCACTCACAGTGCCGCTAAGATTGCTCAAGGCACGTTTGCTGTCTTCCAGTTCATTGACAATGCGGTAGGCGCGCGGCAGTAGCGTTTGCCCGGCTTGGGTCAGGGTGACTTCGCGGCCCATGCGATCAAATAAGCGCACACCCAGTTGCTCTTCTAGTGTGGCTAGGCGCTTGCTGACCGCTGGTTGGGTAATATGCAGCTGCTGACCCGCTAAGGAAAAGCTGCCCTGTTCGGCGATGGCGATAAAGGTGTGCAGGTTAGCGAGATCCATGGTTATCTATTCCTGTTTGGAATTCATATTATAAAAAATAACCATTGGAGTTATAGCTTTAATCGACTTAGCATGCAATACATAAGAAAGTTTCGTTTAAGCTGCCGTTGCAGCAACCAATGAGGAAAGTCCCATGGCTGGAAAAACACTCTACGATAAACTCTGGGAAATGCATGAAGTGAAGCGCCGCGACGATGGCTCTTCGCTGATTTACATTGACCGCCATATTTTACACGAAGTGACCTCGCCGCAGGCGTTTGAAGGGTTGCGTTTGGCCAATCGTCAACCTTGGCGCATTGACGCTAACATTGCCACGCCAGATCACAACGTGCCGACCACTAAGGCAGAGCGCGCTGGCGGTATTGATGCCATTGCGGATGAAGTCTCGCGTATTCAGGTGCGGACTTTGGATGATAACTGCAACAGTTTCGGTATTTTGCAATTCCCGATGAATGATATTCGTCAGGGCATTGTCCACGTTATTGGTCCAGAGCAGGGCGCGACCTTGCCGGGCATGACCATTGTTTGTGGTGACTCCCACACCTCAACCCACGGTGCGTTTGGTGCTTTGGCGCACGGTATTGGTACTTCGGAAGTTGAACATGTGTTGGCGACGCAGTGCCTAGTGGCGAAGAAAATGAAGAACATGCAGGTGCGTGTTGAGGGTGAACTGCCCTTTGGTGTGACCGCTAAAGACATTGTGTTGGCGATTATTGGCAAAATCGGTACCGCTGGTGGTAACGGCCACGCGCTTGAGTTTGCCGGCAGTGCGATTGAAGCCTTGTCGATGGAAGGGCGCATGACCCTGTGTAATATGTCCATTGAAGCCGGTGCTCGTGTCGGCATGGTGGCGGTGGATGAGAAGACCATCGAGTACGTTAAAGGCCGTCCTTATTCGCCAAAAGGCGCGGACTGGGATGCAGCAGTGAAGGTGTGGCAGGATTTGGTATCTGATGCCGATGCCCACTTTGACACTGTGATTGAAATGCGCGCCGAAGACATCAAGCCACAAGTGAGCTGGGGTACGTCACCTGAGATGGTGTTGCCTGTGGATGCCAATGTGCCTGATCCGGCGCAAGAGGCGGATCCGGTTAAAAAGGGTTCGATTGAGCGGGCGCTGAAGTACATGGGCTTAACCGCGAATCAAGCCATTACAGACATTAAACTGGACCGTATTTTTATTGGTTCGTGCACCAACTCGCGTATTGAAGACTTGCGTGCGGCGGCAGAAGTCGCCAAAGGCCGTAAAGTCGCCAGCAGCGTGATTCAAGCGTTGGTGGTGCCAGGCTCTGGCTTGGTCAAACAGCAGGCCGAGCAAGAAGGTTTGGATAAGATTTTCCTTGAGGCAGGTTTTGAATGGCGCGAGCCGGGCTGCTCCATGTGTTTGGCGATGAACCCCGACAAACTGGGCAGCGGTGAGCATTGCGCCTCGACCTCTAACCGTAACTTTGAAGGCCGTCAGGGCAATGGCGGACGCACGCACTTGGTCAGCCCAGCCATGGCCGCCGCCGCCGCGGTGACCGGTCACTTCGTTGATGTGCGTGAACTTTTACAAGGAGCAGAATAATGAAAGCCTTTACCCAGCATCAGGGTTTGGTCGCGCCCTTGGATCGCGCCAACGTGGATACGGATCAGATTATTCCCAAGCAGTTTTTAAAATCCATCAAGCGCACTGGTTTCGGTGAGAACCTGTTTGATGAGTGGCGCTACTTGGATGAAGGTCAGCCGGGCATGGATAACAGTGTGCGTCCTGTGAATCAGGAGTTTGTGCTGAATCTACCACGTTATCAGGGGGCAAGTATTTTGCTCGCGCAGGAAAACTTTGGCTGCGGCTCTAGCCGTGAACACGCGCCATGGGCGTTGGATGAGTACGGTTTTCGCGCCATTATCGCGCCAAGCTTTGCGGATATTTTCTATAACAACAGCTTTAAGAATGGTTTGTTACCCATTGTTTTGCCACAGAAAGTTGTGGATGAGCTGATGGGTTTGGTTGAAGCCAATGAGGGTTATCAGTTAACGATTGATTTGGCTGAGCAGAAAGTGATTCGTGATGATGGTGTGAGCTATGACTTTGAGGTAGATGCGTTCCGTAAGCATTGCTTGCTTAACGGCTTGGACGACATTGGTTTGACGCTGCAAGATGCCGATGAAATTCGCGCATTTGAAGTGGGCTACCAGCAGCAGTACCCTTGGTTGTTTGGTGCACTGAGCCAGTAAAAGCCCGCTCTTGTGGGACCCGACTTGTCGGGGAAGCTTTTGCTTTTAAAGCAGGGCAAGGTCAGTGGTTGGGTTTTTGGTTTGGTGCTTAGGCAGATTTTGGTTCCCTGACAAGTCAGGTCCCACACTGCACTGTGCCACTTGGAAACTCAGCATGACTGGTTTGCTTTTGTTGGAGCGTAACGTTTGCACGAAGCGGATTTTCAGGCGGCACTTCGAATTTATAAACACGGGCTATAGCCCTAGGCGAGAAATGAAATGACAAAAAAAGTTTTAGTATTACCCGGTGACGGTATCGGTCCTGAAATCATCGCTGAAGCGGTGAAAGTACTTAACCTTGCCAACAGCAAATACAACCTTGGCTTAGAGTTGGTTGATGGCGAACTCGGTGGCGCAGCGATTGATAAGCACGGCGTACCCCTAGCCGACTCAACGCTGGCGTTAGCTCGCGAAGTAGATGCGGTACTGCTTGGCGCGGTGGGCGGCCCTAAGTGGGACACCATCGATAAAAGCATTCGCCCTGAGCGCGGTTTGTTAAAAATCCGTTCCGAGCTGGGTTTGTTTGCCAACTTGCGTCCTGCGATTCTGTATCCGCAGCTCGCAGACGCCTCCAGCCTTAAGCCTGAAGTAGTCTCTGGTTTGGATATTCTAATTGTCCGCGAATTGACTGGCGGTATTTATTTTGGCACCCCTCGCGATACCATAATCCTAGATAACGGCGAGCGTAAAGCCTTTGATACCTTACCCTACAGCGAAAGTGAGATCCGCCGTATTGCTAAAGTGGGCTTTGATATGGCACGCTTGCGTAATCAGAAGCTTTGCTCCGTGGACAAGGCAAATGTGCTAGAATCCAGTCGTCTATGGCGCGAAGTGGTTGAAGAAGTAGCTAAGGATTATCCAGATGTTGAGCTGAGCCATATGTACGTCGATAACGCTGCAATGCAGCTAGTACGTGCACCCAAGCAGTTTGATGTAGTGGTCACCGATAACCTGTTCGGTGATATTTTGTCAGATGAAGCCTCCATGCTCACTGGCTCAATTGGCATGCTGCCATCGGCTTCTTTAGATGCCAACAATAAAGGTATGTATGAACCTTGTCATGGTTCAGCGCCTGATATTGCGGGCCAAGGCTTAGCTAATCCATTGGCAACCATTTTGTCGGTTTCCATGATGTTGCGTTACAGCTTTGATCAATCACAAGCCGCCGAGGCTATAGAGAAAGCTGTTAGCGATGTGTTAGATCAAGGTTTGCGTACTGGCGATATTATGTCTGCAGGTATGCGCAAAGTAGGCACGGCTGAAATGGGTGATGCTGTAGTGGCAGCATTGGAAAAGCTCTAATTAAATTAACGATTAGAACGTTTGTCTAACGGGTTG
This sequence comes from Thiopseudomonas sp., assembly GCA_023228985.1. Lineage (GTDB taxonomy): Bacteria > Pseudomonadota > Gammaproteobacteria > Pseudomonadales > Pseudomonadaceae > Thiopseudomonas. Next base: position 12,679 of record JALOAC010000009.1, on the reverse strand, counting down.
GCAGGGAATAATACTGTACCCGTTAGGCGTATTAATTTAACAAAGGTGTAGTCGTATGAAACGTGTAGGACTTGTTGGTTGGCGTGGCATGGTTGGTTCTGTGCTAATGCAGCGGATGCTGGAAGAACGTGACTTTGAACTGATCGAGCCAATTTTCTTTACGACCTCGAATGTGGGCGGGCAAGGGCCGGCGATCGGTAAAGATGCTCCCGCGCTGAAAGATGCTTATGACATCAACGAGCTTAAAGGTTTGGATGTTATTTTGACCTGTCAGGGCAGCGACTACACCAATGAAGTATTTCCGAAACTGCGTGAAGCAGGTTGGGACGGTTACTGGATTGATGCAGCCTCTGCGCTGCGCATGAACGATGATTCTGTCATCGTGCTGGATCCCGTAAACCGTAAAGTAATAGATCAAGCATTAGAAGGCGGCGTAAAAAACTACGTTGGCGGCAACTGTACTGTCAGCCTAATGCTGATGGGACTGGGCGGCTTGTTTGAGGCTGGTTTAATAGAGTGGATGAGCGCTATGACCTACCAAGCAGCCAGTGGTGCCGGCGCACAAAACATGCGTGAGCTGTTGAGTCAGATGGGCTACATCCATGATGCCGTTGCTGAAGACTTAGCTAATCCAGCTGCTGCGATTCTAGATATCGATCGCAAAGTAGCCTTGGCGCAGCGTAGTGAAGACATGCCTGCGCAAAACTTTGGCGTACCTTTGGCTGGCAGTCTTATCCCTTGGATTGATAGCGCGCTGCCAAATGGTCAGAGCCGTGAAGAGTGGAAAGCACAAGCAGAAACGAACAAAGTGCTGGGTCGTTTTAAAAACCCTATTCATGTGGATGGTATCTGTGTGCGTGTTGGTGCCATGCGTTGTCACAGCCAGGCATTAACCATCAAACTGAACAAAGATGTACCTATGGCTGATATTGAACAGCTCATTAGTCAGCACAACCCTTGGGTTAAGCTGATTCCTAATCAGCGCGACATTACGATGAAAGAACTTACCCCAACAGCGGTAACCGGCACTTTGAATGTGCCAGTAGGGCGCTTGCGCAAACTGAATATGGGCTCACATTATTTGGGTGCCTTTACTGTAGGTGACCAATTGTTATGGGGCGCTGCAGAACCTTTGCGACGGATGCTACGTATTCTGCTTGAGCGCTAGTTCACATTATTAAATAAAAGGCTGCTTCTTCCATAGCAGCCTTTTATTTTAAGCTTAATAAAGAGTTTGCTGGTTGCTAATGTGTGCAGTAAGTCCAATTCTGGGGCAAAGCGCAGGAAAAACAGCGCAAGAGACGTGATTAGTTATTGATAAAACTTCAACTGTAAAAGATACTTACTATAAGAATTGAAGAATGATTCTAGCTTTGCGTATAGCAGGCTGGTATCAATACAGGCAAAACAGCCACTTCAAGCATCTCCGTATTGCTCGGAAAGTGAAAAAGGGATAAGACTATATGCTTCGGGTTCGTAAACTGGTTTTGGCTGTTGCAGCCGCTACTGCACTTACATCTGGCGTTGCACATGCGCTTGGTTTAGGTAATGTCTCTGTCAAATCTTCTTTGAATCAACCTTTGGAAGCTGAAATTGAGCTTTTAGAAGTTGGGGGATTAACAGCATTAGAAATTAAATCACAGCTAGCTTCCTCTGAAGAGTTTTCCCGTGCAGGTGTAGAGCGTCAGTTTTTCCTTACCAACCTGAAGTTCACACCAATTATTAGCGCAAGCGGAAGAAGCGTGGTGCGGGTTACCAGTGAGCGGTCGGTGCGCGAACCTTATCTGAATTTCTTAGTTGAGCTACTCTGGCCTAACGGTCGTGTACTGCGTGAATACACCTTGCTGCTTGATCCACCCATGTACACTCCGCAAGAGATTGTGTATCAGCCAGCAACCACTGCTCCCAAAGCAGTCAAACAGCCAGCTCCAGCAAGAAAAGCAACACCTGCTAGTCCGCGACGTGTTACAGCCAGCGGTGACAATCAGTACCGTGTTGAGCGCAATGACACTCTATGGTCAATCGCATCGCGTGTTGGCGGCAGCACCACAACTCAGCAGACTATGTTGGCCATTCGCGATCTCAATCCGCAAGCCTTTGTTAATGGTGACATTAATAGATTGAAAGCCGGGCAGGTTTTAACTTTGCCGGATGATGCGCAAATTCAAAAGCGCAGCAAAAGTGCAGCTATTGCAGAAGTTAAAGCACAAATTTCCACACAAACCGCAAGTGCTCCTGAAGCAGCTGCATCGGTAAAGCAGCTTGATGCTCGTCATCGCACCACCGCAGATGCAGCGCCGGCCAAAGTTGAGCAGCAGGATACTTTACGTCTGGTTGCAAGCGATACTGGGCAAGCAGCTATCGGTAGTGAGCGCGGTCAAGACAGTAGTGCAGCTTTGCTTGCACAGCTGACCGAAGCTAAAGAGACGCTGGACTCGAGCTTACGTGAAAATACAGATTTACAAGACCGTGTTGCTGAGCTCAATAGCCAACTAGATAAATTGCAGCAGCTGATTGAGCTAAAAAACACACAATTAGCCAGCTTGCAGCACCTTGATGCACTCACTGAGCAGCAGCAAGTTACTGAAGAGCCTGAAGTTGTTGAGGCAGCAGACGTTGCTGAGGAACAGTTCGTAGAAACTGCGTCGGACGCTGAGCCAACAATAGAGCAGCCTACTGAAACCACACTGGTAGCAGAGCCTACAGTAGAACCTGCAGTAGAGGCAGAGCCGGTAGTAGAGCAAGTAACAGAAAAGCCCGCAGTAGATGCACCTAAGCCGCAGGCTGTAGTTCCACCTCTGCAAGAAATACCAAGCCCTGAGCAGTCGCTGATTGACGAACTAATGGAGAATCCATTATTCATGCCTGCAGTAGGGGGCGGTTCATTACTGTTGCTATTGTTGCTGCTGATGTCGGCCTCGCGTCGTAAGAAAAAAGCCAAAGAACTAAGCTTAGCAGCCGCTTCAGCAAGCGCAGATAAGCCAGAGGCTGATGATTTAATCTCAAGCTTTACAGCTGATACCGATGAGGAATTGCCTGTAGCGGAGCCATTGTCTGATTTTGCAGACTTTGACACAGTTAAAACTACGCAAGGAGCAGGGCTGGAAGTTTCTGCAGAATCCGTGAATGCAATAGCGGAAGCTGATAACTATATTGCTTACGGTCGTTTCAATCAGGCAGCAGATGTACTAATGCAAGCGATTGATAAAAAGCCACAGCGCGCTGATTTACGCTTCAAGCTGCTTGAGGTTTTGGCCGATCTTGAAGATAAAAACGGTTTTACACGCCAGCTCAATGAGTTGGTTGAAATGGGCGTGGCACCTGGTGAGATAGAAGCAGTAAAGTCGCGCTATCCGCATCTGGTTGAAAACGGCACTTCCACTATCAGTCATGTTGAAGATTCAGAGATAAGCCTAGACGATCTTGAACTAGACTCGCCTGAATTTAACATTGATACATTCGCAGAGCCTAAGTTTGATGAGCAGTCGGTAAATGAGCTGTCTGATGATTTATTTGATGAGTTGAACGATGACTTGGTAAGCGAAGAAGCAGGGCAGGTAGAAAAAGCACTGTTTGATTTGGACGAGCTGTCGTTGACCCTGAATGATGCACCGGACGTAAAAGAGCCAGCTGCAGAGCAGCCTTTAGAGACACCAGAATTTGAGCTGCCTGACTTTGATGAGCTTGATGCAGAGTTGCTAGCTTCGACTGAGCCGCAAGACACAGAAGCACCTAATGTTACAGAAAACTTAGTTGGTGATCTTGTCGATGCAGACGAGCTTGTTGCTGAAGACTTTGACTTTGATACGCTAACCGAAATCGAAGATGCTGAGTTTGCTGAAGTTGTTAAAGAAGTGCAGGATGAAACCAAGCTTGATTTTGAACTGCCAGATGATTTTGATCTTTCAGTTATTGAAGAGCCAGCCAGTGACTTAGAGGATGGCTTGAGTCTTGAAACTACTGATTTGTCATCTGACTTCAATGAAATTAGTGCTGAAATGGATGATCTGGCTGAAACCTTAAAAGACAGCATGGAGGTTGATGAGCTGCTTGATGCTGAGCTTGATTCATTAGATATTGACTTCACATCTGCTCAGCCAGAGGCACTAGCAGACGAGAAAACAGAGCAAGACATTAGTTTAGATACTCTGGATGATCTGGAATTGCCAAGTGAGTCGCTGGACGATTTTGACTTTGGCGACCTAGAAGAAACGTTAAACTTTGAAGAACCTGCTGATTTTACAGCAGAGTTAGACTTGGAAGCAGCACCAGAGTTAGACAGCAATTTAATGGACGAGCTAGCTAAGCTAAGTGAGCTCAGCGAAGAGCCGGAAGTAGAGCTTGGTGAACAACCAGCGACAGGTACAACCTTTGCTGCGCTGGAAGAAGCTCTAGAGGATGACTTTAGCTTCCTTGCTGGTACAGATGAAACCACCACTAAGCTTGACTTAGCGCGTGCCTATGTTGATATGGGCGACAGCGAGGGTGCTAAGGATATTCTGGAAGAAGTTCTAAGCGAAGGTAATGATGAGCAGCAGCAGGAAGCGCGCGAGTTAATGAAAAAGCTGAGTTAACCATTAATGTTGTATGAGTCCACAACTACGGCAGTCGAATCGACTGCCGTTGCTGTTTCTAAGCTAGCCATCGGCATTGAATACAATGGTGCCCAGTATTACGGCTATCAGACTCAGCATAATAATTTACCCACTATCCAAGCCGCAGTTGAAAGCGCCCTAAGCCAAGTTGCTGGTGGGCAACCCATTCAATTAAGCGGCGCTGGACGCACTGATGCGCAGGTGCATGCGTGCGAACAAGTAGCACACTTTCAGCCACCAGTAGCACGCGACACCAAAGCTTGGTTGTTTGGTGCTAACAGATACCTGCCTAAGGATATCAGCGTGCTTTGGGTAGCAAAGGTGGCGGAAGATTTTCATGCGCGCTTTAGTGCGCAAAGACGCCGTTATCGCTACGTGATTTATTCAAATCCAATACGACCCGCCTTATTAAGAGAGGGTATAACCTGGACGCACAAAAAACTTGATGCACAGCGCATGCATGCAGCAGCACAGTTGTTACTTGGCACCCAGGACTTCACGTCGTTTCGTGCCAGTGAGTGCCAGTCAAAATCCCCGATAAAAACCATTGATGCTATCAGTGTCGTTACCTACGGTCGTTATGTGGTTCTTGATGTGCGCGCCGATGGTTTTTTGCATCATATGGTGCGTAATATTGCTGGTACACTCATTGCTGTAGGTGCAGCAGAAAAGCCGATAGACTGGGTGGCTGAGGCATTAGCGGCCAAACAACGTGCTCAAGCTGGAGTTACCGCGCCGCCTTACGGGTTATATTTAGTTCAGGTTGAATACCCGAGTGTGTTTGCTTTACCGCAGCGTGAGTTGGGGCCGCACTTTTTATCAGCCATGCCAGATATGTTAGCGAGAGATTGATGCGAACCAGAGTTAAAGTGTGTGGAATCACCAATATAGAAGATGCGCTAGCCGCTGCACACGCGGGCGCTGATGCTATTGGTTTGGTGTTTTATGCAAAAAGCCCTAGGGCTGTAACTGCCGAGCAAGCAGCAAAAATTATTGCCGCCTTGCCACCCTTTGTTACCACAGTTGCTTTGTTTGTTGATGCGCCTGTAGAGGACGTTCAGCAAGTTCTTCAACAAGTGCCTATAGATTTGTTGCAATTTCATGGTGATGAATCACCTGAATTCTGTGTATCCTTTCAGCGTCCCTATATCAAAGCGCTGAGAATGCAGCCGGGTATTGATATCACCCAACAGGCTAATATGCATCGATCAGCCCTAGGTATATTATTGGACGCTTGGGTGCCGGGCGTGCCTGGTGGTACTGGCCAAACATTTAACTGGAATGATATTCCTAGCCTAGCTCAGCCACTCGTATTAGCGGGCGGTTTAACGCCTGACAACGTGCAGCAAGCGATTACACAGGTTAATCCTTGGGCGGTGGATGTGAGTGGTGGGTTAGAAATGAGCAAAGGCCGGAAAGACCATGCTAAAGTGCAGGCTTTTATGCAGGCAGTTAATGCGGTTTAATTTTATCAGTATTCTTAGGGCGGTTTAGCATTAAGCGTGTGTGACGTTAGCCATGCTGGGGCCGTCAGTACAATTATTTATTATGCATAGGGCTATACATTTTTTAGCCAAAGCGGAGAAAATTACGAATGAGTAACTGGTTAGTAGACAAATTTATTCCTTCAATTATGCGCTCTGAAGTTAAGAAGAGCTCTGTTCCTGAGGGTTTGTGGCATAAGTGTTCCGCCTGTGATTCAGTTCTGTATAAGCCTGAGCTTGAGAAGAATCTTAATGTTTGTCCTAAGTGTCAGCACCATATGCGTATCGGTGCACGTCGCCGTTTGGATATTTTCCTCGATGAAAATGGCCGTGAAGAAATTGCTGTTGATCTCGAGCCTGTTGACCGTTTGAAATTCCGCGATAGTAAACGCTACCGTGATCGCCTAGTCGCTGCACAAAAACAAACCGGCGAGAAAGATGCTCTGGTAGCAATGAGCGGCTTTTTAGAAGGTATGCCGATTGTAGCAGCAGCATTTGAGTTCTCCTTTATGGGTGGCTCGATGGGTGCCGTGGTGGGAGAGCGCTTTGTGCAGGCCGCCAACGTTGCTTTAGAAAAGCGCTGTCCTTTGGTGTGCTTCTCGGCTTCAGGCGGTGCGCGTATGCAAGAAGCCTTGTTATCGCTGATGCAGATGGCTAAAACCTCAGCCGTGTTAGCGCGTTTGCGTGAAGAGCAAATCCCCTTTATTTCAATTCTAACTGACCCTGTTTATGGCGGCGTATCAGCCAGTTTAGCAATGTTAGGCGATATCATTGTTGGTGAGCCCAAGGCGTTGATCGGCTTTGCTGGTCCACGCGTTATCGAGCAAACAGTGCGTGAAAAATTGCCTGAAGGATTTCAGCGCAGTGAGTTTTTATTGGAGCATGGTGCGTTGGATATGATTGTTCCTCGCAACGAGTTGCGTATACGTATGGGTGCTATCCTGCGTAAACTAACCCATGCACCGATGCAGTATTGCCCAATCGTTGAGGAAGTTGCACAGTAATGCCTGAGCGTACTTTGCAGCAGTGGCTAAGCTATCTTGAACAACTGCACCCCAGTGAAATTGAACTGGGGTTAGCACGCATTCAAACAGTAGCTGAGCGTATGGACGTACAGCGTCCAGCTAGCAAAGTAATCACGGTAACAGGCACTAACGGCAAGGGCTCGACCTGTGCATTTGTTGCACAGCTATTGATGCAGCAACAGCTGCAGGTTGGGGTATACAGCTCACCGCATTTCTTGCACTACAACGAACGTATCCAAATCAATGGCGAAGCAGTGAGTGACGCACTGATTTGTGCAGCCTTTGTGGCGGTTGAGCAGGCGCGCCAAGACATCAGTCTGACCTATTTTGAATTTGGCACGTTGGCGGCGTTATGGGTATTCACGCAGGCTAAGCTTGACGCGGTAGTGCTGGAAGTGGGTCTGGGTGGACGCTTGGATGCGGTTAATATTATTGAGCCTGATATCTCAGTGGTAACTAGCATTGCCGTAGATCACACAGATTGGCTGGGCGATACCCGCGAAACAGTTGCCTTTGAAAAAGCCGGTATTTTCCGTGCAGGAAAACCTGCCGTTTGTGGTGATTTACTCCCTCCTGCTAGTTTGCTTGAACAGGCTAAAAACTTAGGCGCACCTTTAGTGTTGCGCGGACGAGATTTCGATTTAGCTGTAGCGCAGCATGCTTGGCACTGGCGTGGCATTAATGCCAAGCATGAGCCTATAGAGCTGCAATCCATTCCCTTGCTGGATCTGCCAATCGAAAACGCTGCTTTAGCGCTGCAAGTCTATGCTTTGCTCGATATGCCATGGCAACCCGAGCGTATTATTGAGTCATTACAGTCAACCAAACTGACAGGGCGCTTGCAGGTTATAAAACTGCCCTATAAAAACCAACAACGTACACTAATTTTAGACGTGGCGCATAATCCACATGCGGCTGAGTACCTAGCTGGCTGGCTTGAGAGTCGCCCAATAGCAGGGCAGCGTTATGCCGTTTTTGGTGCGCTGGCTGATAAGGACGTTCAGGGTGTTATCGCAGCGATGACTAAGCGGGTGGCAGACTGGGCCATAGCACCGCTTCCTTCGCCACGTAGTTATCAAATAGCTGACCTAGAAAGAATCTTTGCAACAAATCATGCGTCTGTTAAGTCATATGACAGTGTTGTGCACGCTTTTGCAGCGCAGTTAGACAGAGCCAATGAAACTGATGAAATTATTGTTTTTGGCTCTTTCTTTACTGTGACCCAAGCGCTTGAGTTTCTACAGCAGGCTTAAGTAAGCTAAAGTACAGACCTGCTTATCCGTTGAGGCCACCTTTATGACGCAAACAGAAAATAAATTTAAGCAGCGCATTGTGGGCGCTGTTGTATTGGTTGCGCTGGCGGTTATTTTCTTGCCTATGCTGTTTAACACCCAAGAAGAGCAGCCACTTCCAGAAGCATTGATAGAAGTGCCAGCCAAGCCCAGCATTCCTGCTGCACCCAAGTTCGCTATTGAGGAAATACAGGTTCCTGAGCCCGTTGCAGAGCCAGTGCCTGAACCTATGCCAGAAATAGCACAAAATGCTCCTGCTGCGCCAGAAAAGATAGTCGAGTCAGTGCCGAGCCAGCCAGTACAGCAAGAAGCAACCAAGCCGGCTGTTACTAAACCGGGTATAGATAAAGACAACTTGCCCGTTAGCTGGTCGATACAGGTCTCGAGCAGTTCGAACCAGACTGGTGCAAACCAGTTACGTGATGATTATCGTAAAAAAGGCTATAAAGCCTACGTTCGCCCGGAAGATGCTACCTTCAAAGTGCTGATTGGTCCTTTCCCACGCCAAGCCGATGCTTTAAGTGAGTGCGAAAAAATTAAGCAACGCGAGCGTAATAAGGGTGCATGCTTTGTTACCCGCTACCAACCGTAGCGTTTTATCGAGCAAGATTGACGACTTTTCTAAAAAACACTTACCAGCACCCATAAGCTTTGTTAAAATCCTTCTTTTAGTATTCAGGCGTTAACACTAGTGGCATTTAACTGGGTCGATTTGCTTATTTTTGCCGTCATCGGCGTTTCTGCTTTAATTAGTTTGGGCAGGGGGTTTGTTAAAGAAGCCTTGTCCTTAGTTATCTGGGTTGTTGCCGGGGTTGTTGCTTGGCTCTTTGGCGGCAGTTTTGAGCAGTACTTAATTCCTTATATAGACAATCCAAGTCTACGCATCATAGCTGCATGTGCTATTTTGTTTGTCTGTACGCTGCTGGTCGGCGGATTGATTAATTTTCTCATTGCACGGCTTATTTTAGTAACCGGGCTTTCTGGAACCGATCGCTTCTTAGGTATCTTCTTTGGCGCCGCTCGTGGCGCTCTCTTGGTCACCATCGTTGTGGGGTTGTTAAGTTTAAGTCCGGTGGTTGAAGACTTAGCTTGGCGCGATTCCTTGCTGGTTCCGCATTTCTTATTGATTGCGGACTGGTCAAAAAATATGGTTCTAGGGCTGTCTGCTTAAGAGACAGCAACTCGTTAGCATAATACTTTTTTGTTGAGCTCCCAGAGGTACGCTGAAAATGTGCGGCATTGTCGGAATTGTAGGTAAGTCCAATGTTAACCAGGCGCTGTATGATGCGTTAACGGTATTACAGCACCGTGGTCAAGATGCGGCTGGCATGGTCACAAGCCACCAGGGGCGTTTATTTTTACGCAAGGCAGACGGGCTCGTGCGCGATGTGTTCCGCACTCGTCATATGAAAGAGTTAGCCGGTTGCGTAGGTATTGGCCATGTTCGCTATCCTGTTGAGGGCAGCGCGACGAGTGCTGAGGCTCAGCCTTTTTATGTGAATTCGCCTTACGGTATTACCTTGGCGCAAAACGGTAACCTGACCAATGTGGAGCAATTAGCCAAAGAGATTTATCAATCTGATTTGCGTCACATTAACACCAACTCAGATGCAGAGGTCATGCTCAATGTTTTTGCTCATGAGCTAAGTACCTACGGTCGTTTACAGCCAACAGCCGATGATGTTTTTGCTGCGGTTGCGCGTGTACATGAGCGTTGCCGTGGTGGCTATGCGGTGGTTTCCATGATTACTGGCTACGGCATTGTCGGCTTTCGCGATCCCCATGCTATACGTCCTATCGTTTTTGGTCAGCGCCAGACTGCGCTGGGCGTTGAGTACATGATTGCCTCGGAAAGTGTTGCACTTGATGTGTTGGGTTTTACGCTCATTCGTGATTTAGCGCCGGGCGAAGCCATTTATATAACCGAAAACGGTGAGCTGCACACGCACCAGTGCGCTAAAAACCCACAACTAAATCCTTGCATTTTCGAACACGTGTACTTGGCGCGTCCTGACTCAATTATTGACGGCATTTCTGTGTATAAAGCACGCATGCGCATGGGTGAAAAGCTGGCAGAGAAAATTTTGCGCGAGTATCCAGATCATGATATTGATGTGGTGATGCCTATCCCAGACACCAGCCGCACCTCAGCATTAGAGTTGGCGAATAAATTAGGGATTAAATACCGCGAAGGTTTTATTAAAAACCGCTACATAGGCCGCACTTTTATTATGCCTGGCCAAGCGATGCGTAAAAAATCTGTACGTCAAAAGCTCAACGCGTTGGAGCTTGAATTTCGCGGCAAAAATGTCTTGTTGGTCGATGACTCAATTGTGCGCGGCACTACCTGCCAAGAAATTATCCAAATGGCGCGTGAAGCTGGAGCAAAAAATGTGTATTTCTGCTCGGCGGCCCCAGAGGTGCGCTATCAAAACGTGTATGGCATTGATATGCCGAGCATACATGACCTGATTGCGCATAACCGTACTGTGGACGAAATATCTGAACTGATCGGTGCTGACTGGCTCTTGTTTCAAGACTTAGACGATTTAATTGAATCGGTTAGCGGTGGCAAATTAAAAATTGACCGTTTCGATTGTGCTGTTTTTGATGGCGTTTATGTTACCGGTGATATAGATGCTAATTATTTGAGTCATATCGAAAGCTTACAGACTGAATTGCAGTTTGATAGCAAGCCAGCTGCCAATGCAACACTTGAGCTGCATAACACGGATTCCTGATATCACCTGAATAAATCAGCGTTAAGAATTATGTAATAAGGATTAGACAGAAAATGACAATTCAATGGCAGCCCGGTCAACTAGACAGCGATTTAACCGAGGTAGGCTTTGATACCTTAGCCGTGCGTGCTGGACAGCGCCGAGGTTTTGAGGGTGAGCATGGTGAGGCGATTTACACCACCTCCAGCTATGTGTTTCGTGATGCGGCCCATGCGGCGGCGAGTTTTGCCGGTGATGAGCCGGGCAACGTCTATTCTCGCTACACCAACCCAACTGTACGCACTTTTGAAGAACGCCTTGCGGCTTTAGAAGGGGCAGAACAAGCCGTCGCCACAGCCTCTGGCATGTCGGCGATTATGGCCACGGTGATGAGTTTCTGCAGTGCCGGTGATCAGGTGTTGGTTTCGCGTAGTATTTTCGGTGCCACGGTCAGTCTGTTTGATAAGTACTTCAAGCGCTTTGGTATTCAGGTGGATTACATCACTATTGATGATTTGGATGCTTGGCGCGCAGCCTGTACGGATAAAACCAAACTGTTATTTATTGAATCACCGTCTAACCCTTTAGCTGAGTTAGCTGATATTCGTGCCTTATCTGAAATCGCTCAACAAGCAGGTGCCTTGCTGGTGGTGGATAACTGCTTTTGCACGCCTGTGTTACAAAAGCCATTAGCTTTGGGTGCGGATATTGTCATTCATTCCGCCACTAAGTACATCGATGGTCAGGGCCGCTGCTTGGGTGGGGCTGTGGCGGGTAGTGCAGAGTATATGAAAGAAGTGCTGGGCTTTATTCGTACGGCGGGTCCAAGCATGAGTCCATTTAACGCTTGGGTGTTTTTAAAGGGTTTGGAAACCTTGCGTCTGCGTATGATGGCGCACTGCAGTAGCGCTATGAGTTTAGCGCAATGGTTGGAACAACAGCCCCAAGTTACCCGTGTTTACTATGCAGGACTGGAAAGCCATCCACAGCATGAGCTGGCTAAGCGTCAGCAAGAAAATGGCTTTGGTGCCGTAGTAAGCTTTGAAGTGCAGGGCGGCAAAGAGGCTGCATGGCGCTTTATTGATGCCACCCGCATGATCTCCATCACCGCCAATCTAGGTGATACCAAAACCACTATCACCCATCCTGCCAGCACCACACATGGTCGATTAAGCCCAGAAGAGCGTAACGCTTGTGGAATTAATGATGGGTTGTTGCGTATTGCTGTGGGTCTTGAGGAGTTAACCGATATTCGCACGGATTTAGAGCGTGGATTAGCGGCTGTCTAAGGTGCGTGGTTTTAGCTCGGGCATGAACACCCGCGCTACTGTTGGAGCCCAGCTTCCGGGTGATGCGATTCATAAGGCAGCACCGCCTCGCTTTTGTGGGACCCGACTTGTCGGGGAAGCTTTTTTCTTTTGAGTCTGAGAAGGGTACTTAGCTTGGTGCTACAGGCAGATATTGGTTCCCTGGCAAGTCAGGTCCCACACGGCATTGTGCTTCTTTGCAGCCATTACGCTAATGGTTCTAGCTCACCCAAAACCTTAGTTTTTGGTAGGAGGA
>JALOAC010000073.1 GCA_023228985.1 Thiopseudomonas sp. | reverse complement strand
AAGTATAGACCCGAGTATGTCGCTAGCTCGGCAGCGTAAAACACGCTGTTGACCAGTACAGCCCGTGTTCAGAGTGCACGCGCGCCCTTAGCCCGTCGCGCATGCATAGGTACATGCGAATGCACTGCAATCTTGTCAAGGCTCGGCGTAGCCGACCCGTAGGGTTGCCTTGATAAGATTGCAGCATTTGCATACGCTATGCGTGCATCGGGCGAGGGCGCTTGCAAACGTTATTTTTTAGTTTTTGTCTTGACAATCAAGACGGTATCTCCGCGGGGACACCCCGCGACGCCCCGTCCCGTTTTTGGCCTTCATAGCGTTTTGCGGTCGTTCTAGGGATGCTCTGATTAATGTTAAAATTTGCCAAGTAGGGGCAGGTTTCAAACCTGCCCTTGGATGAAAGCAAAGAAATTTGCCAAGTAGGGGCAGGTTTCAAACCTGCCCTTGGATGAAACGCGATTTTTATAAAATAATACTTGACAAATGCTGCAATAAGCGGCAGAAGGCGTCCTTGCGGCATTTTTGCTTCATGTAGGAGAATGACCATGACTTGCCCGATTATTAGAGAAATTGAAAAAAAACAGCTAAGAACCGATCATCCTGATTTTCGACCTGGCGATACAGTCCGCGTTCACGTAAGGATTAAAGAAGGCGATAAAGAGCGAATTCAGATTTTTGAAGGTGCAGTGATTCGTCGTTGTGGCGGCGGTGTGCGTGAAACCTTTACCGTACGAAAGATTTCGTATGGTGTAGGTGTTGAGCGTACTTTCCCTGTACACTCGCCTCGCGTTGCGAAAGTTGAAGTCATCGTTTTGGGTAACGTACGACGTGCCAAGCTCTACTACCTCCGTGCTCTGCGCGGTAAAGCGGCTCGCCTTAAGAGCGTGCGTACGCGTAAAGCTTTTGGCGTGGCGAGCGCTGACGCATAACGAGATGATTTAAGTTTTAAAAAAGGCGAGCCCTCTTCGGGTTCGCTTTTTTTTTTGGGGTGTTTGCATAAAGTATATGCGCGCAAGCAAGAAGGCCTTTGCTGGCTTTTTGCTACAGTGTGTGCTGGGTTTTTGCTACAGTGTGTGCTGGGAAGGAATTTTTATTTACATCTTGAAATTGCTTTTTTTGCATGTTAAAGTTCAGAGCAGGTGGTTTTCAATGATGCTTGCCACGTTGTGGTGCGTTGCGCTTTAGGAGATGTTTCAGAATGAAGATGCTGATGAAAAAAATACACACAAAAATGCTTGGCCTTGCATGCATGGCACTGCTTTTTAGCCTCTTTTTAGGCTGCGACTGGGATCCAGACATGTGGATGTATACTGGGGAGGTCTGTTACACAGAAGCGTTCGAGGAAAACGATGCGGATGTGTTAGAGGCTGCAAAAAATGATGAAAATTTTTTGATAGACGTCAGGCGCTGTCGTGATGGTTACACGTGTAATAACGACCAGGATAAACGCTGTGATAAAAGCTGCCCACCCGAACAAGAGTTGTGCGGCGACACATGTGTGAACACGGAGACCGATTCGGATCACTGCGGAAAATGCCATAAGCCATGCGAACAAGGCATGGTCTGTGCTGCTGGTAGCTGCTCCGCAACTTGCTTAAGCGGGCAAGTGCTCTGTGACAACAAGTGCATAGACCCGCTGACCGACAATGAATTTTGCGGAGCAGAAGGCGCTTGCGCTGGTAACGGGAAAGGTGAAAGCTGCGAAAGAGGCATGGTTTGTTCAGGTGGTAAGTGCTCTGCTACTTGCTTGAGTGGGCAGGTTCTTTGTGGTGGTCAGTGCATCGATCCTTTAACGGATAACCGCTACTGCGGTGCTTCGGAAGGAGACTGCGAGAAGAAGCAGTGTGCAAGCGGCATGTTTTGTTCGGGTGGTAAGTGCTCCGCTACTTGTTTGAGTGGACAGGTTTTGTGCAAGGGACAGTGCATCGATCCCAAAACTGATAACCGTTACTGCGGTGCTTCGGGGGCTTGCGAAGGTGGGGAGCGCTGTGCCAGCGGACAGGCTTGCTCAAATGGGGTTTGTTCTGCCTCTTGCTTGAGCGGTCAGATTTTGTGCGGTAGCCAGTGCATTGATCCCGAAAGCGATAACCGTTACTGCGGTGCTACGGAAGGGGATTGCATGAATAAGCAGTGTGCAAGCGGCATGTTTTGCTCTGGTGGTAAGTGCTCTGCTTCATGCTTAAGTGGGCAGGTTTTGTGCAACGGCCAGTGCATCGATCCCCAAAGCGATAACCGCTACTGCGGTGCTTCGGAAGGAGACTGCGAGAATAAGCAGTGTGCAAGCGGCATGTTTTGTTCTGCTGGGATTTGCTCTGCCTCTTGTTTGAGCGGTCAGGTTTTGTGCGGTAGCCAGTGCATCGATCCTTTAACGGATAACCGCTACTGCGGTGCTTCGGAAGGAGACTGCGAGAATAAGCAGTGTGCAAGCGGCATGTTTTGTTCTGCTGGGATTTGCTCTGCCTCTTGCTTGAGCGGTCAGATTTTGTGCAGCGGCCAGTGCATTGATCCCAAAACCGATAATCGTTACTGCGGTGCTACGCCAGGGAATTGCGCGGGTAATGGATGTACAGGCGGAAAAATGTGTAGCAATGGTGCATGCCAGTGCCCTACGGGACTTGTGTTTTGTGACGGAAATTGCGTAGATCCCCAAACGAATAATAATTACTGCGGTGCAACGGCAGGGGACTGCGAGAATAAGCAGTGTGCAAGCGGCATGTTTTGTTCTGCTGGGATTTGCTCTGCTTCTTGCTTGAGCGGACAGGTTTTGTGCAACGAACAGTGCATCGATCCCAAAACTGATAACCGTTACTGCGGTGCTACGGAAGGAGATTGCGCGAATAAGCAGTGTACAGGCGGGCGAATGTGTAGCAATGGTGCATGCCAGTGCCCTGCGGGACTTGTGTTTTGTGACGGGAATTGCGTAGATCCCCTAACGAATAATAATTACTGCGGTGCAACGGCAGGGAATTGTAATGGTAAGGGATGTGAGAGCGGTAAGGTTTGTTCTGGCGGGACTTGTTCAGCTACTTGCTTGAGTGGGCAGGTTCTTTGTGGTGGCCAGTGCATCGCTCCTTTAACGGATAATCGCTACTGCGGTGCTACGGCAGGGAATTGTGGTGGTAAGCAGTGTACAGGCGGGAAAATGTGTAGCAATGGTTTATGCCAGTGCCCTGCGGGACTTGTGTTTTGTGACGATAATTGCGTAGATCCCCAAA
>JALOAC010000008.1 GCA_023228985.1 Thiopseudomonas sp. | reverse complement strand
TAGAACCAGAGAGCTTTAGCGTACCAGATAGCAAAACAACCTCTATTTGCATGTCTTCCCACCAAAGTTTCCAGCAAACACTGCCGTCTCAAGACGCGCACGAAAGTTTCCCATACTGCAAAACTGCGCATAAGCATAGCGCTGATTATTGAGCATGGTTTTTAATTGTTCTGGATACATACTTAAAATAGCATTCGCCCACTCTTGCGCTGATGTTGCTGACAGATAGTACCCAGAGTCAGCTAACTGTTCGCGAAACACCGGCAAATCAGTGCAGATTACTGCAGCCCCATAGTGCAAGGCCTCTTGCACTACCAAACCCTGCCCTTCTTGTAGTGATGGCACCAACAGCACATCAATTTGTTGGTAGAAGCTTTCGATATTTTCTCGCTGCCCTAACAAACACACCGAACTTCCCAGCTGCAAAGTCTCTACCTGCTCACGCAGCGCATTAGCTTCCTCACCTTCACCCGCAATCTGCAAGGTTATTTTATGCTCTGAACACGTTAGTAACGACATTGCCTCAACCAACAAGGCAAAGTTCTTATCAGCAACCAACCTACCTATGGCTCCAAGCCGCAACACTTTTTCTTCTCTTGGCGTTCTGGGTTTTGCAACTGGCAAGTCAAGAAACGTAGGTATTGCCAAAACCTCAATGCCTTTGACTTGTTCACGCAAGCTGTAAGCCAAATCACTAGAAACAGCAATCATTCTTAACTGATCAGCCTTAACAGAAGCGAACAGTTTTAAATCATTTTTTTTAAAGCGTGTTTGCCCATGAAAATAAATCAGTGCTCGACAGTTAGGGAAAAAAACCAGCAGCGGCAGTACTAGTCTCGCCACGCCCAGCCCGTCAATAAACACTATATCAGGCGTAATACTGGTAATTTTTTGCTTGAGTTTCTGCCCCAACCTCCAGCGCAACAACCATTTCTTAGCTTGTCTTTTACTAACCTTTAAGGAAGAAGCGGGATTAAGCAATAGCTGCTGTTCAGGCTCACCAATGAGAAAGCAATGCTCTACAGTCTTGGGCTGTAAGCAACGCATGACACTAGCCATAACACGATGCACCGACTGAAACTCTGGCTGAGAAGACCACATCAGGTTGAGCACTCGCATCAAACTAAGGACTCCAACCAAATCTTGCTTAATTGCGTGTATTTTTCACTAGCGCCTCTACCGGTAAAGTTGTGTGCAATACCAACACTCTGTATTGTTTCAGCACCACGTATCAGCAGTTTCTGTAACTGTTCTACATTGCCAAGAGCAAACCGATTATCTGCACACTCCACCACCTCCTTCGCTCCACCACAGTCCGTCGCTATCACCGGCACACCTGCTGCCATGGCTTCTAACAGCACCATGCCGAAGGGCTCATGATCGGAGGTCAGGGCAAAGAGGTCAAAGGCCTTAAAGTAACGCCTCCCATTGGATACTTGACCTAAAAAGCGCACGCTACCAGACACGCCTAGTTCATGTGCTAACTGCTTAAGCTGCTGCTCTAAGCGACCGCTCCCCATAATAGCCAGCAAGCTGCCTGCTGGTAATTCCGGTAGCGCCTTGGCGAAGCCTTTAATCAGCGTGGTTTGGTCTTTATCTGGGTGCAACCGCCCTACATTACCAACAATCCAAGCGTCCTGCGGCAAGTTAAGATACTCGCGTGCTTCTTCACGGCTTACTTGCTCAGCCTGTACCGCTTCAACGTCGATGCGGTTGTAGA
The DNA here is from genome assembly GCA_023228985.1 of Thiopseudomonas sp. Classification (GTDB taxonomy): domain Bacteria; phylum Pseudomonadota; class Gammaproteobacteria; order Pseudomonadales; family Pseudomonadaceae; genus Thiopseudomonas. Next base: position 82,479 of record JALOAC010000008.1, on the reverse strand, counting down.
GGGTTTCGATATGTTCAGGTTTAAACTTAGGCAAGCTTGCGCGCATATCATCGCGCACTGCATTAGATACCCCAAGCAAGCGCAAGCGCTGGCGGAAAAAATTAGCCAGAACTTGTCTTGAGCGACGCTTGTAGTCGCCAAAAGCGTGGTGAACGCCGATTACAGGTAGTTTCGAGCCAAATAGCGCGATGTAAATAGGCTTAAATCGGTGGGCAATACAAAATTTAAAATTACGGCTAGCTACAATTTTTTTAAAGTCTTTAATAGCAGCCAGTTTAAGGCCGCGCACTTGTTTGCTGCTGTAATTTAAGAAAATTACTTCATCCGAAGCACTGCCCTGCACGACCTCATCACTAGGTTCGCCCGTTAAATACACCGTGCAAACTTTATAGTCCGTATCTTTAAACAACACCGCGTATTGCCGTGAACAGTCAAGAAAAGGGCCATCATAACCATGGCTAAACTGCAGAACCCATTGTTCTGCAGTATTTTGCTCATCGTTACGACTGCTCATCAGTCCGGCCTTCCTTCACCACCAAAATATCTTCCATAATCAAGTACTGCAGATCCGAGCCATAGAACATATCCAAGGCGTCTTTCGGTGAGCAGACCATGGCTTCGCCGCGGCGGTTTAAAGAGGTGTTGAGTGAGACGCCATTGCCGGTGAGTTTTTCCAGCTCTAGCATTAGGTCGTACCAACGGGGGTTGTATTGACGCTCAAGCACTTGTGCGCGGGAGGTGCCGTCTTCGTGCACCACTTCGGGTACGCGTTCTTTCCACTCGTCACTGACTTCAAAAGTAAAGGTCATAAAAGGTGAGGGATGATCCACTTTCAGCATTTGCGCCGCTACAGTATCGAGCATAGATGGGCAGAATGGGCGCCAGCGTTCGCGGAATTTAATCTGCTCGTTAATTCGATTAGCTACATTCGGAATACTTGGGCAACCAATAATGGAGCGACCACCTAGCGCACGCGGACCAAACTCCATACGACCTTGAAACCACGCCACTGGATTGCCTTCCACCATAATTTTAGCAATATGCTCAGGCACGTTATCAATCTTTTGCCACTGGGGCTGCCCCGGATGTTTGGCGCAGGCAGCAATCACCTCTTCATTGGTGTAGGAAGGACCAAGGTAAACATGCTCCATCTTCTCCACTGGCACGCCACGCTGCTGCGAAACGTAAGCCGCCGCACCCACAGCTGTACCCGCATCGCCCGCGGCCGGCTGTACGAACAGCTCTTTTACATCATCCCGAGCAATAATTTTTTGATTGAGTTTTACGTTCAGTGCACTGCCACCTGCAAAGGCAATACGCCCTGTTTCTTTCAAAATATCACCTAGATAGTATTCCATCATCTCTAACGATAACTTTTCAAACAGTGCCTGTACGCTGGCAGCATAGTGAATGTAGGGTTCGTCAGCGATATCACCTTCGCGCTTGGGCCCAAGCCATTCAATCAGCTTAGGCGAGAAGTAATAACCCTTGCCCTTTTCCTTATAGCGACGCACGCCCACCACGTTAACGTAGTCCGTATTAACAACGAGCTCGCCGTTTTCAAACTTCGCTAAGCGGCTTAGATCATAAAGAGTCGGGTCACCATAAGGTGCCATGCCCATCACTTTAAACTCGCCATCAAGCATTTCAAAACCAAGAAATTCGGTCAAAGCGCCGTAAAGGCCGCCCAATGAGTCTGGATCGTAGAACTCTTTAATTTTATGGATTTTGCCGTTTTCGCCATAACCAAAAAAAGTGGTGGCGTACTCACCTTTACCATCAATACCCATGATGGCGGTTTTTTCTTTGATACCTGAGCACAAATAAGCACTGGCTGCGTGAGCCAGATGGTGCTCAACAGGTTTAATGGTAACTTTTTTTAAGTCAAAACCTAGTTGCTGTAGGCACCATTGGATTTTTTTGTAATAACGCTGGTAGCGGCGATTGCCCATTAAAATAGCATCTAAAGCACGATCCGGCGCGTACCAGTAGCGCTTGGCGTAATGCCAACGGGCTTTTTCAAAAATACTGATAGGCGCAAAAGGGATGGCGACCACGTCCACATCGTCTGGCGTGATTCCGGCTTGCTCTAAGCAAAATTTAGCGGATTCGTAGGGCATGCGGTTTTTTGCGTGCTTGTCGCGTACTAAACGCTCTTCCTCCACAGCAGCAATCAGTTTTCCATCAATGTATAACGCTGCCGATGGGTCATGGCTGAGTGCGCCAGATAGGCCAAGAATAGTCAGTGCCATGGGTCTTTTTTGCCTCTTAGTCTTCAATTCAGTTGTCGAGCAGCTGTGGTAAGTGCTGATCTAATAATTTATACAACGGGCTCTCTTGCGGCCAATTGCGTAATAAGCGTGCACGATCGCGACTGAATGCACGTGCAAAGCTGCGCGGACAGGTATGCGCACGCACCGCGTCTAGGTCAATTAATAAACAACGGCCATTATGCCAGAGAATGTTATGTCCTTTTAGATCTCCGTGACTGATTTTTTCGCGAATCATACTTTTGAGCAGCAACTGCAGCGCCGTTAAATCTGCTTCAGGCACTTGGGCAGTATCAATATAGGGCTGAAAGCGAGCAATTAAGTCTTGTTCGCCACAATATTCGGTCACCAGCCATGCTGTTCGGCGCAACCCCAGCGTACGCTGCTCTTTGACCGCAATGGTGTTGGCAACAGGAATTTCCAACTGCTGCAAGCGATGCGCTGCTTGCCAGCTATGCCACGCACGGGTTGGCCGCCAGCAGCGTTTTAACCAATGCGCCATATTTTTAATATTATAGCGTTTGATAATCCAGCTTTTATTGCCGTGCTCTACCCGTGCAACTGTCGCTGCACCGCCTGTTTTATAGATATGTCCTTGCTCGATAAGCTTATCTGGATTAGCCAGCAACGGCTCAATTTCTGCCAAATAGCTACGCTGAACGGCGGTAATGCCTCGACTATTTTTACGCACACTAAACAGACTGCAATCTCGCGCGGTTTTTTTAAGGTAATCTTTAACGCGCCAGTCACGTACCTGTTGAGTTTTGCTGTGTAACTCTTGCAACGGCAGCTTATGAGTGGTGTTGATTTGCATGTAATGGGTTAATAGGTCATGCACATGGGCCTCGAGTGCTCGTGGCAATTGCGCGAAAAACACCGCCAAATTCTTTAGTGCCGCTTCTTGGTTAATCGGCTGCCCCAGCGTTTGCTGAGCAATAGCGCCGCCATCAATGATGTACAGCTGCTGATTATGCAACAGAAAGTTATCCAGATGAATGTCTTTTTGCCACAGTCCTTGTGCATGCATGCGTGCAATACTGGTGAGAGCTTGGGCTAAGACTTTTTCTTGCGCGGTGCTGAGCATGGGCTCAGCGGCATGTTGCTGCCATTGTTGTTCAAGGCTTTGCGCGTCTGCTAAATATTCAAATAAAATCCAGCCACCAAAAGCGGCATCAAAATCACTGGCCAATAACTGTGGAGTTTTTAACTGCTGCTGCGCCAAACTTTGCACGCCCGTTAACTCTCGCTGAAAATGCCGCTGGGCTTTTGTACCAATAAACAGCTTGGCTAAAACACTGCGCCCTTGCCAAGTCGCCCGACCGACATAACGTTGCTCTGGTAATACGCGCAGCCACTGAGTAATAACCAGCTTATCGCCGGTATGCAGCCCCAAAGTTAGGGGCAAGCTGGGGCTTCTTCCCTGTAAAAGCGAGCTATTCATGCGCGATTTTCCTTATCTTTGCGCCGTGCCTGTAAACGCTTCAGCCAGTTTTCAACCGCGGGGCCATCGTCTAAATAGGCGCGCAAGAAATCACGCCACTGCTCTGCGCCCCATACACGCTGTGAACGGCGCACCAGCGTTTCAAGATCTTTAATACGATCGCGCTGCCCTAACAACAGAGGGCGAGTTTTCTCTAAATCAATCAACTGTGCGGTAAAGTTATACGCGTCTGTGCGTTGCAGGAAAATATGCTTGGGGTAAAAACAGCCGTGCATCTGTCCCGCAGCGTGCAGGGTTTTCGCTAAGTGCGCGCAGGCGTGGATAATGCCTTTTTGTTCCGCCGGGCTCAGCTCTGGCCACTGCTCAAACCAATCATCCAGATCCTGCCAATCATCTAACGCATAGGTAATCAGAATGGCACGCTGCTCGCTCCCAACCTTGCGCTGTGCAAAGTAAGCTGCTTTTAAGGCGGGAATACCCAAGCGTTGATACTGTTGTATGGTGCGAAACTCACGCGCAAAGGTTGGCTCGCCTAGGGGGTGGCGAAAGCTGCGGGGCAGATGATTGATTTGTCGCTTAAGATACAAACCCTGATCCCCGAGCTGTAATCGCGCCACGCTGCTCCAGCCGCCACGTTCAGTGTTGGGCACATCTACGGCTTCAAGTTGCAGCGCCCACAGTGCCGCAAAATCATTTAGCTGATGCTCGGCTAGTAATGGCTCAAGATTAGGGTCTGTATAATCCTGCAAGACATATCCTCTTTTTAGAGTCGTGCATTATAGTGGGGTTACGCCTTCTGTGCGACCTGCGCCTAGCCCTGTAAACAACCAAACCGCTTTATTCACGCCCAGCAAAAAAACTAATAATCTTAGCGATACGTTTTTTATCCGTAGGGGTAAGACGTTGCTGCTGACTATACTGCAAATAAAAGCGCAGACGCTGGCTACGACTCAGATGATATTTACCCACTTTATCTAAGCAGGCTAGATCTTTGATAATTCGATAGTGCAGAAAGGGTCCCCACCAAAAACCACCGGTTGGGCAGTCAATTAAATAGGCTGCGCCAGCTTCATCGACCAATATATTGCGCCACTTTAAATCATTATGTACAAAACCCTGTTGGTGCATTGCACGGGTAAAACCTGCAACTTGCTGGCTAACGCTGTGCACCCAGTGATTATCCTGCAATAACGGGCTGCCGTCATGAGCCAAAGCAGCCAAGTCCGTCGTATTAGGAATTTCTTTAGTAATCATCGCCCCGCGCACAAATGCACCGGCGCGGCGCTGCAAACCATGGGCGATAACCTGTGCGGTGGGAATGCCCCAGCTAGCAAAATACTCTAAATTTTCCCACTCAGCCTGTATGCGTTGGCGCGGTAAGTACTTGCGCCAGCTAATGGCGCGACGGTAGCGCTTAACATAAAACACCACTGCCGCGCGACTGACGCGTATAACCTCAGAAATGGAGTCGTGGGTGACACGCTCGCCTTGCAGATTAAACACCATCTCCAAGCTGCCAAACTCTTCTCTTAGATGTTGATAGTCAGAATGCAAATACCAATCAGACATCAGAGCGCATCCCCGTAGCGCTGCTTGCGCTCATAGAGCTGGTCTGCTTTGACCTCAAGCCAGCTCAACAACTGCGCCTCATCCTGCAAGACTTGGCGCAAGGGTTGGACAAAATAGCTCTTTAAAAAACGTAGCTTATCGCGCTGGGTTAAGCCTATATCCAAGGCGGAGAAATACAGGGCCGCTAGATCTTTGTTACGCCAACGCTGCGGCGTCGCGTTACGTGTTTGCGCCCGATGCAAATCAATCAAGGACAACTTGAAGTCATCCCCCTGCATGGGCTTATCCGTGTGTAAAAGAAAGTGGCAGATATAACAATCGCGATGATTCACCCCGGCGCGATGCATGGTGCCGAGCATGGTAGCAACGCGCTTAATCAGTGCGTGTTTGATGGCTGGCAAAGGCGGATTGTGTGGCCAATCCATGCAGTAGTCTTCTAGGCTAATGGTCGGTGCTAATTCTTTGGTGATAATAAAGGAATGCTGTTTGGCTGGATTGCTACCACGCTCGGCAAAGGCCACCGCGGTCATGGTGTCGACGCCAACCTGTTTGAGGCGCTCGATAGCTAACCATTCGTTACGCGCACCGAGCACCGGCAGCTTAGCAGTGAGCAGGTTTTTAAAAATCTCACCCCAGCCTACACCGCGATGAATTTTGACAAAATAGCCGTGTCCGCCCACTTCGGTACGCAGGGTACGCCGCCCTTCCAGTTCGCGATACACCTCGCCCTGCAAGGCTTCAGCGGCAGTAAATATGTCTTGCTGTGCCCATAGGCTGGCAAAGGGTTCGGCTAAAAAGGGTTTCATTAGGGACGCTACCTTGTTATTTACTGAAAGTAACCTATTGCTAGGCATTCAATCGCGCAATGGTTGCGCTGCTACATTTAAAATCACATCCGCGGCACGCTCTGGCATGGAGTACAGATCGGCATTTTGCGCGTAGTTTAACCCATTTTGCGCCCAGACTTTGCGCTGCTCGGAGTTTTCCAGCATCTGCACCAACGTTTGATTAAGTTTTTTCTGCGCGAAAGGACTACTCAACACCTGACCGCAGTCGGCCTCTTTTATGTAATAAGCATAACCGCAGATATCCGTCACTAACACCGGCAAGCCAGACACTAGCGCCTCTAACAGCACGGTACCGGTATTTTCATTATAGGCTGGATGTATGAGCATATCGGCACCTAATAGAAAACGTGGAATATCATCACGGCCCTTTAAAATACTGACGTGCTTAGCAATACCTAGAGTTTGTATTTGCACCAAAAACGGCTTGGGATCATCCTGCCCAATCACAATCAGTCGGGTACGCTTTTTGATGGCCTCCGGCAAGCTGGCCATGGCTTTTAAGCTACGGTCCAGCCCTTTGGTTTTAAAGCCTGAGCCTATTTGCAGCACCAACAAATCATCATCAGCCAGTTTGAATTCTTGGCGAAAGCCGCGGCGAATGTCGGCTGCATTAGGCGGAGCTTGGCGATCGCGGCTAATACCCGGCGGCAATAAGTGAAAGCGCTCTGCAGGGGTTTGATAATGTTTGACAAACAAAGGCTGCTGCTGCGCTGAGATCATCAAAATCTGCGTCTGCGCACTCGGCTCAAATACTGCTTTTTCGTAATTATAAAAATGCTGGTAACGCCCCCACATCCGGTACAGGGGATTGCGTTGATTTTGAGCTTTATCTTCATAGCAGGCATCGGCTGCGTAATACACATCTAGCCCGGGCATTTTGTTAAAGCCCACCACGCGGTCGACTGGGTTCTGCGCTATATCGGCTTGCCACCAGCGTTGGAATTTAGCGTATTTATGATGGTTAAACAGGCTGTTAATGGACGCTACGCGCACATCAAAACCCTCTGGAATATTGCCCTGCCAGCTCAGCGTATACACACGAATGCTATGGCCACGCTTTTGGCATTCAAGGGCGATGCGTAAAAAATCACGCTGCAAACCACCGAAAGGGAAATATTTGTATAAAACAAAAGCTAATTGCATAACTTAACAGTCTTCTGTGTTTTCTAAATGCGCTAATGCTTGGATTACCTGCTCTGGACCTAGCCCATCAAAACAGGGCTGCTCTTTGTCGCCCTTGCCCGCATAAGGACCAGTCGCACACAGATGAATTTGATTTTCACCATAAGCCCCTACACGCTCAGGCCGGGTTGGGCCATATAAAGACACACAGGGCGTAGCCAAGGCGGCGGTTAAATGTCCCAGCCCTGTATCCACGGCCACACAGGCTTTGGCACCGGCTAAATAACTCGCTACTTGCGCGATGCTCAGTTTTGGCAGCACCTGTACCCTGGGCAAATCAGCGGCAATACGCTCTGCCCGCTGCTGCTCAGTGGCATTTCCCCATGGCAATAAAACCTTCAACCCCTGTGCGTTATAGTGCTGCGCCAAAGTGCGCCAGTGTGCTTCTGGCCAATGTTTGCTCGGCCAAGTTGTACCGTGTAACAGCATTAAATAAGGCTCGCTCGGCACATCCACACACCGCCGTGCGATTTGTTGGCGATCTAAACCATAGTCACCAACCGTGTCGGGCTTGGGATAACCCAGCGCTTGCGCAAACAGCAAACGTACACGCTCAACGGCGTGCAATTGCGGGTTGACTGTATAGCAGCGGTCGTAGAATAAGCAGGCCAAAGGTTCTCGCGCACTGGCGCGGTCCAATCCAGCAACGGGTACTGACAAGCCGCGCGTCAGCCAAGCACTTTTACTCAAACCCTGCGCATCCAGCACTAGGTCGTACTGGGCTTGCTTAAGTGTTTGTTTAAAAGCACGATACTCGCCACTGCGCCAAGTACGCCACAGGTTTTTACGCCAGCGTCTAATCGCCACTGGAATAACTCTATCTACCGCAGGATGCCACGCCGGAATATCGGTAAAGCCTTCTTCTACTACCCAGTCAAAGCGAATTCCCGGGATGGCCTCTTGCGCGTCAGTCAGCGCAGGCAGGCTATGGATGACATCACCCATGGAGGAGGTTTTAATTAAGAGTACGCGCACTAGCCGTCTAACTCCTGCAACATAACAGGAACGCCTACCAATTTGGTTAGTGCATCAATAACCATCGACGGCGGTAACAGGCGTAGGCAGTCGTAATGGCCGTATCTGCAGGTGCGGTCAAAACAGGGGCTGCATTCAATTCCCGTGCGTACTATCGCCACCTGCTCAGCAAGCGGCGGAGTGAAATCGGGCGAGGTCGAGCCATAGACTGCCACCAAAGGTAAATTTAACGCGGCTGCAACATGCATTAAACCGGAATCGTTGCTCACTACGGCGCCCGCACAGGACATAAGATCGATAGCCTGCGCTAAAGAGGTTTCTCCAGCTAAGTTAGCCACTTCTTCACGTAAACCTGGAATAAGTAGGGCTCGAATTTCCTCACCTACTGGATGATCTTTTTTAGAACCAAAAATCCACACCTGCCAGCCTTGACGAATATAGTGCTCGGCAACCTGAGCATAGTGTTCTGCCGGCCAGCGTTTGGCTTCACCAAACTCAGCACCTGGACAGAGCGCCAAAACGGGCTGTTCGGTGGTCAACTTAAATGCTCGTAGCGCAGCATCTCGATTCTCTGCAATAACGTTCAGATGTGGACGCGGATAAGGCTTGGGCAGTTCCATATTTTTGTCATAGGCCAAGGCCATAAACCGCTCAATCATTAGCGGGTAACGCTGTTTATCCAGCGTGCGCAGATCGTTGAGCAGCCCATAGCGCATTTCGCCCTTCCAGCCGGTACGCAAGGGAATACCAGCAAAAAAAGGGGTTAACGCAGATTTCAAGGAATTGGGCAGTAAAATAGCGTGTTGATATTGTCCCTTAAGCTGCTGACCAATACGCCGACGCGCGCGGATATCGAGCACGCCATGACCTAGGGGAAAACTGAGTGCCTGTCGCACTTCAGGCATACGCTCAAGAATAGGTCGACTCCACTCGGGAGCGAGTACATCAATACTGCAGTCTGGGTGACGCTGCTTTAAACACATAAACAATGTCTGCGCCATCACCATATCGCCAACCCAGCTTGGGCCTACAATGAGTATATTCATAAATATGAGTATAAAAGCTCTGTTAAAGATGTAGCTATCTTACACTATCAAGCGATTAATGATTAGCACGCCCCGGAAAAGTTGTGTGCTGTGTGACGTGAGCAAAGCTTGTCGCAAGCAGGGTTACTCAGCTGGGCAAAAACCCCGTTACTCAGGCTTATTTTTGCGCTTAGCACGTGGATGTGCTTGATCGTAAACCTGGGCTAGATGTTGAAAATTCAAGTGCGTATAGATCTGCGTGGTGCTGATATTGGCATGCCCAAGCATTTCCTGCACCGCGCGCAAATCTTGCGAAGACTCTAATACATGACTGGCAAACGAGTGGCGTAGCATATGCGGGTGCACATGCTGCCCCAGCTCTGAGCTACCGGCGCGCCTAATCTGTTCACGCACCACCGAAGGGTTAATACGCTGTCCGCGCGCGCCGACAAAAACCGCTGCTGTATCCTTGGCTAATTGCTCACGTACATCCAACCAGCTTTGCAAGGCGATTCGTGCTTGCCGGCCAACGGGAAGAATACGCTCTTTATTACCCTTACCTAATACCTTAACCAAGCCTTGTGCCAAATCCAGCTCTGCTATATCCAACCCCACCAACTCAGCCAAGCGCAGACCAGAGGAATACAATAATTCCAAGATCGCGCAGTCTCGCTTTTCTATCGGCGTTTGCTGCGGCAGTTGCTCAAGAAACTGATCGACTCGGTCGACGTCTAAAGTTTTGGGCAGACGCTTTTCACCACGCGGCGGACGAACCCCTTGTGCGGGATTGTTTTTCGCCATGCCCTCTACAATTAAATACTGATAAAAACTGCGCACTGCCGAGAGTTTACGCGTGATGCTGCGCACCGCATGCCCAGTACGATACAGTTCAGCCATCCATGCACGCACCTGCATAGGTTCAAGGTGCTGCCAGTCGGTGATTGCTTGTTGCTGTAACCATGCAAGCAGCTGGTTGAGATCGTTTCGATACGCGCTATGGGTGTGAGCAGATAGCTGACGCTGCGCCACTAGCGCGCCGAGAAACTGCTCCACCTGCGCCTGCATCTTAACCCTTGGAGTTCGTTAACAGCGCAGGCAATAAGCGCGCGACAACCTGAGCAATATAGTCTAAAAACAAAGTATCTACCGCGTTGCTGTACTGTTGCGGGTTTTCACTGCCTAACGCTAAAACTCCTAGCTTTTCTTTATGGGCAATACTGATAACTGCAGCCGACTGGATACTTTGCGCTTGCTGCTCACCAAATAAAAACTGCAGCTCAGACTCACGCAATGCACCACTAACAGGCGTGCCCACCAATAAACCCGAGATTTTCTTTTGCGCATCAGCCAAGGTCTCTGTGCGGCCCACGGCTAAAGGTTCCTGCGCAAAAAAAACTAGACCGACAAATTCCACCTGAAACTTCTGTTTCAAACTGTCTTCTAATGCAGCAACTAAGGTTTCTAAATTGTCCGCTTCCAATAACTGCAAGGTTAAATCACGGGTTAACTGGAATAAGCGATCATTATCTCTGGCCACTTCGAGCAGCTGTGTTAAACGACTGCGCATGTCCAAGCCACGTTGACGCAAAACAGCCAATTGCCGTTCAACCAGCGACACCGATGTACCGCGCGCATGAGGTATTTTTAAATCTGCCAGCAGATCATCCTGTGCTAGAAAAAAATGCGGATGCCGGCGCAGATAATCAGCCACTAGCGCATCGTCCAGTATTTTCACTTCACCTTGGGTATCAGTCATATCCTAATCTGTCCTTCAAAAGTACGCGTAGCCAAGCCGCGCAACTCTACTTTTTGCTGTTCAAAACACAGGCTAAGGCTGAGTTCATCCTTTACTAATTCAAGACGCAGCTTATTGTGCTGCCCGTCCTGCTGTTTAACAGATAGCGCTGCTGCTAGATTGGTGTCTTGATAGTTTTCACCCAGATCAACCTGCCAGCTTTGTGCAAATTCTAGTTGGGTAAAGTTTTGTAGCGGGTATTCGACGCTCACCCAACCATCAATTGATAAGCATGTGTTTTGCTGTCCGGTGCGGGTATCGAATCTAAGCTCAGGCTGTGTAGTAAGCTTTTTTTCCATTAGCAAACGAGTCACACAGCATAGGTCGACAAAGGAGCAATCTAGTTCCGTGCCGTCTTGTGCATATACGCGGCAGCTAAAATCCACCTCCGGTTGCCGCGGCACCTCGATCAGCACAAAACGCTTAAAGCCTACGCCACGTGCGCGCGATGACCACTGTTGTACTTGGCGAGGATTGATAAACGCATGCTGACTGAGTAGTTCAACCAGCATCAAATCATCGCCCAGACAATGCATTTTGCTAAAGCGTAGTAACATATTTACTCCGGTAGCAAACTCTCATTGGCATAGAGCTCAGCGATGGTTTCACGCTGACGCACAACCTGCATTTGCTCACCATCGACCATCACTTCAGCAGCACGGCCGCGACTGTTGTAATTCGAGGCCATCACAAAACCATACGCACCAGCCGAGCACACCGCTAGCAAATCGCCTTCTTGCAGACAAAGCGGGCGGTCTTTACCCAGAAAATCACCTGTTTCACACACCGGCCCCACCACATCATAATGGCGTGGCGTGCCTTGGCGCGGCTGCACGGGCTTGATATCCATCCAGGCTTCATACAAGGCAGGGCGAATCAAATCATTCATCGCCGCATCAACGATGGCAAAGTCTTTGTCAGCGCCATGTTTTAAATACTCTACCTGCGTGAGCAAGACACCGGCATTGGCCGCGATATAACGACCAGGCTCAAAAATAAGGGTTAGCTGACGACCTGCCAAGCGTTGTCTAACTTGAGCAATGTAATCACCAGCACAGGGCGGTTCTTCATCGCGATAACGCACACCCAAGCCACCGCCCAAGTCAAGATGCTCAATGTTAATGCCTAATTCAGCTAGGTGATCAACCAAGATAAGCACGCGCTCAAGTGCATCTAAAAAGGGCTCAAGACTGGTTAACTGTGAGCCAATATGGCAATCCACACCCAAAATAGTTATGTTCGGCAGCTGTGCCGCGCGCTGATAAACCGCCTCTGCCTCATGGATGGCAATCCCAAACTTATTGTCTTTAAGACCCGTAGAAATATAGGGGTGCGTACCCGCATCAACATCGGGATTGACGCGTACCGAGACTGGCGCCTGCACGCCCAACTCAGCGGCGACTTCTTGCAGTCGCTCAAGCTCGTCCAATGACTCCAGATTAAAGCAATGAATTCCCACCTGTAGCGCACGATGCATCTCTGCTCGAGTTTTACCTACACCTGAAAACACTATCTTATTGGCTTGCCCACCGGCAGCCAGCACACGCTCTAACTCGCCACCAGAAACAATATCAAAACCAGCACCTAGTCGTGCCAACACGTTCAAAACCGCTAAATTAGAGTTGGCTTTTACGGCAAAACATACCAAATGCGGCATACCAGCCAGCGCATCGGCGTAGCTGTTGTATTGCTGCTCTAAATGAGCGCGGGAATACACATAAGTAGGCGTGCCAAACTTCTTGGCCACTTCGGTCAAGGCTACATCTTCGGCGTATAGCAGACCGTCACGATACTCAAATTGACTCACATTAATATCCTATAACTCATAACGATCGCGGCGATGTTCATGGGCTGCTTTTTCGTCTTCAGGATCATACAGTGGCCCTTTTTGTCCACAACCACTGAGCACGGCGCAAATTGCAATCAAGCTAATAAAAGAAAGCGCAAGGCGTTTCATCTGGAACATCCTATACTGTTGCGATAAATTGTTGCGAGTATACCCACACCGCAAGTTCTTGACTAATTTTTAGTTTAGCAGCTTTGTACCATTCAGAGCCTGCCCGAGGAAAAGCCAATGTCCCTAAATTCAAGCCAATTTCATGATCTGATTGATACGTTACAAGAGCAGCTAGAAGATTTGTTTGATGAATCCGAACTCGATTTAGATATAGAAAATCAAGGCGGCGTATTAACCATTACTTTCATCAACGGCAGTCAGCTGATTTTCAGCCGTCAAGAACCCCTTAAACAACTGTGGTTAGCCGCACGCAGTGGTGGATTTCATTTTGATTACCTGCACACTGAGCAACGCTGGTATTGCGCTACAGAGCAGCTATATTTAGACGCCATGCTCAACAAAATCTTTGCTGAACAAGCAGAAGTTGCGCTCGATTTCCCACCACTATAAACAGCAGAGAATCCGTTTAAACAAAGGTTTGCATCGCTGTATTGAGTCGCCGCTCCAGCTCCGCTTTTTTCTTTAAAAAGCGTACGGTTTGCAACTCTTCGGCGGGCAAGCGTCTGGATAAATCCAAATCCGTGATATAACACGGATAAGGCTCGGCTGAGCGACGCATCGCCAAAATAGTACCTGCAACTTTTTCGTACAGCTTGTCGCCATATTCAAGCTCGGTAAATTCCTGATGATTACAGTAGAGCGTCACCGCGCCAGCACTACTAATAATGGCCTGCACCGAGTAAAACGTATCCTGACCCAACAAGGCAGGTTGTGCTGGCTCAACACGCTGCACAGCGTAGGTACCGTCAGGCCATAAACGATAGTATTCAAGCTGATACGGCAACTCAAAGCTCGGCTGTTCAATAACTTCGGTAGCAAAGCGGCGATACTGCAAAGCAGTAAAAAAGCGTTGCAGGGGCATCAACAAGGCTTGTTCAGTGGTAAATGCTAGGCGCTGCTTAAACAGACTGTTGCGCTCGTCGAGCACATAGATCTCTGCTTCTTCACCCTGGATACGATAATACACCTGCACCTTATGCGGCTGCGCTAAAGGCAAAATATACTTTAAGGCATGCCCCTGCAGACTGTATTCATCAATTTGCCAAGGCAGGCACTCTGCTTGGTTACGCCCCAAATAAGTTTCAAGGCTTGCCAGACTAGGCATTGTATGCTGGCTGGCAACCCCGTCTTTAAGCTCTAAAATCTGGAAGTAATCCTGCACCTGCAACAAGTAACGACTGCTCGGGTAATTACGTGCATGCATAAAAGCCTGAATAACCACCTCGCTAACCCGCTGGGAAATGGCCCGCGCACGATTACGGCAGAAACACTCCACCTGCACATCAGGTATCACTGTGGTTTTGGCATACTCATTGAGCAGTGCCGCCAAGCAATCCAACAAAGCACTTTCACCGCTAAAACGCCGCACCAGCATTTCGTTCCAGTTATTGATAACGATATGATCCAAGGTCAGTACCAAATTTTCGCGTCGCCCAGAAAAATCCAACACGTTGGTTTGTTCGGTAGCAATGTGCACATTGTGCTGACTGAGCAAAGGCAGTGGATCGACACCCACGTTTACCAACAACAGTACCCGTACGGGATACGACTGGCTCAGCAGCTCAGTTTCTGAAACCTTGCGCAGGGGCAAAGCAAAATTTTGCCGTAAACTTTGGAAAATCCCATACAGCTCACGCTCACGCAGATCGCTGGTGCTCGTCAGCACACTAATACGCGTGCCGGCATCCACCACAGCGTTAAAGTGCGCCCATACCAACAAAGCCATCAACTCGCGCATACGCTTAAGCGGGGTATGGTAGCGCCAGTTTTGCTGGGTCACGCTCCCGGGATACAAAGCCCAGTAATGCTCTGACCTATCATCGGCAAAGCACTCAACCAGCGTGAGTGTATCTTCGGCTAAGTTGGGCGCAATACCCGGATTAATAAACTCGACTTTATCGGCCTTACGCTCAAACGCTGCATACAGGCGTCGCCCCAATATGGCCAAATCCCGCGCATTAATCGCACTGACCACTTGCAGCCGTTGCGCTAACTGACTTAAAAAACGGTAGCTGTACATCAACTCAGACACTAAGAGTCGCCGCTCAACCTGTACTTCCATGGTTTTCCATTGATCGCGGCCATCCAAGTGCTGCAGCTCTTTTTCTGACCACTGCCATTGCTGGGTTAGCTTTTCCAACAGGGTGCGCTGCCAGCTTTTATTTCGATGAGTAAGCCCTTGGGAGAGTTTTTTTTCTACTTTCAGATAAAAACAGCGACGCATTAATTCCAAACGCTCGTTTTCACCACGCTCTGTTAAATACTTGGCTAAACGACGATAAAGCATCACATAGGCATCAAGCTCATCAAAATTAATAGTGTCTTGATAAATAGCTTGCTTGAATTGCAGGCTAATGCAGTCAACGTTTGGGTACTCAGAGGCGTACACCTCAATCAACAGCAGCTTTAGTAACGATTTATAGGGCGCTTCAATACCCTTATACAGCTGCCACATACCGGCACTGACAAACTCACCAGCCGGAATACGCGCTAAGTGGCCCAAGTCCACCACCTCATGCTCACGCACAAAGCGTTTATCGAGCAATATTTTGCAATACTCTGCATACCTATGTTCTTCATACACAGGCACATACCACCAAATAGGCGTGCGTCCAGCTAACCAAACAGCGGTGCGGTAAAACTCATCCAACAATAAATAATGCTGCGTGGTGCCACAGTCATCCGAGGTTAACTGCCCTTCTTTTTCACCCGAGGCAAACTGCTGTGGATCAATCAAAAAAATATGTATTTCAGCGCCCATACTGGCCGCCCAGACTTGCAAGTCATCGCATTTACGGCGTAGCTCAGCCACGGACTGCGGATCCAGCGTGGGGTCATAACAAAGCCAGAAATCCATATCACTTTGTTCTACATAACCAATCGAGCCTGAACTGCCCATTAAAAACAGGCTATAAAGCTGATTTTGGTTATAACCTCGGGCGGGACGATAGACAAAAGAGCGTGCCAAGCCCTGCGCTTCCTGCACCAGTTCAGGCTTAGGCTCATAGGTAGTAAACCCAGCCGGCGTTGTTCCTGAGACATAACCCGGTAGTAGCGGATGGTTGGTATGCAGCAATAATGGCAGTAGACGCAGCACCAACTGTTGTCGGCTCGACAGCGTACAATTAGCACGCTCGATACGCTTGTTGTTAACCATCAGGAAACGCTGCTGTAAACGCGTTAAATCCTTGCGGTCAATGCCTTCATCTATATTGGGACGAATTTCTGCCATGTTTATTTAAAATATGAGGGTACCTGGAATGGATTTAAGTCGAGAGTACGCCAAGTAACATTGCGTAACTTGGCATACCCGATAACTAATAACTAGGGAGTGGTCAGAATTGTTTTAAGTGTGCTGAGGTTGCGTACTGCTTCCAAACCCAGCGAGGTCAAATAACCGCCATCTTTTTGGTCCACCAAGCCTTTGTCAAACAAACGCTCAACCGCCGCCACTTTAATGGGATCGGCGCTGCTGCGAACCTTGATGCCCTCTTGGGCGCTTTCTAAAGGGTATAGGCTCAGCACTTCCAGCTCAGCGAATAATTCATCAGTCCAAGACATAATGCCTCCTAAGTGGCGAAATAAATTCAGTACCGTGGCTTAATGCTACGGTTTTATGCATCTTCATCATCGGGCAAGTCAGGTAGCGCCCGCAACATTTTTTCGTAGTTCTGCAGATCAAAACCACTGTCCTGGCTCAGAGTCTTTTGTATTTCCAAGGACAAGATGTACGCCATCATTTCTACAGCTTCCTCTCGCCCAATCCCAACTAGTACAAGTTTATTTAGTACAGATTGCACGAAAGGTGGATCATTATCGCGCAATTGATTTTCAATGGCCTCAAATAACTGCTGACGAACAAACTGTGCTTCTTCTGTTTCTGGCTGTTGCTCATCCTGCGACTCACTGGCTATCTGTGCACTGCCTGCAGCAGATTCAATAACGCCTTCATCCAGTTGGCACAGCGTACATTCGTCTGCATCACCACGGTTGGTTTCTACATAGCGGACGCGACGCACCGCCGACTCACGATCTGCAGACACTTGGTAGCGTGCATCTCTTGGTTTATCTGTCATTCATGTGCCTCTGCATCTACTTACTCTGGACTTAGCGACTGCTATAGCGTGCCGCTATCAGCTCACGCCCACGCGCTACAGCCTTGCGCACCTGCGCCGGTGCCGTACCACCAATATGGTCGCGTGCATTCACTGAACCTTCCAACGTCAGCACCGCAAACACATCTTCAGTAATATGTTCACTAAACTGGCGCAGTTCTTCTAGACTCATTTCTGCTAAATCTTTTTCCTGATCCACACCATAACGCACGGCCAAACCAACAATTTCATGGCAATCACGAAAAGGCAGACCCTTGCCCACCAAATAGTCGGCCAAGTCTGTTGCGGTAGAGAAACCACGCAACGCAGCTTCTCTCATAAACTCGCGCCTAGGTTTGATCGCGGGCACCATATCGGCAAAAGCACGCAAACTATCGCGCAACGTATCCGCGGCATCAAACAAAGGTTCTTTGTCTTCTTGGTTGTCTTTGTTGTAAGCCAGCGGCTGACCTTTCATCAGGGTTAACAGACCCACCAGCGCACCAAAGGCACGACCCGTTTTGCCACGAATTAACTCGGGCACATCTGGATTTTTCTTTTGCGGCATAATCGAGCTGCCGGTGCAAAAACGATCCGGCAAGTCAATAAAACGAAACTGCGCTGAAGCCCACATCACCAACTCTTCTGAAAAGCGCGACATATGCATCATAGCTATGCTGGCGGCGGCACAAAACTCAATAGCAAAATCACGATCCGACACGCCATCCAACGAGTTGCCGGAAATGGCTTCAAACCCCAGCAGCTCACAAGTAAGAGCGCGGTCAATCGGATAGGTCGTTCCTGCCAGAGCAGCACTGCCTAAAGGCATGCTGTTAGTACGCTTGCGGCAGTCTACTAAACGTTCATAGTCACGCGACAGCATTTCAAACCACGCCATCAGATGATGACCAAAGGTCACCGGCTGGGCAGTTTGCAAATGGGTAAAGCCGGGCATGACGGTATCCGCTTCAGCCTCGGCCAAGCCCAACAAGCCTTCTTGCAGGCGGGTGATTTCCGCTAATATTTGATCAATCTCATCTCGCAACCACAGGCGAATATCGGTCGCTACTTGGTCATTACGACTGCGCCCGGTATGCAGTTTTTTACCCGTAATGCCGATGCGTTCAGTGAGGCGCGCCTCGATATTCATGTGCACGTCTTCTAGGTCGACACGCCAGTCAAACTCGCCCGCTTCGATTTCCTGCTGGATGGCGGTTAAGCCGTCCTCAATCGCTTTAAGCTCAGGCTCGCTCAGCACGCCAACCTGAGTCAGCATCTTGGCATGCGCCAAGGATCCCATAATATCGTGCTTGTATAAACGCTTATCAAAATCGACCGACGCGGTAAAACGAGCTACAAAGGCATCGACCGGTTCGCTAAAACGGCCACCCCAGGATTGGTTGGTTTTTTCACTGCTCATAAAATCATCCAGCAAGGTTTAATAACATGCGCCTATGATAGCAGGATGCACGGCAAGCGCGAGTATGAGTTATGGCCGCCAGCTGGTTTACACCTGGGTTAACTACGCTAATCTGCGGCGAACAAGGGTTATATTCCGTGTTTATTCAACCAGAACAGCAGTTTTGGTAAAGCCATGGCACCGTTTTGTCGGGCAATTTCTTTGCCGTTTTTAAATAAAATCAAACTCGGAATGGAGCGTACATTCAACTGACCTGCCAAGCCTTGTTCAGCCTCGCTATCAATCTTGGCAAAACGACACTGACCCTGCAGCTGCTCAGCAGCTTGCGCAAATGTCGGTGCAAACTGGCGACATGGGCCACACCAACCCGCCCATACATCCACCAATACAGGCATATCACCCTTAATTTGCTTGGCGAAACTTGCCGCGGTTAAGTCAATTGGCTTAACGCTCAGCACTGTTTTATTACACACACCGCATTTGGGCGTATCGGCTAAACGCTCCTGTGGCACGCGATTTAATGAATCGCAATGTGCACAGGGAATAATAACGGTTGCGGACATAATCCAGCCTCCTTTAACAATTTACTCTTTTGCATAGTAAGCCTGCTCTGCGCTTTTCAAGCAACCCTTTTGTGCCGGTCTATATTTACACAAGAAGGAGCGCTACATCAGCATGGAGGCTACATTATGCAGCGTACTAAGCAAGCAGGCTTTACCCTGTCTGAGCTACTGATAACCATTGCCTTACTCGCCATTATGGCTCAAATTGCCCTGCCAGCCTGGCAGGAATTTATTAGCAAAAACCGCTCACAAGCCCTTATGCACAGCGTTGAAAACGCAATCCATCATGCGCGCTCAATGGCGGTTACGCATAGAATTAAAACTGAATTATGCGGTTCATTAGACCAAAACGACTGTCACAGCGACTGGTCAAAAGGCTGGCTAATTCGCGAGGCTGTCGCAGGCTCTGCGAATCAAAATCCACCACTGCACATTAACTCACTCGATGAACCTGAACTAAAGCTGCAGTGGTCAGGATTCCAGCAGCGTATTATTTTTCATAATTCAGGTTTGAGTAGCGCCAGCAACGGGCGGTTTTTTGTTTGCCGTAAACAACAAATAGACTGGCAGCTAGTTTTAAACCGCCAAGGTCGTTTAAGACGCGCCACCGAGCAAGAAAATAGAAACGAAGATCGGCGCTGCCTATAAGCTTGTGCGTCTAAGTCGCACACTTAAGCACACAAATCAATGCTAAAATCAGTGCCGCCCTAGCCCGCACGACCAACCTGCAACCGAGGCGCAACTCTGCTACGCTGAGCAGACGAGATGTCATTTCTGTTTGCACACTCTAACCAAAGGTAGGCACACATGATCGCCAGCATGCTGCTAACAGAGCTCAGCCTGTGGATTGGCTGGCTGCTCTACGCCCCGCTGTTATTAATCGCTATCTGGAAAACCCCTTGGGTTGAGCTGTTTAGCGATAGCCGCCGCCAACACCTACTCTTTGGTACAGTTTTAGTACTTTGTGCATTATGGCTGCTCAGACGCGACTTCCCCAGCGGCATATCCGTGCATTTTATTGGCATGACCGCTGTTACTCTATTGCTAGGCTGGCCACTGGCAATCTTGGCGGGCTTGTTTGCCCAGCTGGTGTTAGTAGCTTTTGGCAAACCTGAATTGATCGCCGTTGGCGTGAATGGTTTGCTGCTGGTCATTGTACCTGTTGCGATTACTGAGTTGGCAGCACGTTGGGTTGAGCGCTTTCGTCCTGAAAACCTTTTTGTGTATATTTTTTGCTCGTGTTTTTTCCCCGCTGCTCTTACAGCTGCAGTCTGTGCGGCATTAGGTTTTTTGGTGCTACTGAGCAACGGTCTTTTTGACTTCCCTCCATGGCTAGAAGACTTCTACGCCCTAGTCATCATGGTTATCTTCCCTGAAGCCTTTATCAACGGCACAGCCATTAGCGCGCTCGTGGTGTACCAACCCGAATGGCTCGAAACCTTTAACCGCAGCCGCTATTTCCAAGCGCCTTGGAAGGAGCAAAATTCTGATAACAAGCCTTAAGAAGCGCAGCTTTTGCGCGATGCCGTAACAGCCAGCCTAAATCTAGCTGTTACTGACGGATACCAATCGCGCTTAAAAACCGCTCCAACAAGCACCGATTTAGTCGGCGGCCATGGCCTGCTGCACAGAGGCAAGTGCCTGTTCAGCTTGCGCCACACTGGCGTAGCTCTCACTCTGGGCGATTAACTCTCCGGCTTGCAGCGCTTGAACGTGTTGCTCAACCACTTTCAGCTCTGCTTCACCTGCCTGTAATGCCTTAAGTGCTTGCCCTGCACTGCGGCCATCGGCAAAGGCAACTGACAACAGCACTGCCGCACCCTGTGCATCCAGCACGCGAAAGCGAAAACCCTGCTCATCGCGGAAGCTGACGATGCGAGAGGTTTTCTTGGCTTTCTTTTTACTGACTTGCTCAGCAACCTGAACCTGAGAAAAACTGCGCAAACCCACGGCATCGCGTAACTGCGCCATAAAAGGTGTGGCAATCTTACGCGCCTTAGCTGCGCCAGCTTGCAAAATATCTTCTAACTCTTGCGGCTTGCTAATAAGTTGATGGTAGCGCTCACGCGGCTCACTTAGCTGGGCGTTCAATTGCTCAAATAGACGCTGCTTGGCTTCACCCCAAGCCAAACCACCCAACAAATCCGCGCGCATTTGCGCACTTTGTTCACGGCTAGCAAAGGCTTGATACAGGGTAAACAGATGCGAGTTGTCCGCGTCCTTGGCCTCACCCGGCAGTTTTGAGTCGGTTACAATTCCCGCAATAGCCGTCTTTAGCTCCTTCGCTGAAGAAAACAATGGAATGGTGTTGTCGTAACTCTTGGACATTTTCCGCCCATCTAAACCCGGTAAAGTCGCTACATCCTCTTCAACAGCAGCTTCAGGCATCACAAAAATTTCTTGCCCTTGGCCAAACAAATGGTTAAATCGCTGACCAATATCACGCGCCATTTCCACATGTTGAATCTGATCACGTCCCACCGGCACGCGATTGGCATTGAAGAGCAAAATATCGGCCGCCATTAACACCGGATAACTGTACAACCCCATGGTAATGCCCGCGTCAGGATCTTCACCGGCAGCGGTATTCTGATCCACAGCAGCTTTATACGCATGCGCGCGGTTTAACAAGCCTTTTGCCGCGATACAGCTTAGCAACCAAGTTAGCTCGGGAATTTCCGGTATATCGGACTGACTATAAAAAGTCGCACGCTGCGTATCCAGCCCACCGGCTAACCAGGTTGCCGCCACCTCTAAACGCGACTGCTGAATACGCGCTGGATCATCACACTTAATCAGGGAGTGGTAGTCGGCCAGAAAATAAAATGACTCCACATCAGCCGCTTTACTGGCCGCAATAGCAGGGCGAATAGCACCAGCATAGTTACCTAAATGCGGTGTTCCTGTCGTGGTAATACCTGTTAATACTCTTGTTTTCATTATTTTGATTTCTTATAACTGCGCAGCAAAAACCTGCTGCAAAATAATCTCTTTAAGCTCAACCAGCTTGCCATGAAAAAAATGCCCACTGTGTGGCACTTTATACAGTTGATGACTGCGCGAGAGTTTCTCTGCCCATTGATACACCTGCTCAGGCTCAATCACTTCATCATCCTGCGGCTGTATTACCGTCAATAGCCCATCACTGCTGATAACATGCGGTAGCTGTAAGCGCGTTACGGCTGGGGCAACTATACACAAGTGAGTAACTTTAATGCCACGCTGCTGCAGTCGTCCAGACAAACTTGCTGCCACAAAACCACCAAAGGAAAAGCCAAACAAATAAATCGGCTTATTCGGGTGGCGTTGACGCAGCCAATCTAGCATGGTTTCAGCATCATCCACTTCGCCAGACTCCATATCATGAGCGCCAGCACTTTTACCTGTACCACGATAATTAAAGCGCAGCGTAGCCAAGCCCTGATCCCGCGCTGTGCGCTGCATGGTGGAAACCACTTTATTAAGCATGGTTCCGCCTTGAGTAGGGTTCGGGTGGCAGAGCAGCGCAATGCCTTGCGCGCTGTCGTTATTCAAATACATGGCTTCCAAGTCCCCAGCCGGACCGGGAACCATTAATCTTTCTTCACGTACTAACAATACTTACTCCGTGACTTTATTCATGTAATTTACTGTAGTTGCGGGTATTATCTGCACAACCCCAATCAGGAATCTGACACTAAAGACTGGCTCATCAGTGTTTGTTGAGCAAAGCTTTATGACAAGATTTCATTAAATTACACTGTTTTTTGCTTAGGAAACTATCCCGTGGAAAACTCACTACCTATCTGGTTAATACCCACCCTTACTTTAGTTGGCGGCATTATTATCGGCGTTATTTTAGCACGGATACTGCAAGCCTCATCACCGAAAAGCACGCAAAGCCAGCTGAGCGATTTGCAAGAACGCTTTGATAGCTATCAAAACGAAGTGATCAGCAACTTCAGCACCACCGCTGAGCTGATTAGCAAGTTAACGGAAAGTTATCAGAATGTGCAGGAACATATGCTGCATTCAGCCGAGCGCTTAGCTGTGGATGAGCAATCACGTGAAAAGCTATTAGCTTGTTTGACTGATGGCTCAGTAAAAGAGCGCATTTCAGCACCCAGTAAGCCAAGTAAAAAAGAAGAATTGCCGCCGGAACCACCCAGAGATTACGCGCCCAAGGCTGAAGGTGAGCCTGGCACCTTAGATGAAGACTTTGGTAAAACCAAGTAAGTTTTTGGATAAACTGCCAAGTAGCTTGCCAAGGAAAAACAACTCCCTTGGCAAGCTTTACCTTAGAGCAACAAACTACGTATTTCCGCTAACAGATCGCTCAGCCTTCTGCTAAAGCGTGCTGCAGCAGCACCGTTAATGACGCGGTGATCATAGGATAGCGACAACGGCAGCATCAGTCGCGGAGCAAAATCCTTACCGTCCCACACGGGCTGCATGGTCGCACGCGACACTCCTAGAATGGCCACTTCTGGCGTGTTCACAATCGGCGTAAAGCCAGTACCGCCAATATGCCCCAAACTAGAAATAGTAAAGCAGCCGCCCTGCATCTGATCTGGGCTGAGCTTTTTATTGCGCGCCTTGTCTGCCAACTCAGCCGCTTCAATCGCTAGCTGTAACAGACTCTTTTGGTCTACATCACGAATTACCGGCACTAATAGGCCATCCGGCGTATCCACCGCAAAACCTAGATTGACGTATTTTTTCATGATCAGCTCTTTGCCGTTAGGTGCCAACGAGCTATTAAACTCAGGCATTTCCTTCAGCATATGAGCGCAGGCTTTGAGAAGAAAAGGCAGTACTGTAAGTTTAGTGCCTGCTTGTTCAGCCACCGCTTTCTGCGTGATTCGAAAAGCTTCCAGCTCGGTAATATCCGCAGCTTCAAAGTGGGTCACATGCGGCACGTTCAACCAGCTGCGGTGCAAATTTTCTGCGCCAATTTGTTGCAGCCTAGTCATTGGCGCAGTTTCCACCTCACCAAAACGACTGAAATCTACCGCTGGTATCGGCGCAATGCCTGCACCTTGCATGGTTTGCGGTGTTGCTTCTGCACTTAGCCTGCTTTGCACATACAGTTGCACATCTTCTTTAAGAATGCGCTGATGCGGCCCTGTTGCGCTCACCTGGGCTAAATCCACCCCGAACTCACGCGCCAATTTACGTACTGCAGGACCCGCATGTACTGGACCTGCTTGCTTAGCAACTTTGCTTGGCTGACTGGCTGGCGCTACCGAAACGTGACCGCCATCAACGAGTTGCTCAGCAACGGCTGCAGTTTCAGGCTGGGTAACACTGGCTTGCAGCACATCGCAGACATCCTGATCCATGCGGATACGGCAAATCAAATCACCCTCAGTTACTTCGCTATTTAACTTAGCAAATACTTCAATGACTTCGCCACTGGCCGGTGAAGGAATTTCCATACTGGCTTTGTCTGACTCAAGCGTAAGCAGGGACTGCTCCTCTATTACCTGATCGCCAACAGCAATCAGCAGCTCAATCACCTGGGCTTTCTCGGCAGAGCCTATATCAGGCACTTTCACTTCTTTAATGCATGCACCACTTTCAGTGGTGACACCGTGTTGCGTTTTAAGAATATCTGTCGCTTGCTGAGAAGCCACTGCACTCTCTGCAGAGGGTTTAGGCGCTTCGTCAGCTACAACCGCTGAGCTCGCAGCCGAACTGTCAACTGCTTGGCTATCTATTTCCAGTTCAAGCAGCGCATCGCCTTCTTTTAAACGGTCACCCAGTTTAATTTTAATGTTTTTGACAATCCCAGCTGTAGGCGCTGGGATTTCCATACTGGCTTTATCGGATTCCAGAGTTAATAAACCCTGCTCCGCCTCAATGCTATCGCCTACATTGACAAGGATTTCAATCACTTCACCCTCGCCTGTGCCAATATCAGGAACGCGAATTAATTCAGTAGTCATCGCTATTGTCCTCCTTAGCAGTCTAGTGGGTTGGGTTTATTAGCATCGATACCGTATTTGGTCATGGCATCTTCCAGTACCTGCACATCCAGCTGTCCTTCTTTGACCAAACCTTCCAGAGCAGCCAGGGTGACCCAATAGCGGTCCACTTCGAAGAAGTCACGCAGCTTTTTACGTGTGTCACTGCGACCAAAACCGTCCGTACCCAACACCTTATAGGTGTTTTGCGGCACCCACTGGCGTACTTGGTCGGCATAGAGCTTCATGTAGTCAGTCGAAGCCACTACAGGGCCACGACGCTCATGCAAACAGGCCTCAATATGACTCAAGCGCGGCTCTTCGCGCGGATGCAGCCTGTTCCAGCGCTCTGTTTCTAGGCCGTTGCGACGTAACTCGTTAAAGCTGGTCACGCTCCAAACATCCGCACCGACACCAAAGTCATCACGCAAAATTTTAGCAGCGGCCTGCACTTCACGTAGAATCGTACCGCTACCCAGCAACTGCACATGCAGCTCGCTCTTACGCTTATCTTCTTCCAGCAAATACATCCCACGAATAATATCGCGCTCAATATTGTCTTGCTGCGGCATCGCCGGCTGCTGATAGGACTCATTCATCATAGTGATGTAGTAGAAGCAGTCTTTTTGCTGCTCAACCATCTGATGAATCCCTTCGCGGATAATCACCGCCATTTCATAGCCGTAAGCCGGGTCATAGGTATGACAGTTTGGAATAGTGCCGGCCAAAATATGGCTGTGACCGTCTTCGTGCTGCAAACCTTCACCGTTCAGGGTGGTGCGCCCTGCCGTACCGCCCATCAAGAAACCGCGCGCGCGGATATCACCCGCCGCCCACGCCAAGTCGCCAATACGCTGGAAACCAAACATGGAATAAAACGCATAGAACGGCAGCATCGGCTGGTTATGATGACTGTATGAAGTCGCAGCCGCCATCCACGAGGACATCGCGCCCGCTTCGGTAATACCCTCTTCCAGCAGCTGACCCTTGACCTCTTCCTTGTAGTACATCACCTGACCTTTATCCACCGGCTGGTACAACTGCCCCACCGCCGAATAAATGCCTAGTTGACGGAACAAGCCTTCCATACCAAAGGTACGCGCCTCATCCGGCACAATCGGCACAATGCGGCTGCCAAGGTCTTTGTCTTTTAACAGCTGCGAGAGAATGCGCACGAACACCATGGTGGTGGACACTTCACGATCGCCGCTGCCATCTAAAATAGCTTTCAATGTATCCAGTGACGGAGTGGGAATACTCATGCTGCGCTGACGACGCTGGGGCACATAGCCACCCAGTTTGGTACGTGCTTTTTGCAGGTATTTAATTTCCGCACTGTCATCGGCTGGACGATAAAAGGGTAGTTTCTCTAACTCATCGTCATCCACCGGAATAGCAAAGCGATCTCTAAAGCCGCGCAAACTCTCCACATCAATTTTTTTGACGTTGTGAGCGATATTCTGCGCCTCGCCACTGCCTGTACCATAGCCTTTAATGGTTTTAGCGAGGATAACCGTTGGCTGCCCAGAGTGGTTCACTGCCGCATGGTAAGCGGCATATACCTTGAATGGGTCATGGCCGCCACGGTTTAGCTTCCAAATTTCATCATCGGATAAATCAGCAACCAAAGCCGCTAAGCGCGGATCAGTGCCAAAGAAATCTTTGCGCACAAAAGCGCCATCATTGGCTTTGTAGTTTTGGTAATCACCATCCAAAGCTTCGTCCATGCGACGTTGCATCACGCCATCAGTATCCTTAGCAAACAACGGATCCCAGTAGCGACCCCAAACCACCTTTAGTACGTTCCAGTCAGCACCACGGAAGTTACCTTCCAGCTCCTGAATAATTTTACCGTTACCACGCACCGGGCCATCCAAACGCTGCAGGTTGCAGTTAATCACAAAAATTAGGTTATCCAGTTTTTCACGACCTGCAAGCGAGATCGCACCAAGCGCTTCTGGCTCATCGGTCTCACCATCGCCAAGGAAACACCACACTTTTTGTTTGCCCGCAGGAATAAAACCACGGTGCTCAAGGTATTTCATAAAACGCGCTTGATAAATGGCCTGAATCGGACCCAAGCCCATAGAAACGGTTGGGAACTGCCAAAAATCAGGCATCAGCCAAGGGTGCGGATACGAAGGCAACCCTTTACCGTCCACTTCACGACGGAAATTCTCGAGTTGCTCTTCACTAATACGCCCTTCCAAGAAGGCGCGCGCGTAAATACCCGGCGCCGCATGGCCTTGGAAGTAGATCAAGTCACCGCCATGCTCTTCTGTCGGCGCTTGGAAAAAATAGTTAAAACCTATGTCATATAAGGTGGCGCTGGATGCAAACGTACCAATATGTCCGCCCAAATCAGGGTCAGCAATATTAGCGCGCATCACCATCGCCAACGCATTCCAACGTACTAAGGAACGAATACGACGCTCCATAAACAAATCACCCGGCATACGGGCTTCGTGGGTGACGGGAATGGTATTACGGTAAGGGGTAGTTATCGCATGGGGTAAGCGAATCCCTTCACGGTTGGCTAACTCGCCGAGACGGGACAATATATAATGCACACGCTCTTCACCCTCACTTTCCTGCACTGACTCCAGCGCATCAAGCCATTCTTGGGTTTCAACCGGATCAAGATCTTGCATGTTGGACTCCTAACGTTTCTGCCTAGGGTAGAGGCTTTTTACATACTATACATCTTATGGATGTACGGTATTGATTCGAGCCTTTATCGTTTTGTAGTTTTACTACATAATGACGCATTAGTCACCTCTTTGCTAGTCTCTTTTAGCACAATAGGCTGAGCGGTCTCTGACGACAGCTGCATAAAAAACACCACAAACCAGCAAGCCACCAACCCAGCCCGAACAAGTAACCGGCGGTTGCGTAATAAAGCCTCTGTCGCCAAGGAGGGCGACAGAGAGCCTACAGGGACGTACTCGCGGCGGCTTTATGGAGTAACTGCCGGTTACTGCACCACTCAAGCCAATACAAACCAACATCACCAACCCAACTGCCACCCATGGTGAACGCCCCTCATTTCAGGTATCTTTACCACCAAGCAGCGACCTTGAGCACAGTATGATTCCCAACCTCCTTACCGATTTACCCAGCCAATTATTCGCCCTGCGCCAACACGCCGAACAAAGCTGGCACACTGCATTAGCAGAACAAAAACTCAACCCACCGGACTGGCCGCAAGCCCTTTTCGAGCAATGCATCAGAACCTTTACGTTAAGTGAGTTTGTCCTCAACCAAGCTTGTCGCGACCCTGCGTATTTTATCGAACAGCTTAACCAAGGCGAACTCGACAAAGGCAAAAACCCAGATAGTTTTCAACAACAGCTCCATGAAATCACCCAGCAATGCCTTGATGAAGCGAGCCTTCTGGAACAGCTGCGCAAATACAGAAACCGCCAGTACCTGCGGATTATCTGGCGCGAACTTAACCGCTTAACGGACCTCGACGGCACCTGCCAAGAACTGTCCGCCCTAGCCGACAGCTGCATTGAAACCGCCTACCAATGGCTTTATCAACAGCATTGCCAACTATTCGGCACCCCCATAGGCCGCCATAGCCAACAACCCCAACACATGGTGGTTCTGGGCATGGGCAAACTGGGTGCTTACGAACTTAACCTTTCCTCTGATGTAGACCTAATTTTCACCTACCCAGAAGCAGGCGAAACCCAAGGCGCTAAACGTAACCTAGACAATCAAGAGTTCTTCACCCGCCTAGGGCAAAAACTAATCAAAGCCCTCGACAGCATTACACTGGACGGCTTTGTTTTTCGCGTGGATATGCGCCTGCGCCCTTACGGCTCCAGCGGCCCTTTGTTATTTAGCTTCACCGCCATTGAACAGTACTATCAAAACCAAGGTCGTGATTGGGAACGCTACGCCATGATCAAAGCACGGGTCGTGGCGGGCGATCAAAGCGCCGGAGCCAAATTACTGCACATCCTCAAACCCTTTGTATACCGCCGTTACCTAGACTTCTCCGCCATTGAAGCGCTGCGCTCGATGAAACAGCTCATCCAACAAGAAGTACGCCGCAAGGACATGGACGACAACATTAAGCTCGGCTCAGGCGGTATCCGCGAAGTCGAATTCATTGCACAAGCCTACCAACTGATTCATGGCGGCCGCGATCTAAGCCTGCAACAACGACATCTACTGGTCACCCTAGACACCCTAGCCATTCAGGGCTATATGCCAACAGACTCTGTTGTCGCACTCAAAGATGCCTATCGTTTTTTACGTTTTACTGAACATGGCTTACAAGCGATTGCCGACCTACAAACCCAGCAACTCCCCAGCAGCAAAGAAGAACGCGCCCGCTTAGCGGCCATTATGGGTTTTGCTGAATGGACAGAATTTGAGCAGCAATTACACAACAAAAGACGAATCATTGAACAGCATTTCCGCGATGTGATTGCCGACCCGGATGCAGAAGACGAAGAGTATATTGGCGGCGAGTGGCTACCCGTCTGGGAAGCATCCATTGAAGAAAGCAGTATTTTGCAGCAGCTCAGCGAAGCTGGATTTAATGATGCCAGTACCGTTTGGCAACGCCTACTGCAACTTCGCAACAGCAGCCAAGTGCGCGCTATGCAGCGTGTCGGTCGCGAACGCTTAGATGCTTTTATGCCGCGACTTTTATGCCATGCGGTTGAGCACGAGCAGCCTGATCTGGTACTCGAACGCGTACTCCCCCTTATTGAAGCTGTGGCGCGACGCTCCGCCTATTTAGTACTGTTAACCGAAAACCCCGGCGCACTCTCGCGCGTGATTGAACTGTGCGCCGCTAGCCCTTGGATTGCCACGCAACTTGCGCTGTTTCCAGCGTTACTCGATGAGTTACTCAACGCCGGTCGCCTCTACCGTCCGCCCCTGGCACCTGAATTGGCTGCCGAGTTACGCGAACGCTTAATGCGCATCCCTGAAGACGATTTAGAGCAACAAATGGACGTGCTGCGTCACTTTAAATTAGCACACCGTTTGCGCGTAGCCGCCTCCGAAATAGCCGGCACACTGCCACTGATGAAAGTGAGCGATTACCTAACCTGGTTAGCCGAAGCCATCTTGGAGCAGGTACTAAAGCTGGTCTGGAAAGACATGGTGCACAAACACGGCCAACCCAAGCGCCATGACAACAGCCCCTGTGAACTTGATTTTGTGATTATCGGTTACGGCAAATTAGGCGGTATCGAGCTGGGTCACGGCTCCGACTTGGACTTAGTGTTCCTCTATGACGCCGATCCACTGGCTGAAACCGATGGTTCACGCCCCATGGATGGCGCACAATTTTATACCCGCCTTGGGCAAAAACTTATTTCCATGCTCACCACCCGCACCACATCAGGCGCTCTGTATGAAGTCGATATGCGCTTGCGTCCCGGCGGTGATTCTGGGCTGCTGGTCAACTCACTGAGCGCCTTTGCTCGTTATCAAGAACATGAGGCTTGGACTTGGGAGCATCAGGCGCTGGTACGTGCACGCATACTGACAGGCTGCGAGCAACTGACGGAGCGTTTTGAGCAGGTACGTCTGCAGGTTTTAGGGCGCCAGCGCGAACTTGTACACTTGCGCGAAGAAGTCAGCCAAATGCGTGCTAAAATGCGCAACAATCATGGCACAGCAATGACCCAGGGCGGCTTGGCCGACAACGCTTTTTGCGCAGACGTTAGCTTCGATCTCAAACAGGATGCCGGTGGTATTGTCGATCTTGAGTTTATGGTGCAATATGCTGTGCTAGCTTGGTCATGGCAATACCCACAGCTTGTGACCTACACGGACAACATCCGCATTCTTGATGAATTAGGCGCAGCCAAACTGCTCAGCATGGACGATGTACACATGCTACAGGAAGCCTACAAGGCTTACCGCGCCGCCGCACACCGTCTCGCCTTGCAAAAACAGCGCGGCGTGGTGGGTGGAGACCAATTTCATAGTGAACGCCATAACGTTATGCGTATGTGGCGCGCATTAAAACTTAATTATCACCCAGAGTCTGGTCAATAAACCCAGGCGAGGGGTTCGTTTACTACCTATTTTCAGGAGCTACAAACAATGTCGATGGCTGATCGTGATGGTCTAATTTGGTACGACGGCGAGATGGTTGAATGGCGTAATGCGACCACCCACGTACTCACTCATTCCCTGCACTATGGCATGGGCGTTTTTGAAGGTGTGCGCGCTTATGAGACCCCAGAAGGTCCCGCGATTTTCCGTCTGCAAGCACACACCGACCGCTTATTCGAATCAGCCCACATCATGGGCATGAACATCCCTTACACCCATGACGAAATCAACGCTGCCACCATCGCGGCGGTACGCGACAACAAGCTCAATAGCGCCTATATCCGTCCACTGGCGTTCTACGGCTCTGAAGGGATGGGTATTCGCGCAGACAACCTAAAAGTGCATGTAATTATTGCTGCATGGCACTGGGGCGCGTACATGGGCGAAGAAGCGCTGAAAAGCGGCATTCGCATTCGTACCAGCTCCTTTACACGTCACCACGTCAACATCACCATGACCCGCGCCAAGTCCAGCGGTGCTTACGTCAACTCCATGCTGGCCCTGCAAGAAGCCATTTCTGGCGGTGCTGATGAAGCCCTACTGCTGGACCCAGAAGGCTATGTGGCTGAAGGCTCAGGCGAAAACATCTTTATCGTTAAAAACGGTGTGATTTACACTCCAGAAGTAACCGCCTGTTTAAACGGTATTACCCGTAACACCATTCTGACGCTGGCCGGTGAGCGTAATATTCCTATTGTAGAAAAGCGCATTACCCGTGACGAAGTGTACATCGCTGACGAAGCCTTCTTTACCGGTACAGCGGCTGAAGTCACGCCAATCCGCGAAGTAGACGGTCGTAAAATCGGCTGTGGCAGCCGCGGCCCGATCACCGAGCAGCTACAAACAGCTTACTTTGATCTGGTCACCGGCAAAACAGATGCCCACCCTGAGTGGCGCACATTGGTGAAGTAATTCAATTACTGCGTGCTATCTTTTCCGGATAGCACGCAGGGTTGTTAAAGGCTTGAACACAGCTGCAACAAAACTAATCTTCTAAATTGTTTAATTCACCTCAAATAGCTTTCCCATTCGTCGTCGCAACTCTACGACCACTTCTTGCTCAAACCATGGGTTTTTATGCAGCCAAATTTGGTTACGGGGCGAAGGATGCGGCAAGGGCAGGATATTTTCTGGCAACTCGCGCCAATTTCTCACACGCTCGGTCAAGGTTTTATAGCCATCCTGCAAATAATATTTTTGCGCGTATTGACCCACCAACAAAGTAAGCTGTATTTGCGGCAACTCAGCCAATATGGGTTGATGCCATTGCGGTGCGCACTCTGGACGCGGCGGCAGATCACCGCTTTTACCCTTGCCGGGATAGCAAAAGCCCATCGGCATTATGGCTACTCCGTCTGGATCGTAAAAATCCTCTTCACTTATTTGCAGCCACTCACGCAAACGCCGACCACTAGCATCATTAAAGGGCATACCGGTTTTATGTACGCGCAATCCGGGCGCTTGACCAACAATCAACAAGCGCGCCTGCGCACCCGCCTGCACTACCGGTCTTGGCCCTAAAGGCAGATACTTAGCGCATATTTGGCAGCTGCGTATTTCTTGCAATAAAGGGATTAGTTTAACCACGGCTTGCCACCTCTTACTGATTTACGCCTAATCTAAGACTCCGCTAGCTTCTTAAGTGTACGCTTGACGGTCACCACGTCCTTGTAGGCCTCCACTATGCAACAAGAGGATTTTTTGTGACGCTGAAGCTGAGCGGCTGAGCTGATACTGCTCGAAGGCGTGCACAAGTTTAGCGGTATACACAGGGTCGAGCGGTAAACCCAGTTGGTCATAACGCTCTATTAAAGCGATTAATTCAGGCGTTTGTTTAGCAAAACCACCCAAAGCCCCATCCAGTACCCGCACTTTACCTGCGCGTGCGGCTGTTGCTTTCCAGCGCCGCGCCAAGGCGCCCTGATCAGCCACCATATTAACCACAACCAGCTTGGTTGTTGCGCGCAACTGCTGCAAACCTTGCTCAATACCCTGAGCCGTAGCGCCACTACCAGCCGCCAACCACAGCTGATCATAATGCTGTGCAAAATCAGCCACTGAGCGACAGCCAAGCTCGCCTTCAACGCCAGCGCCACCCTCTGGAATTACCAATGCTTGATGCTGTTCTGCAAGTTGTTGTTGAAAAGTCAGATCATAGCGTGCGGCATAGGCGCGTCGATCTAAAAACTGCAGCTGTGCGCCCCAATTACGGCACTCTTGCAGGGTTGGCGTTAACTCCACTTGCGCATAGCCACGTATCAGACACAACAAGGGAATATCCAGCGCATATGCAAACGCAGCAGTGGCATGCACATGATTCGAGTACGGACCGCCAAAGGTGATGATTTTTTGATACTGACCGTTGGTATAGCGTTGCCACCAACCCGCCAATTTTAAGGCTTTATTGCCCGATAACAGAGGGTGCACTAAGTCGGTGCGTAACACATCAACACCGCACATACCCGGCATGGTCTGGCAGTAGTTGCGCCACGGCAAACGCTGGTGCAATAAATCGGTCAGTAGTTGTTGTATTTGCGTTGCGACTACGCTCGTCACTTAGCACCGTTAAGCTTGCGATAGTAACTGTCCAGCAACTCGGCCATGCCTGTGCGCCAAGCTCTTGGCTTGATCCCGAAGGTGTGGGTGATTTTCTTGCAATCAAGCACGCCATGCTGGGGCTCTATGGCAGCGTCTTCAAAGTGTGCATGTGGCCGCGGGATCACTTCTTGATTAATGCTTGAGTCCCAGGCATTCGCTTCGTACAAAATAGCTTCTGCCACGGCTAAGGTCGTCGCTGCTTCTTGCCCGCCATACTGATAAGTACCCCACAGCGGCGCAGTGCAGTCCAGCTGCTTCAGAATCGCAATCATAACCCGTGCTGCATCTTCAACAGGGGTAGGATTGCCACGTCTATCATCGGCCATTTCCATAGCGCCACCCGCTTGTGCACGTTGTAAAACCCGCCCAAGCATACCCTCAAGGCTGTCGTCCAACAGCCAGCCAAAACGCAAAATTATATGCTTGGAACAAATCGCTCGTACGCTTTGTTCCATACGCAAAAGCGCCTGTCCCCGTGGGCTCAAAGGGTTACATTCATGCTGCTCGTTATAAGCCGTGGCACGATAGCCATCAAAAACTCTGTAGCTGGAGGGCTGTAGCAAAACACACTGATAATGCTTACACAGTTGCGCCAAGCGCTGGACAGCTTGCTCTTGCGGCGCAAACTTATCTGAAACAACACGACCTAATTGAAACCAATCAAAATAATACGCCAGGTTAATAACCACATCTGGACGTACATCATCGATTAACTCTGTGAGACTGGCAGGTGTCCACACGCCCTGCTCTGGTCGTGGCGCAAGAAAAGAAATATCGCACTCAGCGCCATGGCGTATTAGCGCCTGCCCTAATGCATTGCCTGCACCCAATAAAACCAGTCTTAAACGCATGCCAGCCTCTTGTTATGCTGTTTTTTAAAGTTTTTATGGCACAGAGCGCATAGATAAATTCGCTGCGCTCTGTGCACTTAACGCAAATCAGCTTATGTCATTCAAAACGGAATATCGTTATCAAACGACTCACCGAAGTTATCAGCTGGTTGCTGTGGCGGTGTCGCCACCGGTGCTTGACGCGGCTGCTGAGCTTGCTGCGATTGCTGTTGTTGATACGACTGCTGTTGCTGTGGGGCTTGTTGCTGTTGACGCGGGGCTTGGCTTGCACCCATATCATCACCACCACCTCGACCGTCTAGCATTTGCATCTGGCCATTCATATCCACCACTACCTCTGTGGTGTAAC
The DNA here is from genome assembly GCA_023228985.1 of Thiopseudomonas sp. Taxonomy (GTDB): domain Bacteria; phylum Pseudomonadota; class Gammaproteobacteria; order Pseudomonadales; family Pseudomonadaceae; genus Thiopseudomonas. The sequence goes on along the minus strand of JALOAC010000008.1, from coordinate 47,447 downwards.
GCTTCACACCGTCTTTTTCCCACTCGCGGGTTTGCAAACGGCCTTCCACATAGACTTTTGAGCCTTTACGCAGATATTGACCCACAATTTCTGCCAGCTTGCCAAAAAACACTACGCGGTGCCACTCAGTGCGCTCTTGCTGCTGACCGGTTTCGCGGTCTTTCCAGCTGTCGGAAGTAGCCAGGGTGATATTAGATACCGCATTACCATTAGGCAAGTAGCGTGTATCCGGATCAGCGCCTAGATTGCCGATTAAAATTACTTTATTGACTCCACGTGCCATCTTACTTCTCCTAATTATCTATCGCGCCCAATAATAGAAGCTAAAAGCTGTTCCAGCTGGGCTCGTTCTATACGTTTATTGTCAAATTTTACATAGACTGCAGCTTCCTCTGCCACATACAGCGCATCCATTACGCCAGACTGCGCGCGCAGTTGCTTTAACCAATCATCAGTCAAAGCCGGCGCTTGCTTTACCTCTAAACGCGTACTTGTGACATAAGGTGGCTCTTGCATATTAACAGCAAATGCTAGCCAAAGTGCAGCCAAAACCGCACATCCAGCAAAAACCGCATTGGTGCCCGCCAGCTGAAATAACCAGCCTCCAAAAATTCCGCCCACTGCCGCACCCAAGAACTGACTAGTGGAATAAACCCCCATAGCCGTACCTTTAGAGCCGGCTGGCGAAATTTTGCTGATCAACGAAGGCAGCGTAGCCTCCAGCAGATTAAAGGCTGCAAAGAAAACCACCGCACCCACCACCAGCAGCGCAAGACTGGTACCCAACCACAGGAAAAATAACTGGCTAAACAAAACCACGGCAATAGCGCCAATAAATACTTTCTTTATTTGGCGTTTTTTCTCGCTATAAATAATAAAGGGCAGCATGGCAAAAAAGCCTACGCCCATCGCAATCAGGTATACCCACCAATGCTCGTCCCTAGCCAAACCGCCCTGTTCAATTAACGCCAAGGGTAACGCCATAAAGCTCGCCATCAACAACGCATGCAGTACAAAAATCCCCACATCAAGACGCAATAATTGACCGTTACGTAAAATTTTCGAAAAGGTTTCCGGGTTAACTCCGGAATCCAAATGCTTAACCTGGTGGTCTGGCTTAGGTACCCAAACCGCCATAATCAGCATGCCAGTTAATGCCATTAATGCCGTGAACCAAAACAGCCCCGACAAACCAAAGTAGCGGGTTACCAGCGGCCCTAACACCATGGCGACAACGAAAGACAGGCCAATACTCATGCCTATTGCTGCCATCACTTTGGTGCGGTTTTGCTCACGGGTTAAATCTGATAACAGTGCCATCACGGCGGCAGAAATCGCGCCAGCGCCCTGTAAAACCCGCCCAACAATAATCATCTCAATGGAACTGGCCATAGCAGCAACCGCGCTACCTGCGGCAAAAATCAACAGTCCTGCATAGATAACCGGCATCCGCCCAATACGGTCCGAGAGCATACCAAAGGGTATTTGCAGTACGGCTTGAGTTAAACCGTAAGCACCAATCGCCAAGCCAATCAGCAAGGGCGTGGCACCTTCTAATTCCTGACCATAGGTGGCCAAAACGGGCAACACCATAAACATGCCTAACATACGGAAAGCGAATACCAACGATAACCCGCTCATTGCGCGGCGTTCGTTCGTATTCATTGCATCACTTACCTGCTTAGCCATTTAGCCCCCTCGATTTTCAAGCGGCTAAGTTTAACAGGCTATCGTGGGAATGCTAAGAAACCTGTTTAAAAATGCCTGTGCATGCTTTCAGCGCTGCCTTAACTCAGCACGTGCTTGCTCTTTCCCGTATAATGGTCTGTTTCTTTGCCACCAGAGGCATGCAGTGGATAACATCATTGTTCGGGGCGCACGTACCCACAATTTAAAAAACATCGACATCACTTTACCGCGCAACAAGCTGATCGTGATTACCGGCTTATCCGGCTCGGGCAAGTCATCGTTGGCGTTTGATACGCTCTACGCGGAAGGACAGCGCCGCTATGTTGAGTCGCTCTCCGCCTACGCGCGGCAGTTTTTATCGATGATGGAAAAACCCGATGTGGACACCATCGAAGGGCTATCGCCGGCGATTTCCATTGAACAAAAATCCACTTCACACAACCCACGTTCAACCGTGGGCACCATTACCGAAATTTACGACTATCTGCGCCTGCTCTATGCCCGCGCAGGAATTCCACATTGCCCAACACACGCCGCACCGCTAGAAGCGCAAACAGTCAGCCAGATGGTTGACTTAGCCATGGCGCTGCCGGCCGAGCATCGTTACATGCTGCTGGCACCGGTGATTCGTGAGCGTAAAGGTGAGCATTTAACGGTGCTTGATGAGTTGCGCGCTAAGGGCTTTATCCGGGTACGTATCAACGGCAAAGTATATGAAATGGATGATTTGCCCAAGCTGGACAAACAAAAACGGCACAGCATTGATGTGGTAGTTGATCGTTTTAAAATTCGTGACGATTTAGCCCAGCGTTTGGCGGAATCCTTTGAAACCGCATTACAGCTAGCCGACGGCATTGCCACTATTACCAGCATGGATGAAGGCGTGGATATTACTAGCGTCTTTTCCGCACGCTTTGCCTGTCCTCATTGCGGTCATTCGGTCAGTGAACTAGAACCCAAGCTGTTTTCTTTTAACAACCCAGCAGGTGCCTGTCCAACCTGTGATGGTTTAGGACTGAAGCAGTTTTTTGATAGCCGCCGTTTGGTCAATCCAGAGCTAACCCTCGCCGAAGGCGCGATGCGCGGTTGGGATAGACGTAACGCCTATTATTTTCAGATGCTCATGTCTCTGTCTGATCACTATGGTTTTGATCTGGAAACACCCTTCGGGCAACTGGATGCTGAGCATCAGCAACTCTTATTAAACGGCAGCGGTATTGAAGAAATCGCCTTCAAGTACCTCAATGATCGCGGCGATATTGTGCAGCGCAAACACCCCTTTGAAGGTGTAGTGCCTAACCTTGAGCGCCGCTACCGCGACACAGAATCTAACAGCGTGCGTGAAGAGCTGGGCAAATACCTCAGCACCCAAGCCTGTCCAGATTGCCAAGGTTCACGCCTGTGCAGCTCGGCGCGTCATGTTTGGGTGGGCGATAAAACACTTCCCGAAATCACCCGCATGCCGGTGGGTGATGCCCATGCCTATTATCATCAGTTAACCTTGCCCGGTCGCCGTGGCGAGATTGCCGATAAAATTCTTAAAGAAATCTGTGCTCGACTGCAGTTTCTCGTGAACGTTGGGCTGGATTATCTAACCCTTGATCGCAGCGCCGATACCCTATCTGGCGGTGAAGCACAGCGCATTCGGCTGGCCAGCCAAATCGGCGCAGGTCTGGTCGGCGTGCTGTACATTTTGGATGAGCCGTCCATCGGCCTGCACCAACGCGACAACGAACGCTTGCTCGCCACCCTGACCCACCTACGCGATATTGGTAATACCGTGATTGTGGTTGAGCACGACGAAGACGCCATCCGCTTGGCCGACTATACCGTCGATATCGGCCCGGGCGCTGGCGTGCATGGCGGTGAAATCGTCGCCCAAGGCACACCGCAACAACTGATGGACAACCCCGACTCTTTAACCGGCCAGTACCTGTCTGGCAAGAAAAAAATCACCTACCCCGAGCAACGCACCCCCGTCGACCCCAGCAAGATGCTACGACTCATTGGCGCCAAAGGGCATAACCTGCAAAACGTTAATTTAGAAATCCCCATTGGTTTGCTTACCTGCATTACCGGGGTGTCCGGCTCAGGCAAATCCACGCTGATTAACGGCACGCTCTACCCGCTTGCTGCTACGGCGTTAAATGGCGCAACCACACTGGAAGTAGCAGCCTACGAGCGCATTGAAGGCTTAGAACTGCTCGATAAAGTGGTCGACATTGATCAAAGCCCCATTGGCCGCACCCCGCGCTCTAACCCAGCCACCTACACCGGCATCTTCACCCCAATTCGCGAGCTTTTTGCTGGCGTACCCGAAGCTCGCGCACGCGGTTACACCCCGGGGCGGTTTTCGTTTAACGTCAAGGGCGGGCGCTGCGAAGCCTGTCAGGGCGATGGCGTGATTAAAGTAGAAATGCACTTTTTGCCCGACATCTATGTGCCCTGCGATATCTGCAAAGGCAAACGCTATAACCGCGAAACCTTGGATATTCGCTACAAAGGCAAATCCATTGATGAAGTACTGCAACTAACCGTGGAAGACGCACGAGAGTTTTTCGATGCCATTCCCGCCTTAGCACGGCGCATGCAAACCCTAATTGATGTAGGACTGTCCTATATTCGTCTCGGCCAAAGCGCTACCACGCTGTCAGGCGGTGAAGCGCAACGGGTGAAGCTGTCACGCGAGCTATCCAAGCGCGATACCGGGCAAACGCTGTATATTCTTGATGAACCCACCACTGGCCTGCATTTTGCCGATATCCAACAGCTGCTGGATGTACTGCATCGTCTACGCGACCGTGGCAATACCGTGGTGGTGATCGAACATAATCTGGATGTGATTAAAACCGCCGACTGGATTGTTGATCTCGGTCCTGAGGGCGGTTTCCGTGGTGGACAAATCATCGCTACCGGTACACCAGAGCAGATAACCGAACAAAGCGTATCCCATACAGGACGTTTCCTTAAACAAACTCTGCAGCGCTAAATACTACTAGCTCGCTCTTAGCCCAACTAAAAAGCCCGACGCAGTGCATCGGGCTTTTTAGTTGTCGCTAGGTTATTGCTACTGAGTTAAACCCATAGCCTTAGCAACTCCCTCACCATAGGCAGGGTCCGCCTTGCTACAGTGCTCAATATGACGGCGCTTAATTTCTTCTGGTACACCCGTCATATTGCGGGCAGTATTTTCAAACAATACTTGTTGTTCTGCTGGGCTTAACAAGCGAAATAAGTTACCCGGCTGGGTGAAATAATCTGGTTCAGTTTCCCAGTAATCAAAACGATCTGCCATACCTTCAAGTGCAAGCGGCGGCTCTGAAAAATCAGGTTGTTCTTGCCATTCTTGTTGACTGTTAGGCTCGTAATGCAAGCGACTGCCTTGGTTACCATCCACACGCATTGCGCCATCGCGGTGAAAGCTATGCATTGGGCAGCGCGGTGTATTCACTGGTATCTGGTAGTGGTTCACACCTAAGCGGTAGCGCTGTGCATCACCATAAGAGAACAAACGACCTTGCAACATGCGATCAGGTGAAAAGCCAATGCCCGGTACGATATGCGCCGGGTTAAATGCCGCTTGCTCTACATCAGCAAAGTAGTTTTCAGGGTTTTTATTTAGCTCAAAATACCCTACTTCTATAAGTGGATAATCGCCCTTAGGCCAAACCTTGGTTAAATCAAAGGGGTGGTAAGGCACTTTACCTGCATCGGCTTCAGGCATAATTTGTACATACATAGTCCAGCGTGGAAATTCCTTGCGCTCAATCGCTTCATATAAATCACGCTGCGAGCTTTCGCGGTCTTGGCCAACTAACTCAGCAGCTTCTTGATCGGTCAGGTTTTTAATGCCCTGTTGGGTTTTGAAATGGAACTTCACCCAAAAGCGTTCGTTATCTGCATTAATAAAGCTAAAAGTGTGGGAACCAAAGCCGTGCATATGGCGATAGGATGCAGGAATACCACGGTCACTCATTAAAATAGTAACTTGGTGCAGTGCTTCGGGTAAGCCTGTCCAAAAATCCCAGTTGTTAGTGGGGCTACGCATATTGGTGCGTGGGTCACGTTTAACCGCATGGTTAAGGTCGGGAAACTTCAAAGGATCACGAAAGAAGAAAACGGGCGTATTGTTACCGACTAAATCCCAATTACCTTGCTCGGTATAAAAACGCATCGCAAAGCCACGAATATCACGTTCAGCATCGGCGGCACCGCGCTCACCCGCAACGGTAGAAAAGCGTACAAACATCTCGGTTTGTTTGCCGACTTCAGCAAATAGAGAGGCTTTAGTGTATTGGGTAATATCGTGAGTAACGGTAAAGCTACCGAAAGCACCTGAGCCTTTGGCGTGCATACGCCGCTCTGGAATGACTTCTCTATCAAAGTGGGCTAGTTTTTCTAAAAACCAGACATCTTGCAGGAGCATGGGGCCACGCGCACCTGCGGTTAAGCTGTCTTGATTATTAGCGATTGGGCAGCCGGAAACGGATGTTAGCTTGGGTTTGCTGGTCATTTCTTATTACCTCGCACGATATGAATTAGGTACTGCACGCTGACTATAAGTCTCTGCAAAAAAATAGGATAGTAATTATTAATTACCAACCCAATAGCTAGCAACTATCGCTTTATGGAAATTTATAGCTTTCAACACAACAATGCCTTATCCAACCATTTACAGTAAAACTCTTGTTTGGCGCACTAATGCACAGTTCAACTTGGTTTGCTCTTGCCATTCGAACCCGCACAGGTGACACTTTTACCCATGCATAAAAAAACCTCCCCCAAACCCACTCAGGCTAACTTTTTCCTGCCGGAACTTTGTCAGGCCGAAGCCTTACTTGGCTTGGTTTTACTCGCCGAGCTTTTGGTGTTGGTACTCGTACTGGCTGAGCCCATCAACCAAGGTTTTGATTGGTCACGCTTGGCACTCACCTCATTATTTGTGCAGTGGGTAGTCTTGCTCACTGCAGCCTTACTTTGCGTGCTACGCCCTTGGCTGGCACACCTTAAAGCTGTATCAGCCAGTCTGATAACCTGCCTAATCGTCATGCTGCTGACTTTTTTATGCAGCTGGGCCACACAGTATTTCAACGCCGAATATCTGGGTATTTATTTGCGCGGCGAGAGCTTGGGCGTTTTCTATCTGCGCAACCTACTCATTAGCCTGATCATGTCAGCGATTGTGTTGCGGTTTTTTTATTTACAAAGCGAGTCCAAGCGCCAGCAACAAGCACAGCTGCAGGCGCGCTTGGAAGCATTGCAGGCTCGTATTCAGCCACATTTTTTATTTAACACACTCAATAGCATCGCCAGCTTGGTTGCCATAGATGTAGATAAAGCGGAACTGGCAATTTTAGACCTGTCGGATCTACTGCGCGCATCACTAGCCAACCACAACGGACTCTCCACTTGGCAGCAAGAAGTCAACCTAGCGCAACAGTATTTATCCATTGAAAACCACCGCTTTGGCGAGCGCATGCAATTGGATTGGCAGATAGAAGACGTACCTCCTCAGTTGCCTATTCCTCATTTAACCCTACAACCCTTGCTGGAAAACGCCGTCTTGCACGGCATTCAGCCCAGTGCTAATGGCGGCACTATTAGCGTTCAGGCCAGCTACCAAAACAATATCCTCCAACTAAAAGTCAGTAACCCCATCCCGGAGCAAGGCAGTAAGCACAAAGGCATGCAGCTGGCACTGGATAATATTCAAGCGCGCTTAGTGAGCCATTTTGGCCACACAGCCAAATTAATTACTAGCAGTAAGGACGCTGTATTTATTGCCCATATCAGCTACCCTTGCAAACTCACCCCAACAGAAGCAGATCAAGACCATGGAAATCTTAATCGCTGATGATGAACCTCTAGCGCGCGAACGTTTAGCGCGCCTGATTGAAAACTTGCCCAACTGCCAGCTATTAGCGCAGCAAGCCAGCAATGGTCAGCAGGCCCTCGACCTATGCGAGCAACTTAAGCCCGATATCCTGCTGTTAGATATTCACATGCCCATATTGGATGGTTTGCAAGTCGCAGCAAAACTGTCTAAACAAGCCGATGCACCCGCTATTATTTTCTGTACCGCCCATGATGAATTTGCTTTAGAGGCTTTTCAGGTGAATGCCATCGGTTATTTGGTTAAACCGATACGCTTAGAGCCTTTAGCTCAAGCATTGCGCCAAGCAGCGCGCTTAAGTCAGGGGCAGATAGCGGCTATTTCCGACGATATTGAAGGCGACAATATCCGTAGTCATATCAGCGCCAAAACCCACAAGGGTATCGAGCTGATCGCCCTGCAGGATATTTATTATTTTATTGCGGATCAAAAGTATGTCACCGTCCATCACTGTACCGGTGAGACGTTGATCGATGAGTCGCTAAAGTCCCTTGAACATGAGTTTGGTCATTGTTTCGCCCGCATCCATCGCAGTACTCTGGTCAACATTAACTATATCGAGCGCCTGCTACGCACCGATGACGGGCATTACGAACTTCACCTAAAAAACATCGAACAACCACTAAGCGTCAGCCGTCGCCATGTCAGTGCGGTAAGAGCTCTCATGGAAAAGCTGTAGCCCTGCTCACATATAGCACTCGCTTAGTCAGGCTGTTATCATCTGTGTAAGTCAGCTAGCCAAGCTCTAGCCATCAAGTCATTCTAAACAAAGTAGATTTCACTATGTCCTCTCGTCATATCCGTATTGCCACCCGCAAAAGTGCTTTAGCCTTATGGCAAGCTGAACACGTTAAAGCGCGTCTTGAACAAGCCCACCCCGGCCTAAAAGTCAGTCTAGTCCCCATGGTGAGTCGTGGCGACCAACTGCTCGACTCGCCACTGGCTAAAATTGGCGGCAAAGGCCTGTTTGTTAAAGAACTAGAAACCGCACTGCTGAATGACGAAGCTGACATTGCCGTGCATTCCATGAAAGATGTGCCTATGGAATTCCCTGAGGGCTTGGGGTTGTACTGCATCTGTGAGCGTGAAGACCCTCGCGATGCCTTTGTTTCCAATAATTACGCCAATCTGGACGAGCTGCCCCATGGTAGCGTGGTTGGTACATCCAGCCTAAGACGCCAAGCACAGCTACTGAATTTGCGCCCAGACCTAGAAATCCGCTTTTTACGTGGCAACGTGAATACCCGCCTAGCCAAGCTGGATGCGGGCGAGTATGACGCCATTATTCTCGCGGCAGCTGGCCTGATTCGTTTAGGCTTTAACGATCGTATCCGCAGCAGTCTAAGCGATGTACAAAGTTTGCCAGCAGGCGGCCAAGGTGCGGTTGGCATTGAGTGCCGCACCAACGATACCGAGCTACACCAACTGCTACAGCCTCTACACGAACAAAACAGCGCTGACCGCATTGTTGCTGAGCGCGCGCTAAACCGCCACCTCAATGGCGGCTGCCAAGTGCCTATCGCTTGTTATGCTGTTTTAGAAGGTGATCAGCTTTGGCTACGTGGCTTAGTTGGCCAGCCCGACGGCACCGTTTTATTGCGCGCCGAAGCTCGCGCACCACGTGCTGATGCTGAAGCATTAGGCATCTCAGTAGCCAAAGATCTGCTTGCCCAAGGCGCAGGTGAAATTTTGGCAAAAATTTACGCTGAATCCAATTAGCCGTGAATACTTGGCGTTTATTAATTACGCGCCCAGCCGTCGATAACCAACTATTGGCGGCGCAACTCCAGCAACTGGGAGTCTTTAGTTTTGGCTTGCCGTTGTTGGACATGCGCGCACTGGAAGAAACTCCAGCACAGCGCTCTCTCATGCTTAATTTAGATCGCTACAGCAGCATCGTAGTGGTCAGCAAGCCTGCAGCGCGCTACGCGCTGGAACGACTAGATACCTACTGGCCACAACCGCCCTCTCGTCCGCAATGGTTCAGTGTGGGCGCCGCCACAGGGCAAATACTCAAGGAATATGGCTTGCCTGTAAGCTGGCCGGAACAGGGCGATGACAGCGAAGCGTTATTAGCTCTTGCTGCATTCCAAGACTCGCTTAAGCAACCCAATCCACGCGCTTTGATTATGCGCGCTGATGTGGGGCGCGATTTTTTATCGCAGCAAATTCTCGATAAAGGCGTGCCCGTCGATTTTTTGCCCCTGTACGAACGTTTTTTACCTGAATATCCAACGAATTTACTGCTAGAATCAATCCAACAAAACCAATTAAACGGACTAGTTGTTAGTAGTGAGCAAGGTCTCAAACATCTGCTTGAGCTTGCTGATATAAACTGGTCTAAACTTGCTCGGTTACCGCTGTTTACCCCCAGCCCTAGAGTGGCGCAAACAGCTAGAGACCTAGGCGCAACCTATGTGATTGACTGTCAGGGTGCAAGCAATGATGCTTTAATTAAAGCACTGCAACAGCACCGCCCACTACAGTCATAGAAGGACTTCAGCATGACCAAAGAAAGCAAAAGCAAAGCTCAAGACGAAGAGCAAGTAACCGCCACACCAGAGGTTACTGAGCCCAGTGCAGACCCCGTTGCAGAAGATACCAAGCCAGCCAGCGAACCCACGCAGCCTGTAGCACAAGAAAAAAACACTACTGCAGAGCCGCAAAACAGCGCAGACAAGCAAACGAATAAAACCGACGCGGACACTAAAAAACCAGAGCCTGCGGCAACCAAGCCTACCACTCAAACAGAGAAAAAATCCGGCAACGGTGTGGCTGTGTTTGCCTTACTCATCGCTGCGGCCAGCTTGGCTTTTTCAGCCTGGCATTACACCCAGCCAAGCGCTGGCAAAAGCGAAACCACAGCAGTACAAACAGTCAATAATGAAGAACAAGCAGCTCAGTTAACCCAACTACAAGAACAGCTCGACAACCAAACCAAAAAGATTGACCAGTTCAGGCTACAGCTTGCCGAGCTTCCTAGCAGCGACAACTTTGCTACGCAACAGCGCGCACTGAAACAAATGCAGTCTGCACACCAAGCCTTTACCACACGCTTCGAATCCGCTTTCGGTAATACCCGTCAAGACTGGCGTCTGGCCGAAGCCGAGCATTTACTGCGCATGGCGATTTTACGCCTCAGTGCTATGCAGGATCTCAACAGCGCTCTGCATCTAGTAGAAGGCGCTGACCAAATCCTCTTTGAGCAAGACGATATCGCCGCTTACCCTGCACGCGACGCCATCGCCCAAGCGTTAGCTGATATTAAAGCCATGCCAAAACTAGACCGCGCCGGTTTGTTTATGCGCCTAGGCGCGCTACAACGACAAGTCAACCAACTTGATCAGCTCATGCCGGGCTTCGACCTAGCAGAAAATACTCTGGAAACGGTTACAGACAGTGCCTTTTGGCGTCAGTGGTTGGACCAACTATCCAGCTATGTGCGTTTGGACTTTAACAGCCCTGATGACATTCAACCGCTGCTGTCCAGCCAAGAAATCACTCATATCCGTCTAGCCATCAGCTTAGCCATTGAGCAAGCACAATGGGGCGCACTAAACGGCCAACAACAAACCTATGATCAGGCGATTCAACAAGGGTTGGATTTATTGAAGTATTACTTCTCCAGCGACAACCAAACCGCACAGGCGCTAACCGCTCTGCTAAACGAGTTAGTTGGCCAACCGGTTAGCCAAAGCATGCCAGACATCAAACCTGCCTTGCTGGCACTACAGGCTTACATCCAAGATAGAACATTGGAATACCGTACCCGCGGTGAGGTACAGCAATGAAAAAGCGCACTTTCTTACTTCTAGTCGTTGTCATGCTGGCGACAGTGGGTTTAGGCACACTGGTCGTGGAACACCAAGGCTATGTGCTGATTAGCTGGAAAAATATCCGCTTTGAAGCCACCCTCTGGGTGTTCTTACTCTGCCTTGTCATTCTCTTTGTCGCTCTCTATGTCATACGACTCATACTCAGCGCACTGCTAACTTCAGCGGGCTGGGTCAACCCTTGGTCCAGCACCAATAAGCAAAAGCGTTTACAGACAGCCATTGATAAAGGCATGCTGCATTACGCCCAAGGCAACTGGCAAGATGCGCTGCAGCAATTAAGTTATGCCGGCAAAGTCAGTCCACAGCCAACGCCTTATTTATTAGCCGCAGCACGTTCAGCACAACACCTTAATCAAGCCGACACCGCCGATAAGTTGTTACTTCAAGCACAAGCCAAAGAGCCCAAGCAAAGCCCTGCCATTGCCCTGTGCCAAGCCGACATTTACACGGCACGCGGAGAACTCAGCAAAGCACAAGACAGCTTGCTGACGTCATATAAAAAATATGCACAGCATCCAGAGTTATTACTGCGCATCAGCCAGCTTGCCCAGCAACAGCAAGACTGGGGACAGCTGTTAAAAATAATTCCTGCATTGCGCAAAACCAAACGGGTCGAAGCGCAACAACTGGATGTGTTGGAGCAGCAGGCTTGGCAAGGACGCATCAGTCAGCCAGCTGAAACGCTTGAGCAGGTTAATGATATTTGGAATGCCATGCCCAAAGCGTTGCACAAAAACCCTACGTTACTTATGGCTTTTTGCTCACAGCACATTATCTTTAAGCAAGTCGAGCAAGCTGAACAGCTACTGCGCCACCAGTTAAATCAGCAGTTTGATGTGCAATTACTGCAAGCCTACGCACAAATCCCGCATGCAAAGGCTAGTTTGGCGGTGCAGTCAGCCGAGCGCTGGCTAGAGCAAGCACCTGAGGATCCTATCGCTCTGTATGCGCTAGGTAAGCTCTGCCTGCAAGCCGAGCTTTGGGGTAAGGCGCGCGACTATTTGCAAGCCAGTCTGCAAAAGCGTCCGCAACCTAAGGTCTATGCCGAGCTTGCGCGCTTGCTGAATCAAATGGGCGATCACAAGCGTAGTATTCAACTGCTCACTGCCAGCATTAATATGCAAGACAGACGCGCCAGCACCAAGAGTGACTGAGCAAACTAAAACCCTAAATAGCAATAACTCTTGGAGTTACATATGCAGTTGTTCTCTCAGTCCCGCACACTGTTCGGTCTTGGCTTTTTGGGCTGTTTGCTGTTGATGGGGGTTGCGTTTTATTTGCAGTATTTTATGGGGCTTGAGCCCTGCCCTTTGTGTTATGTACAACGCGTTATCGTCATCGCCTTTGGCGTGATCAGTCTGCTCGCCGCGCTGCATAACCCGGCTGCGATCGGCCGCAAGGTGTATGCGTTTTTGTTAGTCCTGATTGCCGGTAGCGGAATAGCAGCAGCAGGTCGCCAAATTTGGCTGCAACAGCTGCCCAAGGATCAGTTACCGGCTTGCCTGCCTTCCTTAGAGTTTATGCTGGAAGCCTTTCCGCTACAGGAAGTAATAGCCAAGATGCTGCACGGCAGCTCTGATTGCGCCGAAGTAACCTGGACATTCTTTGGCTTCAGTATTGCTGAACTCAGTATGCTGGGCTTTATTATGATGCTGCTCTGGAGCCTAATGTTGTTGTTGAAACGTTTTACGCGCAAATCTATGTTTAGATAAAACACCTTAGCACCAGAGCGTGCCCAGCGTTTTATGCTCGCCCGTCGCCTCGGCAAACTCCTCAGCACAGGGCTGTGCTTGCTCATAGCCCTGAATCAAGTCTACAGCCTTCTGCACATCCTCATCCTGAGTCCAAATCGCCAGCAAGCCTAAAGCCGGAAGCTCACCCATGCCGCCCACTAAATCAGCACCCTGCAAGTGCGCTTGAATCCCTTCATTAGCAAGCATATTGATAAGCAGATTGGCTTGTAGTAGATCTTCAGGTTCGTATATTCGCTGCATGCATGAGTTCCTCTGCACCTAAAATTGCTTTAAGCGTATAATAACATTTTATTCCATTATCAATTCTTGGTGAAAACATATCCATGGGTCAATTTGACAGCATTCGCCCCTACCATGACCATGAAGTTGCTGAGGTATTGCAACGCTTGGCGGTTAATCCTGAGTTTCTCAACACCATTGCAAAATACCGTTTCCCAAGATTAGCCAAGCATTTCTGCTGGCTGGTACGCCCTTTAATTAGCTACTCTTTACGCAAAGAGCTGGCCGATATTAACTCTGTGGCAGATTTACAAGCACGCATTGCCCCTTATGTTGAAAACTCGGTTAAGCGCGCCACAGACGGCATCAGCTTTTCAGGGATTGAGCACCTAACCGGCAATCAACCCCACCTGTTCCTCAGCAATCACCGTGACATTGTGATGGATCCGGCCTATGTAAACTACGCATTGTTTCAAAGCCAGATAAACACGCCACGTTTAGCCATTGGCGATAACCTATTGCAGCGCCCTTTTGTCAGTGACTTGATGCGTCTTAATAAGAGCTTTATCGTGCAGCGCTCGGTTACTGGACGCCGCGAAAAAATCGACGCTTTTATGCAGCTTTCCAGCTATATCAACCATTCAATTTTGCAAGAACAGCAGTCAATCTGGATCGCTCAAGCAGAAGGTCGCGCTAAAGATGGGAATGACCGTACCGACAGCGCCATCTTAAAAATGCTGCATATGTCACAGCGCGAGTTGGAGTTTAATCAGGCCATTAGCCAACTAAGCCTCACTCCTGTGGTCATTAGCTATGAATATGACCCCTGTGATCTCGCCAAAGCCAGAGAGCTTTACATCAAAGCCACCACGGGCAAATATACCAAGCAAGCTGGTGAAGATGACACCAGCATTGTGTTAGGTATTACGGGCTATAAAGGCCGCGTACACGTGCATTTCTCTGAGACTATTGCTAATGGCTTTACTGATGCTCGAGAACTTGCACAGCAGATTGACCAGATCGTTTGGCGGGACTACCGCCTGTTTCCAATCAACTACCTAGCTTGGCACACCTGGGCTGAGCGCGATCAGACTTTGCTCGTTCCTGCGGCGCGCGAACTGTTTACTGAAAAAGAAGTGGCTCAGGCGCAAAGTGTTTGGCAGAAAAAACTCGCTGACTGCCCTGCCGAGCAACAGCCGTTTTTGATTATGCAGTATGCTAATCCACTGCAAAATCAATACCGCAGTCAGGCGCACTGAATAACTACCCTCTCTTTAAATTAAATTCTCACTTAAGGTTTTACTATGTCATGGCTGCAGGTTCGTCTTGCTATTACTCCAGAGCAAGCTACATATTGGGAAGATACATTATTAGCCTTGGGCGCTGTTTCAGTGACCTATATTGACGGCGAGGATCAGCCTATTTATGAACCTGATCTGGGTACCACGCCTCTGTGGAGCAAGACCCACTTACTGGCCTTGTTTGATCAGCAAGAGCATAGCCAAGCCTCGTTAGAGCAACAACTGGCAGAGCGTTGCGCAAAAGACGCACTGCAGTATCAAATTGAGCAGTTACCCGAGCAAGACTGGGAACGCAGCTGGATGGATAACTTTCAGCCGATGTGCTTTGGTCAGCGTTTGTGGGTAGTGCCTAGCTGGCACGCAGCACCCGAGCCTGAAGCGGTCAACTTGTTACTCGACCCAGGCTTGGCCTTCGGCACGGGTACCCATCAAACCACAGCTCTGTGCCTTGCATGGCTAGACAAAAACCTGCGCGAAGGCGTAAAGGTGCTCGATTTTGGCTGTGGCTCAGGAATCCTTGCCATTGCCAGTTTACTGCTGGGCGCACAACACGCTACTTGCACCGATATCGATCCGCAAGCTTTAGAAGCCACGGCGGATAATGCACAGCGCAATAACATTGACGCATCACGCTTTAGCCTCTATTTAGCGCAAAACATGGCGGAAAAGACTGAATTTGATGTGGTGTTGGCAAATATTTTAGCTGGCCCTCTGGTACAGTTAGCAGCGCAACTGACTCAGCATACTCGCCCCGGTGGACAGATTGTTTTATCAGGCATTTTACTGGAGCAGGCCGAGGAAGTTCGCGCTGCTTATACTAATGATTTTGACTTAGAACCCACGCAAATTAAAGACGAGTGGGTATGCATTGCTGGCACGCGCAAAATACATCGTGCATGACTTTAACCAAGCTCGGCTCAATTTTCGTTTATGACTAACACACTTACGACCCAATGCTCGCATTGCGATACCAAGTTTCGCTTACTGCCCGCTCAACTAGAGGCGGCGCACGGCATGGTACGCTGCGGTTCCTGTCGGCAAGTATTTAATGCGGTAGAGCGACTGCAAGCGGGCGCGCAAGAAAAGTCTGTCAAAGAAGATTTTTTAATCCATGACGATCTGGATATTAATATTGACTCTCCAGAATTCGAACAAGAGCTGGCGCGTCTTGCTCAACAAGAACAGCCAACAGCTGATTCGGTTTTCGGCAAAGACAGCCAAACCACTGCATCTGATACGCACGAAGAAAAATTTACTGACAAACCCACCGCTGATTTTTATCAGGCCACTCAGGTTACCGATGCGCCCTATGATGAAGAAGCCTGGGCTGCAGCTCTCTTAGCAGAGGCAGGAGTAGAGCCGGAAATTGGCGAGTTATTTACTCTCGCTGACGCAGACCTTACAGCTGAAACTGAAGCCTTGTGTGCTACTGATTTTGCACAGCAGGCAGCAGCAGAGTCTAGCGTAGAAACCGACCTAGCTAACGAAAACACAAAGCTGCCAAGCTCAAGAAAAGAGCCGCGCATCCGCGAAGCATTCACCGAACTGGATGTTGAACCTTTAGCTCTGACTTGGAAGCCAAAACCAAACCCATGGAAAGGTCGCATTATTTGGGGTGGACTAACAGTTTTCACCCTCTGCGCCTTTATCGCGCAATACATCTACTTTAATTTTGATGACTTAGCGCGCAACGAAAACAGCCGAGTGTGGATACAGCGCCTCTGCCCTGTTATTGGCTGCTCAATGCCAAGCCGAGTCAATGTCGATCTTATAAAAAGCAGTAACCTGATGGTGCGTAAACATCCCGAGTTTAAGGATGCGTTACTGATTGACGCCGTAATCTATAACCGCGCGTCATACGTGCAAGCTTATCCACTCATTAAACTTAATTTTTTAGATGGCGAAAAAACCACTTTGGCAAGTCGCTCGTTCAGTCCAGCTGAATACCTAGGCGGTGAACTGGCTGGCAGCCAACAAATGCCAGCACAGATTCCTATTCGTATTTCTTTTGAAGTGCTGATCCCAACCAAACTGGCAGAACACTACAGTCTTGAGTTCCTTTCACCCGAATAACAACTCACTGCCCTGCTACAGTCATTTTTTCAAGCAGTATTGAACCGCTACGAATGCTGCTACGCATGTCAAGGTCATTACCTATCGCCTGTATATTGCGGTACAGATCACGCAGGTTTCCTGCAATAGTTACTTCCTGCACGGGATACTGTATTTCGCCGCTCTCTACCCAGTAGCCACCGGCACCCCGGGAATAATCACCCGTAACCAAATTTAAACCCTGCCCCATCAGCTCAGTCACCAACAAGCCGCGCCCCATTTGTTTTAATAGCGCAGCTTGGTCATGTTCGCTATGGGTGACGAAGAGGTTACGCGCGCCGCCGGCATTAGCAGTACTGGGCATGCCCAGCTTGCGTCCTGAATAGGTACTCAACATGTAACTCACCAAACGGCCATGCTCGACAAAAGGCTTGGCATAGGTCGCCAGTCCATCACCATCAAACGCACTGCTGTCCAAACCGCCTTTAAGCAGTGGGCGTTCATCCAAGGTAAACCAGTCGGGGAACAGTTGCTCACCTAAAGCATCCACTAAAAAAGTGGTTTTGCGATACAGGCTACCACCGGCAATGGCTGCCAATAAATGACCTAAAAAACCACCAGCCACTTCGGCAGAGAAAACCACCGGCACCTCACAGGTAGGCACCGAGCGCGCACCCAAACGGCTCACTGTGCGCTGAGCAGCACGCTCACCAATACTTTGCACGCTGGCCAAGTTGTTTGCACTGCGCGCATAGTCATACCAATAGTTGCGCTGCATTTTGTCGTACTGACCTGCAATCATCACGCAGCTAAGACTGTGCCGCGTACCGGCGTAACCACCTATAAAGCCATGGCTATTGCCATACACTGTACAGCCATTATCCGTATTTAGGCTGGTGCCATCGGCTTTGCTGATACGCGTATCAGCGGCAAAGGCTGCAGCCTCACACTCAAGCGCTAGCTCTATGGCTTGCTCTGGTGATATATCCCATGGATACCAGATATCCAGCTCAGGCAATTCTTTGGCCATTAATTCAGCACTGGCTAAACCAGCACTCTCATCTTCTGAGGTATGTTTGGCAATGGCCAAGGCTGCCGCTACAGTTTCACGAATAGCCTCAATACCAGCGATAGTGGTGCTGGCAGAACCTTTGCGCTGGCCGGCATAGACAGTAATGGAAAACCCTTGATCTTGGGTAAACTCCACCGACTCAACTTCACGTTCGCGCACACCTACACTTAGGCCCTGTTGCGCACTTACGGCGACCTCACAGGCACTAGCACCCTGACGCTTTGCTTCTGCAAGAATATGCTCCACTTGTTGCTCTAACTCTGGCAAAGTTTCTGGCCCAAGCTGTTGAATTCGGCTCATACATGACTCCCATTACAAACATACAAAAAATCGCATCATGCTACACCATGCCAGTGTATTCGTCTTGATGTTTAACTGGCACTGATTATGTTGCCACGCTAGCTGCTACCTAGCCCTACGGACATCTGCTAGAATAATCAGCACGCAGCAAGGAAAACTCCATGACCGATACTACAGATTTAGAGCTCAACGAAGAAAAAAGTAAATCACAGATCAAGCGTGACATGCTTGCCCTACAAGACCTTGGCGCCCGCCTTGCTGAACTAAAACCAGACATTCTCCAGCAAATGCAACTCAGTGACGAACTGCTCAAAGCCTTGGAAGAAAGTAAAAGACACACCAAACATATTGCCCGTAAACGCCATAACCAGTTTTTAGGCAAATTACTGCGCGGGCAAGATCTTACTGCCATTCATAGCGTCTTGGATTTAATGGACAGCAGCAGCCGTCAACACAACGACCGCTTTCATGCACTAGAGCGTTGGCGTGAACGCTTGATTGTTGAAGGGGATGAAGCGCTACAAGCCTTTATACAGGCCTACCCTGAAACCGACAGTCAGCACCTGCGCGGATTGATTCGCCAAGCTCAGCAGGAGCGCGCGCAGGAAAAACCACCTACCACGGCGCGCAAAATATTTCGTTATCTGCGCGAACTTGACGATGCGAAAATGTTTGAGCAGGGCTAGCCAAGCTGCACGCTAATCAGGCTTCTTCACTCGAAACCAAGTGGCATACAGCGCAGGCAAAAACAACAGTGTCAGCGCTGTAGCAAAGACTAAACCACCCATAATCGCCACCGCCATCGGCCCAAAAAACACACTGCGCGACAAAGGAATCATCGCCAGCACAGCGGCCATGGCTGTCAGCACAATAGGTCTAAAGCGGCGCACAGTGGCATCAATAACCGCCTGCCATTGACTGTGACCGGCATTAATATCCGTTTCTATTTGATCCACCAAAATCACCGCATTACGCATAATCATGCCTGATAGAGCAATGGTGCCAAGCATAGCGACAAAGCCAAAAGGTTTGTTAAGCAGCAGTAAAAAGACCACCACTCCTATAAGCCCCAAAGGCGCAGTTAACAGCACCATCACCGAGCGGGAAAAACTGCGCAGCTGGATCATCAACAAGCTCAACACCACTACCAAAAATAACGGCATACCAGCAGCTACGGACTGCTGCCCGCGTGCTGCATCCTCTACCGTACCGCCCACTTCCAGCAAATAACCTGCGGGCAAAGTCGTTTGAATGTCCTGCAGAGTTGGCATAATTTGCGCGGTTACATCTACCGCTTGCTGAGCACCATAAATATCCGCTCTGACCGTAATCGTCGGTAAACGATTGCGATGCCAAATCACACCCTCTTCAAAACCATAATTCAGACTGACCACCTGCGCTAAAGAAACATGCGTACCCAGCTCCGTAGGCACTGACAGGCTAGCCAGTGATGCCAGATCCGTACGATCCTGCTCAGTTCCTCTGAGCAAGATTTCGATTAGCTCATTACCTTCACGATACTGGCTTACAGAAGTGCCGGATAAGGCGCTCTGTAAAAAATGCGCCAGTCCTGCACTGCTAACACCCAAGGCGCGGGCACGGTCTTGATCTATGGTTAAATGTACGATCTTGCTGGGTTCTTCCCAATCCAGATGCACGTTGGCTACATGCGGATTATCCCGCACCTTACCAGCCACTTGGCGTGCATAATCACGCACTTGTTCAATATGCTCACCCGATACGCGAAACTGAATTGGATAACCCACTGGCGGTCCATTTTCCAAGCGGGTGATGCGTGAACGCATATCAGCAAACTCTGTATGCATCAGCTCAATCAGCCACGCACGTATCTCTTCGCGCTGCTCTAAATCTTCTGTAATCAACACAAACTGGGCAAAACTGGTCGTGGGTAATTGCTGATCCAGCGGCAAATAAAAACGTGGCGAACCTGCACCTATGTAAACCACATAGTTAACAATGCCCTCACGCTCTTTTAAACGCTGCTCAATACGTTCTACTTTCTGCTGCGTGGCTTTAAGCGAGGCGCCTTCTGCCAGTTTGATATCTAAGAGCAATTCCAACCGATTAGAATCAGCAAAAAACTGCTTAGGCACTAACGGAAAGGCAGCCAAGGCGGCGACAAATAACGCCAAGGTTACAGCAATAACCGTTTTACGGTAATCCACACACCAACTGACTAAAGCACGAAAACGCTGATAGAACGGCGTTGCATAGGGATCATGCTCGCCTTCTTTATTGCCGTGTTTAGCCGCTTTAATCCGCGCCAAATCAGGCAGTAGCTTGTCACCCAAATAGGGTACAAAGAGCACCGCGGCAAACCAGGATACAATCAACGCAATTCCCACTACTTGGAAAATAGAGCGCGTGTACTCACCCACGGTGGACTCTGCTGTGGCGATTGGTAAAAAACCTGCTGCGGTAATAAGGGTGCCCGTCAACATCGGAAATGCGGTACTGGTCCAAGCAAAACTGGCCGCTTTAACTCGCTCAAAGCCTTGCTCCATCTTAATGGCCATCATTTCTACCGCAATAATGGCATCGTCCACCATCAAAGCCAGAGCCAGCACTAACGCGCCAAGGGATATTTTATGCAGTCCTATATTGAAGTAATGCATCAAAGCAAAAGTGATGGCCAGCACGATAGGAATCGAAAATGCCACCACCAATCCGGTACGAAAACCCAACGAAAAAAAACTGACCAGCAGCACAATTACCAGCGCCTCAATAAGCACCTGCATAAACTCGCCAACACTGGTTTTAACGGCAGCGGGCTGATCCGAAACTTTGCGCAACTCCATGCCGATTGGCAGTCCTTCCTGCAAGTGGGCAAACTCTTTTTCCAGCGCGTTACCTAGCACCAAAATATCGCCACCGTCCTGCATAGACACGGCTAAACCCAATGCATCCTCACCCATAAAGCGCATTCTTGGTGCGGCAGGATCATTAAAGCCCCGCTGCACCTCAGCCACATCAGCCAAGCGAAAAGTGCGATCGCCGACACGAATAGGGAAATCACGAATATCTTTCACCGCTGTAAAACGGCCACTCACTCTGAGCTGAATACGGTCCGTATCCGTCTCAAAAAAACCTGTGGCCGACACCGTATTCTGTGCTTCCAAGGCTTGCTGAATGGCTTGCAAGGACACGCCCAGATTGGCTAAGCGGGTATTGGAAACCTCTATCCAGATCTTTTCTTCCTGTAAACCGACCAGCTCAACCTTGCCCACATCGGCGACCCGTTGCAGCTGTAACTGCACCCGCTCAGCGTAGTCTTTAAGCACCGCATAATCATAGCCCTGCCCAGTTAGCGCATAGATATTGCCAAAGGTCGTACCAAACTCGTCATTAAAAAAAGGACCTCGGATCTCTCTGGGTAAGGTGTGGCGAATATCTGCAATTTTTTTGCGGATCTGATACCACAGCTCTGGTATGTCCTTGGATGGCAGATCATCGCGCGCGGCGAAAGTTACTTGCGATTCACCGGGACGGGAAAAAGACACTATTTTCTCAAACAGGCCGGTTTCCATCAGCTTCTTTTCAATGCGCTCGGTTACCTGACGTGATACTTCTTCAGCCGTTGCTCCAGGCCACTGGGTATTGATCACCATGGCTTTAAAGGTGAACGGTGGATCTTCACTTTGCCCAAGCTGCCCGTAGGCCATAAAACCCACAAGGCTGGTCATCAGCATGACAAAGAGCACCAGCGGACGATTATTTAAGGCCCACGCAGATAGATTAAAATGCATGCAGTTACTCCCGCGCCTGACTGACGGGGCGATTATCTCTATCTACCGCACGTACCTGCTGGCCTTCTTGCAGCAAATGCACACCAGCCACCACAATCCAGTCATCGGCCTGCAACCCTGAGATTATCGGCACTGTGGTTTGGGTATAAGCACCTGTTTGCACATAACGACGAACTGTTTTTTGCGTGGCTAGGTCCACCACCCAAACATAGGCTTGATTGTGCTCTGCATTCACAGCAGATAAGGGAACAGCGAGTTGGGCTAACGCATCAGCATTGACATACACCCGCGCACTTTGGCCCAACTCTGCTGCACTGACTGAATTGTGCAGCGCCACGCGTGCCGCATAGGTGCGTGAACGCGAGTCAGCCGCTGGTGCTAGTTCACGGATTTCACCCGTTAAGCGTTGACTGGGCTGTGACCACAGCTCCACTTCAACCGGTTGCCCAAGCACAAAGCGGTCAATAATGTGCTCTGGAATACTAAAAGAAACTTCTCGCTCACCGTCTACCGCCAATACAAACACTGTTTGCCCTGCCGCTACCACTTGACCGGCTTCCACGTTAGCGCGCGTGATCACCCCAGCATAGGGCGCACGCAACTGAGCATATTGGGTTTGATTTTTTGCCGCTTCAAGCTCAGCCTGAGCTTGCTTTAAACGGGCTTGGCCGTTTTTAAATTGATTGTGTGCACTATCAAAGTGCGAGCGGCTTACCATCTGCTTGTCGAGTAGTTGCTGATATCTATCGCGCTCTGCACGCACCAATTCTAGATTGGCTTGTGCCGCTGCTACCTGTGCCTGCATGGCTTGTAAGTGCAAGCCTACATCTTCAGGATCAAGCTCAGCTAGAATTTGCCCTGCTTTCACTCGACTGCCCGTTTCCACTTTGCGCGCGATCACCTTACCGCCAATGCGAAACGCTAACTCTGGCTCTAAACGCGCACGCACCTCACCTGCAAACGCTTCAATGATTGTACTTGCTGGCAGGGGTTGCATCACCATAACTGGCCGCACGCTGAGTGTTTGCGGTTCTTCTTGGCTACAGCCCGTTAAGACAAGCGTCGCCAAAAAGCTTAAAACCAAAAGAAACTGCGCCATGTTTGAATCCCAAGAGTTATCTGATGCCCTACCGTTTGTGACTAATTATTACAAATTAGTCAGCAACCATCCTAGCATTTTTGAAAACACTTAAGTTTGATTTAAACTAATTTGCACAAAAACCCATACAAAACAAACACGCATATGCGGATGATTACTGCAGTAATTGACCAAGGTTATCAATCACTAAATCGGGCTGCTCCAGCTCGATGGGTTGCCCATGATTGTAGCCATAACTCAGTGCAACACAGCGCACCTGTGCAGCTTTGGCGGCTTGAATATCATTTTTTGAATCACCCACAAACAGGCTTTGCTCCGCAGTAACGCCAGCTTGCTGCATTACCCAATGGAGTCCCATGGGATCGGGCTTTTGCTTGGCTAACGTATCGCCACCTACCACCCAATCAAACAAACCCGTTATACCATGGCTGCGCCACAAATCGGGCAAAAACTGCTCTGGCTTATTGGTGATAATGGCCAGCTTAATATCCTTGTTTTTTAACGCCGTCAAAGTATCCAAGACCCCCGGATACAACTGACTGCGCGAGCTTTCCTGTGCATAGGCTTGTAAAAAAAGCTGCAACGCCGGCTCAGCGTCTGCAGCACTGATATTTGAGTAATCAAACTTACCCGCCAATGCACGCTGTACTAACACCAGCGCGCCGTTACCTACCCACTGGCGTACTTGCTCAATATCGGCCGGGGGTCGCCCAAGCTGCGCCAGCATACTGTCCACGGCCGCCGCTAGGTCAGGTACCGAGTCCAACAGAGTACCGTCCAAATCAAACATCACTAACTTGGGCAGTTCACCCGCAAAAAGACGTTTGAGCTGACTCACCTTTGCACCTGCGCCAACTCAGCACGCATTTGCGCAATCACTTCTGCATAATCAGGCGCATTAAAAATTGCTGAGCCAGCAACAAAGGTGTCGGCCCCCGCCTCAGCAATGGCACGAATATTGTGCAAATTAACACCGCCATCAACTTCTAAGCGAATATCTCGACCACTGGCGCTAATCAGTGCGCGCGCTTCACGTAGTTTGTCCAACGTGCTGGGAATAAATTTTTGCCCACCAAAACCCGGATTAACGCTCATCAATAAAATCATATCGACTTTATCCATCACGTACTTAAGCGCATCTAAAGATGTAGCTGGGTTAAAAACCAAACCCGCTTTACAGCCGCCATCTTTAATTAATTGCAATGAGCGATCAACATGTGCTGAGGCTTCTGGGTGGAAGGTAATATAGCTGGCTCCCGCCTCGATAAAATCACCAATAATACGGTCCACTGGCTGCACCATCAGATGTACATCAATGGGAGCCGTAACGCCGTATTTTCTTAATGCGCTACAGACCATAGGTCCGATGGTGAGATTAGGTACATAGTGATTGTCCATCACATCAAAATGGACCACATCCGCACCGGCAGCGAGGACTTTGTCAACGTCCTCACCCAAGCGGGCAAAGTCGGCGGATAAAATGGAGGGGGCTATAAAATAAGGTTGCATGAGGTTCTCTATCTGCGTGGACAGCATCGAGCTGAGGGGTAAATTGGAGGGACATATTAAAGCAAATCAGTGGCTTTTTGCACCCTTACTCCATCCACAGCTGGTCAAAGTTTTTAAAGCCCCAGTCTTCAACTCGCTCACGCGCCACAATCTCTTCATTACAGCGCGAACTAGCCAAATCAATGACTTCTTGCTCAACCGGCACTTTCGACTTGCTCGAAAAAAACACCTTAACTTTGGGCTTTAACAAAGAGTTCTGATCTTGTTCAATCACCACACCCAAACGACCACTGGCTAAACGCACCAGCGAGCCAATGGGATAAATTCCTACTGTACGAACAAAAGCTTGGAATATTTGCGGATCAAAATGACCATGCCATTGCGCCATACGCTGAATAGCTTCTGCAGGCCCCCAGCCTTTTTTGTAAGGCCTGTCTGAAGTCACCGCATCATAGACATCGCACACAGCTGTCATGCGTGACAACAGACTAATCTCTGTATGGGTGAGTTTATGCGGATAACCGCTGCCATCAATTTTTTCATGATGATGCAGACAGGCATCCTGTACTTCACGGCTGACCGAGGAAATGCCGCTTTTTAGATAGCGTGCACCGTACAATGGATGCATACGAATACGGTCAAATTCAGTATCGGTAAGGCTAGTTGGCTTATTTAAAATCGACTCAGGGATCGCCATTTTGCCCAAATCATGCAGCAAACCCGCTAAACCCGCTTCACGCATCTGTTCTTCATCGTGCTGCATTTGCCGCGCTAAAGCCATCATCAGTGCGCTGACTGCGACCGAATGCATATAGGTATATTCATCCACCTGCTTTAGTCGCGCTAAACTTATTAACGCGCCGGGATGACGCATGACTGATTCGGTCATTTCATTTAGAGCGGTTTCCACCTGCTGGATATCGACTGCTTTACCCATGCGTACGTCGGTAAACATACTAACTACAGCATCACGCGAGCGCTCGCATATATTGGCCGCTCGCTGTAATTCGCTAACCAGATCACTTTGTTCTGTTTGTTTGTTGGCTGCGGCTAAAATACTTTGTGCACGCTGATTTGCCTGCTCTTGGGTTACGCCTTCGTGCGCGTCCAATCCCTTGCTGACATCAATCCATACTTCAGTGACTGAGCTTTGACGTAAACGCTGCAAATCAGTTGGGTTATCCAGTAAAAAACCTGTTTTCCAAAAGGGGTGATCCATCCACGAACCACATAATTCATGGATGTACATGCCTAACACCACACTGGAAACAGGTATTTGCTTTAACATGGCACGCTCAAGAATAATCAAGTCAAATTATACTTTGATAGATTAATGCACTTCAGGAAGTAACGCACATGATTTTTCTTAACTTATACTGCCGCAACCATGTATCCCACTTATCTGTGGCGTACTACTAGCACTAAAGAGTCTGCAGCAGTTGCTCTACCTGACTGATTTGCTGCTTTAATTGCTCTTCGCTCCGACAGCGCACTGTGATATGCCCCACTTTGCGTCCTAGTTTTTCCGCTTTGTTGTAATCATGTACATGCGTATCAGAAATTTGCAGTATCTGCTGCGCCGTTGGCATGCGCCCTACGCAGTTAAGCATAGCGCTATGCTCTAACGTTGCAGTGCTGCCCAATGGTAAGCCCGCAATGGCGCGCAAATGATTTTCAAACTGACTGCATTGCGCGCCCTCGGTGGTCCAATGCCCAGAGTTATGCACCCGCGGGGCGATTTCATTGGCCATTAAACCGTCATCCACCACGAAAAACTCAAAACCCAGCGTACCGACATACTCTAATTCATTGAGCACGCGGCTGGCATAGTCTTCGGCAAGGGACTGCAACGGGTGCGCTTGACTGGCAATTGATAGATGCAAAATCCCGTCATGGTGAGTATTCTGCGCCAGCGGATAACAACGAATTTCACCGTCACGACCACGCACCGCAATGACCGATACTTCGCTGGAAAAATCAACAAAGCCTTCCAGCAAACAAGGCACACTGCCTAACTCAGCAAAAGTGCCTTGCACATCATCCATGCTGCGTAACACTTTTTGCCCTTTGCCGTCATAGCCCATGGTGCGGGTTTTTAAAATAGCCGGCAGACCCACTTTGGCCACGCCCTGCTCTAACCCCTCTTGCGATAACACATCGGCAAACTTAGTGACGGGTATAGCTAGTTTTTCAAACAGCGTTTTTTCATTTAATCGGTCCCGTGCAATACGCAGGGATTCAGCATTGGGATAAACCGGCACAAACTGGGACAAATACGCCACGGTTTCTGCGGGCACGTTTTCGAATTCAAAGGTAACCACATCTACTGAATGCGCCAGCTGCTTAAGATGCTGCTGCGAATCATAGTCACCCAGCAAATGCTCACCCAGTGCAGCGGCACAGGCATCCGTTGCTGGATCTAAAAATGAGAACTGCATGCCTAGCGGTGTACCCGCCAACGCCAGCATACGACCTAACTGGCCACCGCCTATCACGCCTACTTTCATGGGTTAAGCCTCACGTGGGTCTGGGTTAGCCAAGACGGTTTGGGTCTGCTGCTCACGGTACTGCTGCAGCGCTTGCAGAATCTGTGGATGTTGATGCGAGAGAATACTGGCTGCTAACAAAGCTGCGTTGATCGCCCCCGCCTTGCCAATCGACAGCGTAGCAACCGGTACGCCAGCAGGCATTTGCACAATGGAGAGCAATGAATCCACACCAGAGAGCATGGACGACTGCACTGGCACGCCCAGTACCGGCAAATGGGTTTTTGCCGCACACATGCCCGGCAAATGCGCCGCGCCGCCAGCACCGGCGATAATTACTTGGATACCACGCTCATGCGCCTGCTCGGCATAGCTAAACAGTAAATCAGGGGTACGGTGCGCAGAAACCACCTGCACTTCGTAAGCTATGCCTAGCGTTTCCAGCATATCAATACTATGACTCATGGTGGACCAGTCCGATTTGGACCCCATAATTACACCGACCAATGCGCTCATGTGTTTCGCCTCTGTATGCAAATAAGTTTTTATAGTACACAAATAATAAACCACGCTATACGGCGTGGTTTATATAATGGACTAATTATAACTCAGGGTCCGGCATTATTGAATGCACAATACCCCCTCTCCTTAGTTTTCCTGCCCATCACGATCACGGTACCCTAGCAAATACAAAATGCCATCCAAGCCCAGCGTTGATATCGCTTGGCGTGCACTTTTCTTCACCATGGGTTTTGCCCGAAATGCCACACCCAAACCAGCTAAACCAAGCATCGGCAAATCATTAGCGCCGTCGCCCACAGCAATGGTCTGCTCTAAACGCAAACCTTCTTTTTCAGCCAGCTCTTTAAGCAAGTCTGCTTTACGCTGCGCATCAACAATGGGCTCAATGGCGCGACCGGTCAGCTTGCCATCAACGATTTCCAGCTCATTAGCATAGACATAATCAATACCCAGCTTAGCTTGCAGCTGCTTGGCAAAGTAGGTAAAACCGCCGGATAAAATTGCGGTTTTATAACCTAGGCGTTTGAGCTCAGCAAACAGGGTTTCGGCTCCTTCGGTTAAGCGCAACGAGTCGCCAACACTTTGTAAAACCTTTTCTGACAAGCCTTCCAACAGAGCCAAGCGCTCACGGAAGCTGGCGCTAAAGTCCAGCTCGCCCTGCATCGCACGCTCGGTAATAGCAGCCACCTGCTCACCCACTCCAGCGGCTTTGGCCAGCTCGTCAATCACTTCTGCTTCAATCAAAGTGGAATCCATATCAAACACCGCCAAACGGCGATTGCGGCGGAATACCGTATCGCGCTGAAAGGCAATATCCACGTTTAATTCTTGCGCAACGCTTAAAAACTCAGCGCGCAACGCATCAACATCTTCTGGCTCTCCGCGTACGGAAAACTCAATGCAGCCCTTGCTCTGATCCGCTGGTGTATCGAGCGGCATACGCCCAGATAGACGATCAATATGATCGATATTTAAACCATAACTTGCGGTAATGGCGCTGACACGATGCAACTGCTCTGCAGTCACTTTACGGGTTAGCAGAGTGACGATATAGCGCGATTTACCTTGCCCGGCAACCCAGTTTTGGTAGTCCTGCGCCGATACTGGCGTAAAGCGCACCTGCTGGTCCATTTTATAACCGGTAAAGAGCACGTCTTTTAATGCATCAGCCGCTTGCTTATCCTGCGGAATTTCTACCAAGATGCCAAAAGACAAGGTGTCATGGATAACGGCCTGGCCAATATCAAGGACATTCACACCTGTTTGCGATAACACACCCATAATGGCAGCGGTTAAGCCCGGACGGTCTTCACCCGTTATATTGATCAATACAATTTCTCGCAAGGCGCTACACTCCGCACTAAATCATTAAACAAAAGGCATTTTAGCCTGTATCACAAAAAGCTGCAGTAGTTATGCTGCTGTGTTCCCACGGTGGTTTTGTTAGAATTGCTTCCCCCTAACGCCTTAACTGAGTTTTCTTCATGCAAATGCCTAAGCTGTTACGCGATCTGACTATTAGTCAAACACTTGTTTTATCGTGCACAGCTATCTTGCTGTTATCTGTATTGCTATTTGGCGGGGTTGTTTACGCACAATGGCAATCATCTACTCAGCAACAGGCTGATGCACTGGGCGAGACTCTTATCAGCCAAACGGCCAAAGAGGCGATGATTTCGTTAGCCGCCGAAGATACCCTAGGCCTTAACATTCTGCTACGCGAACTGATTAATAATCCTTATGTAAGCCATGCTGCGCTCTACAGTCCTGACAACAGTACCCTGGTTGAAGTGGGCAAGCGCCCTGCGGCTAACAGCAACCTGTACAGCCACCAACTGACCTTTCAGCGTGTACTGGCTGGCACGCTACAAATTAGCATCGATGTTAAACGCTTACAGCAACCCATGTATAAAAGCTTGCAAAGCATGGCGTTGTTGGCGCTGCTCATTTTAGCCGTCGCCATGTATTTGGTTCATCGTCTTGCAGTCAGTATTCGCCAGCCGATGCAAGCACTCAAGTACTGGGTAGAAAACCCAATCACTACTGCCCCACACACAGAGCGAAATGATGAAATTGGTCAATTGGCGCAGGTGCTCAATGCATTACTAGCACCTCCTGTACTGCATGATTTGCTCGATGACAAACTAACCAGTTCTGAAGCTGAACAGCAGGCCGAAAATTCTACGCTTTCTAACCAGCACTTGGATGTAATGCAATTACCCAGTGGCGTATTAGATACTAGCAGCCACGCAACGACTGCTACAGAGAAAGCCAAGACGGCCACCATTGTGCTTGCCGTACAGCTCAACCTGAGTAAGAAAAAAGAGCATTTATCCAGCCAGCGACTCACACAGCTATTTGATACCTATCATCATGCTCTAGCCAAAACGGCGGACTTATATAGCGCGCAGCTCATTCAGCTGGATGATGGGCGCACGCTGTTATTTTTTGATGACTCAAACGAGCATTTTGTGCGCTATTCGTTGTGCTGCGGCGAGTTATTGCGTGAGTTTGGTCATAGCCTGCAAGTTGATATTGCTGATAGCGGCATCACTGTCGGTTTACAGCTAGGCATCAGCTATGGCGAGGCGATTACTGATTTAACCCCTGAGTCTTTACTCACCCAGCCAAGCGTCAACAACGCATTGGAGTTAAGCCGGTTTAGTCGCAATCTACTGCTGGTTAGTAACGAGCTCGCTGTTGATAGCCGAGCACAAGCCTGTGCACGCATTCGCAGCATAGCTCGACCCGAGGGCGCGAACTGTGTCGAACGGCTGCTGGCACCCTATCCCGCTCAACTCGATAAACAGCTGCAGATACTGATGCAGTAAAAAATATTAGAAACGGTACACCTCGGGTTCAGCGACAACATCCGTAATGCTCGCTGGACTGTTGAACGTTTTATCCTCTGCTTGCTTGGCTTTATTACGCGCCGCAGAAGTAGCAGCTTTTTTGGGCTGTAAAAAAGTTTTGACCTTAACCGCCAGCTGATCGGCTAAACGCTGTAACAGCTCACTCTGTACTTTTATTTGTGCTGTTAAGTCACCGTCGTGGGGTTCTTCAAAACGCACTACATTGCTGTCACGCGTAAGCCCCTGCGCGTCCAATAAACGCCACTGTGCTTCCAGCACTACCGGCTGTTGCGGGCCTGAGTCAAGCCTGCTGATATTTAAAACTATCTGCGCCTGTTGCTCTACACCTACCCGATCGGGGTACAGCGCGATATGGCTGTTGCCCGTTTGCTGTGCAATATGACGCAATAACAACAAACCTATTTCTTCTTGCAAGTCGCCCGCCCAACGACCTTCACGGCTATACAATAAACGCCCATCTGGCTGACGTTGTAGGATATGCTCACGTTGCAAATAATCAGCAAGTTTAACCGGTCCTATCAATACTGCCGGCCCCTCAATCGCAGTGCTCATAGTCTGTGTATCACGCTGCAGCTGATAAAACTCAACCGGCGCAAAACTACAGCCAGCACTTAAAGTAAAAAAAGCTACCAATACTGCGCTTAAAAAACCACGCCCAAACTTCATCAAAATCACCGTTTTTTTCCAAAAAGCAACGACTGTGGTTGCTGTTCTATAGTTTCTGCCGTGCGCTGCAATGCCTTGCTAGCTTGGGCGACATTTTGTAAGGCCTGCAGCACTTCATACTGCAACTCTGATTGCGGCCCGATACTGCGCTTACCTTCCACAACCAACTCATCCATAGCTTCTAATGCCTGCTTAGCGCTATGTGCTGCCATACGCATATCCGTCAGAGCTGCTTTTAATTCATCGCTACTATCTTGCACATTGTCCAGCATGGTTGGCAAAACTTTCTGTAGCTCACCACTAATTTGGGCAAAGTTCTGTACTGACTGACTAAACCCAGCCAAACCTGCTTGTAAGTCCGGCGAGTTGACCAACTTATCCACGCTGGCTAGAGTCTGCTTCACGGCGAGCAGCGTTTCTTTAACTGGCACTTCTTTGAGTCCAGCGGCCAAATCGCGCAACAAGTCAGCGGCCTGATCAATTTTTGAGGACACGGTAGGAATCACAGGCAAATCAACAACGCTAGGATCGCGCACGTAACCTACCTGATCAGGGAAAATATCTAATGCCACTATGGCTTTGCCCGTTAAAAAGCTAGGCGTCTGCAGCTGCGCCCGCAAACCACGCTCGATAAGCTGAGTAATGGAGCTATTGAGCTGCGCGCCGGTATGTTTTTTTCGACCGTGATCGGTAGTGATACGAATGACCACGGGCATGATGACGTCTTTTAATTTGGGGTCATAGGACAGACGAATATCCTGCACACTCCCTACCTTTACCCCGCGATAGGTAACATCGGCTCCCACATCCAGCCCATCCAAAGCACCAGTAAAATACACCACATATTCCACGGGACGGCTAAACACATTGTCACGTGCCATGATTAATAGCCCAGCAACAAATAGCGCTATGCCGGCAAAAATAAACACACCAATTAAAAAAGGTTTTCTAGGTTGGCTCATTGTGAGTCTCTCTTTTCAATTTGCTCTGTGCGCTTTAAGAATCGCTGAACCACATCCGGCCCATCATTTAGCAGCTCATCGAGCGTACCCAAAGCAATCTGTGTGCGGGTTTGATTGTCTAAAAACAAACAGGTATCCGCGACCCGGTAAATACTGGGCAACTCATGGGTAACCAGCACAATACTGGCGCCCAGTGTGTCACGCAATTGTAAGATAAGCTCATCCAAAGCCATAGAGCTTAACGGATCCAGCCCAGCAGAGGGCTCATCAAAAAACAATACTTGCGGGTCCAACGCCAACGCACGCGCCAGCGCGGCGCGCTTACGCATACCGCCAGACAACTCAGCCGGATACAGCTGCTCACAACCCGCCAAACCCACCAAGGACAGCTTAATGGTCGCCAGCTCACTTCGTTCAGCCTGACTCAGGTTAGGCCGCCATGCTTCCAGCGGCAGGCAAATATTTTCTTCTAGAGTCATTGCACCCCACAGAGCAGCGTTTTGATAGAGCACACCAAAGTGTTGCTGTGACTCAGCACGCTCATCCTCAGTTTGCGCCCAGTAATCACGCCCTTGGAATAAAATCTGTCCTGCCAGCGGCGCTTGCAAACCGATTAAATGGCGTAGCAGCGTACTTTTTCCACAGCCGCTGCCACCCATCACCACAAAGACTTCGCCTTTGCGGATGCTAAAATTGAGATCGCGCTGAATAACAAGCTCGCCGTAGCCTGCACTTAGATCTTTGGCCTGCAAAACCACATCCGTCATGCTTAGATCCCCAGCCTAGTGCAAATAATCGTAATCAATGCATCACTCACGACCAATGCCACAATAATGCTCACAACCGCTTTAGTAGTGGCCTGTCCTACTGCTTGAGCATTGCGACCACTGTTTAACCCGTAGTAACAACCAATCAAGCCGATCAGCATTGCAAAAATAACGCTCTTAAATAACCCAATAAAAAAATCGGTGGTAGAAACCATTTGCAGGCTTTGGTTAAGGTACTGAATCGCCGAAATGTCGTATAAACCATAACCAATAATAAAGCCGCCCAGAATCCCTAGGGCATCAGCAAAGCAGGTTAAAATCGGCATGCTCACCAGCAGTGCTAACACTCTGGGCAAGACTAAAAACTCTAGCGGTGGAAAACCAAATGTTTTCAGCGCGTCCACTTCCTCATTGGCCTGCATACTGCCTAACTCGGCGGCATAGGAAGCACCGGTTCGACCGGCCATAATTACCGCGGTCATCAGCGCACCCATTTCACGGGTCATGCCAATCGCCACCATGTTGGCAATGTATATTTGCGCGCCAAAAGCTTCCAACTGTACAGCGCCGACAAAGGCCAAAATCAAACCCACCAAGACCGCGATCAATGCCACGATAGGCAATGCACCCGGGCCACACTGTTGAAATGCATGCCAGAAATCCATTTTGCGCATCCGTGCTCGACCAAAGGGCACGCGTGCAGCACTTAGCGCCACCTCACCTAAAAAGGTAGCGCTGCGCTCTAGCATGGCAGCTAATGCAAACGCACTAAGCCCCAAGCGGGTCAGCCAGCTATAGTCAGGGGTTGTTTCAACTTGCACCTGAGTTGAAGGGGTTGCGGCCATCTCTAATAGACGCTGCATGCCTTCAGTCAAACCTTGAATATCCAAGCCGATTTGTTCTTGCTCAGCCAGCCGCTGCACCCGGCGAATCAGCGCCAGCAGGCTTGAGTCCCACTCTGCCACTTCTATCTGCAACCGAACCTGCTTGGGTAATCGTCCTGCTTGCCGCCAAACTTCGATCACCTCAGGTTTGCGCGTATGTAATGTCCAATGCCCAGCCACCAGCAAACAGGGCGTCTGCTCATCTTGCTGCCATGTCAGCTCTGCGCTGGTTTGCATAGACACCTTACTCCTCAGGAACGCTGATTCCGTCAACTCGCTGGAAGCCGCGCGGCAACTTGTTACCACGCCTGCCACGCTCACCACAATAATGCTGTAGGTCGCTGTTTTTTAGAGTTAATGTGCGCTTACCTGATTCAACAACCAAGTTAGCGCCCTCTGGCACTAGAGCAAAATCCACCACCAGCTCTTCACGCTTAGCGGCACGGTCACTGGGGATACCAATGAGTTTGTTGCCCTTGCCTTTGCTTAGTTGCGGCAAGTCCGTCACGGGGAACAGCAACAATCGGCCGTCCGTAGTAACCACAGCAATCTGCATGTTTTCCTGCGTGCGTAGCCGTTTAGGTGTTAATACCTTGGCTGCTTTAGGCAGACTGATTAACGCTTTACCGGCTTTATTTTTTGCCAGCATTTCTTCGCCCTGAATAATAAAGCCATAGCCCGCATCGGATGCTAATACGTATAAATCTTGCTCATTGGGCAACAGCACATGCTCAAAGGTCGCGCCAGCCGGGGGGCTTAAGTGACCCGATAGCGGCTCACCATGTCCACGTGCCGATGGTAAAGTGTGCACCAATAATGAGTAACTGCGCCCACTGCTATCAAGAAACACTGCATGTTGATTAGAACGTCCTAATGCCGCGGACTTAAACGCATCACCTGTTCTATAGGCTAATCCTGCAGGATCGATATCATGTCCACGCGCACTGCGTACCCAACCTTGGGCAGAAACCACCACGGTTACCGATTCAGCAGGTGTTAGATCTGCCTCAGAGAGCGCACGCGCTTCACCACGCGCAACCATGGGCGAACGTCTGTCATCGCCGTAGGTTTGTGCGTCCTCCACCAACTCGTTGCGCACCAACTTTTTCAATTTCGTTTCACTGCCTAACAGCGTTAGCAAACGTTCACGTTCTTTACTGAGTTCATCCTGCTCACCACGGATTTTCATTTCTTCCAAGCGAGCTAATTGACGCAAACGGGTATCAAGAATGTAATCCGCCTGCACCTCCGTGATGCCAAAACGCTCCATCAACACCGCTTTGGGGTGTTCTTCGTTACGGATAATTTCAATCACTTCGTCCAGATTTAAAAAGGCGATTAACAGCCCCTCTAATAAATGCAGACGCTTTTCTACTCGGTCTAAACGAAATTGCAGACGTTTACGTACCGTTTCCACACGAAACACCAACCATTCGGTCAGTAGGGTACGCAGATCTTTTACCTGGGGTCGGCCATCCAAGCCAATCACATTCATGTTGACGCGATAGCTTGACTCTAAATGTGTCGTGGCAAACAAGTGCCGCATTAATTCTTGTGTATCCACCCGATTCGAGCGCGGCACAATTACAATACGGCAGGGGTTTTCATGGTCTGATTCATCACGCAGGTCCACCACCATGGGCAGCTTTTTTTCCTGCATTTGTGCAGCAATTTGTTCAATTACTTTCGCACCCGATACTTGATGCGGCAATGCGGTAACAACCAGTTCAGAGTCTTCTTCGTGATACACAGCACGCATGCGTACTGAGCCACGGCCTTGCTCATAGAGTTTTAACAGCTCATCGCGTGGGGTAATGATTTCAGCGTCGGTTGGATAATCAGGACCGGGGATATACTCACACAGCTCGGCCACTGTCGCCGTAGGATGATCCAGCAGATGAATACAGGCCGTCGCCACTTCTCTAAGGTTATGCGGTGGCACGTCGGTGGCCATGCCCACGGCAATGCCTGTCGTACCGTTAAGCAGCAGGTTCGGCAAACGCGCTGGCAACACATCCGGCTCATCCATGGTGCCATCAAAGTTGGGCACCCAATTAACCGTCCCCTGCCCTAACTCGCTGAGTAACACCTCGGTGTAACGCGCTAAGCGTGCCTCGGTATAACGCATGGCGGCAAAGGATTTCGGATCATCGGGCGCACCCCAGTTGCCCTGTCCATCCACCAGCGGGTAGCGATAACTAAAGGGCTGCGCCATCAGCACCATGGCTTCATAACAGGCGCTATCACCATGCGGGTGGTATTTACCTAGTACGTCACCCACGGTACGCGCTGATTTTTTATGCTTGGAGTCCGCATCCAGTCCAAGCTCGCTCATGGCATAAATAATTCGCCGCTGCACGGGTTTTAAGCCATCGCCAATATGCGGCAGTGCGCGATCCATAATTACATACATGGAGTAGTTCAAATACGCTTGCTCGCTAAAGTCCGCCAGCGAGCGACGCTCTACTCCATCTAAACTTAATTCAACACCATCAGTCATAGTAGGTTTCGCAAAAATTGATTGATTTTCTAATTTTGATACATTCAATACTGTCGTGCACAAGCAATGGTTTTATACGTTAACCTCTGCCAGATCGCCTTTACTTTCCAGCCAGCTTTTGCGGTCAGCAGCGCGTTTCTTGGCCAACAACATATCTAACATTTCTTCTGCAGCGCTACCGTCATGCATAGTTAACTGCACCAAACGACGCGTATTGGGATCCATTGTGGTCTCCCTAAGCTGCGGCGGGTTCATTTCACCCAAGCCCTTAAAGCGTGTCACCTGTGGTTTGCCGCGTTTTTTCTCAGCGTCAATACGGGCCAAGATGGCATCCTTTTCCTCATCATCCAGCGCGTAAAACACCTCTTTTCCCAGATCAACACGGTACAAGGGTGGCATGGCTACATACACATGCCCCGCATCAACCAAGGCTCTAAAGTGACGGACAAATAACGCACACAGCAAGGTCGCAATATGCAAACCATCCGAGTCGGCATCCGCCAAAATACAAATTTTCCCATAACGTAACTGGCTTAAATCTTCCGCACCTGGGTCCACGCCCATCGCAACGGCAATGTTATGCACTTCCTGTGAGCCCAGCACCACACTGCCATCCACTTCCCAGGTATTCAAAATCTTACCGCGTAAGGGCAAAATCGCTTGGTATTCTTTATCACGCGCCTGCTTGGCACTACCGCCCGCAGAGTCACCCTCGACCAAAAACAGCTCGCCACGACTGGGGTCTTGCCCCGCACAATCGGCCAGCTTGCCGGGTAATGCAGGACCTTGAGTGACCCGTTTGCGCTCCACTTTTCGCGCTGATTTTAAGCGCCGACCTGCCTGCTCAATCACCATTTCCGCCAGCTGCAAGCCGAGCTCAGAGTGGGTGTTGAGCCAGAGACTAAAGGCATCTTTGACTGCACCAGTAACAAAACCAGCCGCCGTGCGTGAAGAGAGGCGTTCCTTAGT
This sequence comes from Thiopseudomonas sp., assembly GCA_023228985.1. Classification (GTDB taxonomy): domain Bacteria; phylum Pseudomonadota; class Gammaproteobacteria; order Pseudomonadales; family Pseudomonadaceae; genus Thiopseudomonas. The sequence continues at coordinate 10,327 of JALOAC010000008.1, read as the reverse complement.
TTGTCCAGAAAACTGCGGCTCTTGCATTTTTAGTGATAAAACAAAGCTGATGCGCTCCCAAATATCTTCTGGAGCCAGCTTAACACCGCGCGGCAACAGGCTACGGAAATCACAAAAATCACGCAGCGCATCCAACAATCCTTGGCGTAGCCCGTTAACATGGGTACCGCCCAGCGCAGTGGGAATCAAGTTAACATAGCTTTCCTGGATACTGTCGCCACCTTCTGGCAACCAGAGTAACGCCCACTCAACGCGCTCACCCGCCCCGACCAACTCACCACAAAAGGGCGTTTCTGGCAGACGCGACCACTGCACTACCGCATCAGCCAAATAAGTACGCAAACCATCTTCATAGAACCATTCAATTTTTTCGTCGGTGTTTTTATCATGAAAGCTAATGGTTAAACCCGGGCATAATACTGCTTTAGCCTTCAGCACATGCTTTAAACGACTGATAGAAAACCGTGCGCTATCAAAGTAACTGCCATCGGGCCAAAACCGCACACTGGTGCCCGTATTACGCCGACCCACTGTGCCAATCACTTCCAGCTCACTGGCTTTAAAGCCATCGCGGAAACTCATCTGATATTCTTGCCCGTCACGGCGCACTCGCACTTCAAGCTGGGTCGACAGTGCGTTAACCACGGATATGCCCACGCCGTGCAAACCACCAGAGTACTCATAGTTTTTATTGGAAAACTTACCGCCAGCATGCAAACGGGTAAAAATCAGTTCTACCCCAGAAATCCCTTCTTCCGCATGAATATCCACTGGCATGCCGCGACCATCATCAAGCACTTCTAGAGACTGGTCTTCATGCAACACGACTTGGATCGAGCGTGCATGCCCAGCCAGCGCTTCATCCACGCTGTTGTCGATAACTTCTTGAGCTAAGTGATTGGGGCGAGTGGTATCGGTATACATGCCCGGGCGCTTACGCACCGGGTCCAAACCAGATAGAACTTCAATGGCATCAGCGGTGTAAGTGGTATTGGTCATGCAGGATTCTTATTTGAATGAAGATGAATAACGAAAATCAGTGTTGATAGTACAAAAAAACGGCCAGAATTCGCCATATAGGAGGCGGCATTCTAGCAGAATTATACACTTAGGGTTGACGTGGCAGAATATGCTTAATACCCGGTAACATCCATATCCGGGTGAAACAGGTCGGCAGCAATACGCGAAACACCTGTACTAAAGTGTCCATCATCAAACAGCTTTAGCCAACGATAGCCTGGCGCGCAATCGTCTACCGCAAAATCTATACTCTGCGGTTTAAACTGCACACAGGTAGAAGGAGCTGACAGCATACGCACATCGTTGCGCAGCGACTCAAATTCTTGATGAATATGCCCCCAAATAATGCCTTTGATACTGCTGTAACGATCGGTAATAGCCAAAAACTCATCGGCATTACGCAAGCCCAAATTATTCAGCCACGCACAGCCTATCGGCACGGGATGATGATGCAGGGCAATTAGCACATGCCGTTCTTCAGCAGTATCCAACGCTTGCTCAAGCAGTTGCAGTTGCTCAGGCGTCAAATAGCCAAAAACAGAGCCGTCCACAGAGGAGTCCAGCAAGATAATCCGCCAAGCTTCTAGATCATAAACAGGCTGCAGCCATTGCGTAGCTTCGCTAGAGCTGTGCAGCACGCTGCTGACATCATGATTTCCTGCCATCCAGCGCAAGGGCGCGCTGATTCTGCTGACCTGCTCAATAAAGTGCTGGTACGAATTGGCTGTACCATCCTGCGAAATATCACCCGTTCCCAACACCAGCTGCACATCAGGTTGCTCGCTTAATACTTTATCAACTACAGCCTGCAAACTGGAATAGGTAGATATGCCAAGCAAACAACCATCAGCTTCCTGAAAAAGATGGCTATCGGTTATCTGCACAATAGTGGTGCTTTTATTTGAATTGTTTGGCGCTGCCACCACAGGAACACTCCTAACTTATACGTGCACGGATTATGCAAAGCATCGGATTAAAGCGCAAATTTTTAAAGCTACCCAGTTCACACTAACGTAGCTCAATAAGTTTTGCGTATTCGCAACCAACCCGCCTATACTCAGGAACAGGATGGTATGAACAAATACAATAAAAAATCAATGCATTACATTCCAAGTTTGAAGTTATTTACATTATGTTATTAACAAACTGTATGTGCACATCCAACTTCAGTGGAGGTTTATCATGACCAAACCGCAAAAACTTACACATCCCCTGTATGAGTTACTGGCGAGTGAAGACGTGCAGGGCTTTAACGATCTGTGCCGCAATTATGAAAGTATCGACTTTCGCGGTGGCGATTTTCGCGGATTAAACTTGCGCGGATTAGATGCCAAGGGCATTGATTTCAGAGATGCTTATTTGCGCAGTTGTGATTTGCGTGGCATTGATTTTAGAGAAGCCTTGCTAGAGGGCGCTAGCCTAAACAAAGCGCAAATATCAGGCTGCTATTTTGCTAAGCACCTGTCCGCCGAGGAGATTCTGATGTCAATTACGGCAGGAACACGCTTAAGGCGCTGCGCTTAACAAAACAATTATGTATATTGCGCAACAAATCACGCAAAAGCTTGCGTGGTGCATTATCATTACGCGCATATATATATTAGGCAGGAAAACCCTCTATGTACTTACTGGGCGAACAGTCGGCCTATGCCGAAACGTTAATTCGTCGACTCCAAGGAGTTCCACAACAGCTACTACAAGGCTTGGAGCCTTGCGGTGCTGCCTTAGTCTTTGAGCAAAACGAAGATTTATCTCATGTACTGGCTGACAATCAGCTGTATGTAATCAAAACCGGCGTAGTACACACCCTAGTCGATCAGCGCCCGCTATTTTATCTAAAAGAAGGCGACCTAATTGGCTTGCGCCAAGGGCTGGATTTACCAAGATGGCACCACAAGCATGAAGATCCGATTAGCCTGATCCCCTATGATCGCCGTGCTGTGTTTAAGCACATCTACTCCTGCGAAGAACGCCAAGAACTGTATAACCTATACATCCTAGGCCAATCCACGCTTGCTGTAGATGCTCTAGCACGCCTCAAGCAGCCTGATATACATCCATCTACAGGCTTCCAACATTTCGCTCCGGGCGAAGAACTTATTCGTCAAGGCGAAACCGCTGAGCACGTTTTTATTATCATCGAAGGGCATGCCGAAGCTTGGGTAGATGGGCAAAAAGTGGGCGATGTTAGTAAAGATGAAATCTTTGGTGCCATGGCTGTATTCACCCAAGAATCCCGCACGGCAACGGTAATCGCAACTGAACCCTGTACCGTAATGGTCATCCCTAAAGAGCAGTTTCTCTCGCTGATGCAAAGCAACCCGCGCATCGCTAACAGCCTCATCGAAAGCATGGCGCGACGCATTGATCTGATGAACAAGGAAATCACCATGCTGCGCTCTCAAGCAGAAACCGCTCCGGCATAAAACAACATGCAATCAAATACAGGGGGCTATACAATGGCCCCCTTATTTATTTCAGTTGTTAGAGATGATTATGTCCAAGCAGGGTTTACTCTTAGTTAATTTAGGCTCACCTAAGTCCACCTCAGTGGCTGACGTTAAAACATATCTAAACCAGTTCCTGATGGATCCCTACGTGATCGATCTGCCTTGGCCTGTGCGTCGCCTATTGGTTTCTCTAATTCTTAGCAAGCGCCCGCCTGAGTCTGCTCAAGCCTATGCGTCTATTTGGTGGCCAGAAGGCTCGCCACTAGTAGTTATCAGCCAACGTCTGTGCGATAAAGTGCGTGAATTATGGCCGCATGGCCCAGTTGAGTTGGGCATGCGCTACGCTGAACCTTCAATTGAAAAAGCGTTGTTAGCGCTGGTGGAACAAGGGGCAGAAAGCATTGTTTTGGCGCCGCTATATCCGCACTTTGCCGACAGTACCACCACGACAGCGATTGAGGAAACTCAGCGTATTATTACTAAGCACGGCTTGAATATTGAGCTAAAAATCTTACCGGCTTTCTACGCTGACCAGCCCTACCTTGATGCGTTGCTGTCCACGACACAACCCAGCTTGGCGCAAGACTTCGAACATTTATTACTGAGTTTCCACGGTCTGCCAGAACGCCATTTGCGCAAACTTGATCCAACCAAATCGCATTGCTTATCTGGCCCAGACTGCTGCAAAACCGCACCACAAGAAGTGCTAGATAGCTGTTACCGTGCTCAATGCCTCCGTAGTGCAGAGTTATTTGCCGAACAAGCGGGGCTTAAGCCTGAGCAATGGTCGGTTTCTTTTCAGTCCCGCTTAGGGCGCGCTAAATGGATTGAGCCTTACACCGAAACCCATCTGGATGAGCTGGCACAACAAGGCGTCAAGAAGCTGCTAGTGATGTCACCAGCCTTTGTCGCTGACTGTGTAGAAACCTTAGAAGAGTTAGCCATCCGCGGGCGCGAACAATTTATAGCTGCAGGCGGTGAATCGCTGGAACTGGTTCCCTGCTTAAACGACGATCCCGTCTGGGCGCAAGCGCTGGTGCAGCTGTGTGAAGCGCTTTAATACGCTGCTCAGCTACCACACCTCGCTAGACTCTTTTTTCTCGCTGTAAACGCGTAATAATACGATCGAGCGAATTTGCAAACGCCTGTTTGTCCTGCTCGGAATAACCGCGCGGGCCACCGGTCATCTGCCCTGTATCACGTAAATCGGTAAACAAATTACGTAACGCTAGGCGCTCACCCATATTCTTATCACTAAACTCATTGCCGCGCGGGTCCAGCACCGCCACAGAGTTTTTTACCAGCCGGTCAGCCAAGGGGATATCACTGCAGATCACCAGCTCATTGGGCTGAGCATGCTCCACAATATAATCATCGGCTGCATCTGGACCACTGGGCACGACTATCAATTGCACACAGGCAAAAGGCGGCTTAGCTTGCGCTTGCCCTGCCACCATCAGCACTTCAAGATTACGCTTGAGGGCAAACTTAACCACCAAGTCCCGCGCCAAACGTGGGCAAGCATCGGCATCAATCCAAACACGCATCAAACTATTCCTCAGTATCGGGCGTAAGCGGCAACGGTGGCGGTAAAGGGCCACTCGCACCTCGCCAGCGACGTACGACTTTTTGAAAAAACAAACTATTAGGTATCTGCAGCAAAGCACCTTGGTTTTCTACAGTGACATCCTCCAGCGTGGTGTAGAGCATATTGATTGCCACCACCCGTCCACGAACACCTAGTTTATCCGCACTTTCCAGCACTTCAACGGTATCACCGATACGAAAAGGCCCGACCGTAATAATAAGTGTGGCGCAAAACAAGTTCGACAACACACTCCAAGCCGCAAAAAACGCTATTGCAGCAACCGCCGCAAACCCCGTAATTGCCGTCCATAAAGCGTTAGCAGACACACCCAGTCGTTCTAAAATAAGCAAAAACGCACTGCCAAGAATCAACCAGCGCAAGGCGCCACGTAACGGAATCAACATGCTTGGCGGCATGTGATAGCGTTCGGCAACACGGGTAACCGCTTGACCCAACAGTCGTTGCGCCAGCCAGGCTAAAAAAACAATCAGCAAAATGCGCCCGCCGGGAATTAGAAAATCCATCCACTCAGCAGTCCATTCCTGTAGCCAACTTTCGTCCATGCGCTACCTCCACTTAATGATCATTCACAGCGCATCCAAAAAACTGTGCGCTGGACAGTATGTATTAGTTGATTAGTGTAACTGCAGCTGTTCGAGTTGTTCCATCGCTTCTAACCATTGATTTTCAATGTCATCGGCCTGCTGCTTGAGCTTGACCTGCTTGGCTAACAGCTGTTTTAAGGCATCACGTTGCTCGCTACTGTAGAGCTCATTGTCTGCGAGCTGTAGCTCAATTTCAGCCAGCTGCTGCTGCGCTTTACTGAGCTCCTCTTCCAACTTTTCTACCCGCTTACGATAAGGCGCTAGCTGTTTACGCGCCGTTGCTTCAGCTTGGCGCTGTGCTTTACGATCAACCTTGTCGTCGGCCACCAACGGCTCCGTCTCATCGCTGCTGGAGCTGCTGGCGCGATACTCTTGCAGCCAACGACTGTATTCATCCAGCTCGGCATCAAATTCGGTCAGTTCACCATTGGCGACCAAGTAAAAATCATCGACTGTATTTTTTAATAAATGCCGGTCGTGCGAAACCAGCAATACCGCCCCATTAAAGTGCTGCAATGCTTGGGTTAAAGCATGACGCATCTCTAAATCCAAGTGGTTGGTGGGTTCGTCCATCAGTAACAAATTAGGCTTTTGCCAGGCTATCAAGGCTAAAGCTAACCGCGCTTTTTCGCCGCCAGAAAAATTTTCCACCGGCTCATCACAGCGATCGCCACGGAAATCAAAACCGCCGAGAAAATCTCGTAATTTTTGCTCCCGCTCAGCCGTTGCGATACGTTGTAGATGCAGTAAGGGGCTGGCTTGAATATCCAGCGCATCCAACTGGTGCTGGGCAAAATAGCCAACCGCAAGGTTTTCACCACGGTTTTGCTCGCCCGCCAACAGGGTAAGCTCTTGCGCAAGGGTTTTAATCAAGGTCGATTTCCCCGCACCGTTAGGACCCAACAAAGCAATGCGCGCACCCGGCATAAGCTGCAAACTCACATGCTTAAGTATGGCCTGTTCACCATGACCTAAACTAGCATCGCGCAAACTCAACAAAGGTGTTGAAATTTTATCCGCCTCACGAAAGCTAAAATTAAAAGGCGAATCAAAGTGTGCTGGAGCTAGCTCTTGCATGCGCTCTAATGCTTTCACGCGGCTTTGTGCCTGTCGTGCTTTACTGGCTTTGGCCTTAAAGCGGCGGATAAAGTCTTGCATATGCGCGCGTTCTGTTTGCTGTTTTTCGAAGGCTTGTTGCTGCTGTAACATGCGTTCAGCACGCGCACGTTCAAAGGCGCTATAACCGCCACGGTACAGCACCAGCTTTTGCCGCTCAAAATGTACAATATGATCAACCACCGCATCCATAAAATCGCGGTCGTGGGAAATTAACAGCAAAGTGCCCGGATAGCTTTGCAACCAGCCTTCCAGCCACAAAATCGCATCTAAATCTAAGTGGTTGGTGGGCTCATCCAATAACAACAGGTCTGAGGGACACATAAGTGTTTGTGCAAGATTTAAGCGCATGCGCCAACCACCCGAAAATGATTGCACCTGCTGGTCCATCTCTGCGGCACTAAAGCCTAATCCAGCCAACAACTTACGTGCACGAGTATCCGCAGTGTAGCCGTCAATCGCATCCAGTTGTGCATGCAGCAGCCCCACTGCAGTGCCTTCCTGCGTGTGCTCTAGCTGTTGCTGTAGTCGACGCAACTCAGTGTGACCATCCAGCACATAATCCAGTGCACTGCGCTGCAGTGCGACAATTTCCTGCTGCATATGCGCAATGCGCCAACTACTGGGAATTTGGCACTCGCCGGTATCGGCCTGCAGCTGTCCTTGCAATAAGGCAAACAAACTCGACTTGCCAGCGCCATTAGCACCGACCAAGCCCATTTTTTGTCCAGGATGAACCGTTAGCTCTACTTGGTCTAAGAGTCGCTGCGGACCACGTTGAAGGCTGAGATTGATTAAGCGAATCATAGAAAAAAGCTAACCTTGGCAATAGAAAATCAGCCGCGGATTATAGCGTAGTTTGCTTGATTCCCTAAACTTTAGGAAACCGCTCTGGCAGCATTTATAACCCAGCGCACCGACTGCATTCCTTTGCAGACTGCGCGCATTTTGCTGTTCAGCGGATTAATTCAGTTACGTTTTCGAGTTGGTTATTGACCGAATAACGCCCTTTTTCATCGCGCACCACGTTACCTATAGCAACCTTGGCATCATGGGTAAAGACAATACGCCCATTGCGCGCCACCAAATCGCTGAGCAACTCCTGCTTTTCTTCAATCAGCGCCTCGGCAAAGCGGTCATAGCCCATGGTAATCGGCAAATGCACCCAGGGTGCGCCGGGAATTAAGTCACTGGTATACACCACAGGGCCGTCTTGCAAGCTCACTTCGGGCAGCATCAAGCCGGGCGTATGACCATTACTCCAGTGCAAACGCCAACCTTCGCCAAGCAGCTCGTGTTCGGTAGCACCGGTCTCAACCAGCTGTAAACGACCAGACTGTTCCAGCAAGCGATGCAACTCAGGAATATAGGAAGCGCGGTCACGAGCATGGGGATTATTAGCGCGCTGCCATTGTTCTGCACCAACAATATAGGTGGCATTAGGAAATAACAGCTGGGGTTCTTGCTCGGCAGACCAAGCAGATAACAAGCCGCCAGCATGGTCAAAATGCAAGTGCGTCAGCACGACAATATCAATATCCCGCTCACTTAAACCCTGTCTGGCCAGCTCATCAAGCAGCACATGCTCAGCTTCTTGTACGCCGTAACGTTCTCTCATGTCCGGTGAAAAAAATGCACCCACGCCCGTTTCTATTAACACATTACGTCCAGGCTCTTGCACCAGCACGGCACGGCAACCTAGCTCAATACGATTAAGCTCATCAGGCTGTATCCAACGCTGCCACAGTGCTTTGGGCGCATTACCAAACATGGCACCGCCATCTAACTTTTGACTGTTACCATTGAGAGTCGTGATGCTACGCATGGGTGGCTCCTTTTTTGTTATGAATTGTCGTCGTTTATAACAATAGGAAAACGGCTTTTATATGCGCTTTTAGTCGTGCGCAAGCTAACTAATTTGCCTGCACAGACACGCATCTGATCGCGCCCGAGTTGCGCTTCGACAAGCTAGTTACTGCGCACTCTTCAATGTCTTAAGCGCGCGCAAACGCAGCTGCTCTAGCGCCTGACCCAGCTCTGCGCCACGTAATCCCTGCTCAAGCAAAGGCTTAATAGAAATATCACGCAGTGTTTGGGCTGCCGCACGCACATAGTCCGCCTGCGGATAAGCACTCTGCTCAAAACCATAGCGTCCTTTAGCATCCATGCTGCACGCACTGGCAAAATCTTCAAGGCGCTGCGGGCGACGTATACAATCTAAACGCATTAATAGTTTTAATAATGTACTGGGCTTTAATTCGAGCGCTCTATGACACTGTGTGTGGTACTCGCCCACTAACAGCGCCAGCTCAGACATTTCTTTAGGCACTTTTAAACGCTTATTAATGTGTTTAATTAACTTCAGCCCTCGGGTTTCATGCCCAAGATGGCGCGGCAATACTTCTGCCGGCGTTAAACCCTTGCCAACATCGTGCAGCAAACAGGCCCAGCGCACACTAAGGTTCTGCTGATGCAGCGCACACTGCTGCAGCACGCAGAGTACATGCAAACCCGTATCAATTTCCGGGTGGTATTCAGCCCGCTGCGGCACACCAAACAAAGCGTCCACCTCTGGCAACAACACAGCCAATGCGCCTGTATTGTGCAGCACTTGGATAAACACCTCAGGGTGCGGCTCCATCAATGCGCGGGCGCACTCGTGCCAAACTCGCTCAGCCGTGAGGTGCTGTAGCTCGCCTGATTCAGCCAGCTGCCGCATTAAAGCCTGGGTTTCGGCAGCGATAGAAAATCCTAATTCAGCATAGCGCGCCGCAAATCGGGCTACCCGCAGCACCCGCAAAGGGTCCTCTGCAAATGCTGGAGAAACATGGCGCAGCACGCACGCCGCCAAGTCTTGCTGTCCGCCGTAGGGGTCAATCAACTGACCATCATCGCCCTGCGCCATCGCATTCACGGTCAAATCACGACGCGCCAAGTCTTCTTCTAAACTAACCGTAGGCGCGGCATAAAAGGTAAAGCCAGCATAACCATGGCCAGTTTTACGCTCGGTGCGCGCCAATGCGTACTCTTCTCCGGTTTGCGGATGTAAGAACACGGGGAAATCTTCACCCACAGGGCGATATCCCTCGGCTAGCATCTGTTCAGGCGTAGCTCCCACCACCACCCAGTCCGTATCGACAACGGGGCGTCCGAGCAGCTGATCCCGCACTGCTCCACCTACTTTATAAATTTGCATAAGACTTTGTTTAGCCAAATAATAAGTGCAATAAGTTTAGCAGCAAAGCAAGGCCGCTGTATTGCTGAGCGTTTGCAGATAGTTTGAGCTACGAGCTTGAGTTCTGACAAAATGCCCCCATATATACTCACTCTACGTTTTTTATGTACAGCTATTAAAAACGAGTCAAAACTAGTATAAATTTACCTTTTACGCATTTGCCTTACCAAACACCGATAGAAAAAATCTATCAAGGGTATTTTATCAATCAATTATACCTAACCATTATTTTTGCGTAGTATAAACAGCGTAAAGTTCTTAACCCCAATGGAGTTCATGCAATGTCCTATATCAATAGCGAAGTAAAACCTTT
>JALOAC010000072.1 GCA_023228985.1 Thiopseudomonas sp. | reverse complement strand
TGCACCAACAACCAAAAAAGCCGCAGACGGTTAGGGTCTGCAATGGCTTTTAAGGCTTCTACATAGCGTTCATCCATTGTTGGTTTCCAAAGTACGTCCAAACGGGGCTTGGATAATTACCACTTAGGCAGCGATAGGGTCAAGCGCAATCACTGCTTTTTAACAGATTGGGATTAATGTCGTTGCTGGGTGACTGTCGTTAATGCCATTGACAGCTACCATTAGCACAAAGGTACGCCATGAACCGCAGTGTGCGGAGTCGTGCGTGCGGTGGTGTGAGGGGACGGCGGGTGTGAACCCGCCTCCGACTCGATGTGAGGGGTTAGTGGGCGACTGGCTGAAACTTAGGGTCGTCAAAGTAGTTGGCGTAGTTGTCCAGTGCATTGATGACTTTGACCGCGCCGTCGCGTGCTTGGGCTTGGTTTTCCATCGCCGCTGAGCCGTCCATCAGGTCGTGAATAATAATATGCAGTTGCGCATCAGCGGCGGGCTCAAGCTCACAGTTTTCAATCATGTACGCAATTTGAGTGTTGATTTCACCGGCTAAGGCAACGTACTTTTCTTGGGCCAGTTTGTCGGCATGAATCGATTTAACCTCTGCGCTCACGGCGTGGCTGATTTGGCCCATCGCCTGGCTCAGTGGTGCATCAATTCCCCACTTGCTGCCGTTATTGAGCTGCAACTCGGTGACCGCCTGACCGTGGTCATGCGCGTCCTCAGCGGCCAGCGCCAATACCGAAACACTGCTCAAGCTTAAGGCTAAACCCGTTGCAGCAGCGAACTTGAATAGATTCGTTTTGATAGTCATGATGTATTTCCTCTCAATGAGACCGTGGATTCGGTTTGAATTGAGTATCCCAGTTGTACCTTAAAAAACGCTTAAGAAAGGAAATGTTTTTCCAACAGCAGCTAAGTTGCAGCTTTAAAACGCACCCTGACCACCAGTCCAGTGCCGTGGGCGGGAGTGTCAAAGCTGAGCTGGGCCGCATGGAGCTTGGCGATGCGTTCAACGATGGATAAACCCAAGCCGCTGCCGTCCTCACCGCTGCCGAGCACGCGATAAAACCGTGAAGTAATGCGTTGTAGTTCTGCAGTGGCGATGCCTGGGCCGGTGTCGGCAATCTGCAGTACAATTGCGGCGTCGTGTCGCTGAAGCAGTATATCCACCTGCCCTTCGCTAGGGGTGTAGCGCACGGCGTTGTCTATCAGGTTGCGTACCAAGATAGCTAATAAGGTGCTGTCGCCCTGGATCAGCCCATCATCCTCGGCGGTGAAGCCAAGTTCCACTGTTTTACGAATGGCCGCTGGGGCGTGTTGGGCAATGCTTTCACTGACGAGTGCGGCGAGCTGGACCTGTTGCGGCTGAATGAGGCTGTGTTCTGGGTCAAGCTGGGCGAGGACCAGCAGCTGATCAATAAGGTGCGCTGCTCGGTCTGCACCCAGAATAACCTTGCTCAGAGAGTGCTGGCGCTGATCGGCGTCTGTGGCAGCGCAGGCCACTTGCGCTTGTGTTTTAATCGCGGCTAACGGGGTGCGCAGCTCATGGGCGGCATCCGCGGTAAAGCGACGCTCGTATTCGAGTGAGTCTTGCAGACGTTTAAACAATGAGTTCAGTGCATTTTGCAGCGGAAGCACTTCACGCGGGGTGTTGCTTAGCTCCAGCGGATCTAGCTTATCGGGCTGGCGTTGTTTGACCTCGTTAGCAAAGCGCGACAAGGGCGCAAGGCCAGCGCCTACCGCTAGCCAGATCAGCACGCCTAATCCAGGTACGGCAAAATAGAGCGGGTGCAGCAGATGCCGCGCCACACTTTCAGCGAGCGCATCGCGTAAGTCATAGCGCTCAGCCACGCGCACATTAAACTGTTGCTGCGCATCCCAGAGGCTGTAAGTGCGGTAGCGAATGCCTTGCAGCACCGCATTGTTTAGCCCCTCATGTTGCGTGCCGAGGCGCTCGGTGGACGCCGTAGTAGACTGCATGAGTAACGTGCCGTCATGCTGCCATACTTGCAGCGTCGTATGGGTGTAATCACTCAAGGGTTGGGTGTAGGGAATCGTATTACTTCCTAGCTCTACTTGCTGCAAAACTAACTCAGCCGTATGCATAAGGCGCTTATCGAGCATGCTGCCGATTTCGTGGCGGGTGTCTAAATAGGTAAAAAAAGCCGTAGCAATCCAAGCCAGCAGGACGGAAACCGCCAGCAAGGCAAATAAACGCCAGCGTAATGAAGTTCTCATGGGGTCGTTTTCTCAATCATATAGCCCACCCCGCGGACAGTGAGAATCAATTGCGGGTTAAGTTTGCGGCGCAAGTGATGCACAAACACTTCAATGGTATTGCTTTCGATTTCATCGCCCCAACCGTAAAGCTGCTCTTCTAGCTGGGCTTTGGACATTACCCGTCCCGCATTCAGTAGCAGGCTATGCAGGATTTTAAACTCGCGCGCCGACACATCCACCGGTTGCCCAGCAAACAGGACGCTATGACGGGCCGGGTCAAGGCTGAGTTCGCCCTGACGAATAACGGCATCGGCATAGCCTTTGGAGCGGCGCAGCAAGGCGCGCAAACGTGCTTGCAGTTCGGTTAGGTCAAAGGGTTTAGCCAAGTAATCATCTGCGCCGGCATCCAGCCCCGCCACGCGGTGCTCAACCGCGCTGTAAGCCGTTAGGATGAGGATGGGCAGGTCCTTACCTTGCGCTCGCGCATGTTTTAATACGTCCATGCCCGAGCGTTTGGGCAGTCCCAAATCCAAGACAACAGCATCATAGCTGTGGGTGAGTAGGGCGGTGTCCGCCTGTTGACCATCCAACACCCAGTCAACAGTAAACCCAGCTTGAGTCAAGCCAGCGGCAATACCGTCACCGAGGAGCTGATCGTCTTCAACCAGAAGGATTTTCATAGGTATCACAGTTAAGCAGGGTGTAATAAGAGGGTGTTTAGGATAACACTAAATAGCGGTCAATGAGATTTGGCAGCGCTTGGCTAAGTCTGCACAATGTAGAGGGTGACATAGGCCAGTACGATGTAGCGGCCGGTTTTGGCGATGCTGACTACGAGCGTAAAGCGCCAAAACGGCTCACGCAGCACGCCCGCCACCAAGGTTAAAGGATCGCCAATAAGTGGCATCCAGCTGAGCAATAAACTCCAGCGACCATAGCGCTGATACCAACGTTGTGCGCGTTCTAACTGTTCTGTTGTGGCAGGAAACCAGCGTCGATGTTGCCAGCGGTGCAGTTGCGTACCCAGCCACCAGTTAATTTGCGAGCCCACCACATTACCCAAGGAGGCGACGGCCACCAGCGAGATTACTGCGCTTGGCTTGAGGGTCAGCA
>JALOAC010000071.1 GCA_023228985.1 Thiopseudomonas sp. | reverse complement strand
GAAGGACGACGCATTCGCCAAGCCTTTATTGCTGCACCAGAGCATTGCTTATTAGCAGCGGACTACTCGCAAATCGAGCTGCGTATCATGGCGCATTTAGCGCAGGACAGCAGTTTGCTCGAAGCCTTTCGCAACGATCGTGATGTGCACAAAGCCACCGCTGCTGAGGTGTTTGGCGTGGCCTTGGATGAAGTCACCAGCGAGCAGCGCCGCAATGCCAAAGCGATTAACTTTGGCTTGATTTACGGCATGAGCGCCCACGGCTTAGCCAAACAGATCGGCAGCAACCGCACCGAAGCACAGCAGTATATTGATCGCTACTTTGAACGTTATCCGGGTGTGCTGGCCTATATGGAAAACACCCGCAAACAAGCGGCAGAGCAAGGCTATGTAGAAACATTGTTTGGACGCCGACTCTATTTGCCCGAAATTAAGGCCAAAAATCCAATGCTTCGCAAAGCAGCGGAGCGCACAGCCATTAACGCGCCGATGCAGGGTACGGCCGCTGACATCATCAAGCGTGCCATGATTGCTGTGGATGCATGGTTGAGTGAAAGTAATTTACGCGCGCATGTGGTGATGCAAGTGCATGATGAATTGGTGCTGGAAGTGCATCAGGATGATGTGGCGCAGGTACGAGAAAACCTGTTGCCATTGATGAGCCAAGCGGCGCAACTGGATGTGCCGTTATTGGTTGAAGCAGGTGTGGGTAATAATTGGGATGAGGCACATTAACAATTTATAAAAAGATTGAACTTTCATAATACACCCCAGTCTGATTGTTTGAATGTCTCCTATTGAGTGTTCTCCAGCTGTAAATGTTGTGATGAGTTAAGTTGGCAGAACTCGGACATCTATCCCTAGCAGTCCGAGCTTATACTCCGAATCTCTTCCCCCCAACCGGAGATTCGGAGTTTTTTTTGCCTATTATTTAAGCGCTCCGCTACTGCACCTTGTGTATTTCTAAAGTCGCATTTTTACCTCTGTTATTTTTTTCGTAATCCTGTAGTATTTAGAATCTTTCACTACACAGCATTTCTAGCTGTGTTTTTATATAAGGCTTTTTCAAGCAGAGAGTGAGGCAAAGATGACCGAACGTGTACAAGTAGGCGGCTTACAAGTCGCTAAAGTTCTCTATGACTTCGTAAATGAGCAAGCTATTCCCGGCACTGGCATAGATGCAGACAAATTCTGGGAAGGCGCCACGAAGGTCCTGCAAGATCTTGCACCGAAAAATCGCGCCCTGTTAGAAAAACGTGATGCCTTACAAGCGAAAATTGATGAGTGGCACCTTGCACGCAAGGGCCAAGCTCATGATGCAGTGGCTTATAAAGCATTCCTGCAAGAAATTGGATATTTGTTGCCAGAAGCGGCGGACTTCCAAGCCAGCACACAAAATGTTGACGATGAAATTGCTCGTATGGCGGGTCCACAGTTAGTAGTACCTGTGACCAACGCACGTTTTGCGCTAAACGCTGCCAATGCACGCTGGGGTTCGCTCTATGATGCACTTTATGGCACTGACGTAATTAGCGAAGCAGAGGGTGCTGAAAAAGGTAAAGGCTATAACAAAGTCCGTGGCGACAAAGTAATCGCCTATGCGCGTGCTTTCCTAGATAAAGCAGTACCTTTAGCAGCGGGTTCCCATGCGGACTCCATCGGCTATCGCATTGCTGATGGCAAGCTGATTGTCAGTCTTAAAGGCGGCACAAACACAGGTTTGCACAATGATGCACAGCTCGTTGGTTATCAGGGCGATGCCCAAAGCCCAACGGCTATTCTGTTAAAAAATAATGGCCTGCACATTGAAATTCAAATCGATGCCAACAACTTCATCGGTCAAACCGATGCCGCTGGCGTTAAAGATATTGTTTTGGAAGCAGCCATTACTACCATCATTGACTGTGAAGACTCCGTTGCAGCAGTTGATGCTGATGACAAAACACTGGTTTACCGTAACTGGCTAGGCCTGATGAAAGGCGATTTGAGCGAAACCGTGACTAAGGGTGATAAATCCTTCACGCGCGCAATGAGTCCAGATCGCGTGTACACCGGTCTTAATGGTGACACAGTTACGCTACATGGTCGTTCACTGTTGTTTATTCGCAACGTTGGTCACCTAATGACTAACCCAGCGATTGTAGATGCGCAAGGTAGCGAAATGCCAGAGGGCATCATGGATGCGTTGTTCACGGGCTTGATTGCTTTGCATAACCTGAAAGGCAACACCACCCGTCCAAACAGCCGCACCGGCAGCATGTACATTGTGAAGCCAAAAATGCACGGCCCAGAAGAAGTGGTCTTTGCTGACGAGCTGTTTGCTCGTGTTGAAGATATTCTAGGTATGCAGCGTAATACCCTGAAAATGGGCATTATGGATGAAGAGCGCCGTACCACAGTAAACCTGAAAGCCTGTATCGAAGCAGCCAAAGAGCGTGTGGTGTTTATTAACACAGGTTTCTTGGACCGTACTGGTGACGAGATCCATACCTCCATGGAAGCAGGCGCGTTTGTACGTAAAACTGCGATGCGCAGCGAGAAATGGATTGCTGCTTACGAAGATTGGAACGTGGACGTGGGTTTAGCCACGGGTCTGTCCGGTAAAGCACAAATCGGTAAAGGTATGTGGGCTATGCCAGACTTAATGGCTGACATGGTTGCGCAGAAAAGCGGTCACGTGAAAGCCGGCGCCAACACCGCATGGGTTCCTTCACCCACTGCAGCGACTCTGCACGCGACGCACTACCATGAGCTGGATGTATTTGCTCGCCAAGAAGAGTTAAAAAATCGTCAGTTTGCTTCTTTGGATGACATTCTAACCATTCCATTGGCGCCTAGCACCGACTGGACTGCAGAAGAAATCCAAGCCGAGCTGGACAACAACGCACAGGGTATTCTGGGCTATGTTGTACGCTGGGTTGAGCAGAGCGTGGGTTGCTCCAAAGTGCCAGACATCAATGATATCGGCCTGATGGAAGACCGTGCGACCCTGCGTATCTCCAGCCAGCACATGGCCAACTGGTTGCGTCACGGCATTACCAACGAAGCGCAAATCACTGAAACCATGCAGCGCATGGCAGAGGTAGTTGACCGTCAGAACGCTGGCGACCCACTCTACCGTAACATGGCACCTAACTTCGATGACAGCATTGCTTTCCAAGCCGCGCTGGAATTAGTACTGGATGGCCGTGCACAGCCTAATGGTTACACCGAGCCTGTCTTACACCGTCGTCGCCGCGAATTTAAAGCGAAGAACGGACTGTAGTACAGCCTGAACTGTAGTGATGAAAAAACCGCCTTTGGGCGGTTTTTTTTATTTATGGAGTTTCGCTCTAGCTGGGTATAAACGC
>JALOAC010000070.1 GCA_023228985.1 Thiopseudomonas sp. | reverse complement strand
CAGCGAGTATATGCATTACTATAACGAGAAGCGGATTCGCTTGGATTTAAAAATGAGCCCCGTACAATACAGACTCAAGTATGAAAACAATTGTGTAAACGCAGTCCAATAAATGGGGTGCATTCCAGCTTCCCCGACAAGTCGGGTCCCACAAGAGCAAACCCAAACAGCCTAGCCTTCCCCCACGCGAAACTCATTCACCAGCTCGTGTAGGTGTTGTGACATTTTCAGCATGTCTTCGCTGATGTCGGTGATGTCGCGTACTGATTGAGCGTTGTGGCTACTGGCATTAGCAATATCATGCAAGGCAATTACCACCTGATTGCTGGCGGTTTTTTGCTGCTGTGTAGATAATGAAATCTGCTTCGCCGCGTTACTGGTTTTACTCGCTGCATCAACCAGCATATTCAACTCATGCGCGGTTTCTGAGCTCAGCTGCATACCCTGCTGGATCGAAGTAGAACCTTTCTCCGAAGTAATCACCAAGCGATTAATCGAGTCTTGCACCTCTTGAATACGCCCCTCAATCTCAAAAGTAGAATCCGTCACGCTATCCGCCAATCGGCGAATTTCACTTGCCACTACCGAGAAACGCTTACCCGACTCACCCGCACTAGAAGCCTCCAGCGCCGCATTAAAAGCAATCAGCTTGGTCTGGTCAGCTAGGTCATTAATCAAATCCATAACCTTACTAATAGCCTTGGACTGATGCCCCAACTGCAAAATCTCCTGCAGACTCACAGCGCTATCCTGATGAATATCCGCCATACGTTCCTGCAGGTTTTGCATGGTATCCGCCCCTTTTTTACTGCTATCAAGGGTCTGATTCGCCACATCCACCACTACATGGGAATAATCCGCAATCTGCGTAGACGACGCCGACAACTCCTCCATGGTCGAGGTGATTTCAGCCACCGAAGAAGACATTTGCTCAACCGCTGCCGCCATCGACTGAGTCACTCTAAGCTGCGTGCTATTTGAGCGGCTGACCAATCCAGCGGTCATGGCAAGTTCTTTCGCCGTGGCACTGATTTGGTCAGAGCCGCTATGCACACCTTTAACAGCAGTCTCCAGCTGGACCAACAAATTATTGGTCTGCGCCGCTAACGCGCCCAAATTGCCACGGTCTTTGGTGGTAATGCGCTTAGTTAAATCCAAAGAATCAGCAATCACACCTAACTGCTGCTGAAAACGCGTAATTGGCCCAACAATTCCACGCTGCACCTGCCAGGCCACCATCACGCCCATACCTAAAATCAGCAACCCCAGCATCAGCATAAACATCCACGCCGCGGCGGATGCGGACTTAACCTGCTCGGCAATCACCTGCGCCGGCTCACCAATAATATGCACACCAATTAATTCGCCATTCAAATCAATCACAGGCGATTGCGTAGCAAACCATTGATCATTTAACTCAGTATTTAGCTGACCAGCACGCAAATCTAGCGCATCTAAGTTCAACGACTTAGCAAAATCTAACGCCCGCTCATTAAACCAAGCATCGTTAGGCAACACATAGTTAGCCACCGACTTATTTTGCGCAAGGCTAGGAGAATCACGCAACACATTCTTATTCAGCAGCATAATATAAGCCTGACCATCGGCCTCAAAATCACGGCTGACACTGCCCACACCCTGCAGCACTTCTAAGCTACCTAGGTATTCACCGTTCAGAAAAATCGGCGCAACGCCACGTATTGCAAAACCAACCAGTCCGGTTTCCGTCGAACTGGCAAAAGGTTTTTGCTCCTGTATGATTTTTTGAATACTGGGACGAAACAGCAAATCATCACCGTGGCTAGCAGGATCCCAGCTGCGTAACCAAGAACGACCTTCAGCCGTATGAATTTGTATTTTTAAACCGCGGTAATTAGTGGTTTCAGCGTAATTTTTGATAATTCCACTAAGCAGAGTGAGCGCTTTATCGCGAGAGTTGCCCGCAATGTATTCTGGAACCAACGGATTATTAGCCAGCATCACCGCCAAGCCTAAACCAAACTCTTCCTTGGATTTAATCCGCTCATTTAACACCACCTGCATCGCTTCACTGTGCTTAAGCATAGTGCTTTCAGCCAGTTGAGCACGATGATCCAAGGTATATAACAAGCCAAACAAAAGAAAAACGCTACCCGATAAAATAATGGTAGCAAGCAGTCGTTGCTGAAAGGTAAATGAAGAAAACACCCTAAACTCCTTGCATAAAATTGGCTAACCAAATCATACGCTAACCGCTGCCAAAACCACAGGATTCGACTGACCGAGTGATAGTACCTTAATACACATCAAAACTCTCTGACAGGCACCCGTAGGAGCGCAACTCTTGCGCGATTGGGATTCTCCATGTAGGTTGCCCCTTTAGGCTGACATGTCGCCCTAAAGGGGCAACCTACAGGAACATGTTTTGTGGGCTGGCTGCTGGACTTATCGCGCATAAGATGCACTCCCACACACAGTACAGCAATTAGATTCTCAGCCCTGTAAATGACTGAATTTTGTGCAGCACACAAACAAGCAGAAAAACACAGAGCTCAAACCACCAGCAAGCCGCAGGCATAAAGCACAAAACCATGCTCCAACAAACCAACAAAAAACAATGCAAAGCCCTACAGCTTTAGGTAATATTCAGCCTTTCAAAATTTGAACAGTTTCACACCCTAGGCTACATACGTAAATCAGCGTAGGGCGGTAGCGTGCTAAAACACCTATTTACAGTAGAAGCGCAACCCTTGCGCGAACAAAACACCCAGCAGCATCAAGCCACCAATAAAGCACAATCCAATGTGGGACCTGACTTGTCAGGGAACCAATAACCAGCAGCGGCACAAAATAAAACCCCAACCTCTGAGCCATCCGGCCCTCAAAGGCAAAAAAGCTTCCCCGACAAATCGGGTCCCACAAAAGCTTGCCTGTTGGTGTTTGCATTGACTTAGCTTGTGTGCTGGCTGAAGGCCTTATCGCGCATAAGATGCGCTCCTACAGCAAAGCGGCTGATGCACCGCTGGTCGTGGGGTTGGTACAGCTCTTGTAGGAGCGCAACTTTTGCGCGAACAAAACCACCCAACAGCATCAAGCCACCAATAAAGCACAATCCAATGTGGGACCTGACTTGTCAGGGAACCAATAAACAGCAGCAGCAAAAACTAAACCCCAACCTCTGAGCCATCCTGCCCTCAAAGGCAAAAAAGCTTCCCCGACAAGTCGGGTACCACAAAAGCTTGCCTGTTGGTGTTTGCATTGACTTAGCTTGTGTGCTGGCTGAAGGCCTTATGGAATGCACCCCATTTATTGGACTGCGTTTACACAATTGTTTTCATACTTGAGTCTGTATTGTACGGGGCTCATTTTTAAATCCAAGCGAATCCGCTTCTCGTTATAGTAATGCATATACT
>JALOAC010000007.1 GCA_023228985.1 Thiopseudomonas sp. | reverse complement strand
TTAAACCTACAACCTCAAATCTGTGCCATGGCTTGGCTTTTTTTGCTTTTAAGCCTGGGAAGGGTGCTTGGCTTGGTGCTACGGGCAGACACTGATTCCCTGACAAGTCAGGTCCCACACGGTATTGTGCTTCCTTGCAGTCATTGCGCGATTGGTTCTAACTCACCCAAAACCCTGTATTTTGGTAGGAGCTGGCCATGCCTGCGACAGCGGTGCGTCAGGCGGCGCTGTGGTTGCGTGCGTAATCTGCGGTCGGATGCATGGCATCCTCTTACATGTGGCGCGCCAACAAAAAACGCCCCATTGCTGTGTAGCCAATGGGGCGTTTTATTCATGGTGGATTAAAGCAATCTATTCCACACGACCACGCAGTGCAATGCTGGCTTCGAGCTTGGCAATAAACTCATCTAAACTCAATGAGCCCAAGTCCTTACCACAACGGGTACGCACAGCCACCTTCTGACTTTCTACTTCTTTATCGCCCACGACTAGCAAATAAGGCACTTTTTGTAGTGTGTGTTCACGGATTTTAAAGCCGATTTTCTCATTACGCAGATCAGTTTTGACGCGATAGCCTTTTCCACGCAAGGTCTTTTCAACCTGTTGCGCAAATTCACCCTGCTTCTCACTGATATTCATAATCACCGCCTGAGTTGGCGCTAGCCACGCAGGGAATGCACCTTCGTAATGCTCGATTAAAATACCAATGAAACGCTCAAATGAGCCTAAAATTGCACGGTGTAACATTACTGGGTGCGCACGATTATTATCTTCGGTTACAAACTCAGCGCCTAAACGCACAGGCAAATTAAAGTCCAGTTGCAAAGTGCCGCACTGCCACACACGACCTAAACAGTCGCGCAAGGAAAATTCAATTTTCGGGCCATAGAACGCACCCTCGCCCGGCTGTAACTCATATTCCAAGCCAGCACTTTCTAAGGCTGCCTTTAATGCTGCTTCGGCCTTATCCCACTGCTCTTCCGAGCCGATACGCTGCTCTGGACGTGTCGATAACTTAAGCTCAATATTGTCAAAACCGAAATCAGCATATACCTGCTGGGTCAGACGGATAAAATCTGCCGACTCTTCCTGCATTTGATCTTCTGTACAGAAGATATGCGCATCATCCTGAGTAAAACCACGCACCCGCATAATGCCGTGTAACGCTCCCGAAGGCTCGTTACGGTGACAGGCACCAAACTCAGCTAAACGTAGTGGTAATTCGCGGTAACTTTTCAGCCCTTGGTTATACACCTGTACGTGACAGGGACAGTTCATCGGCTTAATGGCGTAGTCGCGCGCTTCTGACTCAGTAATAAACATATTGTCAGCATAGTTAGCCCAGTGGCCGGATTTTTCCCACAGGATGCGATCCACGATTTGCGGCGTGCGGATTTCTTGGTAGCCGTTATCGCTCTGCACTTTACGCATATATTGCTCAAGCACCTGATATAGCGTCCAGCCTTTGGGGTGCCAAAACACCATGCCCGCTGCTTCTTCTTGGGTATGGAACAGGTCAAGGCGCTTACCGAGCTTACGGTGATCGCGTTTTTCTGCCTCTTCAATTCGTTTAAGAAACTCAGCTAACTGCTTTTTATCTGCCCAAGCCGTGCCATAAACACGTTGCAACTGTTCATTTTGTGAATCGCCACGCCAGTAAGCACCGGAAAAACGGGTCAGTTTAAAGTGCTTTAAAAAGCGGGTGTTCGGCACGTGCGGACCACGGCACATGTCGACATATTCTTGGTGATAATACAGCCCCATTTCAGTTTCATCGGGCATATCTTCGATGAGTCGCAGTTTGTACTCTTCACCACGCTGCTCAAATACATCGATAACCTCGGCACGCGGGGTCAGCTTTTTGACTACATCATAATCTTGTGCAATCAATTCGCGCATGCGCTTATCAATGGCTTCTAAGTCTTCCGGATTAAACGGACGCTCAATGGCCACGTCATAGTAAAAACCATCATCAATGACAGGGCCGATGACCATTTTTGCTTCTGGGAAAAGCTGCTTTACCGCATGCCCGATTAAGTGCGCGCAGGAATGGCGAATAATCTCTAAACCTTCCTGATCCTTGGGCGTGATTATCTGCAACGTAGAATCTTCACTGATAACGTCGCAAGCATCTAACAATCGACCATTCACTCGTCCAGCCACCGTAGCTTTGGCTAAGCCGGAACCTATGGACTGAGCAATCTCTAAAATGGATACAGGATGTTCGTACGTACGCTGACTTCCGTCAGGAAGGGTAATAACGGGCATGGCGCCTCCTCTCCTAGTGGTGACCGCTACCAAAGGTCACTTGGGTTGGGATGAGCCAGTAAGAGCGGCCTGTCAGCACAGCGGTCATACAGTGACAGCAGGGATAACACCAAGCTAACAAACCGGATTCACTGGAAATCAAAATCACTAATAAAAAAGGTCGCATCAGCGACCTTTTTATATCAAATTTGGTAGGCACAATTGGATTCGAACCAACGACCCCCACCATGTCAAGGTGGTGCTCTAACCAGCTGAGCTATGTGCCTATATGGGGCGCAGATTATACTTGCAGCTATTTTTATGTCAATACAATTATCGTTTGCACCCTATAAAAACAAGCCTTTATCAAATAATTTCGCCTATTACTTCAGGAATTCCTGTTTCCTCGGCAACGACTTCGCGCAATCTATCCCAGTCGATATTAACCCTATCTTGCAATCCTTCATTGGCCAGCAACAACTGCATCACCATAGCGTGCTTATCGACCACCGATGGCTCACCATGATCATCCAGTGGCGTGTGCGCTTCTAGATACAACTGCTTGCCTTTGAAGCCCAGCTTGTAAGGCTCGTTAATAATACGCACTGCCTCACCAACCTGAACCAGACCAGCCAGCTCAAGCACGTTGTGGTTTAGCATGCGGAAACAGCCATGACTGACGCGCATACCGATACCGAATTTTTTGTTAGAGCCATGAATTAAATAACCCGGCAAAGCCAAAGTCATTTTATACGGCCCTAACGGGTTATCTGGCCCAGGCGGCACATAGGCTGGTAAAGGATCACCGGCTTCTTCATGTTCGCGCAAAATGGATTTAGGCGGTGTCCAACCCGGATTCGGGGTTTTCATTACAATGCGCGTATCACTGATAGGCGAGCTCCAGCCTTCGCGACCAATACCTAGCGGAAAGGTATATACAACAGGCTTGTCTTTTGGATAGTAATACAAGCGATACTCGGCCAAATTCATCACAATGCCGCTGCGCGCACCTGAGGGTAAAATATATTTTGACGGCAAGGTGATCTCGACACCTTCGCCGGGCAACCATGCATCTATATGCGGATTGGCTGCAACCATTTCTAGGTAGCCAAAATCGAGTGCTTTACCAATGTCGGCAAAAGTATCTTCGTGCAGTGCTACCCGTGTTCGCACCTCACCTACAATATCGCCATCCACCGGCAAGGGTAATTGCGCTGCGGAAACACTTTGCAGCATGCACATACCAAGCGTTACTTGAGTTACTACTTGTAAAATTCTCACCACAGACTAGCCCTTAAAAATAAAAAACAACTGTTCTCAAACAATAATTTTAGCTGCGCTACATTACCTTAAAGTTAAACAACAAAACAGCCGCCAAAGTACAACTAGTATTGCAAGCTAAATACCCTCTACTCACCCTAGTTAGCGCCTCTAAACAAAAATAGCCTCTAGCGCACCAGATCGATCGCCTTCTCTAGGATTCGCCAAGCATTGTCCAGCAAAATAGCTTGCGCTTGCTCAGTCGGGTGAATGCCATCGGCTTGAACCATGCCCGGCACGCCCCCCACACCCTCGAGGAAAAAATCCACCACAAGTACCGACTCTAGCTCAGCAACGTGCTGGAAGACCTGATAAAACCCCTCGGTGTAACGGGCTCCGTAATTAGGCGGGATGCGCATACCTAGCAGTATAACCTGTGCCTCCTGTTGTTTAGCGAGCTGCACCATAGCGCGAAGGTTGTCCTGCAGATTGGCCAGCGGCAAACCGCGCAGTCCATCATTGCCGCCCAACTCAATCACTACCAAACTAGGTTGATGCTGCTTCAGCAATGCCGGTAAGCGATTACGTCCACCTGCGCTGGTATCACCACTTATAGAAGCGTTAACAACCTGATAAGATAACCCACGCTCTGTTAAGCGCTGCTGTAATAAAGCTACCCAGCCACGCTCCATTTCAAGGCCGTAGGCTGCGCTAATACTGTCACCAACCACTAACAGCGTTTGTCCATAAACACTCGGCACAGCCCAAAACAGCAACCAAGTAAAAACCAGTAAGGAAAACTTACGCATCAGGAACCTCATGTCAGAATCTATTTTGCACGCAGAAAATCTTAGCAAGACTGTTTTGGTCGGCGGACAACCCCTGACTATTTTGCAGGAATTGTCATTAACCCTTAAACAAGGCGATAGTTTAGCCATTGTTGGCCGTTCTGGCTCGGGCAAATCCACTTTATTAGGTTTATTAGCCGGGCTTGATTTACCAAGCAGCGGCAAAGTTTATCTGGCCGGCAAATCACTTACCGAGCTTGATGAAGACCAGCGTGCTCTGGTGCGTGCCGAATACGTAGGTTTTGTATTCCAATCCTTTCAGCTGTTAGACAGCCTTAGCGCTTTAGAAAACGTGATGCTGCCGCTGGAACTTAAAAACCACAAGCAGGCGTGCCAACAAGCTACACGCTTATTACAACAGGTCGGCCTAGATACGCGCATAAACCACTATCCCCGCCAGCTGTCCGGCGGTGAACAACAGCGCGTCGCTATTGCCCGCGCCTTTGCTGCTGAGCCAAAAATCCTTTTTGCAGATGAGCCTACCGGTAATTTAGACAGTCAAACCGGTGAAGTTATTACTGAGCTGCTGTTTGAATTAAACCAAGCTCAGGGCACCACACTGGTGCTGGTTACCCATGATGAGCGCTTGGCGCAGCGTTGTGCGCGGCAAATTAAACTTGAGGGTGGCCGTCTGGTAGACAACGCATGAAAATACGCTTCTTGACCATCTTCAATCTCGCCATCAAACAAAGTCTGCGTGAGGTGCGCTCCCCCGAGCTGTACACCTTATTTTTTGCTTTAGTGGTCGCCGTTGCTAGCAGCAGCACCATCGCCCATTTTGCTGATCGCCTACATCAAGCCATGCAGCTCAGAGCCAGTGAGTTTTTAGCCGCGGACTTGGTGGTCAGTGGCAGCATTATTAGCAGTGAAAGCCTCATCGAGCAGGGTTTAGCGCTCGGATTAGAGACGGCACAAACAGTAAGCTTTGCCACTATGCTCAGCAGTAAAGAGGGCATGCACTTGGCGAGCATTAAAGCCGTCAATGAGCACTACCCACTGCGTGGCGCATTAAAATCCAGCACCCGGCTGGGCGGTATGGAGCACAGCGGCGGCCAACCGTCTCCCGGTGAGGTTTGGCTTGATGTGCAACTGTTTAACCTGCTCAGCATTCAACCCGGCGATACGCTAGAAATAGGTGCCGCTGAGTTAATTGCCAGTCATGTGCTGACGTACGAGCCCGACAGTGCTGGTGGTTTTTCAGCATTTACACCTAGAGTCATTATGAATATCGCGGATTTATCCGCCACTCAAGCGATTCAACCCGGCAGCCGCATTCATTACCGCCAACTTTGGCGCGGTGACGCACAAGCTTTAGCACGTTACAGCAAAGTTATAGAGTCACAATTGGCACCCCAACAAAAGATAGAACAACTTAGTGACGGTAATCCGCAACTTAACAATGCTTTGGAGCGTGCTCAGCAGTACTTAAACCTCGCCAGTCTGGCGGCTATTTTGCTGGCCAGTGTCAGTATCGCCTTGTCGGCCAGTAATTTTGCCAATAAACGCTATGACCATGCGGCTTTGCTGCGCTGTTTTGGCTTATCGCGCCAGCAAACTCTACTGTTATTTACCCTGCAGCTGTTATTACTGGGCTTGATTGCCAGTCTAGTCGGTATCGCGCTGGGTTGGCTTGGCCAGCAGACTCTATTTGGCCTGCTGGCTGACCTGCTTCCCGAAGATATTCCACCAGCCAGTGCACAAGCCAGCTTAACGGCCCTTTTGACCGGACTCATCAGCCTCTTTGGCTTTGGTTTACCACCACTGATCGCGCTAGGTCAGGTATCGCCACTCCGGGTGCTGCGCCGCGACTTACAGCCCATGCCCACTGCAGCTTGGTTGATTTACGCACTCGCAATAGCCGCTCTAGCACTAATTATGTGGCGCTTGAGTCTTGACTTGCGCCTTACGTTGATTATTTTATTCGGCGGCCTCGTTTTTGCTTTAATTTTAGGTGCTGGTATTTTGCTACTGCTGAAACGTTTAACCTCAGTTTTAGCCCAACGTAACCTCGCTTGGCGTTTAGGTTTAGGGCACTTACTACGCAAGCCTCTATTAGCAGCTGGTCAAATCCTGGCATTTGCTTTGATTATTTTCGCTATGGCCCTAGTAGTGCTTTTACGCTCTGAACTGCTGGATAACTGGCAACAACAGCTTCCCGAACAGGCGGCCAATCATTTTGCGTTTAATATCATGCCCCATGAAAAACCAGAGCTTGCACGCCAACTCCAGTTAGTCAGCCCACAAATTGCCGAGTTCTACCCTATGACTCCAGGGCGGCTTACTCATATTAATGATCAGCCTGTATTACAACGCTTAGCTCCCGACTCTCCAGCACTAACCACAGTGCAACGTGACCTTAACCTAACGTGGACAGAGCAAGTTCCCAAAGACAATCAGGTTACGGATGGACAGTGGTGGTCAACCACAAGCCCTAGCGATTTGATCGAGATTTCCGTGGAGCAAGAACTGGCTAAGCGTCTTAATTTGCAGCTTGGCGATACCGTAACTTTCAACCTAGGCGGGCAAGTCATTAGCAGCCGGGTAAGTAATTTTCGCTCTGTTGATTGGGGTAGCATGCAACCCAACTTCTTTGTTATTTTTTCACCTGAACGACTTGGCAATCTACCTTACACATGGATTACTAGTTTTTATCTGGCACCAGAAAAAAGCACCGAACTGCGCCAACTTAACCAGAACTTCCCTGCCGTCAGTCTGTTGCGAATTGAGGCGTTACTGGGTCAGTTGCGTGCAATTTTAGCTCAGGTGACCTTAGCGGTAGAATTTATTCTGTTATTTGTCTTGGCTGCTGGCATAACAGTATTGCTGGCTGGGGTACAGAGCACACTTGCCAGCCGCATCCTCCAAGGTGCCTTACTGCGTGCGCTAGGCACACAAAGACAACTGCTGCTCAAGGTAAACTTGTATGAGTTTTCCACCCTTGGACTGGCCAGTGGCGTGTTGGCTTGGCTGGGCTGCGAGCTAACCAGCTTTTTGCTGTACACCTATGTATTTAAACTCAGCTGGCAGCCACACCTGTGGTTATTATTACTGCCATTACTGGGTGCGGTATTGATTAATATTGCTGGACTGGTAGGAACTCGAAAAGTTTTAAAGAGCAGCCCGTTACGCATACTCAGAAGCCTCTAACAACCCTTCGGTTAAATGATGAGATTAAGCGCTGGCTAACGCCTGGCTGAGTTGCATCCTTTGCTCTGTATGCTCCGCACTCAACACTCCTAGACTAGTACCGGTGCATTTGGATAATGCCGGCACCGTCATATCAGCGTATTTTTTATAACGGCCTTTTTGTGTACCGTAATGCAATAAGTTCGCCGCAATCACTACATCCACATAATCAGGCTCTGGCTTACCTGTCTCACGCAACACCGCCTCATGCCAACGCGCCATTTGCACCAACTCACCGGCCATACCCCAATGCTTTAGCAGCATCGCACCCACATAGGGGTGCAAAATCAGCTCAAACTGCAAGCGCTCTAGCTTGGTAAGTTCTTCTTGTTGTAGCAAGAAATCACGCAAAGGTAATTTACCGATATCGTGTAACAGGCCACCTAATGCGGCAAGCTCTGCATCTAGATGTGAGTGCCGTGCAGCTAAGCTGTGACACAGCGTACTAATATGTAAACCACTGGCCACAAAGCCTTGTAAACGCGAAGTGTCTTTACTGCCACGCATGGTTTGTAAAATAGCCAGCTGAGTTACCAACGAGCGTACCAAATTAAACCCCAAACCCATTATTGCTTGTTTTAGTGCTGTGACCGGCCGACCGCGCTGCAAGGCCGAACTGTTAGCCACTTTGATTAAGCGCGCTGCTATAGCGGCATCCTTGGCCACCTCACGTTCCAACACAGTTACCGAGCAATTAGGATCTGCGGCCAACTCTCGCACCCGTATCGCCACCTCCGGCAATGAGGGTAAAATTAAGCGGTTGCTTAGAATATCTGACTCAATAGTTTTTAATAAATTTTGTGCACGCTCTTTCACGAGCCACCTCAACTAACAGCTTTACCAATCTCTTTTCACTGTTTAAAAACTCGACAGAGATGTTTTCTAGCCGCATACTTAATTACGTGATTAATTATAGGCTTAATCAAATTTGATAGCTATGAATAGGCCATTGACAAACACTGCCTGTTTGCCGAAAGTCATCTGTGCAGACCCAAGCAGTCATTAGCAATATCAGGAGTAGACATGCAGCTAAAACAATTATTAGTGGTGATTGATCCCACTGCTAAAAACTCACAACCTTCACTCGAGCGTGCCGCTTGGCTAGCTTCTCAGACAAAAGCCGCTGTTGAGCTACTTATTTGCGATCACAACCAAGCCTTAGAAGATGGCTTTTTTAGCGATAAAGATGCCCAGAAAAGAGCGCGCACGGCCTTACTTGCCGAGCGTCTTGACTGGTTGGATACGCTCGCTGCTCCATTGCGTGAGCAAGGCATTGAGGTAACCACCAAAGCCCGCTGGGGTAAACCGCTGTACGCGGAAATCCTTAAGCATGTAGAAGAACTTAAGCCGGATCTGTTACTACGCAATGCAACTACCCATGGCACGCTGCATCGCCTGTTATTTAACAACACCAGCTGGCAGTTAATTCGTTTTTGTCCGGTTCCGCTTTGGTTAGTTCGTGACGGTGCATGGAATCCTAAAAATATTGCTACAGCGCTGGATCCCGTACACTCAGCAGACAAGCCTGCATCACTGGATCACAGCCTGATTAAAGCAGCTAATTTCTTGGGCGAGCAGCTCAACATGCAGACGTACTTTGTGCACAGCTACAACCCGCTGCCAAGATCCTTGGTTTTTGAAGCTGAGCTAGTGGTTTCTTATGATTCCTATTTAGAAGGTACAGAGTTGCGCCACAAACAAGCCTTTAGTGATTTGCTAAAACAGCATGATATTAAGAATGAGCAACAGTACTTGCTAAGAGGTGTTACTGAAGAAGCGATCCCGCAATTTGTCAAAAACGAACATATTGACTTACTCGTGATGGGCGCTATTTCACGCGGCAATATTGAAAATGCGCTGATTGGCAATACAGCAGAGCGTGTTTTAGAAAGCTCAGAATGTGATTTATTGGTTATTAAACCTGTTGCAAAATAACACACTCCCTCATTAAAAAAGCCGCTAAACAGCGGCTTTTTTATGTACCAATTCTTTAGCGGGTGTCTTGTTTGCGCAATTCTGTCACCTGCTCTCCTTTGATACCCCAGTTATCCGTATTGACCTCATCGATCACTACCACTGTAGTCGCTGGATTTTTATTGAGCACTGTTTGCAAAAGCTCAGTTACGCCTTTGATAAGCGCAGCTTTTTGCTCCTTAGTGACACCTTCATCGGTGATTTTAATATTTACATATGGCATGTCATTTGTCCTATAAACCTATGCGCAACAAAATCTGTTGCGCCCTGATTGTTTGGCAGCATACAGGGCTTTGTCTGCTGCTTGCAACAAGGCTTGTTTATCCATATCCAGAGTCGGTATCAGCGTAGCAATGCCAATACTAATAGTAACCATGTTAGAAACTGTTGATTGCTCATGAGCAAGTTCCAATTGCGCAACCGCATCGCTTAGCCTCCGAGCAATGTCCTGCGCTTCTTGCAAATCTGTATTGGGTAACAAGCACACAAACTCTTCACCGCCATAACGCGCCACTAAATCTTGCGAGCGAGGCAGCTCTCGTCTTAAGGTGCTGGCTATGACTTGCAAGCACTCGTCACCCTTCTGATGCCCGTAAAAATCGTTATATTGTTTGAAAAAATCCAGATCAATCATCAGCAGACTTAAGGGCAAATTATCACGTGTATAACGCGTCCATATAGCACTAAGCACACGGTCAAAGCGTCTTCTGTTGGCAACCTGCGTCAAACCATCAACAAAAGCTAGTGAGCGTAGATACTCACTTTTATCTTGCAGTTGCTGATTTAACTGTTCAAGTTCAAGGTTTTTTTCATGTATATCCTGCACGGCCTTCGCCGCTACTAGCCGAATAAGATTGCGCCGACGCTGAGATAAAAACAACCCTGGAATACTAATAATAATTAGCGTGGCATAAAGTCCAACATTCAGATAAGCATCATTGTAGCGATAACTATAGAGCACCTGCACATCCCTACTTACGCCAACTAGCAGCCCCATATCCATATACAGCTCGGGCGGATTAACGGTATGCAGCGCTATCATGCGCTGCTCACTTTCCGTGGCAAACCTCGCCTCCTGCACAGTCAACAATTCACCTGTGTTCAAATGCTTAGAGTAAATAGGTTCTAACACGCTGGACTCAAGACCAAGCCCGCCCTTGCGTTCAGGAACCAACAAAAAAAGCAGTCCCTCTCCATAGGCAACAGAGGCTCTTGCATCTTCGGCATAAAGTACCGACCCCAACAGCTCAATTATTGTTTGTGGGTCAAGAATGGTAACAATGACACCATTAAACCGCCCTTCCAGATCCGGCAGCATTGTCGACACTGCAATAGTCAACGCATTAATTTCATTTTTAAATGGCGGGCTAATATAAAACTTATCTAAATCAGGCTCACGCTTGGCACTTTGAAAATACTCATGCTCACCGAAGTTTCTGCCCAAGAGCCACGGTTCACTCGCTTCGATAACAGCGCCTTGTTTATCCAGCACCATCATTAACCAAACACTGGAGATACTTTCAGCAAAGCCCTGCAACCGCTTACGTACATACATACCACGTTCTTCCTGATGAACTTGGCCGTCTATAATTTCATTACGAACATTGACTTGTGCATTACGTATGGAAGTTAGCTGTTCGGTAATTGTCCCTTGAACAATTTTAACCTGTGTCTTTAACTGGCTTTTTTCACGCTCTGTTGTGGCACTGTACTCAGCTATTAGCGTAAAAAAAATAAAAACACCGAATATTGCCAATCCTGCTATTAATAAAAACCATTCGACCGCATACGCCCGAACGTAGCCTGACTTTCGAATGGCATTGAATCTTCTGTAAAGGCTCTCACGCATATTGATCAACCACAGCACAATCCCTTGTCTTGCTGTAAAAGTTAAAGGGAACCGCCTGCAAAACTATGCGTACCGCAGAAGCTAATAAAGACTGCTTGTTTTATCTGGTTTAACAGCATTAACCCAGACAGCAAATGAAGTAAATTAATTTTTAGTATTAGACGACTGTAAGAAGTTCAATATTTTTTAATTGTTGTAAAGAAGAAAAATAGCGTGTCTGGCTCGTTAGCGGATCAATAAACTCTAAACTACGTGCTAACAGTTGCAGCGGTTGTTGGTAGTTATCTTGCTTAGTTGTTGTTAACTGCGGATAAAAATCATCACCCACTATAGGCGCTCCCAGACTGGCCAAATGCACGCGCAACTGATGTTTACGCCCGGTAACCGGATACAGTGCATAGTGCCAACTGGTTTGCCCCTGCTTCAGCACCTCAATGCGTGTCTGGCTATTGGGCGCTCCAGACACTTCACGCATTAAAAAAAAGCACTCAGTATCGGCTTGCAGACGGCTGCAGTGGGTATAAGGAAAAACCAGTTTAGGCAAAGGCGGCGCAATAGCTTCGTAGGTTTTCTTAACTGTTTGTTCACGAAACAACCGCTGGTAGGCATCACGGTCTTGTCGGCGTTTAATTAACATCAACACCCCTGCTGTGAGTCGATCTAGCCGATGCGCGGCTACCAGATCCGGCAATTGCAAGCGCCGCTGCAAACGGCGTAACACGCTTTGCTCCACATAGTTTCCGACCGGTGCCGTCGCTAAAAAGTGCGGCTTATCCACCACCAGCAGATGTTCGTCTTCAAACAAAATCTGCTCTTGAAAAGGCACTGGCGGCTCTGCCGGTAACTCACGGAAATAATACACCGTCGCACCAGCAATAAAAGGCGCGTGCAAAGCTAGCGGCTGATAGTGCTCGTTAAGGATTTTTTGCTGCTTAAAGCGCTCTCGCCACACATCGGAGCCGATATGAACAAAACGTTGGCATAGGTACTCCAGCACCGTCGACCAATGACCCACAGGCAATCGAATGCGGCTCGCTCCCAGTGGTTTGTTGGCCATAATTTAGTGTAGCGTATGCTGTTCAGTGTCTGCTAAGTCTTCGTCTTCTTCAACAAAGTCTTCTGCCGCCAACTGCCCTGCCGTTTGCAAGCCCGCATGAAACATGGACTTTGCCACATCAATATACTTGCCTTTTAAAAACTCACGCGCTTCTTTGGAAAACGTCAGAGTAACCATAGGCGGCTCTTCTTCTGAGCGGCGCAAAATAATGCGTCCATCGGGTAATTCAACAATTTCTAAAAATTCTTTTGACATAAACTTCCAATCTAAGGCATTCACTCGACTGCCATTGCGACCTAACGCTCGTAAAAGGAGTGGTATTGTACGCTAATGGCAATTAATTTCGACCGTTGAGCCGCAAAACCTGAAACAGATACCAACGCCATGCTTTCACCGTTTGTAGCCTGCGCTGGAAGGTAGAGTCTGTGCTCAGGCCATTGTTGAGCCTTGACTTAGCGTTGATGAATGGGTTTTCCGCATGCAGATGTGCGTTAAAAATATCATTGGAGAAGGCGGTTTGTGCAATATAAAAAACGCGCTCTTGCTCGGTTAACTCGAGCATCTGATGACCTCTTGGCGTTAAGCTAAAATAACCCTCAGCGCACTTAAACACTAACCCAAGCCAAATTAGCGCATTTAAATAATAATCCCATTGCCGCGGTACTAGCGCGTAATCAGCAAACAGCTCCTCTTTGCTGTATTGCACCTCGGCTGCCATGCTTAACAGCAGGTTTAACAAGGTGTCCATGCTGTCCGCCTGTGGGAAAGGCGCACCGAAACCGGTCAGCATAGGATTAATGGGTGTATTAAATAACTGCTGCGGATTCAGCAGCATCGGCTGCTCTAGCTTAAACAGTCGATAACCCACGTAATTAATCTGAGGAATACCGTTGTAATAGGTAAAGGGCAAAAAATGAAACAAACCGCCCGTCTCATAAAACATCAAATAAGTAACCACAGGCTTGCGCAATAATGCACTGTAGTTTAGCTGTGGATAAAGGAGCTGCCTGAGGTTCATGTTGTTGGCAAAACCCATTTTCGCCTCAATCAACAAGAGTCGCTCATGACTCTCATAGCCGCCATCAACTTCTAATTGCACGCCAGCGATTGGGTATTCAATTCTGTGGCCATTGCTATCCGCTAAAGCAAACGCAAAATTGGTCGAGTAACTGCGACCGCGCACCGTTAAATGCAAGTACTGCACCTGCTCCAGCTCATGCAGCATGCCCGAGGCATAGGCTGCATCGAGGGCTTTTGACTCGCTGGTAATATGTGTTGCAGCTAGGCTATGCAGGTAGTTGGGCAGTGCAAAGGTTTTATCAATGGCTTTATCCTGCAGCCAATCAGTATCTATATCAATAAAGGGATGGGTGCGCGCCAATCTATACTGCTTATTCACAATAGCTAACACTGAAATGCTTAGCTGTTTTAAAATCTTGGGCTGCTGCTCAAGAAAATCAATTTTGCACATCAAGCGTGGTTCACGATAGTGCTTCAGCACGCTCGATTGAACATCACAAAAGCCATATCTGTCGATGCACTGCAGCACCGCCGGATTTTCCTGTAAAAAATCGTGCCAAGCAACGTCGTTAAGGGTATCGGTCATCAATAATTACGCACAATAAGTTCAGTGACCTTGCCACGCCCAGAGGCTTTGCTGTTCACCGCACGACTGGCTTGCACCTCAACAATCTGATACTCCTGATACAGCTCATAAATCAGAGGAGCTGCGGAGTTGGACAGTATAAATTTCGCACCAATAGCATCTATGTAATCACAGAGCTCTTTTAATCGCTGTTGCATGCTGTGGTCAAAACCCTGATCCGTATAGGAGGTAAAATTAGCGGTTGCAGAAACGGGCGCGTAGGGCGGATCAAAATACACAAAAGCATCTGCGCTTAATAACGGTCTGATAGCGTCAAAATCACCCTGCATGAGCCGCACATGCTGTAAAAATGCTGAGCACGCATAGATGGTTTCAGAATCAACAATAGTCGGATTCGCGTAGCGACCAAAAGGCACATTATGCTGACCTTTGGAGTTCACTCGATATAGGCCGTTGTAGCCAGTTTTATTGAGGTAAATGAAACGGCTAGCGCGCGTTACTGCTGTGCGACGATTAAAATTATCTTGACGATCCAGCGCACGTTGCTCGTAATAATAGGTTTCTGTGTTGCGATGCTTGGCCAGACTGGCAAGCAACTGCCGCGGCTTGTCCCTCACCACCTGGTAAACATTAATTAACTCAGCATTGTAGTCATTAATGGTGATGCTGCGTAACTCTTGTGGTTCAAGGGTCCACAGCAAAGCACCACCCCCAATAAAGGGCTCAAAATAATCCGTTATTTTCTCTGGCAAATACCTTTGCAACTCAGGTAATAGCTGCCGCTTGCCTCCCACCCACTTGATAAAGGGTTTGGGGCGGACAGTCTCAAGTGGTGATACGTTCAAGGTCATAAATAAGGCAACAAACTAGCTTCTTTTAAACAGTAAAAACAAACCACCGCCGGAAATCCAGCGGTGGCGTATCACGAGTGATTGAGTGTGTGCGGCAAGTAACTCACCGTTCTAAACTCTACTTTTTCGGCTTGCGCTTGTCTTCTACCACCCATTTCTTGCCGTCATACAGTGCGCGCCAGCCAGAGGGTTTGCCCTCTATTTCAGACTGTACGTATTGCTCTTTAGCTTTACGGCTGTAACGTACCACGCTAGGTAAGCCATCGGGATCATGGGTTGGCGCGCTAAACAAGTAGCTGTATTTAACGTCAATCTCGTCTTTGTGCGGCAACAACTCGATCAGCAGGGGCGCACGGGTTTCGCGTTTTTTTGGAAACTGACTGGCAGCCAAAAATAAACCTGCCGCACCATCACGCAACACATAAGTATCATCCACTTTCTGACACTGCAGCTCCGGCATAGGCACAACATCCATTTTAGGTGGAGCGGCCTCACCGCTGGCTAAAAGCTTACGGGTGTTTTTACATTCAGTATTAGTACAGCCAAAAAACTTACCAAAACGACCGGTTTTTAGCTGCATTTCATTACCGCACTTATCGCACTCTAAGCTTGGACCTTCATAGCCCTTAATGCGGAACTGTCCCGCCTCGACTTCAAAGCCGGAGCAGTCTGGGTTGTTACCACAGATATGCAATTTGCGTGTTTCATCCAGCAAGTACGCATCCATTGCCGTACCACACTTGCCACAACGGCGTTTGTTACGTAACAGTAAAGACTCTGATTCACCTTCGTCATCTTCGGCAATTTCATTACCGGGCACAAGGTTCATCGTTGATTTGCAGCGCTCTTTGGGCGGCAAGCTATAACCTGAGCAACCCAAAAACACGCCAGTGGTTGCTGTGCGAATCATCATCGGACGACCACATTCTTTACAAGGAATATCGGTGAGCGTCGGAGCATTTTCACGCATGCCGGCTTCGGCACTGTCTGCCAACTCTAACTTACCCTTAAAGTCACCGTAGAACTCATCCAGCAGCTGTTTCCATACCAATTTACCATGTGCCACATCGTCAAGACGCTCTTCCATTTTTGCGGTAAAGCTATAATCCATCAAATTGGCAAAGCTTTCGCCTAGGCGCTCGGTAACGATATCGCCAATTTTTTCCGCATGGAAACGACGGTTTTTCAAAGTCACGTAACCGCGATCTTGAATCGTAGAAATAATCGCTGCATAGGTGGATGGACGACCAATGCCCTGTTTTTCCAGCTCTTTAACCAAACTTGCTTCACTAAAACGTGCAGGCGGTTTGGTAAAGTGTTGCGTCGGATCCAGTTTAACCAGTTTTAATGCTTCGCCCTTTTGCAAGTCCGGTAACACAGCATCTTCAGCGTTCTTACCCTGCGGCGGCAACACCTTGGTGTAACCATCGAATTTCAAAATACGCCCACGTACGCGCAGCTCGAACTCACCTGCCGCCACCGTAACGCTAGTCGACAAATATTCAGCCGCTGGCATCTGACAAGCAACAAATTGACGCCAAATCAAATCATAGAGACGCTCGGCATCACGCTCCATGCCTTTTAGCTCAGTAGGACGCACCGCCACATCCGAGGGGCGAATCGCTTCGTGCGCTTCTTGTGCACCTTCTTTGCTGCTGTAAAAATTAGGCTTGTCTAATAGGTATTTTTTGCCAAACTCATCTTCAATAAAGCCACGCACCATATCAATGGAATCGCTCGACAGGTTGGTCGAGTCGGTACGCATATAAGTGATGTAACCAGCCTCATACAAACGCTGGGCCATCATCATGGTTTTCTTTACGCCATAACCCAAACGTGTGCTGGCTGCTTGCTGCAAGGTTGAAGTAATAAAGGGCGCACTGGGACGACTGGAAGTAGGTTTGTCTTCGCGCTTAACCACCTGATAATCAGACTGCTTTAAGAAGGCTAAAGCTTTGTCGGTTTGCTCTTTGCTAACCGGGCGGAAGTTTTGTCCCGCCTCGCGTACCACTTCAAAGCGCGCACCCTGCTGTTTTGGATTGGTTAAATCCGCATGTACTTGCCAAAATTCTTCAGGAATAAAAGCGCGTATTTCTTTTTCCCGCTCAACCACTAGCTTAACGGCTACCGACTGCACACGTCCTGCAGATAAACCGCGAGCTACTTTTTTCCACAGCAGCGGTGACACCATAAAACCCACCACGCGGTCCAAAAACCTACGCGCTTGCTGAGCATTCACTTGATTCAGATTGAGCTGACCGGGTTCAGCAAAGGCATTTTCAATAGCTTTTTTGGTGATTTCATTAAACACGACTCGCTTAAAGCGGCTTTCATCACCGCCAATGGATTCGCGCAAGTGCCAAGCAATGGCTTCCCCTTCGCGGTCCAAGTCCGTTGCCAGATAGATAGTGTCGGCGTCTTTGGCAAGGCGTTTAAGTTCATCAACCACTTTTTCTTTGCCCGGCAGAATTTCATAACGCGCTTTCCAACCGTTTTCTGGATCTACTCCCATACGCTTGACCAACTGGCGTTGGGCGCGCTCTTGGGCACTGAGCTTTTCGTCGGTTTTTGCACGCTTGGTTGCCCCGCCACCACTTGTTGGCAAGTCGCGAATATGACCCACACTGGACTTCACCACATACTGGTTACCCAGATATTTGTTAATGGTCTTGGCCTTGGCCGGGGATTCCACAATAACCAGCGATTTACTCATTGCTTAGAAATTTCCCAAGATAAAAAAGATCGTGTTTGAAGAGGCTATATATAACTGAGCCCACCTTCTGGTCAAGCATTTGCGCTTACTTACCAGAAAAAGTGTAATTTTTAGGCTCTACACCTTAAAGACTTGCCTTGTTATTGTCCAATACTCAAAGCATTGCCAAGCATAATCAGCGCTAATCTGCCTAAAAACATGGACTCGCGTAACATTTTTATCAAAATCGCGTAAAACCTCGTACTTTTAGTGCGAGGATGGATAGCGAGGGCTGCGCAAGCAGCCTCTCAGCAGACTGCTAAAGCCTTTGCAGTAGAGGCTGGCACTGGTATTATATACAGTATGATAAAACACACCAAAACCTTAAAAGTTCGAGTGCGAGACAGGCATGTGCCTTTGCTTAATAGCATGGCAAAAAGCGTTAATTTCGTCTGGAACTTTGTTAATGAGTTAAGCTACCGTTCGATTAAAGAGCGTGGTGTGTTTTTGTCTGCTTATGATATGCACCCTTACACTAAGGGCGCGGGTAAAGAGCTGGGCTTGCACAGCCAGACCTTGCAGTGCATTGCCGGTGAGTACGTCACAAGGCGTAAGCAGTTCAAGAAGAGCCGTTTAAATTGGCGCAAATCAGGCGGTGTACGCCGCTCGCTGGGCTGGATTCCCGTCAACACAGGCGCGGCTCAATGGAAAAATGGGCAGGTCTACCATAATGGCCACTACTTTAAGGTGTGGGATAGCTACGGTTTGAGCCAGTACAGGTTTCGCACGGCCAGTTTCAATGAGGATGCTCGTGGCCGCTGGTACTTCAATGTGGTGGTGGATGTCGAAGTCGAGGCAGCCAAAGGCCAAGACCGTATCGGTATTGACCTTGGCTTGACCGACACAGCCACCTGTTCGGATGACACAAAGCTAGAAGCGGGACGCTTCTACCGTGGCCTTGAGGAAAAGCTGGCCATAGCGCAACGAGCCAGAAATAAAACCCAAGTCAAAACCATTCATGCGAAAATCGCCAATCGTAGAAAAGACGCATTGCATAAGTTCAGCCGTAAGCTGGTCAACCGCTGCGGTGAAATCTATGTGGGCAATGTCAGTAGTTTAAAACTCGTTAAAACCACAATGGCCAAGTCAGTGCTGGATGCTGGCTGGGGTCAATTAAAAACAATGCTGGACTATAAATGCGCTCACGCAGGTATTGTTTTTAAGGAAGTTAATGAGGCATACACCACCCAAACCTGTTCGAGTTGTGGCAGCTTGCCCGAATCGAGGCCGAAAGGTATCGCAGGGCTTGGAATAAGAGAATGGACGTGCAGCGGGTGTGGTGTCACCCACGATCGCGATGTTAATGCGGCACGAAACATTCTCGCGGTCGGGCATGGCCGTCTAGCAGTAGGAATCCCCGTCCTTTAGGACGGGGAGGATGTCAAAAGAAGTCTTAGGCTTGTTCCTGCTGAACACAGCTTTGAACGGCTTTGGGTATTAGTTGGCGTTGGGATAGCTCCATCACCGAAACATTGCATGCCGCTAGCTAGCACTGTTATGGGGTCACAGGTGCTTGTCCACATCCATGCTGCTATGGAGAATTCGGATTACAACGATCTTGGAGTCCACACCGGTTCGGTAAAAGATAATATGACTACCCTGAATGAATTTTTTGTACCCTGCCTTAATGTTTTTCGCATCACGGCCCATTTCCGGCTGGCGAGACAGCAGCTTAAAGGCATCATCCAGCTGCTTAAGGTATTTATCACGCTGGCGCTTGCCCCATTTTTCCGTGGTAAAGCGGCCAATATCAAGAAGGTCTTTCCGGGCAGCGGCTGTGAGTAAGTATGGGCGCATTAGCGAGCTTCGTTATCCAGTTCTGCAATAACGCTTTCAAGAGAATAATCCGCTATCCCGCTTTGCTCGCCTTCATCCAAGAGGCGCCGGAGGCGATCAAGCTTGCTCTCTGTTTCTTCAAGCAGACGCAGCCCAGCTCGGACTACCTCGCTCACAGAACCATAGCGGCCATTTTCAATCTGAGCCGCTATAAAGTCGTCAAAGTGGGGGCCCAGTGTGATGCTGGTGTTTCTAGCCATGAGAAACCTCCTGTACCAAATATTGGTATATTGTGCCAAGACACCCATAACAAGACAAGATAGACCGACGCGATAAAGTCGCGGTGTTATTCGCCGATCCGAAAATGTATTGCCTGCGCTGCTAACTGCTCATCCGGCATAGTAATTGTTTGCGGCAGCAATACTTTTGCCTGTACCTGTTCACTGTAGTGAATATCTAGCAGCTGTCCGCCCTGCTGTTCCAGCCAATAACGCAAGTATTGTTCTTGAGCAAAGTCGCAATTCACCAGCCACTCCTGCATAGCCACGGGCTTAACCAACTGTAACGCCTGCACTACACCGTCTGCTGCTTGCCCATAGGCGCGCATCAACCCGCCTGCACCTAACTTAATGCCGCCAAAATAACGCACTACTATCAACATTAGGTCACCGATATTCTTATGTTGCAGCACATTCAAGATAGGTTTACCTGCTGTGCCTGAGGGCTCACCATCATCATTGGCCGCCATGCTTGCAGCGTTATTAGGATCGCCAACCACATAAGCCCAGCAGTGATGACGCGCATCTGGGTAATCAATTTTAGCCTGCTCTAAAAAAGCCAGCGCCTGCTCACGCGAAGCACAGGGATACGCCAGCGCAATAAAGCGACTTTTTTTGATTTCCAAGGTAAAACTTGCGCTATTTTCAGCTTGCCAATAACTCATGGGAGAAGTTTTTTTGCTAATAATGGGTAACAAGCTTAGCTCAGCGCCACTAGCAGCGCAAAACAGCCATAAAAAAACCGGAGGTCCTGCCCCCGGTTTTTTATTTATCGACAGTTTGCCTATGTGAAAGCCTTTATACCCGCTCAAACACCGTGGTAATACCCTGCCCCAAGCCGATACACATGGTAGCTATACCAAGACGTCCATTGTTTTGCTTCATCACGTTCAGCAAAGTACCGGAGATACGCGCTCCGGAACAGCCAAAGGGGTGACCCAGGGCAATCGCGCCGCCATGCAGGTTAACTTTCTCGTCCATTTTATCGAGCAATTTAAGGTCTTTTAGTACCGGCAATGCTTGTGCGGCAAAGGCCTCGTTTAGCTCAAAGTAGTCAATGTCATCAATGGTCAAACCCGCTCGCTGCAATGCTTTTTTGGTTGCAGGTACTGGGCCATAACCCATAATTGCTGGGTCCACGCCGGCTACTGCCATAGCACGCACTACAGCCATAGGCTCGATACCCAGGTCTTTAGCACGCTGAGCCGACATCACAATCATGCAGGAGGCACCATCGGTGATTTGCGATGAAGTACCTGCCGTGACTGTACCGTCTTTAGGGTTAAAAGCCGGACGCAGTTTCGACAATCCTTCAACCGTAGTTTCTGGGCGAATGGTTTCATCGTAATCAAACATCTTCAGAAAGCCATTCTCGTCATAGCCTTCCATTGGGATAATCTCGTCTTTGAAGTTGCCCTCAACCGTGGCTTTGTGCGCCAAACGATGTGAACGCTCACCAAAAGCATCCTGCTGTTCACGGGTGATGCCGTGCATTTTGCCGAGCATCTCCGCCGTTAAGCCCATCATGCCCGAGGCTTTCGCCGCATAGAGCGACAAATGCGGGTTAGGGTCAACACCGTGCATCATACCCACGTGCCCCATGTGTTCCACACCACCGATAACAAACACATCGCCATTACCGGTTTGAATCGCTTGCACTGCGGTGTGCAATGCGCTCATGGAGGAGCCACACAATCGGCTGACGGTTTGTGCGCCACTCGTATGCGGGATCTGGGTTAGCAACGACGCCATGCGGGCAATGTTCCAGCCCTGTTCTAGGGTTTGGTTAACACAGCCCCAGATCACATCTTCTACTTCGGCAGGGTTAATCGCTTCATTGCGGTTTAGCAGACTGCTAATCAGGTGCGCCGACATGTTTTCAGCACGGGTATTACGGTGCATGCCGCCTTTGGAACGTCCCATGGGGGTACGGCCAAAATCGACAATAACTGCATCTCTAGGATTTAAACTCATGTTCTTTACTCCAGCTTCAACGTGTTGGCTATTAACCGAAAAAAGATTGACCGTTTTTAGCCATCTCGCGCAGCTTGTCAGTCGGCTGGTACAGCGCGCCCAACTCGGCATAGCTATCGGCTAAGGCGACAAATTCCGCCACACCCATAGTGTCGATATAGCGCAGTGCGCCACCACGGAACGGTGGAAAACCAATGCCGTAAATCAAGCCCATATCCGCTTCGGCTGCGGTTTCCACGATGCCATCTTCCAAACAACGTACGGTTTCTAGACACAGCGGGATCATCATCCAGTTAATAATGTCCTCGTCGGTTAGCTCGCGCTGTTCACGTACAATCGGCGCCAGCACACTGGCAATGGACTCATCTACCACTTTCTTCGGTTTGCCACGCTTATCGGTTTCATAAGCATAGAAGCCCTTGCCGTTTTTCTGACCTAAACGCTCGGCTTTATACAGCGCATCCACGGCGGTTTCCGCGTCTTCCTTCATGCGATCCGGGAAGCCTTCAGCCATCACATCACGGGCATGGTGCGCGGTATCAATCCCCACCACATCCATTAAATACGCCGGGCCCATGGGCCAGCCGAATCGCTCCATAAGCTTATCAATGCGGGTGAAGTCCACGCCTGCACTGACCAATTTGGCAAAGCCGCCAAAGTAAGGGAACAGCACACGGTTAACCAAGAAGCCTGGGCAGTCGTTGACCACAATAGGGTTCTTGCCCATTTTCTGTGCGTAAGCCACAGTGGTGGCCACTGCCTCGTCAGAACTGTGCTCACCACGTATCACTTCCACCAGTGGCATCATGTGTACTGGGTTGAAGAAGTGCATGCCGACAAAGTTTTGCGGACGCTTTAGGGCTTTAGCCAG
Organism: Thiopseudomonas sp.; assembly: GCA_023228985.1. Lineage (GTDB taxonomy): Bacteria > Pseudomonadota > Gammaproteobacteria > Pseudomonadales > Pseudomonadaceae > Thiopseudomonas. The sequence goes on along the minus strand of JALOAC010000007.1, from coordinate 67,210 downwards.
ATGGTTGATGGAAATGGTTGAGGTGTTGGACGCTAAGATGGTGTTTTCCCCGACCTGTTCTTCCACTTCAGCTAAAACGGCTTGCTTGACCTTGGGGTTTTCTACTACGGCTTCGACGACAATATCTACAGTGCCAAAGTCACCGTAAGAAGTCGTTGGGCGAATAGCATTTAGCGCCTTAGCCATCTCAAGGGGCTCAATGCGTTTGCGCTCTAAGCGTTTTACTAACAGCTTAGCTGCTTCATCTAAACCAAGCTGAATGCCCTCTTCACGAATATCCTTCATTAAAATAGGTGTGCCTTTGAGCGCCGACTGGTAGGCGATACCGCCACCCATGATGCCTGCACCTAACACTGCTGCCATATTCACTGGCTTAGCAACTTTCTCGTAGCCTTTGGCTTTACGCTTGAGTGCCTGGTCATTTAAAAACAATCCAATCAAGCTACTGGCTACAGTAGTCTTGGCTAGTTTAACAAAGCCAGCTGCTTCGATTGCCAAGGCTTTATCACGACCATGGTTAGCGGCTTTTTGCATGGTTTTAATTGCATCGACCGGTGCTGGGTAATGCGGACCTGCTTTACCTGCCACATAACCTTTGGCACTTTCAAAGCACATCATCTGCTCAATTGGGTTGAGCTTGAGTTTTTCCAGTTTCGGCTGACGTTTGGCTTCATAATCCAGTTCACCTGATATCGCACGCTTGGCTAAATCAAGCGCTGCATCCAACAGTTTATCCGCTGGCACCACCACATCGACTGCACCTACTTTCAGGGCTTCATCAGGACGCGCTTCTTTACCGGCAGCAATCCACTCAATGGCGTTATCAGCACCAATCAAGCGTGGTAAACGTACCGTACCGCCAAAGCCTGGGTAAATACCTAACTTCACCTCGGGTAAGCCAACCTTGGCTTTTTCCGACACTACTCGGTAATCGGCCGCCATGCACAGCTCAAAGCCACCACCCAAAGCGATACCATTAATAGCAACCACTGTAGGAACAGCCAAATCTTCAAAATCATTAAAAATCTGATTGATTTCTAAATTGGCGGCAATGAGCTCATCTTCTGGAAGCTGGAAGTTTTCGACAAATTCGGTGATATCTGCACCGACAATAAAGGTGTCTTTACCACTAGTGACGACTACCGCCTTGATGTTTGTATCTGCACGTACAGCGTCTACGGCAGCACGAAACTCGGTCAATGTAAGTCGATTAAATTTGTTTACGGATTCACCCTCTAGGTCGAACTTAAATTCGACAATGCCATCTTCTAGGGTATTCACCGTGATGGCTACGCCTGCGTAAATCATCAACTGCTCTCCACTATTATTATGAAAACTGACTGCCCTACAGCATGTAATCCAGCCAATTTATTTTAACCAACAAGCATTTCATACGCTCGTTTGATTTATAACTACACATTCTCGGAATTTTCGGTCTTTGTCAATTACTCATACGTGTTTTTATACTATCGATAGTCAAAGCCAAAACCAGTCTGTTGATTTTCAAGCATTTTAATGAGGCTTTATTTTCGCTCACAAAAAAATAAACAGATCCGCCAAGCATGCTTTACATCGGGCTGCGCAAAGACTATAAACAGGTAAAGAAGATCAACGGGGATTCCAGTATGGCTTACCAGCATATTTTGGTCGCTACAGACATGAGCGAAGATTGTCACTGCGTATTACGCAAAGCAATAGAACTGCAATCGAGTTTTAACAGCAAAATATCACTCATTCATGTGATTGAGCCTCTGTCCATGGCCTTTGGTGGCGATGTGCCGATGGATTTGAGTTTGCTACAAGAGCAGCAAAATGAACAAGCGCAAACAAGGCTTGGGGAATTGCAGAGTCAGTATTCGCAACTGGACACTGAGCACTGCTTTGTGCGCCATGGGCAAGCACGACAGGAAATTCACCAGTTAGCAGAAGAAGAAAACTGCGATCTGATTGTGGTTGGCAGTCACGGACGACACGGATTAGCACTGCTGTTTGGTTCAACCACCAGCGATCTGTTATCCCGTGCGCCCTGCGATATTCTTGCAGTCAGTATCAGACAAGAAAGCTAGAGTTGCCTTGCTTGCCAAATCTTTTGTGCCTGCGCAAAAGCTTGCTCACGCTCTTGCCCTAAACCACGCAGGCCCAAAGCGATGGTGGCGATAATGGCTTGCTCGCCATACAGATCACTGTCCTGCCCCTGCCAAAGCGCTAACAAACGCTGCGGCTCTAAGGTTGGCGCTTTGACTTGGCGCGCTATTTGCGCGGGCCACTCTTCATCCCATGCCTGCCCATCAGTTGCACCCATTAGGGTGTCAGTTGCTTCGGGACGTACTTCAATTTCGCCCCCATCGCCTTTAATCACTAACGAGCGCTGCCCCATCAAGACGTTGGCTTGCTGTTGGATAGGCTGATAACCCGGATGGAAAATACTTTGTAAAACACATTGCGCTTGCAAGGGGTTCAGCAAGCGTGCCAATGAGTGCACCGGTGAGCGCAAACCTAGGGTGTTACGCAGATCAATGCAGCGTTGCAAGCGCGGCATCCACTGCCCCAGCCCCATATAGGCCACATTCTGTTTATCCAGCGCCTGACTGACCTCATCCCAGCTATTGCAGCGGGGAATGCTCAAGGTTTCCAGCAAGTCTTCGGTATATAAGCGTCCAGCGGTATGCTGCCCACCGCCATGAATAAAAATCCGTACACCTGACTGTGCCAGAGCTTTAATCGCTAATAAATACCAAGGCAGTTGACGTTTTTTCCCCGCGTAGCTGGGCCAGTCCAAATCCACTTGGATTTTGGGTGCTTGCACGCGCTCCTGCACCGCCTGGGCAAAACCAGCCAACTCTTCGGCGGTTTCTTCTTTAAAGCGCAGCAGCATTAAAAAAGCACCCAGCTGAGTGTCTTCTATCTTGCCATCCAGCAGCATCCCCATAGCGGTATAAGCTTCTGCTCGAGTTAAGCCTCGAGATCCTTTTTGGCCCTTGCCTAAAATTCGAATGTAGGTCGCAAATGGGTGTTCATGCTGAGTCATTAATTTTCCTTATTATTTAAGCGCAGCGCACCAGCGCACCGCTCTAGAATTCTCTTATTGAGTAGTTGTTTAAAAACTAAAAACAGTTGGCTGGCTTAGGTAAACCCGCCAAACGGGCAGCCAATTTAGCTGGTGTGCCTTTAAACAGGCTGTTTAGGTACATGCTATTACCCACCTCTTTACCAAAACGCTGGGCTAAATACTTTACTAGCGCGCGATTAGGCGGTGATAAATCAAATTCTTGGTAAAAGTCGCGCAACGCATAGAGAACTAGCCAGTGCTCGGCTTGCAGCTCGATACCCTCCTGCTCCGCCAAAGCTTGTGCGACCTGCTCATCCCAATCAGCCAGCCTAACTAAACAAAGGTCTTCATCTAACTCAATGAGTCTTCCGCCCACTTGCAGTGCTTTTACCATGCCACCACCTTGGTATAGCTGGCACACAGGGCGACAAACTCTGGGTAATCCACACTCTTTGCCTGATTAAAAGACTCAAGCCCACGCGCTTGGACATCCTCAGCTAGCGCATACAGCCTGTGCGTTAAACCCAAGGGTTGACGTAAGGCATACACAGCATCGCCGCACAGCAGCACGGCATCCGTATCCGCAATCAATGCCTGACACGTCTTCACGTCAGCTAAGTGATTAATAATATGTAAACTGGTCATTAGAGGCTGAGTACCTGTTGATGCTGCTCAATAAGTTGCGCGATTTGCCCTGCATCCACCACTGACACCTCAAGCATCAAATCGGCTTCAGTTAAGCCGCGTTGCTCAAGACTGTGTTGCGCCACATAGAGCTTTTCTATGCCAAACATAGGTAAAGCACTGAGCTGTGCGGGCAGGTTTTTTTGTTCCAGCTGTTGCGGTTGCTGCTCGCCCACCAACTGCCAAACCCCTTCATCGAGCCACAGCATGCTCATCGGCAGATCAAAAGCGCCGCCCGACAAGGCAATATCCAAAGCTTCCCGCGCGGCCAAACCTGACCAAGGACTGCTGCGGCTAATCAACAACACCGAAACACTCATGCCTGCCCCCTAAAATGGACCAAGCGATCGGCCTGCTGGACGGCCTCATGCAACTGACCTAAACCTGAAAGCGCATAGCCTTGCGCTAAATTACTCGCCTGTAACTGATAGCGTTGCGCTTCACCCTCATCCACCACGCCGCGACGCAAAGCGGCAGCGATGCACACCACAGCGTCAAGCTGATGTTGTTGAATAAAGGCTTGCCATTGCTGGGCAATATTGGGTTCGTCTTGCGGATACACCAACAGCTTAGACGCTATGTGCACGGCTTCTTGATAGAAAAATACACGCTCAAGGCGATGCCCGGACTCAAGCAGCGCTTCTGCAAAACGCAGGGCTCGCCGCGTGGCAGGTGACTGCGGTGCTGAGGAGATAAGTAAGACAAATTTCATGATGGTTTTTAGGTGGAAAATAGAGGTGCAATACTAGCAGCAGCACTCATAAATGCCAAAAACATTCCCGCCAAGCTAGATGCTTGATGGCTTGCACCGAGTTTAATCGACCACCACTTTGCGCTCTTTCTCCCGCGAGCGGCTGTCTTGCAGACGCATAATCACCACGGCCACCAAGAGGATAAAGGGAATCGACGCCAAATTAAGGCCAAGCCAGCCTAACGCGTGTATTCCCTGTCCGGCAAACAGACTGCCCACCGCTGCAGCCGTAAAAACTAAAAACTCATTAATCCCCTGCACCTTGCCCTGCTCGGCTGGCTCGTAGGTGTAGGTCAACAGGTGCGTGCCGCCAATAAAAGTAAAGTTCCAGCCCACCCCCAGTAACAGCAATCCCGCCAAATAGTGCGCAAAGCTCTGCCCCAGCATGTGAATTACAATGCAGATAAGCAGCAACGCACAGCCCCATAAAATCACTATGCGCGAGCTAAAACGGCGGATCAAATGCCCGGTAAAAAACGAAGGCACAAACATACCTAACACATGCCACTGGATCACCGTAGTGATATCCGGAAATGGAAACTCATCATGCTGCATCGCCAAAGGCGTGGCGGTCATGAGTAGCACCATGATGCCGTATCCAATCGCACCTGCCGCAATGGCGGCAATCAAGATCGGCTGCTGAAACAGGGTACGGTAACTGCGCGGTGTTTCTGTGTGGTCGCGGGCTTTCGCCGGCGGTAAAGGCAAGAGCGCAATTAATACCAGCGCCAACGCATACAGGCCGGCCAAACCATAGAACGAGCCGACAAAGGGGCTGCCTGAATACCAGTGTTGCGCCCAGTCGGCCATGTTAGGCCCCAAGATAGCCGCCAGTACACCACCGGCCATCACCATACTGATGGCGCGAGAACGGTGGTTAGGAGCGCAGTCCAAGGCAGCAAAACGGTATTGCTGACTGGTACCAATCGCCACCCCAATCAACATAGTGCCCACGGCAAACAACCAAATATCACTGGCATGCAAGCCCTGCAATGCCACCCATGCCCCAAACAAGCCAATGCTGTTACCCAATAAAAAGCCAACTTTACGTCCCAAGCGTTGCATGATATGCGCAGCGGGCAAGGTGGCAGCAATCACTCCTAAGAACTGAAACGCCATCGGCAAGGTAATCTGCGCCGGATGGGTCGCCAGCTCCTTACCAATTAAGGCAGACACGGCGACCAGTAAGATATTTCCTGTGCCTAGCAACGCCTGTGCGATGGCTAAACCCCATACTGTAATAGGCACAATTGCCCTCCAAATTTGATCTGGATGAATTCTATACTTTTCAAATGATTCGTGTTGAGGTTTGGCTGGTGCCTGTGTGGGCACAAGTGCCCACCAGTGACTCTACTGCAGGTACTGATTGGCCTGTACCAAATGCTGCTCATCCAGCGCGCCAACCAAAGCCGCCAACTGCAGCTGATGCACAATTAAGGCCACCTTGGCGTTGAGTAAATCAATTTGCACGCGGGTGAGCTGGTTGTCCGCATCCAAGGCTTCAAGGGTGGTTTTATCACCCAGTTTCTGCCCTAGGCGGGTGGAATCGGCACGTAACTGGCTCGCCTGCAGTGCCTGTTGCAAGGCATCAACCTGCTGTGCACTGACCTGCACCGCATGCCAAGCAGCGCGGGTTTGCTGCTGCACCTGCTGACGTACGTTTTGCGCTTGCGCCAACTGCTGCTCGTGGTTGTAAAACGCTTCTTTACGCTTGGCGCTGCGATAACCACCGGTGAAAATCGGCACGTTAACCTGCAGGCCAACCATCCAGTCATCGGCCTTGTTCAAGGCTGAGCCATAACGGCCGCTACCATCGAGCTTTTCATGGCTTAAACGGCCCACCAAATCCAGTGTTGGGCTTTGCCAGCTGGAATAACTGGCAATCTCTTCTTGGGCGATATGTACCCCTTTGTCTTGCATCAGTACCGCTGGGTTCTGCTGTACAGCATCGGTTAGCCACTCCTGCAAAGCCGCTAACTCAGGCCTGTCGACTGGCGCGGCTAGGGGTAATCCCTGTAAGGCATCAGGCGCGGTTTGGGTTAAATCAAAAAAAGCCGCTTCGGCTAGCTGCTGCTGCATGCGCGCAGACAGCAATTGCGCCTCCAATGTACGAGCTTGTGCGGTGGCTTCGTAGCTGTCCGTCACTGGACGGTCCCCCACTTCAAAGCGCGCTTGAGTTTCTTGCTGCGCCGTGCTGGCCTGGGCGTATTGCTGCTCAAGTAGTTCGGTGGTTTGCCGGGCGACTAAGACATCAAAATAACGCTCAACCACCTTTAAAATCAGCTGTTGCTGTGCATGCTGCCATTGCAAATCCGACAACTCACTGGCCAAACGCAACTGACGACTTTGCGCCAAGCGTTCGCGACTGAGCAAGGGTTGTTTTAAACCGATTTCATAGGCGCGCAAGTCGCCCCCGGTGATGGAGTTATTAAACTCCACTTGATTATGCGTGCCCATGCCCGGCGCTGAAAAGTTAGCGCCTTGGCTGGTGCTCTTATGACCACCGCGCCCTGCTGTACCGCTGGCACCCAAGGTAGGCAGCCATAAACTACGCGCCTGCTGTGTTTGCGTTCATCCTGCCTCTGCAGCCGCCTGATCGGCGCGGTACTGCGGATCTTGCTGCACGGCGAGCTGCAATGTGCTTAACAAATCCAACGGCTGTGCACTGGCGGTGCCCTGCCATGCAGCTGCACAGAGGGCAAACGCCAAGCCGATTAAGCGTAGTTTTTTAGCTGCCATCATTTGCACCTTAACAACCCGGTTTTACACCTACTTTACGTAGAATGGTTTCCAGCAAGCACCACTTAGTCAGTCCGCTCTGGAAAATATTGGCGCCCACAAAAAGTGTGAAGGCTAAGAACCACTCATTCACAAAAATTGGGCTGGAAGGCACACCCAGCGCCAAAGTGAGCATGATAAAAACACCTGCAATCACACGTACAAGTTGCCATGAAGTCATTGTGTATCTCCTTGAGGAATAATGCGTTCAATTTTGTTGCGATAAGCTGCGTAATACAGCAAGGGAATCACCACCAAGGTGAGCAAGGTTGACACCAGCACACCAAAGATCAGTGAAATAGCAAGGCCGTTAAAGATAGGGTCATCCAGAATAAACAACGCCCCTAACATCGCTGCCAAACCCGTCAGCACAATGGGTTGCGCACGGATAATGGCGGAGTCCACCACGGCTTGTTCAATAGTGCGTCCTTTGGCAATTTCAAGATTAATAAAATCAACCAAAAGAATAGAGTTACGCACGATAATTCCTGCCAGCGCGATCATGCCGATCATGCTGGTAGCCGTAAATTGCTGCCCCAGCAAAGCATGCCCAGGCATGACACCAATAATGGTCAGCGGAATAGGCGCCATGATAATGAGCGGCGTTAAATAAGAGGAAAAGTGCGCCACCACCAACAGATAAATCAACAGAATGCCCACCGCATAGGCAGCGCCCATATCACGGAAGGTTTCATAGGTGATCTGCCACTCCCCGTCCCACTTCATTGCGTAGTTACGGTAGGGGTCGCTGGGCTGATTGATAAAGTACTCATCAATCGGCGTGCCCGCTGGGGTGATAATCTCGCCAATTTCTGCGCGTGACCAGAACATGCCGTACAACGGGCTATCAACCTTACCGGCCATATCCGCCGTCACAAAGTGCACGGGAAGCAGGTCTTTATGGAAAATTGGTTGCTCGCGCAAGGTGTCCGTAATCTGCACCAATTCTTCAATGGCAATCAGCGCACCGCTACGGCTACGTACTTTTAACTGCAACAGCGCATTCAAGTCACCGTGTAACTCAGGCTTTAATTGGATATAGGCCGAGGCCGGATACTTGCTGCCATCATGCAACCAAGCCGCATCCTCACCATGCAAACCCGCACGCAAGGTAGCGACAATATCCGCCTGTGCCACACCCAGCTGACTGGCTTTGCTGCGGTCAATAATCAATAGTTTACGCGGGGCATCAGCAATGGAGCTGTCGTCAATATCCACCACACCGTCCACGTTTCTCAACGCGGCTGCGACGGCATCTGCGACCTCACGACGACCTTCTGCCGTTGGCCCGTAGATTTCCGCCACAATGGGCGCTTGAACCGGTGGACCCGGGGGGACTTCAACCACTTTGACATTCGCGCCAAAAGCCTCGCCAATACGCTGCAACTCAGGACGCAAGCGCGTGGCAATCGCATGGCTTTGGTCTTTTCGCTCGGCTTTATCCACTAGATTGACCTGTAAATCACCGCTTTCACTGCCACTACGCAAATAATACTGGCGCACCAAACCGTTAAAGTTAATCGGCGAGGCGGTGCCAGCATAGCTTTGATAATTCACCACTTCCGGCACTGTGGACAGGTAAGCACCCAGCTCACCGAGCACCGCTGAGGTCTGCTCCAAGGGCGTGCCTGCGGGCATATCCACAATCACCTGAAACTCGGATTTGTTATCAAAGGGCAGCATTTTCAACAGCACCAAACCGGTTACCGGTAACGCCATCGAAATACCAATCAGCCCCATCACCACCAGACCCAGAAAGAAGCGATTGCGCGTGCCTTTCTTCGTATCCAAGAAGGGGGCGAAAATGCCATGGAATAAGCGCGATAAGAATGCCAGCAATTTCGCTGGCTTTTCAGTTGTCTGCTCGGCGCTGCTAGGCACGGCTTTTTTCAGCCACAACCGCGCCAACCAAGGCGTTAACGTAAAGGCAATCGCCAGTGACAACACCATCCCCATACTGGCGTTAATCGGAATCGGGCCCATATAGGGTCCCATCAAGCCAGATACAAAAGCCATCGGCAACAAAGCAGCAATCACGGTAAAGGTCGCTAGAATGGTGGGCCCACCCACTTCATCCACAGCTGGTGGGATAATTTGCAACAGGGTTTTCTCGGGGAAGAGTTTTTGGTGTCGGTGAATATTTTCCACCACCACAATGGCGTCATCCACCAAAATACCGATCGAGAAAATCAGTGCGAACAGGGATACTCGGTTCAGGGTAAAACCCCATGCCCAAGAAGCAAACAGCGTAGCGGCTAGGGTTAACCCTACGGCCACGCCTAAAATAGCCGCTTCACGGCGTCCCAAAGCAAAGAACACCAACGCCACAACAGACAGGGTGGCAAAAATGAGTTTTTGAATCAGCTGACGTGCTTTTTCGTTGGCAGTCGCCCCATAATCACGGGTTTCTACCACTTCCACATCCATGGGAATCAGGGTGTTTTGTAGCTCCGCCACACGTGCCATCACCGCTTCCGATACATCAATGGCGTTTTCACCCGGTTTTTTTGTTACCGTCAACGTCACCGCAGGAAACTCTTGCGCCTGCTCACCGGCACTGCCAAAACGTACATAGTTGCTCGGCGGCAACGGCCCTTCACTGACCTCAGCCACATCGCCGAGGAAAATGGCGCGGTCCTGATGCACACCCACCACTAGCTCGGCCACTTCGCGGGCATTGTTTAAAAAACGCCCTGCTTCAATTTGAATCGATTGGTTGCCACTAATCAGCTCACCACTGGGCAAACCCAGGTTGGCTGATTGCAGCGCCATGCGTAAATCATTCACGGTTAAGCCCACCGCGCTTAAACGCTCAGGCTCTAAATCAACCCGCACCACGCGCCCCGGCCCACCGATGGTGTCCACTTCACGCGTACCTGGTACACGTTTAAGCTCCACTTCAATACTGTGGGCAATGCGCTGCAGATCATAGGCGCCAAAATCAGGGTTGGTGTGATACAACGTCAACGCCACAATGGGCACATCATCAATCCCCATGGGACGCGTGATCGGCGGTAAAACACCCAAATCACGCGGTAACCAGCTTTCGTTAGAACGCAGCGTATCGTGCAGTTTGACCAAGGCATCATTGCGGGTAACGCCCACTTCAAATTGCACGGTAATCACCGACACACCCGGCTGTGAGGCAGACATTACATGCTCAACCCCTGCCATTTGTGATAACACCTGCTCGGCTGGGTTGGTGACCATGCTTTCAACATCACGCACCGCCGCACCCGGAAACGGAATAATCACGTTGGCCATGGTGACGTTAATTTGTGGCTCTTCTTCCTGTGGTGTCACCAAAATAGCGAACAAACCCATCAACAAGGCCAGCAAAGCCAGTAGCGGGGTAATTTGCGCTGCCTGAAATGCCGCGGCAATGCGGCCTGAAATACCTAAGGGACGCATGCTTACTCCTTGCTCAACACATGAGGATCAAGATACACCCACTCGCCTTCGCTTAAACCGCTCAGCACCTCGATCTCGTCACCTGTTTGCGCGCCTAAACGCACCTGCCGCAAAAGAGGTTTACCCTCTTGCGCGCTTTTGACATACACCGCGGTCAGCTCGGCGCGGCGAACCACCGCCTTGGCTGGGATAAATAATTTACTCTGCTGGGCAACCTGTGGGCGCTGCAACTGCACTTTAACGGACTGACCCGGCACTAAACCGGTATTGCCATTGCTAAGGGTTAAGCGCAAACGCACGCTTTGTGAGCTCGCATCCGCGGTAGGCAGGCGCTGTAAATTATTGACTGCCAGCACCTCTTGCCCGCGCTTTACTTTTACCTGCTCCAAGCTGAGGCTTTGCGCTGGCAAGGCACTCACAGGCACCGACACACCCACTCTTAACTGGGCTGGCTCAAACAAACTCAGCAGCGGCATGCCCGGCATCGCCATATCACCCTGCATAGCCGGCACATCAATGACCACTCCGGCATAAGGTGCACGTATTTCAAAAAAATCGGTTTGTACCTGTGCGGCTTGCACTTGCGCTTGGTGTGCTTTGAGTTGCGCGGCGGTGGCACGCTGCTCAGCCTCGATACGCTCTAACGCACCTTGGCTAATATAGTTTTGTTCGAAGAGCTTTTTCTGCCGTGCCAGTTCTTGGGTTAGCGCATGCAACTGTGCTCGGGCAGCATCGGCTTGCGCTTGTGCGGCGGCTTGCTGCTGACGCGCCTGACTGGCATCAATCTCGATTAACAGCTGCCCCGCCGTAACTCGGTCACCGGCTTTGACATGCACTTGCTTAATACTGCCTGCCACCTGAGCGGCCACACGGGTATCTGTCACCGCCTCGACTTGCCCTTCATACTCAGCACTGCTGGCCCAAGACGCACGCTTTACCTGCACCGCCGCAGAGCTCTGCGCTGATGCCCAACCGCTTATGACAAGACCCGCGAGCGCTAAAATAATTGCTAGTTTATTGTTCACCCGCACACTCTCCACAAATATATTTAATAAAAGATTAAACTATTATGTAACTAAGCTTGCAAACATGCAAGTATCTAACTATCTTAACTACAGCATTGTTTAACTTGAGAAATGTAATGGAAAAAATGAGTCCGCATGCGCTAGAACAAATAGCGGCTTACTTCAAAGCGTTATCCGATCCGACACGACTGCAAATTTTGCGCCTGTTAGGTGAAGGGCAATACAATGTCGGCGAGCTTGCTCAGCGTTGCAATTTCAGCTCAGCTAATATCTCTCGCCACCTATCCATTCTTAATCGCCACGGCTTGATTACCCGCCAATCACAGGGCACTCATGTGTTTTATCAGCTAACCGACGAGTCAACCTATGCACTCTGTGAGATGGTTTGTCAGATTATCGAACGGCAGATAACCGCACAAAAACAAGCCTTTGCTTAAACCTAGGCAGCTTCTGAATAACGACCTGCGTAGCTATCACTGCGTTAAAAACGTTATCTACCCGCCAAGCTATGGCGTAATGCCTGTAACTGCTGCTGCAACTGCGCGCTGGGAACTGGTACGTTGGCATACTCGATTTGCTCGTAGCTATGCACAAAATCCTCCAGCGCAATTTGCTGCTGCGGTGATAAATCTTCCTTAATACGTAACTGAAACGCACGCAATCCTTCCGCTGGATTACGAACACATTGGCGTTTGGCCAGTAAACGCTCAAACTGCCTGAGCAACCGCTGAGTTTCACTCAACCGTGTTTGCCAAGGTTTAAACAACCACAGCGATATAACAGCAAATAGCAGCGCAATCGCTATCACCAAGCTGACACCTATTTTCTGCCAGCTAATCTCACCCAGTAAACCTTTAAGCCAGTTTTGCTGGCGTTCAGCCTGATAGCCTAGAACATTTTTCTGCCAGTTATAGTTGAGGGTATCCCAACCTATTCTTAACTGATTAATCCAGCCGATGTGCCTGTAACTTAATGGCGAAAACAGCCCTGTATTCAAGCTTTCACCACGCAACGCTTCTTGCAAGCCTTGCTCGATACGCTCTGGCGCAACCTGAAACGTCGGGTCAACTCTGTGCCAGCCAAAACCCAAACGCCAATACTCAACCCATGAATGCGCATCATATTGGCGTACCTGCACATAGTTTTCCGTGCGATTAACCTCACCGCCCTGATAGCCTGTCACCACACGCGCCGGAATACCTGCTGCACGCAACACAAAGGCCATAGAGCTTGAATAGTGCTCACAAAAACCTGTTTGCGTGGCAAATAAAAACTCATCCACACTGTGTTTACCTAGGCGCGGTGGCTTTAGGGTATAAAAGTATTCTTCTTGGTTAAAGTGACGTAACACTGCTCGCACTAACGACTCGTCATCAGGATGACGCTGACGTAATTGTTGCGCCCATGCACGCGCCTGCGGATTCACATCACGCGGCAATTGTAAATAGAAGCGGTATTTTTCAGGACTCAACTTTGGCTCAGCCAACGCTTCAGGCCAAGCCTGAGCCTGATATAAATAAGTGCGATGTATGGGTGTATTATGCTGCAGACGAAAATCATTCATCAGTCGAATATCTTTTTGCTCTGTCTGGCTCACCGCCAAGCTGTACAACCAAGTCCGCGAGCTTGGCTGCATAATCACACTGTATTCCAGCATATCGCCCTGCGCCTGCCACTCTGGCGCGAGCAAATCAGAGGTCATGTTTTGCATATGCCATGTACGGCCATCAAAATACGGCAAAGTCAATGCGCGCCAATACAGCTGGTTTTGTGCCGGTATCTCACCCGCAAAGCTGGCACGAAAAACCAACTCTGATGACTGACTAAGCTCAGCAATATCGCCCGGTGACATATGGTCCGAAATACCGGTAACGCCTTTGTCCTTTGGCGCTGGTAAAACCCAGAGTGGGTCTAAACGCGGGAAAAACAAAAATAACAGCAGGGCCACAGGAATGGCTTGTAGCAAGATTGCAGCGGCTTGGGTTATCGTTTTACCTGGTCGCCCAGCCAAGACTGTTTGCTGCAGTCCAACCAGTGCCGCAAGTAACGCAGTGACAGACAACAGGCTATAACCAGCCGCGAGAATACTGTCATCGAACAAATAGCTGGTGACTACCGTAAAAAACCCAAGATAGATCAACACCAGCGCATCTCGCTTACTGCGCAGTTCGACCAGTTTCAGCACAAAGGCGGTCAACAGCAGCGCCACCCCAGCATCTAACCCTACAAGACTGCCGCGACTTAGATACACTGCAAAAGCTGCACTTACCATCATGGCCACTTTTACTATCGCCCTGGGAAACTGCATACGCATACGAAACACCTGTATGCGCCATGCGGCACAGACGAGCCACAAGCCGACAATCCACAAGGGCACATGCCACAACAAAGGAATTATCACTAACACTTGGGCAATCAATAGCCAAATTAAGCTGTTACGTGGAATACTGGGTTTAATCTTGTGCTTAGCCATGCCCGCCCCCAGCAAAGAGCGCCAAGGCAGTTAAACATTCTGCTTGATGTGCAACCCCTGTGCCCGGCCCGATAGTTTGCTCCAGCAGCTTCAGAGTAAAAGGGGTTTCTTGCTGGGTTAGTTTAAGAACCTGTGCACAGAGTACAGACAGGCGGTATTCAACATCACCGCCCAGCGAGGAAAAATCCAACTGCGCCTGTGCCCCCTTAAGTTCAGCAAACTGCTTAACCCACAAACCCTGCCCCTTCGACCAAACTTTCCAGTTTACTCGGCGTAAAGAATCGCCTTGCTGCCAAGCTTCCAACCCTTGGTAATCATCTACACCACGCCCAGCCGTTGCTAATCCCTCGACCTCATCCTCACCAGCAGCCACACCTGCCAATTCCAATGGTGCTGCTATAGGTTTAGGGTAAACAAGTACGCTTTGCGCTAAATCCACTTGGCTCCATGCCACCCAAATACCCAGCGGAAAGCGTGTTTCTACCCGAATACGCCCCGCGCTATGTTTGCCTCGACGTTTGACGGCCAAACTCAACTCAACCTGTTGTTCGGAATGTTTTGCCACATCCGTCATTAGCATTTTCTGTCGCGACCAACCCAGCCCGATAGCCTGATATGCGCGCCCAGTCGCTTGCAGGCGTATCGGAAACCGAGCATTTTCACCAGCAAAGCAGGCCTCAGTTGGCAAGCCAACCAGCTGTAAACCTGCCAAGTTACGCCATGTATGTAAAATGCTGAGTAAGCCCACAGAGGCCAACAAGAACGTTAACGCATAGGCGAGGCTGTTTTGATAATTAATCGCGACCATCAACATTAATAACAAGGCTGCTGCGAATGCATAGCCAGCTAAGGTGGGCACGATAAAGATATGTTTCTGCCCCAGCTTAACTCGAGTTTGTGCCGGCAAACGACGAGACCACCAAGCCGCAAGCCAATGACGCCAAGCGCTCATTAAAATACAGCTACTTCACTGAGCAGCCATTGCACTGCTGTGGTGCCTGTAGCGCCAGTACCCGCGGCTGCATGCGCTAGTCGATGTGCCACCACCTGTGGCAAAACACTCTGTACATCCTCCGGAATGACATAATCACGTCCAGCCAAAAACGCCCAAGCTTTAGCCGCTGATAACAACGCCAGTCCGCCACGCGGCGATAAGCCATAAACAAACTGTGCATTGGTGCGCGTGGCCTCTACTAGACGCAGAATATAACTCACTAGTGCGTCACTCACCTTTATTTCACTCACCTGTTTTTGCGCGCTCAGCAGCTCATCTTTTTCTATTTGCTGGGTTAACGAAGTCGCTTGCGGCCTTGTATCAGCATGCGTTAACAATGCACGCTCCGCTTCGGCATTGGGATATCCCAAAGACAGGCGCATTAAAAAACGATCAAGTTGAGATTCTGGCAAAGCAAAAGTGCCGCTCTGACAGATGGGGTTTTGGGTTGCAATCACGAAAAAAGGTTCCGGCAAAGGACGGGTTGCACCCTCGATGGTGACTTGCCGCTCCTCCATGGCTTCCAGCAACGCACTTTGGCTTTTGGGAGTAGCTCGATTGATTTCATCGGCCAGCAAAAGCTGAGTAAAAATAGGCCCTGGGTGAAACACAAACTGCCCTGTGCTGCGCTCAAAAACAGAAGTTCCTAAGATATCTCCGGGCAGTAAGTCGGAGGTGAATTGCACGCGCTGGTAACTAAGTCCCAGCACCTGCGCCAAAGCATGACTGAGGGTTGTTTTGCCCATCCCCGGCAAATCCTCAATCAGCAAGTGCCCTCGCGCCAATAAACACGCCATGGCCATGCGCACCTGATGCTCCTTACCCAGTAACACCTGATTAACGGCGTGCAGGCAATTTTCCAGCTTTCTTAACATCACCCCAACTCCTGTAACCTTTATTTTCCGTTATGAGTATAAACAAATTTCGTTTAACTTCATCGGGTGCGTGACATTGCATACCTCAGTTAAGCCACTAACGTCCTGCGCGCGATTCACTAATATAAAAACGTGCACGTTTGGCTTTGTGTTTACAGCTGGCAAACTTCTCAAATTGCTGCTGAGTTTTTGCCGTAGTCAGTAAAGCCAAAGCTTTGGAGTAGCTGACTGTACCAGCAAGCCCTTCCGCCTCAGCAAAGTTTAACTCCTTCCATGCTGCATCAATCTCATTACTACAGGCGGCACGATCATAGGTTTTACCTGCGCAACCTGCTAACAACAAAGTACTTAAAACCAGTCCTAAGCCAATTATGTTATTGAGTCTCATCTACTACTCCTTAAGCGTTCTTTTCTTTTTTTCTTGCTTGGACTCACTGATTAAAATCCACTCACTAAGCAAACTATAGGCTACTGCAAGCAAGGTTGGGCCTAAAAATAAACCCATAAAACCAAAGGCAATAAGTCCACCAAACACACCAATTAGAACCACAATTAAGGGTAAGTTCCCACCACGGCTAATCAAATAGGGTTTTAAAATATTATCAACACTACTAATAACCACAAACCCCCAAACAGCCATAAAAATAGCCATCGTATAGTTTTCTTGGAAAAACAACCAAGCTACAGCTGGCACCCACACCAAAGGAGGCCCCATGGGTATTAAACTCAACATAAAAGTTAGGCCAGATAACAGCAAAGCACCGGGCACGCCAGCAATCCAAAAACCAATAAAAGCCACTATCGCTTGTGCTGTTGCGGTACCTATCACGCCGTTGACCACGCGACGTACAGTGCCTGCTACCAGCTCTATATAGTAATCAGTACGTGCGCCCAATAATCTATGCACCAACGCGCGCACAAACAACGCAAGGCGTTCGCCATCACGATAAAAGAAAAACACTAAAAACAAACTCAGCGTGAGCTCTAACATACCGCCTGCAATACTGGCACTACGCCCCAACAGCCAGTTACCGAGCATTCCCATATAGGGCTTAACCGCAGAGAACAATACTGGGCCTTCTTCATCTAAAGTAGCCCACACCTCATGTAAGCGCTCTCCAAAGAAAGGCACACTTTGCAACCATTCAGGCTCTGGTGGCATGCCCGTGATACGCAGGTTTTTTATCATCTCAGTTCCATCACGGATGTAGTCCGCGATGTTAAAGCCGATCCAGAAAAAAGGAATAGCCACCAGCAATACCCAACCAGCTGTCAATATTGAAGCCGCTAAAGCAATATTTCCATTGAGCTTAGCGGTTAATAGACGCATCAAGGGCCAGCTAGCAAAAGCCACCACAGCTGCCCAAAAAAGTGCCGACATAAAGGGGGCTAACACCCACAAACAGGCACCTATCAAAGCCAGCAAAAGAATCTGCGTCAGTAAACGATCGCTGCTAATCATTGTTGCTCCTTGTTATTCAGAGGTTCCTTAATTATTATTTTTCTTAGCCACATCAAGAAGCTTGGCTATTGAATAAGCTGCAAGTAAAGTTTTGAGCTTTCAGCAGAATCAAGCTCTACACGATTGGCTTTTACTCCAGCCGCGATTAACTCTTCGTACCAAAGCGCTGCATTCTCGCCGCCGATAACCACTCTAAAAGCTGCGCTTTGATTAAGTGTACGCACAAGCAAAGCCAGCCATTGCGGCTCTGGCTCAGCAGGCAAATGAGTCAGCATTAGTTTTCCACCCTCGCGCAACTGACGCAGTAGCGTAGCTGGAGTTGGGCGTAAATCACTAGGCATAGAGTCAGTAGCCAGCTGCTCAAAATGTAACAAGGAACGTCCATTACCGCGCGTAATCGCATAGACAGTGATCAGTGAAGCGTCTTTTGGTTGAATAAAGGCAGCGTAACTCTGTTGCTCATCCGGCCCATACAGACGCGCAGTATCAAATACCGCATTAGCCCACAGATTGCTTGGCCCGCAATCCTTTCCTTCACACCAAAATAACATTTGCGCATCATGCTGTTCTAAATAGTCGCGTGCGGCCATAAAGGCATCACCTGCTGTATGTGTTGACGCTAACTGTACGGTTAAAACAGATTGTTGCCCGTGCAATAACACCTCGCCGGTATAACGCAAACGACCACTAATACGACGCACAGAACCCAGCGGATAAATCTTTTCTACAGCCTCCTGCTGCGAAGAGTTAATGACACGGGCATTTTGCAAAGGTGGTAGTGCTTGCAGTGACTCAAATAGAGTTTGTGCAGGCAAGACATGTGCAACAAGTAGCAGGCCCACACCTAACAACGCAGAAACAAGTTTAGTCATTATTTCACCAACATCGATTGCGCCGTACCGATGGAGTCTTCTTTGGGTTGCTGCGAGGGCGGTGTCTGCATACCCTTCTGTACTGCAGGCCGCTGCCCAACCGCCTCTAACCAGCGCTGTAAATGCTCCAAGCCTGCAACTGAAACACCAGCCCACTCATAGACTGATACCCAAGGGTAAGTCGCCATATCAGCAATGCTGTAATCACCAGCTAAATATTCTGCCTGCGACAAGCGCGTGTTGAGCACTTCATACAGACGGCGTGTCTCATTTTGATAACGCTCAATTGCAGCAGGGATTTTTTCTGGAAAATAACGATAAAAAACGTTGGCCTGTCCCTGCATAGGCCCAACCCCGCCCATCTGAAACATTAACCACTGCAGTGTTACAGAACGCTGCTTTGCATCAGTTGACAAAAACTGTCCCGTTTTTTCAGCCAAATACCAAAGAATCGCACCGGACTCAAACACTGCAAAATCACCATTATCACGATCAACAATTGCAGGAATTCGTCCATTCGGGTTAATGGCTAAAAACTCCGGTGCTTTTTGTTCTTTTTTATCAAAGGAAAGCACATGTAATTGATACTCAAGCGCCATCTCCTCTAAAGCAATAGAAGCCTTATGCCCATTAGGTGTTGCTGCCGTATATAAATCAATCATGTTTTATTCCTCTAGTTACTCGCTATTTAGCGGCTAAAAACTCAGCAAAGCACTCAGCTACAGCCTGCGCACCCTGGTCATCATCAAGATGCAGGTGGTGACCACCCAACACTCTGTGTATCACCATATTTTGTTTGTCCAAGGCATCCATAAAGCCCATAAACTCAGGCACACTAACCAGCAGGCCCTGCTCTGCCAAGACCAAGCTGACTGGGCACTGCAGTGCCTGCACGAAAGCCTGTGCATGCTTGATGGTCAAACGTAGTGGTGAAGGCAAGGTTAAGCGCACATCCGTATTCCAGCAATAACCGCCATCCACCGGACTCAGCCCCCGCGACACCAGTAACTGCGCTGCCAGCTGACTCACCGGCATAAAGCCACGCACGCGGGCCTGTACGGCTTGCTCTTCGGAGCTATAAACCGTTTTCTTTTTACTATGCACATCAATTTGCGCCAACAACGCTTCACCCAGTTTTTTCGGTGATTGCGCGGCCTCGCCGGTATCAGGCACCAAACCGTCAATCAATGCCAAGCGCTCAATACGCTCTGGCACTGCAGCAGCAACCAGCACACCGACAAT
Organism: Thiopseudomonas sp.; assembly: GCA_023228985.1. Lineage (GTDB taxonomy): Bacteria > Pseudomonadota > Gammaproteobacteria > Pseudomonadales > Pseudomonadaceae > Thiopseudomonas. Next base: position 47,594 of record JALOAC010000007.1, on the reverse strand, counting down.
GCCACCGAGCGAATGGCCTAAAATTGAAAATTTAGACCAACCTAACTCTTGGGTAGCCAACAAGGCATCCGTGGCAAAGTCCCATAATTGATAGCCTGCACCCGGAGCACGACGACCAGAAAAACCATGGCCTGCCATATCTAGGGCGACTATGCGCAAGCCTGGAAGCTTAGGTGCTAACAACTCAAAACTCATGGCATTATCAAGCCAGCCATGTAGGGCTAATACTGGAACACCGTCTTCTGGACCATATACACGAGCTGCGAGATCGATATGCGGTAATTGGATACGTATTTCTTTAGCTGGGTAGCTCATAGGCTCTCCTTCTTGTTAACTTTCTACATGTTGCACTGACAACAGTTTCATTGCTGCCGCCAGGCAATCCCCCTCTAACTGCACCACAGTTGCTGTTGCTAATGGCATTGAGTACTGCGTGCTACCGTCACAAAACCAGCCAACCAGATTTCCCAAGAGTGGCTGATGCCCTATTAATAACAAGCTATCCTCAGTATAGCTAGCCAAATAACGCTGCGCTTCGGCCACACTACTTTCTGGAGTTAGCCAAGGTACTATCTCGGGATCTTTGTGATAATTTACTGCTGGTAGAAAAATCTCAGCTGTTTGCCTCGCCCTAATATAGGGGCTGCATAAAACGTGCGTAAACCTGTTGCCGGCAACACTTTGCGCTGCCTCAACCACTTGCTTACGGCCCCGCTCTGTCAGTTGCCGTTCAGCATCTTTGCGCTGATAGGGCTGCGCCTCCCCATGACGTAACAACCAAAGTTTCATGCTTATTAACTACCCTGCTGTATCTGTTTGCTTGTGCTGCTGATAAGCCGCCTCGCCTTCAGCAGGGTTAGCTTGCGGCCAATCAGCCACCGGCCAAGGCTTTTCATCAGTGCTAAACACCTCAAAACGCCCTATTTGCAGCAAATACTGGCTTAACGAGTCACCGAAACTCATCAGATTTTGATGAGGCGCCGCATAAATCAAACGAAACACTAACTGCGCTAAAACCACTAACCCCAACAGAGGCACCGCTATCTGCCAAGCCAGCAAAAAAACCAGCATCCAGATAATACGAAAAATGATGGCTTCTCGAGCTAAACGCTTGGCTTGCTTATTCATGCTCATACTCCAAAACCCTCAATGGAAATAAAATCAACTTCGGTTTTAGGTTCGCCCAGCATCAAGCCACCCACCACCTGTTTCATGGTGTAGCCTTCAAATAACACTGCATGCAACCCCGTAACCAACGGCATATAAACGTCTAATTCTTCAGCTTTTTGCTTGAGCACCTTAATGGTGTGCACACCCTCAGCCACCTCACCTAGGCGCTCAACCGCTTGCTCTAAGCTCAAACCTTCACCCAAGGCATAGCCCACTTGATAATTACGACTTTTTACCGAACTGCAGGTCACCACCAGATCGCCCACACCGGCCAAACCCAAAAACGTCATCGGATTGGCGCCCAGTTTTACGGCAAAACGTGTCATTTCTGCTAATGCCCGAGTAATCAGCATGCTGCGAGTATTCTCACCCATACCCATAGCGGCAGCCATGCCAGCCATAATGGCATAGACATTTTTTAATGCCCCGCCCAGCTCAACACCAAAACGGTCCGTACTGGCATACACGCGGAACGTGTCGCCATGCAGCACTAATTGCACTTGTGCGCACAAATCAGCGTCTTCACTGGCAATCACGCTAGCGGTCAGCGCCTGTTCGGCAATCTCTCGCGCCAAATTAGGGCCCGACAGCACACCAATACGTGCCCGAGGAGCAATATCTTCCAAAATCTGGCTCATCAGTTTAAAGGTATCAGCCTCAATACCCTTGGTCGTGCTGATCAGTAGCTTGCTGCTCAGCACGTCCGCATAAGGCTCTAACACGGCGCGCAATGCTGTTGAAGGCAAAGCCACAAAAACTATATCGCAGGCGGCCAAACTCGCAGCCAAATCAGTAACCGGCTCGATACCATTAAGTAACGGTATATCTTTTAAATAGCGTGGATTTTTACCATGTTCACGCATATAAGCAGCTTGTTGCTCATCGCGCATCCACAACAAAACTCTCTGTTGATTGCCCGCTAACAAATTAGCGAGCGCAGTGCCAAAACTACCACCACCTAAAACGGCAATAGGCTTAGTTGCTGTCATTCATATTTCTCCCACCGCCCTATGGCGAATCCAAGCATTATAGAGATCTAGCCTGCCTTCACCAATCTATTTACCTGATACTTATACTGCATAAAAAAGCCCGGTATTCCTGCCGATAAAAAAACACATGACTCCAGCCAGTATAGTTTGCGGCCTTGTTACCTAGCTCAGCCCGGCAACAGCATCAACACCAAGGGTAAACTTAGCGCGGCCAACAACGTTTGCATGGTAATAATGCCCGCCATCAACTGGCTGTCGCCACCCATTTGTCGAGCTAAAATATAGGCACTCGGCGCCGTTGGTAAGGCAAAAAATATCACCACTAAAGCGCCAGCCAAAGCGGGCAACTGTAATAGCCAAGCAAGTAAACCGACCAAACACGGCAGCAGTAGCAATTTACCAACACTATTTAACAACAAGGCATGCCGCTCACCCAGCAAATAAGCCGGCTGCAAAGCAGCGCCTACGCAAAGCAAACCCAAGGGCAAACTAGCCGCACCCAGCATACTTAAAAACCTGTCGCTACCTAACGGCAGCCCCACCCCAGACAGGTTCAAAGCAATGCCAACAAAACAGGCCAAAATTAAAGGGTTTTTGAGTATCGGCAACAGTAACTGCCGTACACGTACCTCTTTGCCAGCGGCTAAAGCCCACACCGACAATAGATTCAGAATAGGTACTTTAATGGCTAGAATAATGGCAGCCAAAGCCAAGCCTTCCTTGCCAAATAAAGCAGCAACAACGGCCAAACCCAGGTAAGTATTAAAGCGCAGCGCCCCTTGCGCTAACACACCAAATCGCGCCGCTGGCCAGCTATAACGCTTACGTAAAAGCTGCAAAAAAAACCAAGCTAGTGCGATACTGATAACTATCAGCAACGCCATCTGCGGCAACTCGGAGCTAAAAAAAGGGGCTAGCGTTAAACTGCTGATCAAAAGTGCTGGAAACAAGAAAAAATAGTTTAGCTTTTCCGCACCAATCCAAAATTCCGCGCCGAACACCCGTAATTTTTGCAACACAAACCCGCTTACAATCAAAGCAAATATAGGCCATAACGCCAATAAAACACCCTGCATAACAGCCCCTATTTGTTCTACGCCTACATTTTTTCCTGCTCGATACTATACAAGACAAAGCGCTTTACAGCGCAACAGGAAAGGTCCGCTTTGCCATATTAATGCTCCAAACACGCATTACTACCATGAACATGTGACTTAGGTTAAGTAGCGCCTGTCTATCTGTACTGTAAAATGCTGTTTTTTAGTTAAGACTTCAATGCATTACTAACGAGCAGCTTTGCGCCAACACAATATAAAGTCTTAAGTTCTATAGATTTTTCTTGTTACTCAGATTTAAATAGGCAATTATTTTACGCCTACTAAGAGAACACTTTACAAGGATCCAGCATGAGCAAACAAAATTCCTTTACCTACGAAGAGCTTCTAAAGTGCAGTCGTGGAGAACTCTTCGGACCCGGTAATGCGCAGTTGCCAGCGCCCAATATGCTGATGATTGATCGCATTACGCACATCTGCGAAACAGGTGGTAAGTACGGTAAAGGTGAAATTGTCGCCGAGTTAGATATTAATCCTGACCTATGGTTTTTCGGCTGTCACTTTGAAGGTGACCCAGTAATGCCCGGCTGTCTTGGTCTAGACGCCATGTGGCAATTGGTTGGTTTTCACTTAGGCTGGCAAGGTAACCCTGGCCGCGGTCGCGCATTAGGCTCGGGGGACGTCAAATTTTTTGGTCAAGTACTACCCACAGCTAAAAAGGTCACTTACAACATTCATATCAAGCGCACCATTAACCGCTCACTAATCCTAGCAATTGCTGACGGCACCGTGAGTGTTGATGGTCGTGAAATCTATAGTGCCGAAGGCTTAAGAGTCGGCCTATTTACTTCCACTGATTCTTTTTAAGGATGGAATGTATGCGTCGTGCAGTAATCACAGGTATTGGTATTGTTTCTTGCTTAGGAACAGATAAAAACACAGTTATAGACAGCTTGCGTACTGGTCGCTCTGGTATTCGTTTTAACCCAAGCTATGCTGAGGCTGGCTTGCGCAGCCAAGTTTCCGGCTCTGTAGATATCGATTTAAACGAATTGATTGATCGCAAAGTACTTCGCTTTATGGGCGACGCAGCTGCCTTTGCCTATCTTTCCATGCAGCAAGCGATTGAAGATAGCGGCCTAACTGAAGAGCAGGTATCTAACCCGCGCACGGGTTTGATTGCGGGTTCCGGCGGTGCCTCTACTTTGAACCAAATGGAAGCCATCGACACCCTGCGTGAAAAAGGCGTTAAGCGTATCGGCCCTTACCGCGTTACCCGCACCATGGGCAGTACCGTTTCAGCCTGCTTGGCGACTCCTTTCAAAATCAAAGGGGTGAACTACTCTGTTTCTTCAGCTTGCGCGACCAGTGCTCACTGCATTGGTCAAGCCGTTGAGCAAATCCAGCTCGGCAAACAAGACGTGGTTTTTGCCGGTGGTGGTGAAGAAGAGCATTGGAGCCAAAGCTGCCTGTTTGATGCGATGGGCGCGCTCTCCACTCAATACAACGACACCCCAGACAAAGCTTCCCGTGCTTACTGCAGTAAACGTGATGGTTTTGTCATTGCTGGCGGTGGCGGCATGATAGTTGTTGAAGAACTTGAGCATGCCTTAAAGCGCGGCGCTAAAATTTATGCTGAGATCGTAGGCTACGGCGCTACATCCGACGGTTACGACATGGTCGCACCCAGCGGTGAAGGCGCAGTTCGCTGCATGCAACAGGCCCTAAACAACGTGGACGCTCCGGTTGACTACATCAACACGCACGGCACTTCTACGCCAGTGGGCGATACAGCAGAACTTAACGCTATCCGCGAAGTATTTGGCGATAAAAACCCTGCAATCAGCTCCACCAAGAGTTTGTCTGGTCACTCTTTAGGCGCCACTGGCGTACAAGAGGCCATTTACTCGTTGCTGATGATGGAAAATAATTTTATTGCCGGTTCGGTCAATATCGAAGACATGGATGAAGCGGCTAAGGGTTTAAATATAATCACCAAAACCCAAGAAAACGTAACGCTCAATACCATTATGAGTAACAGCTTCGGTTTTGGTGGCACTAACGCCACGCTGGTGTTACAACGTTATAACCACTGATTTAGTTAGCACTGCACAAAAAAGGCTGCCGCGGCAGCCTTTTTTATTGCTCTAATTTAATCAACGCGCACTAAAATACGTCCGCGTTGCTGACCAGCCAACATGGTTTTTATCGCCTCGGCAACTTCACTAAGATTAATCTCTTGCACTAGAGACTCTAAATCCATTTTCCATTGCAATGACAACTTATCCCACATCGAGGCCTTAATCACGATAGGCAACTCAACTGAATCAACGCCTAACAAGTTCGTACCACGCAAAATAAACGGAAAGACATTGCCTTTAAAATCAACGCCTGCAGTTAAGCCACAACAAGCCATACTCGCGCCGTAATTCAATGCTTTAATCACATTAAACATCATCTCACCGCCGACAGTATCTACCGCACCAGCCCAGCGTGGACGCAGTAGCGGCTTGTCTGCACCCTCCAACAACTCAGCACGGTCAATCACCTGACTAGCGCCTAGCTGCTTTAAAAAATCCGTCTGCTGCTCTACCTTGCCTGTTGCTGCGACCACGGAGTAACCCAACTGGCTTAGCAACTTAATCGCGATCGAGCCTACACCTCCTGTGGCGCCGGTCACCAGCACGTCACCATCACTTGGTCGCAAACCAGCTCGCACCAGCTTTTCAACACACAAGGCAGCGGTCAAGCCAGCCGTACCTAGAATCATCGACTCACGTAAAGACAAGCCCTGCGGCCGCTTAATCACCCAATCAGCAGGCACGCGAATATATTGCGCCAAGCCACCGAAGGTATTCATACCCAAATCATAACCAGTGACTATAACTTCATCACCCACTGCAAACTCGGGCTCGGTAGAGCTTTCCACCACCCCAGCCGCATCAATACCGGGCGTATGTGGATACGTCCTTGTTACCCCTTTATTGCCCATCGCCGATAGTGCATCTTTATAGTTCAGTGAGGAGTATTTGACTCGAATAAGCACATCACCCTGTGGCAAGTCTTCCTTAGCTCGCTCGATAACTTGCTGCTGAAACTCAGGCTCTTCTGTGACCCATAACGCTAGATAATTGCTCATTTTTTACTCCACCACATGAATTTACGCTAAGCAGGTACTGCTGATTGACGCGACTTATATACATCAGACTTATACAAAGAACCTCTAGACTAACGCCAAAACCTTTGCTGTAACAGTCTTTCCCACCAACGTAGTAGAAACGAGTCTGTAGTCAACAATGCGGCTAAACCGATACGTTCTTGCATGCTTTTGCGAAATGCGTATTCCAGCGCGTAGACTTTACTTTCTTGCGCCCGCTTAGACAGATACTCATCACTGGTTTGTAATTGATCCACCAACTCAAGTTTTAGCGCATCGGTTCCTAGCCAAATCTCACCTGTAGCAACTTTATTGATATCCAACTGTGGGCGGTAACCAACCACAAACTCTTTGAATAAATCATGAGTGGTTTGTAAATCCTCTAGAAACTTTTTACGCCCTTGCTCGGTGTTTTCACCCAGCACTGTTAATGTGCGCTTGTATTCACCCGCTGTCAGAATTTCCACATCGATATCATGCTTTTTCAGTAGTCGATGAATATTGGGTAACTGCGCTACCACACCCACCGATCCCAAAATCGCAAAGGGTGCGCTGAGGATTTTATCCCCCAAGCACGCCATCATATAACCGCCACTGGCCGCCACTTTATCCACACAAATAGTTAACGGAATGCCAGCTTGACGAATCCGCGCCAACTGTGATGCAGCAAAGCCATAGCTATGCACCATGCCCCCGGTACTTTCCAGCCTGAGCACCACCTCGTCGTCTTTCTTAGCCATGGAGAGCAGCGCCGTCACTTCGTGGCGTAAACTATCCGCCGCTGAAGCTTTTATATCACCAGCAAAATCCAGCACAAAGACACGCGACTGTTCAGTTTTTTGTTTCTTCGCGTGTTTCGCCTTATCAGCCTCTTGTTTATTCACGGCTTTAAGCTGTTTCTTATCCAGCAACTCAGCCTGAAGCTGCTGTTTAAGATCGCCATAAAACTCGTTGAGCGACTTCACATGCAAACTGCCTTCTTTGCTTCTGCCGCGGCCTTTTGCGCTGGCCGCGAAAGCTAAGATAACCACCACCACAATAATTACGGTAACTGCACGCAATAAAAAACCTGCATAGTCCAGAATAAAGTCCACAGAGCCTCCATAAAACTCGAATAATTAGTGTAAAAACGATCGGTCAATTATACAGCAAACAGACAAACCCATAATGATTTCAAACATGCGTATGAAACTATTTGACAGCGCAGCCGCTTAACCCTACTCTTTAGCTGTAAACAGCGACCACCGCTACCCTTCTATCAATTATCTAATAAGGATAAAAACCATGTCTGCTGCTGAGATTATTGAAAAATACATCGCAAACTTTGATTCTGCCGCTGCTGCTGGCCTTGACCTTACTTTCCAGTTCAATATCACCGATGGCGAAAACTACCACCTCATCGTAAAAGACGGAACCTGTAATGTACAGGCGGGTGATGCAGCCGATGCAAACGTCACGCTTATTATGGACAGCGATACCTTTAAAGAAATTGCCAGCGGTGAAACCGATGGTATGCAAGCCTTTATGGGCGGCAGACTCGCAGCGGAAGGCGATATGATGCTCGCTATGAAGCTTGGCGAGTTGTTCCCCGTTTAAAAACAAAAAAGCTCCTAAACTTAGTTTAAGAGCTTTTTAATGCAACACCAGAGCCTAGTCAGCAACAGCTGCTAGGCTCTTTTTTAATCGTTATTGTGTTTACCAATCGCTTGCAAAACATATTGCGGTAGCGCAAACGCTGCCTGATGAATATCCGCGTTGTAATAGCGCGTGGTCACGCCACTCTCAGCATAGCGCTGACGCAACACCGCTAAGGGTTGCTGACGTGTCGCCGGATTCTTAGCCGCCCACGCAAAGGTCATCGCCCCACCAATGTAAGTCGGTACCGCCGCATGGTAAAAATGCCAGTCGGCAAACAAAGCTGAAATATGCTTAGCCGTGGTTTTCACCTCATCCAACTGCAAGAAAGGCGTACCGTTTTGGGCCACCAAAATCCCGTCTGCGGTTAGACAACGATGGCACGCTTCGTAAAATCCTTCCGAGAACAGCACTTCTGCAGGGCCTGTTGGGTCTGGACAGTCACTAATAATCACATCAAACGTATCAGTGCAATTAGCCACGAAACTCATACCGTCATCAATCACTAGATTGACACGCGGATCATCAAACGCACCGTTGGAGTGCTTGGGCAGATACTCTTTACACATATCCACCACCGCTTGATCGATCTCGACCATGGTCACATGCTCAACGCTGGCGTGACGACACACTTCGCGCAACATACCGCCATCACCGCCGCCGATAATCAGCACACGACGGGCAGCGCCATGCGCCAAAATAGGTGTATGGGTGAGCATTTCATGGTAAAAAAACTCATCCGCCTCAGTGGTCTGGATAGCACCATCAAGCGCCATCACTCGCCCCATTAAGGCATTTTCAAAAATAACTAAATGTTGGTGTTCGGTGCGCACTTCATGCAGCATTTTATCCACTGCAAAGTACTGACCATAATTCTTGTGTAGTGTTTCGCGATACTCAGCCATTACCCGACCTCTCCTTAAACTAATAATAGCTAGCCCAGCAGCCATAATAAGGCGCGCATAGTAGCAAGCAACCCTAGCCAGCTCAATGTTACTAATAGCTGGGCAATTTCACTCCAGCAAACAAAGCATTAATTTCTTCTTGATTGCGGCACTGTATGACTTGCGATTGCACCTTTGGGGTTAGATGCGGAGCAAAACGCTCAATAAACGAGGCCATATAGCCACGTAAAAAAGTACCGCGCCTGAAAGCAATTTTAGTCACACTCGGCTCAAACAACTCACTGGCATCCAAAACCACCAAGTCGCTATCTTCAACCTCATCCACCGCCATACGCGCTACGATGCCCACGCCTAAGCCCAGTCGCACATAGGTTTTAATCACGTCAGAGTCAGCCGCCGTAAACACTACTTTGGGTTCCAGACCTTGTTCCTTAAACGCCTCATCCAGTTTAGAACGACCGGTAAAACCAAAGACATAGGTCACAATGGGATGCTGTGCCAAGGTGGTTAGACTGATTTTTTTCTCTTGTGCCAACGGGTGTTCTTTAGGCACAACGACGCAACGGTTCCAGCTATAGCACGGCATGGTAATCAGCTCGGGGAAGTCTTCTAGCCCCTCGGTGGCAATAGCAAAGTCCACTGAGCCATCAGCAGCCATTTCGGCAATTTGCGCCGGTGTACCCTGATTCATATGCAAAGACACATCAGGAAACTCTTGGATAAACTGACCTATAACCTTAGGCAGCGCATAGCGCGCCTGTGTGTGCGTCGTAGCTACCGTCAGTTCACCGGCACGCTCGTTAGAGAACTCTTGTGCAATCTGCTTAATGCTTTCGCATTGGCGCAATATCTCCCCAGCCGTATCAATAATGCACTGACCCGCTGCGGTGATATGGGACAGGTGCTTGCCGGAGCGGGCAAATATCTCTACCCCTAGCTCATCTTCCAGCAAGCGAATCTGTTTACTGATGCCTGGTTGAGAGGTATATAAAACCTGTGCTGTTGCTGATACATTTAACCCATTACGGGAGACTTCCCAGATATAACGAAGCTGCTGTAATTTCACCTTGACCTCTACGTTGCCGAAAATGACTTTAATGCCTTATAATAAAATACACTAAAAAACACTGCATTTATAACACAATTCATTTCATTGGATAAAGCCATTAACGCAAAAGCACCTCAGCAAACAAACAAAACTCCCTTTATTACGCAGATTAATCAGGACTGGCCCTTTAACAATCCATGGTCAGGTTGCGCGTTTGCCGCGTCTAATTTTAATGCCGAGTGGGTTAGCAGTACAGATTTTGAAAAACTGGCCCTGCCCCCACTTAAGGCCACCAATAAACGCCAAGCTGAGTTTGTTGCGGGGCGTTACTGTGCGCAACACGCACTGAACCAAATTATTGCCAGCCCTGTTGTTCCTGCACGCCATCCAGATACAGGACAGCCTGACTGGCCACAAGGTTTATGTGGTTCAATCAGCCATAGTCACGGCTGGGCCGCTGCAGTGGTATCGCGGCAGCAGGATTGGTTGGCATTAGGTATGGATATTGAGCGCTGCATAGCAAACACTCGCGCTGAGCGCCTACACAAAGCGGTGCTTAGACAATCGGAGTTAGACTTGTTTGAATCCGTCAACCTCTGGTCGTTTGCGGAATTTTTAACCTGTATTTTTTCCGCTAAGGAAAGCCTGTTTAAAACGCTTAACCCTCTCACCCAGCGTTACTTTGGTTTTTTGGATGCAGAAGTCATCAGCCTCAACGATGACGGAACCTTTAAGATTCGTCTATTAAAAGAGCTCTCTAGGCATTGGCCTAATCAAAGCGTTATCAACGGCCAATGGGCACGATTTGCCCATGGTTTTATTACTATTGCAGGGGTTCAAGCAGCTGAACCCTTGCATAGTAACTGAACAAAACAGCCTAGGCCGTCAACACGCGCGCCAAGATGGATTTCACCTTATCCATTCCTGTTTTAATCGCCGCATCGATTTGCGCCATGGTAATCACTCCATCTGACTTACCCGCGGCAGGATTAACCACCAAAGCGAGGCTGGCATAGCTAAGACCAAGCTCACGCGCTAAAGCCGCTTCGGGCATGCCGGTCATACCTACAATATCGCAGCCATCACGTTCCATGCGCTTAATTTCCGCTACGGTTTCCAGACGCGGCCCTTGAGTACAGCCATACACCCCATGGTACTTACAGGAATACCCATGCACGGCTATCGCCGCACTTAACCGCTTACGCAGGTTGGCATCGTATGGATAGCTAAAATCCACGTGGGTAACATGCTGCAAATCACCTTCAAATAGCGTGTGTTCACGCCCCCAAGTGTAATCAATGATTTGATCGGGAACGCAAAAATGTCCTGTTTCTAAATCGCTGGCAATAGAGCCGACGGCGTTGACTGAAATAACCTTATCCGCTCCAGCATGGCGTAAAGCCCAGAGGTTGGCGCGGTAGTTGACCTGGTGCGGAGCAATGCGATGCGGGTGACCATGACGGGCTAAAAACAACACCTCACGTCCGGCATACATACCATGCAAAACTGCCGAAGACGTAGCGCCATAAGGCGTGTCAAGCATTTCCGCATTGCGAATGGTTAAACTCTCAAGCTGGGTTAATCCGGTACCACCAATAATTGCAAATTTAGACATAAAATCCCCTACTGCGCGGCCAATAAGCTTATCGCTCGGCGCGCTAATTGAAATTCTGGCTGAGACTGAAACTCTTTTTGTAATCTGTTTTTACCAAGCATTATAGAGGTGTGTGCACAGGGTTGGATTTTCTCCGTTTGCATCGTCACCAAGGCTTGCTCGGCAGCAGCGGGATCATTACACACCAGCGCAACATCACAGCCTGCACTGATAGCTGCCAAAGTACGCGCAGCCATATCACCCACCACATGAGCACCCGCCATGCAGAGATCATCACTAAAAATTAAACCAGTAAAACCCAGCTGTTCACGCAATACTTGCTGTAGCCAAAAACTGGAAAAGCCTGCTGGCAACTCATCCACTTCAGAGTAAATGACATGCGCTGGCATAACGGCTGTCATTTCATTCGCCAACTCGGCAAATACCTTCAGATCTGTTTGTTCTATAGCGTTCAAACTGCGTCTATCCACCGGTACGGCAAAGTGAGAGTCCGCCTCAACCCAACCATGGCCTGGGAAATGCTTGCCCACGTTCGCCATGCCTGCTTGACCCATGCCCTGCATAAAGGCGCGGGCTAGACTCGTCACCTGTGCCACTTGCGCGCCAAAAGAGCGGTTGCCGATAACGGTATTATGGCCGTAGTCCAGATCCAGTACGGGAGCAAAACTAAAATCAATACCAACAGCCAAAACTTCTGCAGCCATTAACCAACCACAAAGCTGAGCATTTTTTTGCGGATCACTGCTCTGAGCGATAGCTTGCATAGAAGGCAAAGCGCTAAAGCCACGGCGCAAACGCCTCACTCGGCCGCCCTCTTGGTCAACAGAAATTAACAAATCATTACGTACCGCTTTAATGCTGCGACACAGTTCTGCGACCTGATCCGGATGCTCAACGTTACGCGCAAAAAGAATCACACCACACACTTGCGGCTGACGCAAAATAGCGCGCTCGTGGGCAGTTAACCAAGTGCCCTGCAAATCCAACATTAATGAGCCTTGCATAAAACTTCTTCCTTATAAAAAATACTCATCAAAACAATCACTTCTCATTAATGTGCACTAAAGTGCCGACGCTCACCTGATTAAACAGCTCAGCCAGCTCTTGGTTTTCCATGCGGATACAGCCATGTGATACAGGCTGTCCTAGCAAGTGCGTATCTGGCGTGCCGTGAATATAAACATAACGCGCAAAGGTATCTACTTCGCCTAGCCTGTTTTTACCCAGCTCACAACCGCTCAACCAAAGGATGCGCGTTAGAATCCAATCCCGTTCAGGGTGTTGCTCCTGCAGTTCAGGTGTGCAAATTTCGCCCGTCCAGCGTCGTCCGCTAAAAACCGCACCCAGAGGCATATCCGCACCAATTTTAGCGCGTACATAGTGTTTGCCACGCGGTGTACAGCCGGAATTTTTTTGCTCACCAGCGCCGGCCAGCGCCGTAGAAATACTATAGGTTTGAATCAGTTCTTCGCCCGCATAAGCAGTCATGCGTTGTTGCGCAATAGAAACATATAATGCATCAATTTGGCTTCTATACAGCTTCACTAATCTTACATCTCCAGTGCAATAGGTTGTACGTCTTCTAAAGCTAGTTTGGCGCTAGGCGCCTGCATTCCAGCAGCCAAAAATGGCACCATCATGCGCATAATTTGCTCAGTTGAGGTTTTAACATGAAAATCAGTTTCGGCCATGGCACGCAAGGCTTTAATACCTGACATGCTAAAGGACACTGCGCCGATCATGAAATGTAGACGCCAGAACAGCTCTAGGGGTGACATTTGCGGCGCTGCTTTATGCAATAAAGCCACATAACGGCGAAAAACCTTGCCGTATTTTTCGTCTAAATAGCGCCGTAAATGCCCCTGACTTTGACTAAAAGATAAGCCCACCAAGCGCATAAAGACCGACAAGTCACTGCGGTTACGCGGCTCTAGTTTGAGGGTTTGCTCCAACAGCAACTCTAGCAAAGACTCTAGGGTTTCTGGCTGTCGCTGGCTGGCCTCTAAGCGATCCAGCTCAGCATCCAGGTTGGCGCAGAAGGGTTCTAGAAAGCGCGAAAAAACCGCCTGAATTAGCGATTTCTTCGAACCAAAATGATAATTCACCGCAGCCAAATTAACCTGAGCCTTACTGGTTATAAGGCGTAGTGAGGTCTCCGCAAATCCTTTTTCCGCAAACAATGCTTCCGCTGCATCTAAAATACGTTCAACTGTGTCTAACTGAGCCATATCTATACTCAAAAACAATAAAAATCAAACATACGTTTTAAACGTAATCACTGTCAAGATTTTAAATGAGCAACAGGCGGTTTAGTCTATATAGGCGGCCTAACACAGGATTCACAAAACTTCTTGCGATTGTTGATCTGCATGGTAAGACGAGCGCACCAAAGGGCCCGACGCCACATTCTTAAAGCCCATTTTCAGGCCTTCCTCCGCAAACCACGCAAAGGTATCTGGGTGCACATAGCGTTGTACCGGCATATGATCCCGTGAAGGTTGTAAATACTGCCCCAAGGTCAGCATATCAATCTGATGCTCACGCATACGCTGCATCACCTCGATCACTTCCTCGTCAGTTTCTCCCAGTCCTAGCATTAAGCCCGACTTGGTTGGCACTTGGGGTGTTGTCTGCTTAAAACGCTCCAGCAAATCCAATGAACCCTCAAAGTCTGAACCTGGACGAGCTGCACGGTACAAACGCGGCACGGTTTCTAGGTTGTGGTTAAACACATCCGGAGGAGTCTGGGCTGTAATTGCCAACGCCACTTCTTCACGCCCACGGTAGTCCGGCACCAGAGTTTCAATCTGAATATTCGGTGACAACGCCCGTATTTCGCGTACACAATCAGCAAAATGCTGCGCCCCGCCATCACGCAAATCATCGCGGTCAACCGAAGTAATCACCACATAGTTCAAGCCCATATCCGCAATGGCTTTGGCGAGGTTATGCGGCTCATTCGCATCCAATGCATTGGGACGGCCATGGCCCACATCGCAAAACGGGCAACGGCGGGTGCAGATATCACCCATAATCATAAAGGTAGCTGTACCGCTAGAGAAACACTCACCCAAGTTTGGACAGGAGGCTTCTTCACATACGCTGTGCAATTTGTGCTTGCGTAGCGTTTGTTTAATGCCCTCAACTGCAGGCGAAACCGGCACTTTAACCCTAATCCAATCAGGTTTACGCAGCACATCATCCGTTGGAATCACTTTGATCGGAATACGTGCCAGCTTTTCAGCACCACGTAGTTTTACTCCAGTTTCAACAGGACGCGATTTTTGCGCTGCAGCTTGGGTTTGCTTATTCATAATTCGATGCCACCGTTTTGCGGGATAATGTGTTGGTAGCCAAGCTCTGCGCTAAGGATAGTGCTTAGCTGTTGCCCGACCTCAGTTAGATTAACAGGTGTTTGTACGAGCGCGGCCATATGGGTCATAGCCAAGCCTTGATAACCACAGGGATTAATGCGCTGGAAAGGCTGTAAATCCATGTCCACATTCAGTGCTAAGCCATGGAAAGAACAGCCTCTACGGATACGCAAACCCAGCGATGCAATTTTCGCCTGACCCACATACACACCCGGTGCGTCAGGTTTGGCATACGCCTCAATACCGTAACCAGCTAGCAGCTTGACCAAAGTAGTTTCTAGTTTAGACACTAGCTCGCGCACGCCCATTTGCGCGCGGCGTACATCAATTAACACATAGGCTACCAACTGGCCAGGACCGTGATAGGTCACCTGCCCGCCACGATCCACCTGTACCACTGGAATATCGCCGGGCATCAGCAAATGTTCAGCCTTGCCAGCCTGCCCCTGCGTAAAAACAGCTGGGTGCTCCAGTAACCAGATTTCATCTAGGCTCTGCTCGTCACGTGTATCGGTAAAATGTTGCATCGCATGCCAAACAGGTTCATAAGGAACCATACCTAGATTGCGTAGCTGGATATGTCTCGGCATTAAAGCACCATGCGTACCATGCCAGTCTCGCGTAACGCTTCATTAAGCTTGCTTAGATGTTCTTCACCGTGAGCGGTAATACATACCCGTACCGAGATAAAGCGACCATTGCTGCTTAAGTGCTGTTCTACCTGCTGCTCAAAATCAGGGCAGTGTTGGCAAACGATGCCCACTACCGTATCAATAAATTTATCGCAGTTATCACCAATAATTTTTATTGGATAGTCTGCACAAGGAAACTCTATTTTGGGGGGCTGGGGTTCTACTTTGCTCATAATTTGACCGTTAACCATGTAATCCTAGGCACGCTTGACTCACGCACCCTGGGCTTAAATTAATTAAATAAATTATAAAAAAACAAACGTACACTGTCCCATATACGTTTAAAGAAACCACCCTGCTCTACAGTTTCTAGGGCAACCAAATCAGCGCTATGCAATAACTCACCACTTAAACGCACTTCAACAATGCCCAAGCGTGTACCCTTTTCTACCGGGGCAACGATTCCCTTATCTAACACGGCTTCTGCTGTCAATTTTTGCGCTTGGCCGCGCGGAACTGTCAGAGTGAGGTCTTTAACTAGACCTACGTCAATTTGATTTTTGCTGCCCTTCCAAACAACCGGACTGGCTAACGCCGTACCTTTAGGATAAAAGGTTCTGTTTTCAAAAAATCTAAAGCCGTAGGTTAATAATTTCTGTGTTTCTGCAGCACGACTGGCTTCGTTCTTGGTTCCAAAAACCACTGAAATTAAACGCATGTCATCACGTACTGCAGACGCGACTAAACAGTAACCCGCTTCATCCGTATGACCCGTTTTTAAGCCGTCTACGGTGCTATCGCGCCAGAGCAATAGG
This sequence comes from Thiopseudomonas sp., assembly GCA_023228985.1. Taxonomy (GTDB): domain Bacteria; phylum Pseudomonadota; class Gammaproteobacteria; order Pseudomonadales; family Pseudomonadaceae; genus Thiopseudomonas. The sequence continues at coordinate 31,199 of JALOAC010000007.1, read as the reverse complement.
TTTCTGTTTTGCTGCTTAATATCATTAAAAATAAATTCTTTTTGTGCGTAGATTGCATAATGCTCAGGCTCATCATAGATAATCGCCCGCGCCAATTTAGCCATATCTATAGCTGACGAATAATGATTCTCCATCGGCAAACCTGTCGCATTTAAAAAGTGCGTATTGGTTAAGCCAAGGTTTTTGGCGGTGGCATTCATCATGCTGGCAAAGGATTCTTCACTGCCGGCAATGTATTCAGCCAACGCCACGCTAGCATCATTACCGGACTGAATAATTACACCACGAAGCAGGTCAATTACCGAAACCTGTTTACCCACCTCAATAAACATGCGTGAACCGCCTGTGCGCCAAGCTTTCTCGCTAATAGTTACGAGGTCATCTTCAGCAATTTGACCGTTTTGTACTTCTTTAGTAGCGATATAGGCCGTCATCAGTTTAGTCAAACTAGCTGGCGGCAATTCTTCTTGCCCATTATGCTCAACCAGTATTTTCCCTGTTTCAGCATCCATGAGCACATAGGATTTAGCAGCTAACGTAGGCATGCTTGGAATTACCGGCTGGGCGGCATATGCATGACTTGTAAGGGTAAGCAAGGCTAAACAAAGTAGTTTATAAACACGTTTTTTGAGTTTCATTTTTATTCCAATTCCAGCCAAATCAATGTGATTCGTTGTGCAGACTAATTATTAAAAACTAGAGACGGGGTTGCTAAGTTAGCTTCCCGGATTCGCTGCTGTAAGAGTTCAGCGTCGTCGCGTGATGCAATGGGTCCGATACGCACGCGGTGCAGAACCTGCTCTTCAATGACCACGGAGCTCACAAATACCGTGCTTTGCGTCATATCTGTCAGCTTATCACGTAACAGCTGCGCCGCATCCGGATTCGCAAAAGCACCCGCCTGCAGATACAGACCCGTGGTGATATTGTGCGTGGCTTGCTGCTGTATCTGTAACGGCAATACAGCGCCCGCATGCTGTGTCAATGGTGGCTCATACTGCTCCTCAGCGTCTTGCTTAAGCGTATTCGAAGCTTGATAAGTACCCATCACCGGCGTTTGCTTGCCCTGCTGTGCCCACCACTGTTCAGGATTAATTCCTTCTACTTTTACTCTAGCCACGCCTTTTTCGGCAAAACCCAGCTTTTTCGCAGCTGCAAAAGAAAGGTCAATAATGCGATCCGCATAAAAAGGGCCGCGGTCGTTAACACGCAACACTACTTTTTCGCCATTATCCAAGTTGGTTACTTGCACATAGCTGGGCAAGGGCAACGTCTTGTGCGCTGCGGTCATGCCGTACAGATCGTATTTTTCACCATTGGCGGTGTCTTGCCCATGAAACTTGGTACCGTACCAAGACGCCAAGCCCGTTTCTTGGTACTGGCTTGCATCCTGTATAGGGTAATATTTTTTACCTAAAACCGCATAGGGTGCTGCTTTATAAGGACCATAATGAGGCGTTGGTACGGCGTCAGGTATGCTGGACACATCTTTATCCCACCAGGGCGCACCATCTTTTGCCGTACGCTTAATGGTTTGAGTCGCAGCAGGCATAGATGCTTCTGGCTGGCTGACCACCTTGCCTCTGTTTTGGCAGCCTGAGATAGACACTGCTATGGCTAGCAGCCAGCAAAACTTAGATATTGGTTTTCTCATTACGCTTAATCCCGATACTGCTGTGCAAGTTCGTGTGCCAACTGTGTTACTGCCATGGCGTACATTTCACTGCGGTTATACTTGGTAATAGTTTGGAAGTTTGTTAACCCCAACCAATACTCATCACCCTGCTCTGCGGCCAATTTAAAGGCCGTCACCATAGCATCATCATTGACCGTTTGCTCTGTGCTCCATCCCATGGCTGCTAGTTCTTTAAAACTATGCTTAGGCGTCAAAGAACCTGTTAAACCCTGCTCCGCTGCCTGGCTATTTAACTGTGCCTGTACGGCAACGTCCTGCTCAGGCTGCCAGCCATGCTTAATAAAATAATTAGCCACGCTGCCAATAGCATCCTCAGCATCAGTCCAAATATTTATTTTACCGTCCTGATTAAAATCTACCGCATACGCACGAAAACTTCCCGGCATAAACTGCGGCAAACCCATTGCACCTGCATAAGAGCCTGTTAACTCGGTTGGCTCAAACAGTTCTTCGCGTACCAGCAACAAAAACTCTCTTAACTGTGAACGAAAAAAAGGCGCGCGCGGTGGGTAATCAAAGCTCAATGTCGATAACGCATCCAGTACGCGATAACGACCGGTATTGCCACCGTACATGGTTTCCACACCTATAATAGCCACGATAAACTCTGCCGGAACGCCATATTCTCGCTCTGCTTGCGCCAGTGCTTGCTCATGTTCGCGCCAAAACGCTAGACCTTTATCAAGGCGTTGCTGGGTTAAAAAAATGGGTCTATATTCTTTCCAAGGCTTCACCCGCTCGGCCGGGCGCGAAATCGCATCTAAAATACTCTGTTGCTTTTTTGCTTGACCTAAAACCTGCTGTAAATATTCGGCTGAAAAGCCATATTCAAGCACCATTTCTTCAATAAAATCCTGTACTTGAGCTTGTTCAGTATAGTTTTGCGCCATAGCTGTAGACAGCCCACAGCTTAACAACAAAGCAGATAGAGTTTTCTTAATCACAATCACCTTCCATAAAAGCTAGATTTACGCATAAGAAATCCATTTTCTATGTGTATGAATCGCCATCAAAATACCAAAACCTGACAGCAGTGTTACCAAGGATGTTCCGCCAAAACTAATGAAGGGCAGGGGCACTCCCACCACGGGTAGCAGCCCGCTAACCATGCCTATGTTAACAAAAACATAGATGAAAAATGTCAGTGTAATAGAGCCCGCCAACAGCTTATTAAAGACTGTTTGTGCCTGCAAAGTAATAATAAACGCACGCGCAATCAGCAATAAATAACAGAGTAAAAGCAGGCACACACCCACCAAACCAAACTCTTCAGCGAGTACCGCAATAATAAAGTCAGTATGGCTTTCAGGTAAAAAATCCAAATGCGACTGGGTTCCTGCCAACCAACCTTTACCCGTAGTACCGCCAGAACCTATAGCGGCTTTAGACTGAATAATATTCCAGCCACTGCCCAGCGGATCGCTCTCTGGACTTAAAAAGGTCATAACACGCTGACGCTGATAACTGCGCAAAAAAAACAGCCAGGTCACTATACCTGCTGGCACAGCCGCCGCTATAGCAGCAATAATCCAACGCCAACGCAAGCCGCTTAAAAACAACACAAACAAGCCCGAAGCCGCTACCAACAAGGATGTACCCAAATCGGGCTGGCGTGCAATAAGCGCACAGGGCAGCACAATCAACAACAAACTGACCACGATGTGTTTAAAAGTCGGCGGCAGATTATGACGCACTAAATACCATGCGACAGCGAGCGGCATAAATAATTTCATTAATTCTGAGGGTTGAAAACGCATGACGCCTGGAATATTTATCCAGCGGGTCGCCCCCATGGCGCTATGCCCCATCACCTCAACCACAACCAACAGGCCAAAACCAATTATGTATAATCCTGCTGCCCAACGCGCCATCAGCCTTGGTTCTAGCTGAGCGATTACAGCCATGACAAATAAACCCACTGCAAAAGAGCTTGCCTGCTTAATCAGCAAAGCTTCACTTTTACTGCCCGCGGAATACAGAATAAAAAACCCCACGCTACCAATCAGCAAAATTAACAGCAATAACCAACCATCTAAATGCACCCGCTGCAACAAAGAAACTCGACGACGCGTCACATCACCGCTATCAAGCAAAGCATCGAATTTCTTCTGCATTATTCTGTTTCCTGAGTCTGTGGCTCAATGTCTTCATCAGCCGTTGGGCCAAGCAGCCAGCCATCCAATACCATTTTTGCTACCGGCGCTGCTACACCTGAGCCAGACTCACCGTTCTCCACCATTACAGCAACAGCTATTTGCGGGTTCTCTGCGGGAGCGTAGGCAATAAATAAAGCATGGTCACGGTGGCGCTCTTGCACCTTATCACGGTCGTATTTTTCGCCCTGTTTAATGGCAACCACTTGTGCTGTACCGCTTTTCCCTGCGATTCTGTATGGCGAGCCTTCACCCACTTTTCTCGCTGTACCTCTGGCTCCATGCATCACGCTTTCCATACCGTCACGCACCGACTCCCAATACTTACTGTTAGATAACTTAATATCCGGGTGTGGGGATTCATCAGTCACGGGCACGCCACCTACTGTTTTAGCCAAATGCGGACGTACCCACTTACCACGAGTGGCCATTAAACCAGTCGCATGCGCCAACTGCAGCGGCGTAGATTGCATATAGCCCTGACCAATACCCAGAATTAAAGTTTCACCTGGATACCAAGGCTGACGATAGCGCGCACGCTTCCAATCTCTGGAAGGCATCAGGCCGGCACTTTCCCCAAACACATCCAAGGCTACCCGCTGACCAAAACCAAAGCTGTCCATGTATTTGTGTAAATTATCGATACCTAGCTTATAAGCCAGATCATAGAAGTACGTATCATTGGAACGTGCTATAGCTAAATCAAGATCCACCCAACCATCGCCAAGACGGTTCCAGTTGCGGTACTTGTGGGTATTGTTGGGTAGTTGATAAAACCCTGGATCAAACACCTTGCTGCTCGGTGTTATCACTCCTGTATCCAGACCTGCAACAGCCACCATGGGTTTAATGGTTGATCCAGGCGGATACAGACCGCGTAAAACCCGATTAAACAAAGGCTGATCGATTGAGTCCCTTAGCTCGCCATAGGCTTTAAAACTAATCCCTGTAACAAACAGATTGGGATCAAAGCTTGGCTCACTGACCATAGCTAGAATCTCACCCGTATCAGGCACTAAAGCAACCACCGCGCCACGCCGCCCTGCTAGCGCTTTTTTGGCTACCTGCTGTAATTCATAATCCAGCGTTAAATAAATATCCTTACCGGATTGAGCTTCGTTACGTTTCAGTACGCGCAAGACGCGTCCACGGGCATTCGTTTCCACTTCCTCGTAGCCCACTTCGCCGTGTAGCTCATCTTCGTAAAACCGCTCAACGCCTGTTTTGCCGATATGGTGCGTGCCGCTGTACCGTACTTTATCGAGTTTTTTTAGCTCATCTTCGTTAATGCGCCCAACATAGCCTACCGAGTGGGCAAAGCTTTTACCCTTTGGATAATGACGCACCAAGTGGGCTGCAACCTCAACCCCGGGCAATCTAAACTGATTAATTGCTATAAGTGCGATTTGTTCCTCAGACAACTCAAACAAAATAGGCACGGGCTCAAACGGACGACGCACCTGCGTGACCCGCTCTTCGAATTGTATGAAATTCTCTTCATCGAGCTGCAAAACCTTAACAATCTCTTGCAGCACCGCTTGCCACTCACCCGCCCGCTCTTTAGTAATTGTCAAACTAAAACTGGGTCTGTTCTCAGCTAAAATCACGCCATTGCGATCGTAGATCAGCCCACGCGTGGGAGGCAAAGGCTGCACATGGATGCGGTTATTTTCCGCTAAGGTTGAGTGATGCTCATACTGCACAACTTGCAGGTAATACATGCGTGCTACCAACACCATTGATAGCAACAAAACAAGCAGAGCTGTCATCATTAAACGAGAATGGATCAGACGCTTATCCAGCGCATGATCTTTTAATCGAATAGGTGATGACATAAAAGCAAGCTCTAGTTACTTATGATAGGGATGGCCGTTTAACACAGTCCATGCACGGTAGATTTGCTCACCCACCAGAATTCGCACCAACGGATGGGGCAAAGTCAGTGGTGATAACGACCATTTTTTCTCGCTACGCTCAATCACCTGCTGTGCCAAGCCTTCTGGACCGCCCACCATTAGATTGACCGTGCGCGCTTCATTACGCCACCTATCCAACTCCACTGCCAGCTGTTCAGTGCTCCAAGCCTTACCTTGCACTTCTAGGGTAACGACAGTCTCGCCTGGCTGCACCTTAGCCAGCATCAGATCACCCTCCTGACGAATCAAGCGAGCAATATCAGCATTTTTACTGCGCGTAGATAAGGGTATTTCAACCAGATCAAGCTGCAACTCTGGCGGCATACGCTTGGCATAGGTGTGCCAGCCTTCTTCTACCCAGCGCGGCATTTTACTGCCTACGGTGATTAAACGAACGCGCACGGTTTAATCTCTCTGCACAGTGCCCTGTTCAATGCGGCTTTGCTCAGCGCCTTGCCAGAGCTTTTCCAGATCATAGAACTCACGCACTTCCTCTTGCATGATATGCACTACCACATCACCCAAATCAATCAGCGCCCACTCACCATTGTCTATACCTTCACTGCCCAATGGTTTGCAGCCTTGCTCTTTGGCCTTGACCAAAACCGCATTAGCAAGACCTTTGACATGACGCGCCGACGTGCCCGAAGCAATCACCATAAAATCAGTAACGCTGGTTTTGCCGCGTACATCGATATCCAGAATATTTTTGGCTTTACCGTCATCCAGTGCTTCAATTACCAGAGCTACTACTTGTTCATTAAGCAACATTAAATTCCTAACCTCAGTTAAACAGGCTGATACAAGCCCTGTGTTTGTATAAATTCAAAAACCGTATCCGGCACTAAATAACGTATATTTTTGCCTTCGCTTAGCAGTTTTCTAATCTGCGTAGCGGAAACAGCCAAGGGGGTTTGTTGTAAAAAAACCACCGAACCGGCTGGACTCGTTATCTCCTGCCAATCAGTAGCTACTTTGTTGTCAATAAACGCATGCACAGCCGCTGGTGCTTGCAGTAGCATATCAGGGCGCTGCAATACCAACAGATGGCAGTGCTCTAACAATTCACTCCAACGATGCCAACTAGGCAAACCACAAAAAGCATCCCAGCCCAACACAAAAAATAACTGATCGTGCGGCGCCAGCTCTTGGCGTAACGATATGAGTGTATCTATGGTCCAAGAAGGCTTATCACGTTTAAGTTCACGCGCATCCACAGTTAACAAAGGCTCATTGGCAATCGCTAGCTCCACCATCTGCAAACGCTGCTGTGCACTGACGTTGGGTGCTGCCCGGTGTGGCGGCAACGCATTAGGAACTAGATGCACCGCATCCAACTTTAACGCCTGCGCCACTTCCAACGCACTGCGCAAATGCCCTATATGAACCGGATCAAAGGTACCGCCAAAAACAGCCAAGCGTTTAGCCACGTATGTGTCCGTCACCAAAGACTATGTATTTTTCACTCGTTAAACCTAACAAACCCACTGGGCCACGGGCGTGCAGCTTGTCCGTAGAAATACCTATTTCAGCGCCCAGACCGTATTCAAAACCATCGGCAAAGCGGGTCGAAGCGTTGATCATCACCGAGCTAGAATCCACTTGGGTCAAGAACGTACGTGAGTGGGTATAGTTTTCCGTAATAATGCTATCGGTGTGCTGCGAGCTGTACTTATTAATATGCTTAATCGCCTCATCCAGCGAATCCAAAATTTTAACTGCCAAGATTGGCGCATTGTATTCTGCATACCAATCGTCTTCAGTCGCTGGCTGCATAGCTTCGGTGAAGTGTTCTAAGCAGCGTGAACAACCGCGTAGCTCAACACTCTTCTCTTGAAATATAGCCACCAAAGGCTTGAGCACTGACTCAATTTGCGAGCTGTGAACAAGCAAGGTTTCCATGGCGTTGCAGGGCGCATAACGCTGCGTTTTGGAGTTATCCGCCACACGAATCGCTTTTTTTGCGTCCGCAAATTCATCGACATAGACATGGCACACGCCATCAAGATGTTTAATTACCGGCACCTTGGCTTCACGGGAAATACGCTCAATCAAGCTCTTGCCACCACGCGGCACAATCACATCGACAAATTCAGGCATGGTAATTAGCGCACCTACAGCCGCTCGATCTGTCGTCGCCACTACCTGTACAGCTGTTGCTGGTAAGCCAGTGGTCGCCAGAGCGCGAACAATGCACTCAGCAATGGCCTGGTTAGAATGGATGGCTTCAGAGCCGCCACGCAAAATAGTCGCATTACCGGATTTCAAGCACAGACTAGCCGCCTCAACTGTTACGTTGGGGCGTGACTCATAAATAATGCCTATCACTCCAAGCGGCACACGCATTTTGCCCAACTGAATACCTGAAGGCACATAGCGCATATCTTGAATTTCGCCAATAGGGTCAGGAAGGGCTGCCACTTGGCGCAAGCCTTCAATCATCTCTTCAATACGCTGCGGTGTTAACTCTAAGCGATCTAGCATGGCATCATCCAAGCCGTTCGCACGTCCTGCAGCCATATCTTTAGCATTGGCCGCCAATAACGACTGACTGGCCTGCTCTAATTCCTGCGCTGTAGCTAACAAAGCATTATTCTTTTGTGCAGTTGAAGCACTGGCCAACACCCGCGAAGCATCCCGCGCTGCCTGCCCTAACCCGTGCATATAGGTTAAAACATCATTAGTCATAGCAACCCCAAATCCAGCAAATGAATAAATGGGGGATTATAGCTAGATATACACACAAACGCACAGATTGTTTACAGGCGAGTGATTCGCTTTAAACCTGATGGGTACGACAAAAAAAATGGACTCGTGTGAGTCCATTTTTTATATTACTGCAACCTGCTTAATCGGCGGTATAGGTGCGTGGACGCAGAACATCGGGTTTTAAGAAGTCTTTCTCGCCCGTATTCTTATGATCACCCAACAAACGGCCTTCAACCTTCAATCCGTAATTGGTGTGCACATGGAAGGTATCCAGATATTTTTCTCTAGTTTCCTTCACATCACCGGTATAGCGCGGTTCTTGCGGACGCTCATGGCTATTAATGTAATAGGCCACATCCCAAGCCTGCTGATCGGTCAGTGTATTAGGTTGACCTAGTGGCATGTTGTGCTTCACAAAGGATGACAAGGTAAAGTGACGCGTGATCCCCGCACCCCAGTTGTAGGAACGATCGCCCCACACTGCCGGGAAAACCTCCTTACCATTTTGCACCAGACCTGAACCGTCGCTAGAGTGGCAAATCATGCAGTTTTCTTCATACACTTTTTTACCACGCTGGTAATCCATTTTCTGCTCAGGCTCAGCCAGTTTTGGATAACCACGACCATACATATTTTTGCCTGATGAATAAATAGGCACACCCTTGGCTAACCACTGATGGTAAGCAGCCAAGGCAATCATATCATCGCTACCGTACTCCGGCGGCTGACCATTCATGGAGAAGCTAAAGCAGCCAGCGATGCGCTCTTCTAGGTTGTTGACATGATCGTTTTTGGGTCTGTAATTCGGTAAGATTACTGCTGCAGGCCACACTGGACCAGCGAAAGGCAAACGGCCTTCACCCATATGACAACTGCTGCAGTTCATGCTGTTAAAGACGTTTTTGCCACGCAATTGTTGCGTATTCATAAACAAGTCATAACCGCGCCGAATTACGCGCTTAAGTTCTGGATGGAATTCAGTTTTTTCCAAATCCTCCATCGTAGGCGGCACGTGAACATACTGCCCTTCTTTGGGTTGAGGATTATTGACTGGGTATTGTATATCCGCCTGAACAGCACTGGCTGATAAAGCTACTGCACCCGCGATTGCTTGAGCGAATAAAAACGTTCTATTTCTCATTGACTTAGCCTCCTTACTACTGTGCTGGCTGACGTGAAAGCCACGCAGATACAGCGCGGATATCGTTATCGTCTAAACGTTCTGCTATCGCTAGCATCAAGTGCTGAGGATCGTTATGACGCTTCCCTTTTTTCCATGCGTGCAACTGATCGGAAATGTATCCCGCATGTTGCCCTGCGATGCCAGGAAAATGCTGGCCTGCCCCTTGGTTATTTGGACCATGGCAGCTTTTGCAAGGGACGATATAGCGGTCCCAATCACCTTGCATGGCCAGTTTCTCACCATGCGCCAACTCTTCCTCTGTTACATCTTCTCCGCCCTTACCAGCTACAGCAGGTAACTGACTATAATAAACAGACACATCTCTCATCTGCTTATCTGTTAGCGTGCTAACAAAAGCCTTCATCGTCACACTTTCCCTTGCACCACTTTTAATATCTTGAAGCTGCTTATACATATAATCTGCATCAAGACCGGAAAGTGCTGGCCAAGATTCACCCTTTGGTATATTCATCCCTCCACCATCTCCCTGATGGCAAGCAACGCACATAACAGTAGCTTCTTTGCCGGCCTGCGCATCGCCCTCCAAGGCTGACGCCGAAGAGATAGCTAGGCTTAAACCCGCCGCTATCAAAGTCATACACTGATACTTTTTCATCCCCACCTCACAGTCAATCGAATCTGCTTTTACTGCACTCCGCACTAATACAAGTGCTGTTCAATACTGACGTGACAAACCGTCACAGGCAAACCGTACCACAACGGTATATCCAAATATAGACTATAAGCATACTACCAAGGTCCTTATGGACATTTACCCGGTTCAAATTCGTATATTGCAGCGTTTAGCAAGGATTATTGTGTGATTGATTCAGCGCGACACTATAAGTTAGTCACAACTTCCGGCATGATGCGCACCCAGCCAGCCATTAGGAGCTTCAGGTGTTAAATTTTTTCCGAATCACAAGCCTAACAGAGGGCATCTCTTACCTGCTTATTCTGTGTGTAACATTTGGTTTTATTAGCAGAGAGTTTGTTTATACACTTGGTATGGCACATGGCGCGTTGTTTATTTTGTATTTAGTCCTGTCACTTCTGGCCGCCTATAAGCAAGGCTGGTCTGTGGGTGTTTGGCTGTTAATGTTCTTAGCCGCCTTTATTCCCTTTGCCTTTGTACCGGTTGAAATATTTATACAAAAAGAACTGCGCAAAAATGAAAATAGCGCAGCACAGGTCTCAGGCTTAACTTAAGACTCTCTGTAAGCAACTCATTGCTTCGCTCGATATACCCATTTGTTGGACACAACTTTTGCGCGATGTGGAATGCACACCATTGGTAGGAGCGCAACTTTTGCGCGAGTGGGATTTTCCGGCAATACCTGAGCTGGTTTTAAAGTCCGCATCGCCCAGAAGCTGGGCTCCCACAAACATTGCTGCCAGTTTCCCCAATAAGTCGGATTTCACAAAAGTCGCGCTACTGTGGGAGCGCAACTTTTGCGCGATTGGGATTTTCCGGCAATCTACCCTCCCGCACCGCTTACAACTGCCAAAGCGCTACGCAACCCGCTGTTTCTGCTGATTTTTTTCTTTATTGCTTGGGCAAATACGCCCCTGCCCGCCTCCAGCAAGCTCAGCTTGTGCTTGGCGCGCGTAATGCCGGTATAAAGCAACTCTTTACTTAAAACGGGATTGTCACGTTCAGGAATCAGCACCGCCGCATGGTTAAACTCGGAGCCTTGGGATTTGTGTACCGTCATGGCGAACACCGTTTCAACCTCGGTTAAACGGCTCGGCAAGACAAAGCGTACCTGCGACTCCCCTTCAGCTTGGACAAACGCAACGCGCAGCGCTGTGTCGCCACTGCCGTCCGGAACTTTAACGGCGATACCAATATCACCATTCATCAAGCCTAGCCCATAGTTGTTGCGGGTGACTATTACCGGGCGTCCTTCATACCAAGCGCCTTCATCTAACGCGAAAGCGTTACGCAGTACGGTTTCGGCCAAACGGTTAATCGCTTGCACGCCAAAATCACCGGCGCGCACCGCGCAGAGCAGACGAAACTCATCAAAGGTGCGCAGCATGCGCGCGGCCCACTCTTGATACTCGTCCAGCTCAGCCGTTTTGGCTGGACGTTCCTGTTGCAAGATGTGCACATAAGCCTGATACCCAGAGATGATCAACTCTTTTAGCGGCGCGGCGACTGCACTGGTTAACTGCAGATACGCTAACTCTGCGCTGGGCGTTTGTAACAAGTCTTGCGCTTGGCGCACATCCATTTGATTCACCGCCGCGGCCAGTCGCCCGATGCCTGAATCCCCCGCAAAACGCCTTGAGTCGCGCAGCATCACCGTGCGCTGTTCAATCGTATGCCGCGCATCACCGGGTTGTAATTGCGGATGACTCACCGGCGTCCCACAGAGGGCGGCCAGCTCAGCCCGTGTTTGCTCGGTATAAAGCCCCTGCTCAGCATGCAAACACAGCTCACCCAACACCGAACCGGCTTCCACTGAAGCCAACTGATCTTTATCACCGAGCAAAATCAACCGCGCATGCTCAGGTAACGCCTGCAACAGACTGTGCATCATGTCCAGATCAATCATCGAGGCTTCGTCCACCACCAGCACATCCAGCAATAATGGATTTTGCCGATGGTGTTTAAAATCACGCGTATGCGGCAAGCTGCCCAGTAACCGGTGCAAGGTGCTGACCTGCGCCGGAATGCTGTCACGAATCGCTTCCGTGACGGGCAAAGCAGCAATTTGCTGGCTAATCGACTCTGTTAAACGTGCGGCGGCCTTACCGGTAGGCGCGGCGAGACGCACATACAGGGGTCGTTGCTGCTCACGCATGGCTTGTTCTTGCAACAGCGCCAGCAGGCGCACCACGGTGGTGGTTTTACCTGTGCCGGGACCGCCGGTTATCAGGGTGAAATTGCCGGTCGCGGCCATAGCGCAGGCCACTTTTTGCCAATCGGTGCTGTTTGTAGTACCAGCGGGAAATAGGTTGTTTAACTGCTGAACAAAGCCCTCACCCACTGCACAGGGTTGACCTAACCGTTGGCTTAACAACTGCACCACCTCGGTTTCGTAATTCCAGTAGCGGTATAAATACAGGCGGCTGTCTTGCAACACCAAGGGCGCGGCGTGAGCGTTCGGCTCACGAGTGACAAAGCCCGCGCTGGCTAAATGCTCAAAATCCAACTCAGCAAGCAGCGCTCTAATAGCTAGGCGCTCATCCGGATCGGCAAACAGGGTTTCCAATTGCGCGCTGGATAGCGAAAAATCCAAACAGATATGCCCGTCAGCCAGCATACGGCTGAGCAAGGCGGCGAATAACACCGCCTCTGTAGCCGCTGGATCCAACTGCCAGCAAAACTCGGCAAACGCACAGTCCAACGGCCGAAGAGTTTTGCTGTCAAGCCAGCGCCTAAGTGTGTCCTGCACGCTGCCAAGCTGTACATTTTCATGCTCGATTTCACACGGTACACTAAATAAATCCTGCTGCTGCATTAGGCCACCTCCTGTCGTCCAGCAAACAACGCATCCAAGGCGTCGAGTAACTCCAGCGGCGGTCTTTGATAGTGCACCCCCTGCTGTGGCCCTTCAATGCCGCGTAAAAATAAATACACCACCCCACCAAAATGCTGTTCATAGTCATAATCAGGCAAACGGCTGCGCAACAACCGGTGCAACGCCAAGCTGTAAAGCACGTATTGCAGGTCATAGCGGTGCTTTAACACAGCCGCATCCATCGCTTGCTCAGTGTAGGCAGCGCTGTTTGCGCCGAGGTGATTGGACTTATAATCCGCCACGTAATAGCGTCCATCAACACTAAACAGCAGGTCAATAAAGCCTTTAAACATGCCATTTAGCTGTAATGGATTGACCTGTGGGCGCGGCAGCGACGCTAAAATCGCGGCGCTTACTAGTTGGTCCAGCTGCTGAGAATCAACCTGTTCGGCGGCAAACCAAAACTCCATCTCGGCTTGCCAATGTTCCAACTGCAGCAAATTGAAGCAGTGACCATCGCCAAGCTGAAACTCAGTCCAGAGCAACACCTCTAGCCATTGACACAGCGTATCCACCTGATTCGTATAACCGCGCTGCTGACAGAGTGTTTCCACCAATGCGCGCCGACTTGCAATGGTTTGCTGCTCAAGACCAAGGCACAGCTCAAGTAAATCATGTAAAAAATTACCGTGGCGTGCACCGCGAGGGAACGCATGCATGCCCTCGGTTTTTTGCTCGCCCACTTCCGCCGGTTCTACCAATATCGCCTCATCATCGCTATACACCTGTGCGGCCAAGCTGTCTGGAATCCGATCAGCACCCGGACCTTGGCTGCTTAAACGGCTGTAGGATGAAATCCACCAAGGCTTATGGGTTAAGGCGCTGGCTTGACGGCACTCTGGCGTGAACGGCGCCTGCACGACCTGATAGCGGTCGTGACTGGCGGGTGGCGCAACCAATACCTGTGTTTCGGGGCTGGTTAAAGGCGCCAGCCACTGAGTTAATGCCTGCGGGTTATCCAACTCCTGACCGCCACCGAGCAAATAGCCTAGCGCTGCGCCATGCAATCCAGCGCCCACCTCGGCTACGCCCAACCAGCAAGCATATTTAGAGCGTGTCAGTGCCACATAGAGCAAGCGCAAATCCTCCGCTAAGCGTTCTTGCTCGGCCTGTTGCCAGATCTGCTCATCCGGTGCGCGCAAAAACAGCTGCCGCGCGAAGTCTTGTTGCACCACCAGGGTGTCTTTTTTATCACAGGGTCGGTAACTGCTGACAAAGGGTAAAAACACCAACGGATATTCCAAACCTTTGGATTTATGAATGGTGACCACCCGCACTAAATTCGCATCGCTTTCCAGACGTAAGATCTGTTCATCTGCCACTTCACCAGCGGCGTAGGCATGCTGCAAGTACTGCAGCAATGTCGCCTGACCATCCAATTCGCGGGCTTGCTGCTGCAAAATCTCCGCCAAATGCAACAAGTTCGTTAAGGCACGCTCGCCCTGACTGTCTTGCACCAAGCGTTGCGGCAATTGGTAGTCATGCATCAGTTTACGCAACATGGGTAACACGCCACGCTGTTGCCAACGCTGCTGATAGCCTTTAAAGCGCTCGACTGTTGCTTCCCATACACGCTCATCCTGCTGCAGACGCTCCAGCTCAGTCAGGCTCAGCGCCAAGGTTTGACTGACTAAGGCGGCCTTAACCGCACGTTCATCTTCAGGCTGCAAACAGGCGGCTAACCACAGCTGAATATCAAAGGCTTGCTGGCTGTTAAATACCGAATCGCGCTCAGACAGATAGACCGAGCGCACTTGCCGCTCAGCCAGCGCCGCGCGTATGTCCCGCGCCTCGCCAATGCCACGCACCAAAACCGCAATGTCGCTCGCCTGCAGCGGCTGTAATTGTCCTTGAGCATCGATAAAACCTGTGTCCGCGCTATTGAGCAAGCGCACAATTTCACTGGCACAGCTGGCGGCCATCGCTGCAGAGTAATAGCCCTTGGCAAGGCTTTTATCACCGGCTGGCAAATGCCAGAATGTGAGTGCAGGTTGCTTCTCTCCTGCCACCTGCCAGTCGGTAGCACGCCCATTGGCTTTTACTTGTACATAATCCAGTCTGTCCTCGCCCTCAGCGCCGAATAAAAACGCACCACGTGGATAGGATGTGGCTCGCGCAAACAGCTGGTTCACTGCGGCAACCATGGCGTGGGTCGAACGATAGTTGGTATCCAGATTATAGTGTCGCCCTGCCGTGGCTTTTCTTGCTGCTAGGTAGCTATAAATATCCGCCCCGCGAAAACTGTAAATCGCCTGTTTAGGATCACCAATTAAAAACAAGCCTGTCTCAGGATCGTTGGCGGCTAGGTTATACACTGAATCAAAAATCCGGTATTGCACCGGATCCGTGTCCTGAAACTCATCAATCATTACCACCGGAAACTGCCGGCGAATAATCTGCGCTAAACGCCCTTCTGGGTCAGCTTGCAAGGCGTGATCCAAGCGCGTTAGCAGGTCATCAAAACCCAGCTCAGCGCGTTTATTTTTTTCTTCACTAAAACACTGCTGCACCCAGCTTGCCGCATGCCAGCGCATAGCATCGGGCAACAGGTGCTCTAAGGCTTGCAGCTGTGCCGGCAGCTCCTGCATGGCGTATAAAGCTGGATGTTCGGGCGGACTACTGCCCTCTTTCCAAATCTCGGCTAAGCCTTCTGGGGTTAAGCGTTCCATGCCACGACCAATGTTGAGTTCGAGCTGTTCAGCATCCTGCGCCCAGGCCCGCAGCTTGGTAAACCAGCCGCCTCGGTGACTGCTGTTCATTTTATTAGCATGAAACGCCTTAGCCTTGGCCGCCTCCTCAATCAAGGCTTCTAGCTCATCAACCCAGCTGAGCCAAGGCTGTTTTAGTTCTGCCAGCTGCTGCTGGTACTCTGTTAAGCGCGTTTCGATCAGCTGCGCCAAGCTGTCTGTATGGGCTGGCAGTTTTTGCGCGCTTGTTTTGAGTACCGGCTGGAGCAAACCCCACAGCTGCTGGGGGGTTTGCCATTGTTCAATCACCCACTGCAGGGCAGGCCCGGTTAATTCATAGCATTGGCTGCGCCAGTAATCCTTAACCACCTGCTCATACAAGGCGCTGTGATCCTTTTGCAGTTCTTGATTAAACAGACTGCCGCTGGCAAAGGCATGCTCGCCCAGCATCCGTTTGCACCATGCATGAATGGTGGAGACGGCGGCTTCATCCATCCACTGTGCCGCACTATCGAGCCAAAACGCACAGGCGGGCCACTGCTCGGGGGCATACTCGGCTTTTAAATCCAATAAAAACGCATCTTCTGTTTCAAGCTGGCCACGGAACAGTTGCGCTGCTTCCACCAAGCGCGCACGAATGCGATCGCGCAACTCTTTGGTGGCCGCATCGGTAAAGGTCACCACCAGAATCTCAGGCGGCATCAACCCCGGCCCAGACTGCAAATCACGGCGAAAAGCCTTTTGCCCACCATGGTTAAGCACTAAGCGCACATAGAGCGCGGCAATGGTATAGGTTTTACCGGTGCCGGCACTGGCTTCAATTAAGCGGCTGCCATAAAGCGGAAAATTTAGCGGAATTAGGGTTTGCTTACTCATGCTCGTTCTCCGATACAGGCTGCTGCTCTAATGTGCGCACAAATAAAGGCTGATAAAGCTGCTGCACCCAATGGGTAAACTCCTGGCTGGCATTAAGCGCGGTAAAATCTGCGTAGTGACGCGCTAAAATCGGGCTTTGCTGCGCCTCGCCGGAGGTGTTCATCGTGCCCTCATAGCATTCAGCGGCACTGGCCAAAGCTTTTTCTTGCCGCAACGGGTCTTGTTTTTCGATTAACTTCTCATCGCGCTCAACCGTTAACCACGCAAAAGCGGTACGCACCGCTACGGGCAAAGGTCTGCACATCCCCTGCTGCCAAGCTTCTAGCCAGGTATTTAAAATCTGCGCGGCTTGCTCATGGGACAGCGGTGGAATTTGCAGCTCAATATCTTCAGCTACCACGATACTGGTCAAGCTTTCTTGCGTCAGACTGTGCAACACATGCTGCAGCCAGACCGCTAACAAACGATGCCAGCGCAGTTTTTTATTGGATAACAAAGGCCCGTTAAACAGCTCAATATGCAGGGTTTTATCCATGCCACTGCGTACCGGCGCCAGCCAATCCTCTAGCTGGATACCTGCATGGCTATACGAGACGCGCTGGGCGGAGGTTTCACTGAGGGGATACTGCTCACACAAGCGCGAATAATGGGCAAATTGCCGCTGTACCGGCTCAAGTAAATTCTGCGCCAGCTGCTCACCAAAGCCATACATAGGCAGTTCACCGCTGCGCAGTAGCTTTTGACTTTGTTGCAGCATCGCTGCATTCACATCTGCGCCCTGCTCAAGCGCCTGCAAGCCTTCATTGAGCAGCTGCTGTTTAAAGCCGTACTGTCCAAGAAAATCCAAGCTAAAGGGCTCATCATCCAGTTGCTCTAACTCGATCGCGCTGATGTAGGCCTTAAAACGCTGGGCAAAAAACTGCGCCACTGGATTGCGTAAAAAACCGTGCAGCATACGGATACTCAGCGGATCAGCCAGTTGCAAAGCAGGTAAAGGGGGCTCAACTGGCTCAATCGTATTCGCCGTATCCTGCGCGCTTTGATGCAACTGCGCCCACTCCTGTGCATAGGTAAATAGATTGGTGTTGATGGCAGAGAAATACGCACGACTGAAAGGCTGCAGCGGATGCTCCTGCGTCAGCGCGGCCAGCAAATCACCCTTATCCTCAAGCTGCCAGCCTTGTTGCAAATGATCGCGCAACTGCCCAACCAATACCGACGGCGGCTTGGTGGTGTTATCACGCTCATCGCGCCCGACCCAGCTGATATACAGTATCTGCCGCGCGGCCAGTAAGGCTTCAAGCAGCAGATAACGATCATCCTCACGCCGTGAGCGATCACCTGGACGGTAATTATTGGCCATCAAATCAAAGTCGACCGGTGGCACAGAACGCGGATAATCACCGTCGTTCATACCCAACAAGCACACCATTTGAAACGGAATGGTACGCATGGGCATCAGCGTGCAAAAATTGACCGAGCCGGCCAAGAACCGTTGACTGTTGCGCTCTGCATCCACCGCGGTTAACCAAGCCTCGCGCACCACAGTCAGTGGTAATTCACGCGATAATGCAGCTTGCGCGCACGCATCCGCCCAGTCGTGCACACTTTGCTGTAGACGCTGAATAAGCAGTAACTCTTGTTCTGTTTCCCCAGTAAAAAAGCGCTCCAGCAGCCGCACCAACAACTGCGTCCAATCTGCTGGTGAATAGCTGTGGCTCAGACGCTCGGCAAAGACGTCCAGCTCATCCAAGAGCAACACCAAAGGGCCCAACAATGCCGCTTCTAAACCTGCCACTTCGGTATAGGGTTCAATGCCAGCAAAGTCTGTACCCTGCCCCATGGCGTAACCGAGCAACATGCGCCGCAACGCAAAGCGCCAGGTGTTTTGCTCCATTGCCTCAGGCAAGCCTAGGCGCACGCGCTGTTCGGCATTCAGTCCCCAGCGCGCACCGGCACCAATGAGCCAACGCTGTAAAATCGGCAAGTCTGCCTCAGCCACGCCGAAACGCTGACGTATGGCCGGCACATCCAGCAGCGCCAACACTTCAGTCAAGCTGATCCGCGCTTGCGGCACATTCAGCAATTGCTCAAGAGCAATTAAAATCGGCTCCTGCCCCCGCCCACCCTGATCCGACAGCGTATAGGGAATATAGCGCGCATCACCTGGGTTAAACTGAGCAAATACCGCCTCAATAAAAGGCGTGTACAAATCAATATCAGGCACCATGACAATCACATCACGTGGTTGTAAGTGCGGATAACGGGCAAAGCGGTCTAAGAGTTGATCATGCAGAATTTCCACTTCCCGCTGTGGGCTATGGGCGATATGAAAACGAATGGACTCATCCTGCGCACAGTCCACGACGGGCCATAATGGCTGGCTTTCCTGCAGCGGGCGCAAATGCAAAATATCATTTTGCAGCTGGGTTAAAACGGTTTCAGGCTCATCATCGACAAAGAGATCAATACGCTGCTGCTCACGCTGAAACAGATCGCGGTAACTCTCGGGGTTATCAAACTCCTCCAACAAAGCAATGTAATCGCGCCCCTGCTTGCCCCAAGTAGCCAATAACGGATGGGCAAACTGATGCAGCTGCTCATTATCCAGATCGCTGGGCATGCCTTGCTTGCGCTGATGGCGAAATAGCGTGCGGCGTAACAAGTCCTTATCCGCGACTATATCGCCCCAATAAAACTGACAAGGGTTGTGCACACACAGAATCACTTGACTAAAACGCGCCATGGCGGATAAAGCTTCCACGGTTTGCGCGGGCAAGGATGAAATCCCCAGCACAATCACCCGACGCGGTAGCCCTTTGGGACGCTGCTGCGCTTCTTGCAAGGCTTTGACAAAGCGCGGATGCACACTGGCGCGGCTGCTGTCTAAGGAATCCTGACCTATATCTTCTAAAAGCACACGCCATAGTTGTGCCTGCCACGCCAGTGTTTGCATGGGTAAATCAGTGCGTTCCACCTCAACACCAGCCACTAACCCATAAGACTGGCCGCGCTGATCAATCTGATCGCGCCCAGCGGCCCACTGCTCCAGCCAGTCGGCACGGTAGACCTGATACTGGTCAAAAATATCTGCTATCCGCTCACACAACTGGTACAGCTTGCGCAGGTCATCATCCTTGGCTAAAAACTGCTTGAGCGGCTTAAAACGCTCATCCTCTAGCAGTGACGGCAGCAAGCGCATCAACCGCCACACCAACTGGTTTTTATCCAGCGGCGAGCTGCTGGCAATCTGCTCTGTGCCCAAGACCGCACGGTAACTTTGCCACAAAAAACGCGCCGGCAAACTCACCTGCACGCTGGCGGCAATGCCCAACCCCTCGTTGCTGGCCAAAGCGTATTTAAGCCACTGGGCGATGCCATTGCTTTGCACCAAAATGACTTCATTTTCCAACGGATGCAGCGGATAGCTCTGCGTCCATTGCACCAACAAATCCCGCAATTGTTCCATCTGATTGCTGTGAATCACCATGAAACCTGCCACTAATGCATCCGAATTCTGCATACCCATCCACACCCTGCCAAAACCAGCGAACCACTATACTAAAGCCCGCCACACTTAAGATAAACACAGGCCAACAAACTGCTTAAGGAGCCTCTGAATAACGTTGATTCGCCACTCCAAAAGGAATATGCACCATCGCCAAATCCTTAGCCTGCAAATGACCGAGCTGATCATCAAAGAAAATGTGCGGGCGAAACACATTGAGAATATGGCGCTTATCCATGCCCCCTAAAAAGAAGGTTTCATCGGCCTCGACACCCCAACTGTGCAACGTGGTAATCACTCGCTCATGGGCAGGCGCGCTGCGGGCGGTAATAATGGCCGTGCGCAAAATAGGTTTATAGTCCGGTTGTGTTTTTTTGCGAGAATTTTCTAACGTCTGCAAACCCGCCAGCTTGCGAAACAGATCAGCCAGCAAACCCGGATTATGTTCACGCGCTTGATGTTCTTGCTCAAACGCATGAAAGCGCTCTAACCCCTCGGCTTTATACACCCGCTCCGACTCATCATCTGCCAGCACCCCATCAAAGTCGAAAGCAATACGCAGTCCTTGATCGTCTGGCTCATCCACCACTTTAGATTGCAACAACAAACCCGCGGGATAACTCGCCTCAACCGCTTTGCGTACATCCTCAGCATTAGCGGTTAAAAACAGCGAGGCATTAAAGGCTGGAATATAGGAAAAAGGCGATTCACCGGTTAAAAACGCAGCGCGGCTAATATCCAAACCATAGTGCGCAATCGAGCGAAACACCCGCTGCCCCGTCGCCGTCGAATTACGCGACAAGAGCACCACTTCCACCGGCTGCTCGTCCGGAAAGCATTGGTTAAAGGACAAAAAACGACGAATAAAGGGATACGCCACGCCCATCGGCAGGATTTTATCGATGTTTTTTTCTTGAGATTCTTTATACGCCTCCGCCCCTTCATCCCTAAAGATTCGGTCGGACTCATCTAGGTTAAACAAGGCGCTGGATGACACAGCAATCACAAGCTTTTTCTCAATCGGGTAAGACATAAAGCGGTTTCTCACAGGCAAATGGATGTGCTGGACTTTTAGTTACCATAGCACGAGAATCATCAGCCGCAAGTACTGACCGCATCAGCCGTTCAACCCAGCATAAAGCCTTTAAACAGAGCAGAAACCCATGTACCAAATCATCTCCATTCAAGCACAACACGACGCGGACATGTGCCGCATTATCCAGCAGGTGGGTGCTCAATACGGCGCTGTGGGTGACGGCTTTGGTCCAGCCGATGCAGAAGTGCAGTGCATGAGCCAGCATTACCCTGCTGAGAACCGTAGCCAATACTTAGTGGCCCTGGTGAACGGGCGCGTGGTCGGCGGTGCCGGAATCGCGCCTTTTCTGGATTCCATTACTGTGTGCGAGCTGAAAAAGCTGTTTTTATTGCCCGACTACCAAGGACGCGGCATTGGTAAAGCATTGAGTCTTGCCTGCCTCGCCTTTGCCCGCGAACAAGGTTATCAGCAGTGTTACCTCGACACTCTCAGCAGCATGCAGGCCGCTATTGGTTTATACGAGCAACTCGGCTTCGTCCACCTTGACCGGCCTTGGCCCGGTACGCTGCATGGCGGCTGTGATGTGTGGATGCTTAAGAATATCCAATCATAACGCCCTAACCTCACCTAATCAGCAGCACGGGTGTGCGTTACACTGCTGATTACCTACAAACGGAGACCGTAAACAGCCCATGCGCCTTGATCGATTTATAGCTGAAACCACCGGCATGAGCCGCAAAGATGCCACCAAAGTACTGCAACGTGCCGAAGTGACCGTTGATGGTGCGGTACAAAAAAAAGGCGCCTTTAAACTGCCTGCCCAAGCCGTGGTTAAATGGAACAATGAGCCTCTTGAACTCATGGGCCCCACCTACCTGATGATGCACAAGCCGCTCGGCTGTGTATGCGCCAATGATGACGGCCTGCACCTGACGGTATTTTCGTATTTAGATCTGCCCAACAAAGACAAACTCCACACCGTGGGCCGACTGGACCTGGACACCTCTGGGTTGTTGTTGATTACTGATGATGGGCAGTGGTCGCACCGCATTACCTCGCCTAAGCAGCAATGCCCCAAGGTATATCACGCTTGGTTGGCCGAGCCAGTCACCGAAAACGATATCACGGCCTTTGCGCAAGGCTTACAACTTAAGGGTGAAACGACCTTAACCGCGCCCGCCGTGCTGGAAATCATTAATGAACGCGAAGCTTTAGTGCAGGTGCATGAAGGCCGCTATCACCAAGTTCGACGCATGTTCGCTGCCGTGGGTAATAAAGTTGAGCAATTACATCGCGAACAAGTCGGGGCATTAACACTCGATACAGATCTTGCACCCGGCGAATACCGCGCGCTTAGCGCTGAAGAAGTAGCGTTATTTTATTAAACAAGGAAAGAATCAATTCAGTGCTTCCTAAGCGAAGCACTGAATTTTAGTTGACGCTAGATTGGATAGCGCGAAATAACCGCCAAGCTTTGCCCACCAGGAATATCTGCGGCACGCACCGCCATCACTTTGGCACCGCTACGTAATGCGCGACCGGTAATTTCATCGACAATGTCATAGTTAACCGCATCGCCACCTTCAGCGCTGAAGGAAACGGCTCCGGTTTCATCATCAATAGAACCATCTAATACGCAATCAATATCAACCAGCAAACGGTCAATACCGCCAAAAGTGGCTAAACGAGCAGCATCAGAGATATCCGTAGTGGTGCGATTTTTTCCGGCACGCTCTTCGAACAACTGATGGAACGCTTTAACCTGCTCAGCGTAGTGGGCATCCAGCACTGGTCTTGCTGCACTGGCCAAATCAGACTCACTGAGGTGCTCAGGATTACCTGAAATGGTGCTGGGCAGTGCAGGAATAACACTTATCGAGCGAAACAATGCTTCGAGCGGTTTAGTAGTTGCCAAAATCAACGGCAGATCCGACCCAGCCAACACAGGACGTAGCGCCGCATCAAGCTTGCGTATAAAACGCGTAAGATAAAAGCTGTCACCCTGCGAGCCATGTCGATGCCCGGTTCCTGAGTAGTCTTTATTCGTCGCCTTGCCACCTGCACTCGCCGCATCAGTTGGCATATTTTGCACGTCAATCTGACGCGCAGGTAAGTCTGCAGACACGGCAATCAGCCTTACCGCATTCTCTGATAAAGCCAGCACATGCGCGGCATGCGGGAAAGTGATCGCACGTAACAGCGGCTTAAGATGGAAGCGATCGGACACCTCAACAATAGCATTGAGCTTGCTCGCCATACGATAGGTACGCAGTGATTCTGGGGTCGCTAAAATCGCTAGGCTGTTTGCCTGATAATTCCAAAACTCATCGTCAGCTAACAAATCAGCAAACTGCTGCTGTAATGGCGCAATCTGCTTTTTATCAAAGCCCGCTGCCTCAAGCTGGGTAACTGCTTTCTTAACTAGATTGCTGAGATTTATCCGACTTTGTTCCGTTTCACGACTGACGGGTGTGGTCGGTAGGTAAATCGAGATGCACGCCTCAGAACGCACCGAATTAAGCGCGCCGATGTCTTCGGCACTTGGCATATCAACATAATACATAAAAAGCCTCCTGCAAATTAATAGCACCTTGACTGTACCAGAATGAAACCTAAGAAAAAGCTAATTATTGAAAGCATAGTTTTGGATACACGCCAATATAAACAGCGTCTTTCAGAGTCAAGTCTTGTAAAAGCGCAACTTTCGGGTGATTGGCGGTTGTCCATGTAGGTCTGCCTTCAGGCTGACATGTCGGGCTAAAGCCCGACCTTGTATGTTAGTCAGTAACGATTATTCGTTAAGATAAGAGCAATTTACTGGGGAAGCCGTGCCGACCTTGAGGCAGTTTACTGACCTCGTATGTAGAGTGGCTCCCCGCCTCTTTGCTTATCTCGAAGAGTATCTACAGGAGCATGTAAGCTCGGCAGGGTTTTCATCGCGCATAAGATGCGCTCCCACAGTAAAGCAAAGCGGTTTGCACGCAGCCGAACGCTTGGCACAGCTATTGTGGGAGCTTATATTTTCCAAGTTCCCCGACATTTTTACCATCCGGTCAGATTTTTTCTACACTCGTAAATGCGAGGTGCCCTACTTCCCGTAGCGCCTGCACAAAGGTACTGGGTTCCTGAGCGCCAGAGATGAGGTGTTTGTTGTTGATAATAAAAGCCGGCACGGAAGTGATGCCCATCTGCTGGTAAACGGCTTTGTCTTTGTTCACTGCGTCAACATACTGATTCGACTCCAGTACGTGTTTAGCCTTTTCCGTATCCAACCCCAGAGACTTGACGCAACTCAGCAAAACATCCTGCTCGGCAACGTTCTGCGCCTGACCGAAATATGCCTCAAATAACGCTTGTTTCATGCCCGTTTGTTGTCCCTGCTCGCCCGCCCATTTAACTAGCCGGTGCGCATCGAAGGTATTGCAGGTGAGTCGCTCTTGTAGCTTTTCGAAATTCAGCCCTAAAGCTTTTGCGATCGTCATCATTTGACTTTGGTTAGCACGCATCTCTGCCTCGCTGCGCCCATATTTTCTAGCCAGCGCTGGCAAAATTGGCTCACCCGGTCCGCTGTGGTCGGGGTTCAACTCAAATGCATGCCATTCGACCACGAACTCATACTCAGACGCCAGTTGCTGCATGGCCAGCTCTAGACGGGCATAACCAATAGCACACCATGGACAGGCAATGTCAGAAACAATATCGATATGTATTTTTTTCATAGGAATTCCTGTTTTTTTGTTAGAAGGAGGATGCCATGCATTCGACTGCAGATTACATTTGCGAACACAGCACTGCCTGATGCAGACCGGAAAATCTAAATCGCGCAAAAGTTGCGCTCCCACAAGAGCCTGTTGCGCCTGTACGAGGATGCCATGCATTCGACTGCAGATTACATTTGCGAACACAGCACCGCCTGATGCAGACCGGAAAATCCAAATCGCGCAAAAGTTGCGCTCCCACAAGAGCCTGTTGCGCCTGTACGAGGATGCCATGCATCCGAACGCGGGTTACCTTTGTGAGTACAGCACCGCCTGATGCAGACCGGAAAATCTAAATCGCGCAAAAGTTGCGCTCCCACAGAGTACCTGCAGCAACGTGCCGTGCGCGTAGATATTCTCTTTGGCAAACCATGGATAGCTGTGCTATTTATCTTTGCAGGTTTTGGCCAGTAATACAGTAAACTCATCCGCTGGCACAGGCCGACCAAACAAGTAGCCCTGACCCAGCGCGCACTGACACTGCTGTAAGAACTGCACTTGCTCCTCTTGCTCAACCCCTTCAGCCTGCACTTCAAGCCCCATGCTCGCCCCCAAGGCTAAAATTGCATGCACAATTGCTACGTCTTCGCTATCACTGGGCAAGTTGGTTATAAAGCTCTGGTCAATTTTAAGTTTATGCACAGGAAGTGATTTCAAACGACCCAAGGATGAATGACCTGTACCAAAGTCATCAATAGCAAGGCGAATGCCTATTTCCCGCAGGCCACACAACGCAGCATCTGCTCCTTCTGGGCTTTCCATTACGGTACTTTCAGTTACCTCAAGCTCCAGAAAACGGGCATCAAGTTGGTTTCGTTTAAGCGTTGCCTCTACTTTTTCTGCTAAGCCTTCTTCAGATAATGAACGGCTGGATAAATTGACCGCAACGAATTTTAAATCATATTCCATTGCTAGCCACTGCTGCATTTGCTTGCACGCTTTGTTTAACACCCAAGCATCCAAAGCGCTGATGAGCCCACTTTCTTCGGCTATAGGAATAAACTCATTCGGCGCAATAGGACCTTGCGTAGGATGATTCCAGCGAACCAGTGCTTCGCAACCCACTAACTTTTGCCCGCTTAATTCATAAACTGACTGATAATGTACGTCCAACTCTTCATTTTCAAGCGCCCGTCTTAGTTCGCTAGCAACACGAATACGCTGATTGGCTTGTTCCGTCATTTCGGCGGTATAAAAAGCAAAGGTTTCGCGCCCGCTATCTTTGGCTTTATGTAGTGCTGAGTCAGCGTTACGCATGATCTCTTCAACACTTTCACCCGCAAACGGATACAAACACACACCCACACTGACGCTAATAAAAACCTGGTTTTCTGCCAGCGTAAAAGGCGCTTTACAGGCTTGGATAAGTCGCTCTGCCACCCCCACTGCGTCCATAGCTGAAGTAACGCTCTCACAAATAAGTGCAAACTCATCTCCGCCTATTCGCGCTAAAACACTAGCTTGCTGTGTCGCTTCTTTGAGGCGCAAAGCTATATCTTGCAGAAGCTGATCACCTGAGCTATGGCCTAAGCTCTCATTAATATTTTTAAAGTGATCTACACCCACTATAAACAAAGCATTGTTTTTTTGCTTATTGATCGCACTTTCTAAGGAGATTTTTAGTCGTTCACTCAAATGAATGCGATTAGCTAATTTTGTTAGTGGGTCGTAAAGGGACAGAAAACTCAGCTCTGAAAGGGAGTTATCCGTGGTTGAAATATCTGAAAAAACAGCAACATAATGCGAAACAATGCCGTTTTCACTTTTTATCGCTTTAACCGTTTGATACTGCCTAAGCAGCTCACCATTTTTATGACAGTTCCATACTTCGCCACTGCACATGCCCTTTTCATTTAGATCAGCCCACATACTCCGGTGAAACTCTTTTGAGTGGCGGTTGGACTTAAGCAAGCTTGGGGTTCTACCCAGTACTTCTGATTCGCTATAACCGGTGATACGCGTAAAGGATGGATTGACGTACACAATGTTGCTAGCGTGATCAGTAATTAATACCGCTTCGCGAGTAGACTCAAAGACAGCTTCTGCCTGCTGTAAGCGTACTTTTGCCGCATATTGCTCAGTGACATCACGGGCAATACCTATAAAGCGTACCGGCTTGCCTTGACTGTTTTTAATTATACAGCCGCGTGAGCGAATCCAACGATGGCTGTTATCCCGGTGCAGCATGCGATACGATTTTTCATACGCGCCGTCTCCCTCAGCAATAAAACGCAAAACATCCCGATATATTTTTTCACGTGCCTCAGGAATCAAACGATTACGCCATGCTTGCTGAGTGTTACCAAACTCTTCCTGGGTAAAGCCTAGATTGGCGCAATACGCTTCAGAGAAAAACACCTCTTCTTGATCGTTTAAGCTCCAATCCCATACAGCTTCCTGCGAAGCTTCTACGGCGCGTTGATAACGATCTAATATAAGCTGTGTATCTTTATGTTGTTGCGCTACCAACCTAGTGTAGAGACGAAAAACAATAAATCCATAGACTGCGGTTAATAGGCCTTGCAAACCAAGAATCGATAGATAGTAAAATTTATGCTGTTTATCTAGGCTAAATATAAAATACTCATGACCCCATACGCTCACCAGCATTACACTGGCGAGCAATACTACATATAAAATAAAACTGCGGTACAGAAATTTTCTTAGGTTCATTTATATTTAAATCAAGTAATTGTAAATAATATATAAGCCTTAATCATTAACAACATGCCAAGTTCATTGAATCGCTGAATTATTGCCAGCGCCAGTATATACAACGCCCCCTTATATCTGAAAGCGCGAAACCAGCCCTTGCAATTCCTGCCCTAAGCGCGCCAACTCTTGCGACGAAGCTGCCGTTTCTTCTACGGCAGCGGCTGACTGCTCAGCAATACCATTGACGCTTACTACACTGCGATTGATTTCTTCAGCCACTGAGCTTTGCTCCTCTGCTGCCGCGGCAATTTGCATGCTCATCGCCTGAATTTCAGCAATAACGCGTGTGATGGCTCCCAATTCGTTACTGGCTTCTTTGACCAGCTCTAGCGTTGAGTCTGCCAGCGTTCGGCTGCTATCCATCATGGTCACAGCTTTTCCTGAGCCAGTCTGCAGCCTGCTAATCAACCCTTCAATCTCAGCGGTGGACTCTTGCGTGCGCTGGGCTAAGCCGCGCACCTCATCGGCAACCACTGCAAAGCCGCGTCCAGCCTCTCCAGCTCGCGCCGCCTCGATAGCAGCGTTTAGTGCTAGCAGGTTAGTTTGCTCAGCAATACCGTTAATGACCGTCAGTACAGTAGAAATATTGGTACTGTCTTCATTAAGTCTGTGCATTGCTTCGGCACTTTGTTGCACCTGTGCAGTTAAGCGACCATTGGCATCCAGTGCATTTTGCAATACCTGCTCACCATGTGCAGCAAGACGATTGGCTTTGTCGGAAGCTATTGATGCTTCTTCTGCGTTTTGTGCAACCTCATGCACAGTCGCCGTCATCTCATTCATTGCTGTTGCCACTTGCTCCGTTTCTTCACGTTGACTAAGCACCCCAGCACTGGTTTGCGTTGTCACAGCGGAAAGTTCCTCTGCCGCTGAAGCCAGTTGCGAGGTAAAATCATTGACCTCACCTAAGGCTTCACGCAGATTCGAACGTGTCTGATCCAGAGCATTCAACAAAGCACCAAATTCATCACCACGTCGCTCCACACCACGCCCGGTCATATCTCGATTGCCAATGGCTTGAGCAATGCGGATGGCTTGGTCTAGTGGCTGAGTGATTTGTTTGGTCATAACCCAGCCAATTAAAGCACCTAATGCAATCGCGGCTAACGTTAAGATAACCGCGACTGTTTTTGCGCTACTTATTTGCTGGCTACCCAAGTCGGTAACAAAGCGCACCCGGTCTTCGGTAGCAGCGCTCAAGCGCTTATAAACATCGTTCATGTTTTTTTCGGCGCTAACCTGTTCCTTTGTTAGCGGGACTATAGCGCCCAGTAAGTCCATATAAGTGTCAATATCGGATGCAATTTTTGTTCTTAACTCTGCTGCTCTGCCAGAAAGTCTTGGCTGTAGTTTGCCCGCCACCTCCAGCAATGCGCTGTACGACTGTTCTAGGTTTTCAATACTAGAGTCAGTTCTGTCGGTAATATAAACCCGCGCTGAATAGGCAAGTGTGCGTCTGGCATCAACAAGACTGGTGACGAGTCGACCTGTTATAGCGCTATGTAAGTCATTATGCAGAATCGGCTGCTGTACGCTGCCGTTAATTAAAGAGTCCATCTCAGCCAGCGAAGCGTTAGTGTCAGCACCGCTGATAACCGCTGCCGCGATATTTTCCTCTATCTGATTATGCGCATTAACATAGCTGGTGAATAATTGTTCATACTCCGCCACGTCGACTTGGATTTCATCCATGATTTTATGGCTGCTAGCGGCAGTGAGTGTTGTTTTTGCCTCACTCGCCGTCTGCTTAACCTTGTCGGCTATTGAGTGGGTAGCCGTGATGTGTTTTTCATCTGGACTTATTTTATAAAACGCACTCGTAATTTGTAAGGCGTCAGCCAAATCATTAATCAAAACCATTTTTTCTATGTTAGAAGAACGCATGGTAATTTGATTTAAGCTGTTAAAATTATTAACCGTTAAAATCACTAGCAATAGTATAATTAAGCTTATCCCCACGGATAGTTTTATCGAGACACTGATGTTTTTCATTATTATTTCTCTACCAGTAAACTTGCATTTTCGCCTACAACAGGCCTTATTCAAACGCTATTCCAACTATAATTTAAAAAAACTTAGAAGCTTCTGAATAACATTACCGAGGACGCTAACACAAGGCGCAACGACCAACGGGAGTAACAGCCAAAGGCTGACCCGAAGGGCGAGCGCTAGCGAGTCAAAACGCACGATAAAACGCAATTTACATAAGTAAATGAGCATTATATTGGCTTCGCTCACCCCTTCGGGGCCGTGATAAAGCACGCTCAATTTAAAGATTGTGAGTGCGCTTTTAACGCAGTGGTAGCTACCCAAGTAGTTATTCAGAGGCTTTCTTATGCTCGACTCTTGCCCTAAGAGACAAGCGCTAGCAAGCATATGTTTTTTTAAAGATGTCGATGAAGTATCAGAAACAAAAGTGCTGACTTATAAAATGATCAATATCAATTATATTTTTTTTCGTAATGCGTTTTTATTCTTATACGCGTTCGGATGCATTTATCTCGCTCGCCACGACTACATCTCTTGCACAACAGCCTCACTGACATCTCTTAACTGCCAAACGCTAAACTCTGCGCTGCTGGTTAATCCCATTCGTGCAAAATCCAACTTAATGCAAATACTAACAGGCAGGCTTTTGTGGGACTCGACTTGTCGGGGAACGAGAAAAACACTGAGCTCAGGCCGTGCACAGACTACAATTCACTGCCATGGCTTTTTTTTGATTCCCTGACAAGTCAGGAGGGTTTAGAAATCAGCTACACCCTTAAATGCGAAGAGCCTCTTAACTCATTACAAGTCAAGAGATGTCAGGGATTGCGCTAGATTGAATTGACGGCTGTTAGCCCAGTTTAACAACGCGAACCAGCGCTGGATCATCGGCATGCTCTAAAAGGATCTTGCGTACCCGCGCCTGCCATAGACGGGCAAACTCGATCTGTTGTTCAGGTGTTTCACGGTTTTGGATAACCGCCTGCATGCGTTCGCGCTGCGATTCATCGGCAGGTATCCGGTTAGCATCAAAGGTCACCGCTACAGCAGCGCCAGTGTCCATGCGCTCGAAACGGATCGGCGCGTCATTGTCACCCTCTTGCGCCGCGAAACTGAGCAACCCGTTACGGGCGAAACGACCACCAATTCCCTTGAAGCCGCCCTGCGCTGCAGCACCGGTCAACAAGGTCAGCACTTGGGCGACCACACCAGTAGTCCACTGCGTTTCAGGTGTTGGCATCTGTATGGCGATACCACCACGCTCGGGCAACGTATCCGGATAAAGTGCATTCAATGCGGCTCTGGCAGTCAGAAAAGCGCCGGCCACCGTTGGGCAAGAATGGCCTGCTAGCCGCACTGCATCCGCGTAACGGTAATCCATGATGCCCTCTGTTGCGCTACCCAGTAATTGAGCTAAAGGGTCGTGCAAACGAATTACTGGCG